>NZ_JAQBOC010000078.1 GCF_028288225.1 Mucilaginibacter sp.
CTTTCCAACGGGATAACACCACATATTTCTGAAAAAGCCTTGCGCTATGATCTAACTGTGCCATTTGCACGGTATGTGGTAATGCATCAAAACGAGATCACCTTCCCTTTCAAGCGATTCCAGGTGCAGCCGGTTTGGCGTGCAGACAGGCCGCAGAAGGGTCGCTACCGCGAGTTCTATCAGTGCGACGCAGATGTGGTTGGCTCCGATAGTTTGCTTAACGAGGCCGAATTTGTATTGATCTATGACGAAGCTTTAAGCAAGTTGGGATTAAAAGATTTCACCATAAAAATCAATAATAGAAAAATACTATCAGGCATTGCCGAAATTATAGATAAAGCTGATAACATCATTGATCTGACTGTAGCCATTGATAAGCTGGATAAAATAGGCCTTGATGGTGTGATAAAAGAACTCATGGATCGCGGCTTTACTGCAGATGATATTGAAAAAATAAAACCGGTTGTCTTGCTCGAAGGATCAAACAGGAAAAAGCTGGAAAGCCTGCGCAGCGCATTAGCAAGTTCAGTCACCGGCTTAAAGGGCTGCGATGAGCTTGAAACAGTTTTAAACTATGTTGACCTATGCCAACTGCAAACCGCCACCCTGGAATTGGATATAACTTTAGCAAGGGGACTGAACTACTACACCGGCGCCATCTTCGAGGTAAAAACCAACGAGGTAGCCATGGGCAGCATAGGCGGAGGCGGAAGGTATGATGACCTTACCGGAATGTTTGGTTTAAAGGGATTAACAGGGGTGGGCATCTCGTTTGGTGCCGACAGGATCTATGATGTGATGGATGAGCTTAACCTGTTCCCTGAAACAACAAGCGAATCCACCCAATTATTGATCTGTTGCTTTGATAAGGACGGCGAAAAATTTGCCATGCCGATATTGCAGCAACTGCGCAAAAAGGATATCAATGCCGAGCTATATCCCGCAGGCGCCAAACTGAAAAAGCAGCTGGATTATGCCAATAATAAAAACATACCGTTTACCATAATCATCGGCAGCGACGAAATTGAAAGCGGCTTGTTAACCATTAAAAACATGGCTACCGGCCTGCAGGAAAAATGCAGTGCAGATCAGATCCTGGAGGTTATCAATAAATAATATTCCTGGCGATCAATTTCAAACCCAACATTATTGGGGCTGACTGAGAACTTTTGTTTCAATTGTTTCACCATGTTTTACACCAAAATAATCGAGAGACTTGTAACAATTGAAACAGTTTATAATCTGATGGTTAGTACATTTACTAGTAACCCAGATCTCTCATATGAAAAGAGCCTGCCTCATTATATTCCTGGTAATATTCAGCTCAAGCCTGATAAAAGCCCAGCCGTCAGTTGCTGACGATAAAATAATTTATGTATGCGGGCCATGTAATGGCAGTTGTGATGAACTGCAGTTTGATAAGCCAGGTGTTTGTCCGCATTGTAAAATGGAGCTGATTAAAATGAAGCTGGGTGATTTTAAAAAGCAGTTAGTCTTAAAGCGTGTAACCATATGTTTTTACCTGCAGGATGGCGTTGAGGTATTGGATTTCGCCGGCCCTATGGAAGTATTTATAGCTGCCGGATTTAACGTGTTTACTGTATCAAAAAGTTATAAGCCGCTCCGTGCACAAACCGTATTGTTTATAACGCCTGATTACACTATTAATGATGCTCCTCCAGCCGATATCCTTGCTGTTTTTGGTGGAGATACCGGTCCGGGAGTTATTGATGATTCGGTGATGACATGGGTCAAGGCACAAAAAGTGAAGTCTTATTTTTCCGTTTGTACGGGTGCTTTTATATTGGGCAAAGCAGGGTTATTAGATAATCTTACTGCTACTACTTACCATTTACAAATTGATAACCTGCAAAAAGCGTATCCTAAAACAAAAGTTTTAGCCAATACCCGTTTTGTTGATAATGGCAATGTGATTACCACGGCGGGGATCTCTGCCGGGATAGACGGCGCCCTGCACCTGGTTGAAAAACTCCGAGGACGAGCCTATGCAGAAGGTGTTGCCAAAACTATTGAGTATGATAAATGGGTGCCGGAAAATGGGTTGGTGTTAGTGAAGTAGTTGATGGCTGAAAGGGGGATAGTTGGCAGTTTTGAGTTGGCAGTGTGCAGTAAATGAAAGGATTATTAATTACGTAAACCAATCCGAAATAGAACATCCGACCTCCGAAATCAAATCACGCGGCACTTGAAATATACTTCACAAGGCTTCTTTTGGCTACTGGTAATAACGTTTGCTCTAACGGAAAGGTAATATCGCTTTGCACATAATAAACTGCCGGATTGGGCAGATATTTGTTTCTGCGGATCAAATCAAGTTTTACCGTTTCGGGCGTGTTGGAGATGCTTTGCTCCCAGGTATCAATAAAGTTGATATTGATACCGCGGTATTTATCATCCTTGCTTTCAAATATAGTGATCTGGTATTCATAGATAAAGTTCATGCGTTCCCGGCCATTGCGAAGGGAGAAATAGCCATGATAAGGCAATAGCGGCACAATCCCAACGGGATCAATATTCAGCCTGCTCTCTACAAAATCATAGATCTCTTTACCGGTTTGGATGGCGGGATCCATTTTTTGAAGGGCATAGGCTATTATCTGCTCAATCTCGCGCATGGAGCTGTCATCATCCACAATTTTCTGATAGGTAAGCTTCACGGCATCCAGGTCAGCCTGGGTTAAACGTTGCGGAAAGGCCTGCTGCAGCATGCTTTTATTCTTTTTAAAATACAGCAGGTTGTTAAAATGGAATATCAGGTCGGTAAGATTTGGATATAGTTTGCTCTTATCAAAATGGCGGTTTATCTCCTGCAGGTAGTCGAGCAGGATGTATTTTTTATACTCAAAATCTATCGATCCCTCTATAAACCAGTTAATGCCTAATTCCTTCATTATTTCAAACTCCTTTCGATTAATATAAAACCTGGCAAAAAATTCACACCAAATGCATTTTTTCTGCCTCACCTAATCCTCTCCAAAGGAGAGGACTCGAACTTCGTGCTTCTTTTAGAACCTTCTCCTTTGGAGAGAGCAGGGTGAGGCGAATAATTCCAAAATCAAACTCACGTTAAATTAAACAAAAAACAGCAATTTTGCAATATGCCTTTAGGAACCCTTTATTTAATCCCGGTACCGCTTGCCGACGAAGCCGCGGCCAAATCATTCACGCCTTACCTGGTTGATACCGTTAACAGTATTAAGGAATATATTGTAGAGAACGAGAAAACCGCCCGCAGGTTTTTAAAAGAAGCGGGACTGAAAACGCCGCAAAGCGAACTGCTGATCCATGATTACGGCAAACACAACCGCAGCGATGGTACAGGCGAGTTTTTTAAAGGCCTGCAAGCCGGTAACGATGTTGGCCTGATGAGCGAAGCCGGTTGTCCCGGCATTGCAGACCCGGGAGCGGAAATTGTTGAGAAAGCGCACCGCATGGGTATAAAGGTGGTGCCGCTGGTTGGCCCAAGCTCCATTTTGCTGGCGCTGATGGCCTCGGGCTTTAGCGGACAAAGCTTTACCTTTTATGGTTATTTGCCTATTGATAAACTATTGCGCAGCAAAAAGATAAAAGAGCTGGAAAGCTTGTCGGAGCGAAACGACCAAACACAGATTTTTATCGAAACGCCTTTTCGCAATAATCCGATGCTGGAGGAGATTTTGAAAACAGCAAATCCAAAAACACGGTTATGTATAGCATGCGATATAACAGCTGCAACGGAATTAATTCAAACAAAGACCATCGCCGAATGGCAGAAAAAAGTACCCGAGCTGCATAAACGCCCAACCATATTTTTAATATTTCATAAATTATAAGTGGTAATTACTGAGGCACATACCAAAGTACTGATAGTTGGCGCCGGTCCATCCGGGCTGATGATGGCTGCCCAATTGCTTAGGAATGGTGTTCAGCCTGTAATTATTGATATTAGACAAGGGCCTACCGATGAATCAAAAGCACTGGCTGTGCAGGCACGTTCATTGGAGATCTACCGGCAAATGGGCGTTATTGACCGCGTGATTGAAAACGGCAAACAGGCTCAAGGAGTAGTATTTAATGAAGATGGAATGCAGGTTGCGGCTTTAGCATTAGATTATGTTGGCGAAGGGCAAACACCTTTTCCTTATATCCTTTTATACCAGCAAAGTAAAAACGAACGCCTGCTGCTTGATTATTTAACGCTGAACTGCTGCCCGGTTTATTGGGAAACCACCTTAATTACACTAAAACAAGCAGACGCACAGGTTGAAGTTCAACTGCAAAACGGCGATGAGCCTACCGCACTTACCTGCGATTGGGTTGTTGGGGCCGATGGCGCACATAGTGCTGTACGTAAGCAATTACAGATCCCATTTAACGGTGAAACTTACGGGCATAACTTTTATTTAGCTGATGTTGAGCTGGGTAATGCTGAACTGAATGACAGTAAGGTACACCTGTTCCTGGCTAAAAAAGGCTTTTCTGCATTTTTCCCGATGCCGGAGGCAAACCGTTTCCGCGCCCTCGGTAACCTGCCAGATGAGCTGAGCGATAAAGAAGACTTAAAGGTTGAAGATATATTGCCGGGGCTTGATAAAACAAGCGGATTGTCAATAAAAATCACAGAAACTTACTGGTTTACTACCTACCGCCTGCATCACCGTATGGCAGATAATTTTAGGGCACAACGATGTTTTTTAGTGGGTGATGCTGCACATATCCATTCGCCGGTTGGCGGACAGGGAATGAACACCGGTTTGCAGGATGCCTATAACCTGGGCTGGAAACTGGCAGGCGTGGCTAATGGCCAGTTTAACCAGAAAATCTTAAATAGCTATGCCGCAGAGCGGATACCGGTTGCCAAAAGGCTGCTAAGAACAACCGACAAGGCATTTACCATGATAATGTCTGACAGCTGGTTTACCGGTTTAGTTAAACGTTGGGTAATGCCTGCCTTATTAAAGCTGGCTTGGGGTAATAAAACCATAAGGGCAGGCTTTTTTAAACAGGTATCGCAAATCGCAATTAGTTACCGGGATAGTGCCATCAGCCTGCACATCAGCCAATCAACCCAAATAAAAGCGGGCGACAGGTTGCCCTATTTAAAAGTATTCGACGAAAAAAAGCAGGAAGAAACTGACCTGCACGAGTGGTGCAGCAAGCCAGGCTTTACCCTGATAGTTTTAGGTAGAGTGGCCGAGATAGACCTTTTCGCCCTTGCCAAATGGATTACCCAAAAATACCCGGGCATGCTCAATTTCTTCTATCTGCCGCAATCAGCAAAAAATCAGCCTGTTTTTGATGCTTTTGAAGTAAACGGAAAGCAAGGGAAATCCCTTATTGTAAGGCCCGATATGCATATCGGTTTTTTAAATGATAAGGTGGATATGGTGTTGATGGATAATTATTTACAAAATGTTGTAGGTATTAAAGATTTTAGCTAATTTCTCATCTGGACATCCGCACATCCAAAATTCGCACATCAACTACCCGTGTATGGCCTCCGACTTACCATAGTTTTTTACCACTTTAGCTTCGTAAGCCAAGAATTCGGTCCATCGCTTTTCTACATCAATGCCATCGGCATATTTTTTAGCAAGGCGGATGAACATAGCATAATGGGTTGCCTCGCTAATCATCAGCTCATGATAAAATGCAGATAACTGCTCGTCGTTTATATTTTCAGACAGTACTTTAAACCGTTCACAGCTGCGTGCCTCAATCATAGCCGAAAACAGCAAACGGTCGATCAATTGTACGGTACGGCCACCGCCTATGATGATAAATTTACGCAGCTCATTTACATAATTATCTTTACGCTCACGACCTAAAACAAAGCCGCGTTGCAAAATTATATCATGCACACGTTTAAAGTGATCCATTTCTTCCTGTACCAGCATGGTCATTTCCTGCACTAGGTCAGACAGGTTGGGGTTTTGAACAATGAGTGTGATACCATTACTGGCAGCCTTCTGTTCACAAAAAGCATGATCGGTTAAAAGCTCCTCAATATTGCTTTCAACAACGTTTTTTACCCAAAGGGGATCAGTAGGTAATTGCAGCTTAAGAATGGTTTTTTCACTCACAGCTGCAAAGATAGTTATTGATTGAGTAAATTGGATTAATTGGCTGTAGCGTTGTTTATTAATTTATCGTATTGGTATTTAAATAGCGTTTAACCAATTATATCATGAAAAAAATATTTCTGACAGGCCTTGCTTTTTTCTGTGTATTAATCACTGCCTGCAAAAAAGACAATCAAAATGTTGTTAACGATCTTTTTATAGGAGCCATGAAAAACGGCAGCAACTGGGTGGCTAAGCCCGAGGCTAACTATATTTCTGGTAAAGACTCGCTGCAGATACGCGGATTTAAGGCAGCCGGAGAAGAAAGTTTATATTTCAATTTGAAATTCAGGGGAAAAGGCGCCTATCCTATAAAGTCAGGTCAGTCCCAATATTATACCACTATTGGCCTGGATGTGTTTACAAGTCACTATAAGCTTGATACCACCTTAACAAATAAGGTTACAATAAGGGATTTTGATATTTATACAAATATTGCAAACGGCACTTTTCAGTTAAATTTTATAAAAACCAGCGGGAATGGTGCTGATAAGTTAAGCTTTGCAGGTGGCAAGTTTTATGTTTATGTGCCGGAATGATGGGCATATGCAAATTAGTATCGTTACTTACCACCTGCGATATAGGCAACCGTTGCCGCATCAATTTTATCATATTTCTTATGAGTACCAAACCAAATTACATATGCCGATTGTCTTTAACTTTGCTTAACTTTTAGACTTGTTATTTTGGAGGGCTTCAAAAACGTTATTGCAATTCCACCCAAAACAATCACGCTGCCAATAATTTCTTTTAGCTCCAGCGTTTCATTTAACAGCAATATGGCTAAGAATCCGGCTATTACTGTTTGACTTAGCAGGGCGATAGACACCTTTGTAGATTCCAAAAAACGCAGAGTATGATTAATGGTTAACCACCCGGCCAGCTGGCACAGCAGTCCCATACCTAAAAAACACAGCCAGGCCGTTGAAGAGAAATTAACAAGCTCATTGTGCCGGAACAGATTGATGACGAACAAAAAAGCACTCCCGGCAAGCATGTTATAAAACATAAAAGTGATAGTGCTTATTTTTTGGAGGATGCCGCGGGTAATAACAATATAAATAGCATAAAATAAGCTGGCTAAAAGTGCAAGCGGGATGCCGATGTTAAATTGAAGCGAAAGTATATTTTGGTAGCCAACTAATATAACCATACCAAAAATGGCAACCCAGGTACCGATCCAAAACATCTTGCCCGATTTCCTTTTAAATACCAGGTAGCTTATTAAGCCTACCCAAACCGGGGCAAGGTTGGCAATTAGCGTTGACACAGTGGCTGAGATTTTCACAAGCGATAAGTTCCAAACGGCAATATCGACACCAAAAACCACGCCGCCTATTAAGGCTATTATTAAATCTTTGCGGCTGATTTTTAAATAGCCTTTTATTATGCAATAGGGCAACAGGCAAAGCCAGGCTATAAAGATGCGGTAAAAGCCAGAAGCTAAAGGATCGGCCCCGGCAAGCTTTACAAAAATTGGCGAAAAAGAAATACAGAGGATGCCTATGATAAGACTTGCTTTGGGATTCATTATTGGCAAACTTACTAATTGTATGAACCGGAATTTGTTGAATTAAATAATTTTTCGGTTTTTTTATCTTTTCTACACCTAATATAAAGGCGCTCATTCTGTTAATTCTGAAAATTCCGCTAATTCCGGTTCAGACAAACATCAAATAATCGTATTTTTGCCCCTCAAAATATTTTATATGAGCCAGCGGATCAAGATCAAATCATTATTAGAAAGTGAACAGACAGGTATTGATGTAACAGTTAAGGGATGGGTACGTGCATTCCGTCAAAATCGTTTTATTGCTTTAAATGATGGCTCAACCAATAACAACATCCAAATTGTTGTTGATTTTGAAAATACTGATCCGGCGTTGCTTAAGCGCATCACTTTTGGTGCAGCAATCAGCGTTACCGGCGAGCTGATCCCCTCCTTAGGGCAAGGACAAAAAGTTGAAGTTATTGCAAAGGATATTGAGATATTGGGCGACTGTGACCCGGAAGAATATCCTTTACAGCCCAAAAGGCAAACTTTGGAATTTTTGCGCGAAAAGGCACACCTGCGTTTCCGCACCAATACTTTTGGGGCCATATTCCGTGTGCGCAACAGCCTTTCTTTTGCAGTGCACCAGTTTTTCCAGGAACGCGGGTTTGTTTACCTGCACACGCCTATCATCACAGCATCTGACGCGGAAGGTGCCGGTGAAACTTTCCATGTAACCAACTTCGATTTGGCAAACCCGCCTAAAACAGAGAGTGGCGAAGTTGATTTTTCGCAGGACTTTTTTGCTAAAGCTACCAACTTAACTGTTTCCGGTCAGTTGGAAGGTGAACTGGGTGCAATGGCTTTGAGCGATATTTATACTTTCGGTCCAACATTCCGGGCCGAAAACTCAAACACGACCCGCCATTTGGCCGAGTTTTGGATGATTGAGCCGGAGGTTGCTTTTAACGACCTTAACGACAACATGGACCTTGCCGAGGACATGCTGAAATACGTGATAAAATATGCGCTTGATAAAAACGCGGATGATATTGAATTTTTAACTCAGCGGTTAACCGAAGAAGAAAAGCAAAAGCCACAAAATGAACGTTCAGAAATGACACTGACCGATAAGCTGCAGTTTTGTTTGGATAATGATTTTGAGCGCCTTACTTATACCGAGGCCATCGACATCTTAAAAGAATCGACCCCGAATAAGAAAAAAAAATTCCAATATCCGGTGGAGGGCTGGGGTACCGACCTGCAATCAGAACATGAGCGCTATTTGGTTGAAAAACATTTTAAAAAGCCGGTGATCCTTACCGATTATCCCAAAGAGATAAAAGCATTTTACATGCGCCAGAACGAGCCGGATGCCAATGGCCGCGAAACTGTACGCGCCATGGACATCCTGTTCCCGGGCATCGGCGAAATTGTAGGTGGCTCGCAGCGTGAGGAGCGTTTGGATAAGCTGGAACAACGTATGGACGAAATGGGCATCCCTAAAGATGAGCTTTGGTGGTATTTGGATACGCGCAGGTTTGGCGCTTGTCCGCATGCTGGTTTTGGGCTTGGCTTTGAACGCCTGGTGCTTTTTGTTACCGGCATGGGCAACATCAGGGATGTGATCCCTTTCCCAAGGTATCCGAAGAATGCGGAATTTTAATGAATAATTACACCGATCTTTAAACGCGGATTGCACTGATTTTACTCGGATATGATCCTATATTTTAATGAATTTGGCTGATAAAACGACCAGGGGCAGGCTTGCGAAGTTTTTGAACGGGGAATCCCTTTACAGAGCAATGAAAAGGAAATTCTTTTGGATTAAGCTGCGCAGGTCTGTGCTCATTAAGGCCATTGATGTTAAAAGGATCATTTTCAATCAGCTGTCTATGACGCAAATAGAGCTCTGTACCCATATTAATGCGCCTGTTGAACGCTGTTTTGACATGGCCCGGAGCATTGACCTGCACCTGGAATCGACCAAACAAACCGGCGAAAGGGTTATTGCCGGGCGTGCAAGCGGACTGATAGAGCTGGGTGAAACCGTTACATGGCGGGCAAAACATTTCGGTATTTGGCAAAACCTTACCTCAAAGATCACCGAATTTGATTCTCCTAATTCATTTACTGACGAAATGGTGAGCGGCGCATTTAAAAGCTTCAGGCATGAGCATCTTTTTTATGCAGTGAACAATCAAACGGTAATGAAGGATATTTTCCTGTTTGAATCCCCTTTCGGCTGGTTGGGCAAGGTGGCTAATTTTCTTTTTTTAGGATGGTATATGGAAAAGCTTTTAGTAGAGCGGAATAGGGTGATAAAAGAAACGGCAGAGACCACGCAATAAAAAACAGACAGCCGCCCTTTTGGAGCGGTCATCTGCGCATTCAATGTAATATAAATTAAGATTCCAATAATACTTCGTCCAGGTTGCCAAGTGCCATGGTAAAACCTCCCTCGAAGCCCATTTCGATAATTTTTTCCAGGTCAGCTTCCTTGTCAAATGTAATGGTTACTTCAACTTTTGTTCCTGTTTCAGTTGCTTTAAATTCAATAAGCCAATACATTAGAGGCATACTGTCATCCACATTGCCGTTCTCATCGCAAAAGCAGTCCACAATTGTAAGGCTTTGCTCCGGATCTATCGTTTTAAAATCTACCCGGCACCAATGCCTTTCGCCTTCCGGCCCAACCATGCTGTAGAGCCATAAGCCGCCCTCTTTAAAGTCCATCGTTTTGGTCTCTGTGCGCCATGGCTTAGGCGCCCACCATTTATCCAATATACTGCTTTCTGTCCATGCTTTCCATATCCTGCTGACCGGCGCATTAAATTCCCGGGTAACATGGAGTTTCCTGTTAACCAGATCTTTTGAAATTACTGTGTTGTTTATCATAACTAATGGTTTTATAAGTTCTTTAATACATCATCTAACTGGGTAAAACGATCGTCCCATAGCTTGCGGAAGCTTTCAAGCCATTTGTCTATTTCTTTCATTTTCTGCGGATTAAAATGGTAATGGATTTCGCGGCCGGTGTGTTGTGAATTAACTACCCCACATTCTACCAGGATTTGAATGTGTTTGGATACGGACTGCCGGGTGTTGCCAAAGTGCCCGGCAATTGCATTGGGCGTCATGGCACTGATTGCCAGCAGGCTCAATATGGCCCGTCGGGTAGGATCGGCAATAGCCTGATAAATATCTCGTCTCATATATTTGCAACCGTTTAGTTGCAAATATATGTGCAACCCATCAATTGCGCAAATATTTTTTTATTTATTTACGTAGTTTCCTGGCTCTGTCGCTTTTTCAAATCAGCGAAAGCATAAAAATCAATATAAATCAACGGTTATACTCCTTCTGCACTATCAAAAAACTTGCCCTCTCTATTTTGTGAAAAGGCACATCCCAGTTGCCCTGGTAGGTTATTTTTGCGGGTAAAAGCTCGCCGTTAATATTATTTAGCTCAATATTCATCTGCACATCAAAGCTGAACAGCATATTGTGGTATTTAAGGTCGACGTACCTCCCAAGGATCTGGAAGTTACGCATATCAAAAATGGTGGTCAGCTCGTTTATCACCACATCATTGTCAGCAATGCTTGGCTTTCTTATCACCCTGAACCGATACACCGGGATGGTATCGAGGTATTTGCCGCGGGCAAACTGGTAAAAGTAATAGCCCCTCATATCCTTCCCGAAGATCTCGGTTTTGCTGCTTAGGAACGGCAGCCCTTTTACTTTATGACCGGGAGCAAAAATCAGGGTCTTTAGTTTGTCTTTGTACGATGCATTCTTACCTTCTGCGCCCTGCTTCATTGGGCCGGGCACAAAGTTTGATTTATAGGCATTGGTGAAAATATAATCAAACATTTCAACCGTGTAAAGCTGCGGCTTGCCATTACTTTTATAAAGAGAACCGCTATCGCTTTTTGCCAGGTATTCAGCCTTGGGTTTCCCATCAATATAGCTATGCTTTATTTTACGATAGCTTTTACCCTCTACTTTGTTTTTGCTGTTATAAGTATAAATGCGGTTCTCGGCAGTAAAGCCATAATGCTTCATGTTTTGGAATGCCTGGTAAAAGCCGGTATCAGCCAGTACGGCATCAATAAAATCCTGTGCGTTTAATCTATGTGAATGGATATTTATAGCAGAATCAATAACAATGGTACGAATGGAATCGGGGTTAAAACGTTTGATCTGCTGGGCGTGGGAGCTGAAAGCGAAAAGGAGAAAGCCGAAAGCGGGGAGTAGTTTTTTCATTCTTGTCCTCGCAGGGTCTCTCATAGAGGACCCTGCGCAATGTTTGTGGTTTACTTAATTTTTCATTTGTGCAAGCGGCCGCATTCTCCTCAGAAAGCTAATCCAGCGCAGGGTCCTCTGCGAGAGACCCTGCGGAAACGAGCTACCACGATCTATGAACCATCAACCATGAACCTTTCCCTAATTACCTAACTGCTTAACCGCCAAATAAGCCATTAATCCTGTAGAAATCTTGAACGCATCTTCTTCCACATCAAAGGTTGGCGTATGTACAGAGGATGTAATACCACGGCTTTCATTGCGGGTTCCCAAGCGGTAAAAGCAGGAATCAGCTACCTGTGAGTAATAGGCAAAATCTTCAGCTGCCATCCAGATGTCAAGGTCAAGCACGTTTTCTTTTCCTAAATAATCTTCGGCATGGCCACGGGTTGCTGCAGTTAGCTTTTCTTCATTGATCAGGAACGGGTACCCACGCATAATATTGAACTCGCAGCTGCCGCCCATGCTTTCGCAAATGCCTTCAGCCATTTTTTTCATTTTGATGTGGGCCTCATTGCGCCATTTTTCATCCATGGTGCGGAAGGTGCCTTCCAG
This sequence comes from Mucilaginibacter sp., assembly GCF_028288225.1. Taxonomy (GTDB): domain Bacteria; phylum Bacteroidota; class Bacteroidia; order Sphingobacteriales; family Sphingobacteriaceae; genus Mucilaginibacter. The sequence goes on from NZ_JAQBOC010000078.1 coordinate 12,478, forward strand.
GTAAACCTCGTTAGGGATCACATTGGTTGCACCATTTGCTATTACCTTACCAAAGGAAAGAACAGATGGGCTTTTAGGGTCGGCAAAGCGGCTTACTATCTGCTGTAATGCGGTTAGCATGTGCGCCATGATAATAACAGGGTCTACATTTTGCTGGGGTTGCGCACCATGACCGCCCTTGCCTCTTACAGTAACATAGATCTCGTCTGTTGAGGCCATATACTTGCCCGCACGGAAACCTACCTTACCTGCCTCTATTAAAGGCATTACATGCTGCCCTAAAACCGCCTGTGGCTTTGGGTTTTCCAGTACGCCTTCTTTTATCATTATGCTGGCGCCGCCGGGCAGCTTTTCTTCTGCCGGCTGAAAGATCAGCTTTACGGTTCCGCCAAACTGGCTTTTTAAATCTGTTAATATTTTTGCTGTACCTAACAGCGATGAAGTGTGTGCATCATGTCCGCAGGCATGCATTACACCAATATTTTGTGATTTATAGGAAACCTCGTTAACCTCGGTAATAGGCAGGGCATCCATATCAGCCCTTAAGGCTACTACTTTATCCGATGGTTTATCACCTTTTATCAAGGCAACAAGCCCATTGTCGGCCATTCTTTCATATTTCAATCCCAGCTCATCCAGTTTCCCGGCCACAAATGCAGAGGTTTCCACTTCCTGAAAGGAAAGTTCCGGATGCGAATGCAAATGGCGGCGGTTAGCCACAACATCATTAAAAATATTTTTCGACAGCTGTTGAATTTGCTCTTTAATCATTTGAGGGGTCTGTTTTTGGAGGATTTATCTTCTCGGGAATAATAAACAGGCTGCTAAACATCGGCCTTATTTCCTGTACTAATTTCTGCGCTTCCAGGCGCGTTCTGAAATCACCGGCGCGTACTTTAAAGTTTGGCTCATTGTAGATAATGTAAGTACGCAGCTCCGGATATTCTTCGTTAAACTTTGCCTGTGCATCATAGGCAGCCTGCCTGCTTGAGCCGAAAAAGATCTGAACACGATAGCCATTGGACGTTTCTTCTCCCCCGGTTATAGCGCCACCTTTATTAAGAGAGGGGCGCCGGGCCATCAGGGTATCTATCAGCGGATCTTTTATTACCTGAACGGTGCCTCGGGTTTGAGCGCTTGCTAATGCCGGCAAAAATATCGACATAAAAAAAATGCAGCACCTTATTTTACTAAGCTTAGCTGTGTAATAAGATAGTGCATTTTTCATAATATTTTATTCTTCATCGTCTTTGCGAGGAACGAAGCAATCTCTGCACAGGACAATCAACGGACCTTATGTATTGTGGTGACCTAAAAGCGGCTCATGGGTTACCAAAATGCATAAGGTTCATGATTTGTATAGCTCAAAGTTTGCTTCGTTCCTCGCAATGACGCCTTTATTTTTACGCCTGGCCCACGCCATGGCAGTTTTTATATTTTTTACCGCTGCCGCAAGGACAAGGGTCATTTCTGCCTATTTTGTGCTCAACCCTAACTGGTGTTGCTTTTTGAACTTCGCGCATATCCATCATTGGTACGCCGTTTGATTCACTCACCAGTTCAGGTTTTGAGGTACGCATCTTCTTCAGATCAAGCTTTGGTTGTGGCTTTGCTTCGCGAATATCTTCTGCCTCCTGTTGCACCGGGATCCCGCCCCTGAAAAGGAAGCTTACCAGGTCCTTGTTCACACTGGCCAGCATCTGGCGAAACAATTCAAAAGCCTCAAACTTATAAACCAATAATGGGTCCTTTTGTTCGTAAACGGCATTCTGAACAGATTGTTTCAGTTCATCCATTTCACGCAGGTGCTCTTTCCATGCATCATCAATAAGGTAAAGCGTAACATTCTTTTCGAACGATTTAAACACTTCCTGCCCCTTATTGGCAATTGCCTTTTTAAGCGGTACTGATACCTGGATGCCATTTATGCCATCGGTAAAAGGCACTACAATGTTTTCAACATACTCGCCACGGGTATCATATACATCTTTTAAAACCGGGTATGCCTGCTGGGCAATGGCTTCCTGTTTACGTTTGTAAAAATCATTTACCTCCTGGAAAGCCCTGTCAACTAACCCATTTATGTTTTTTGATGCAAATTCATCATGTGAGATCTCAACATCTACAGAGAACAGACGGATCATCTCCAGGGAGAACCCTTCGTAATTGTTTGTTTCTTTATATTCGGTTACCACATCCTCAACCACATCAAAAATGGTGTTGTTAATATCAACTTCCAGTCGTTCGCCAAACAGTGCATTTTTACGTTTTGAGTAAATAACCGTACGCTGTGAGTTCATCACATCATCATACTCCAGCAAGCGCTTACGAATCCCGAAGTTGTTTTCTTCAACCTTTTTCTGAGCGCGTTCAATTGAGTTGGAGATCATGGAGTGCTGGATCACTTCGCCTTCTTCTATCCCCATCCGCACCATCAGGTTACTGATCCTTTCAGAACCGAACAGGCGCATCAGGTTATCTTCAAGCGATACAAAGAACTGTGATGATCCCGGGTCACCCTGGCGTCCTGCACGACCACGCAGCTGGCGGTCAACACGGCGCGACTCATGGCGCTCAGTACCTACAATGGCCAAACCACCGGCATCTTTCACGCCTGCACCAAGTTTTATATCTGTACCACGACCAGCCATATTGGTGGCAATAGTTACAGTGCCTGCCTGACCGGCTTCGGCCACAATGTCGGCCTCCTTCTGGTGCATTTTGGCGTTCAGTACATTATGTTTAATACCGCGCAGCTTAAGCATACGGCTTAATAATTCCGAAATTTCAACCGAGGTAGTACCTACCAGTACCGGGCGGCCAGCAGTTGTCAGGGCAACAATTTCTTCGGCTACTGCATTGTATTTTTCACGTACGGTACGGTAAACCAAATCCTGCCTGTCATCACGGCTGATAGTTGTATTGGTTGGAATTTCAACCACATCCAGCTTGTAGATCTCCCAAAACTCACCTGCTTCGGTAACGGCAGTACCCGTCATACCGCAAAGCTTGTGGTACATACGGAAATAGTTTTGCAGAGTAATAGTTGCAAAGGTTTGGGTAGCATCTTCAACCTTAACATTTTCTTTAGCCTCAATTGCCTGGTGCAAGCCATCAGAGTAGCGACGGCCATCAAGCACACGGCCGGTTTGCTCATCAACTATCTTTACCTTGCCTTCATCTAAAATGTATTCTGTATCTTTTTCAAACAGGGTATATGCCTTTAACAGCTGGTTAACAGAGTGGATCCGTTCAGATTTTATAGAGAAATCGCGCATCAGCTCATCTTTACGGCCAATTTTTTCTTCTGCCGGTAATTCTGATTTTTCAATATCCGAGATCTCGGTACCTACATCAGGCATCACAAAAAAGCTGGGATCTTCGCCTGACGCTGTGATCAGCTCAATCCCTTTTTCTGCCAATTCAACCTGGTTGTTTTTTTCATCAATTACAAAAAACAGTTCGGCATCTACCTTATGCATTTCCTTGCTTTGGTCCTGCATGTAAAAGTTTTCGGTTTTTTGTAAAAGATTCCTGTTGCCGCCTTCGCTTAAGTATTTAATTAAGGCTTTACTTTTTGGCAAGCCTCTAAATGCACGCAATAATGCTAAACCACCTTCGTCGGGTCCGCTTTTGCCTTCGGCAATTAATTTTTTAGCTTCATTTAAAACACCGTTCACATAGTTTTTTTGTGCATTAACCAGGCGCTCAATGCGCGGTTTCAACTCATAAAACTCATGTTCATCACCGCGGGGAATAGGGCCTGAGATGATCAGCGGTGTACGGGCATCATCAATTAATACAGAGTCAACCTCATCCACCATGGCATAATGCAGTTTTCCCTGCACTAATTCTTCAGGACTGCGTGTCATATTGTCACGCAGGTAGTCAAAACCAAACTCATTGTTGGTGCCAAAAATAATATCCGACTGGTATGCGTGGCGTCGTTCTTCAGAATTTGGCTCATGTTTATCAATACAATCAACCGATAAACCGTGAAACTCATAAAGCGGGCCCATCCATTCAGAGTCACGGCGTGCCAGATAGTCATTCACGGTTACAATATGTACACCCTGGCCGGCAAGTGCGTTCAGATATGCGGGCAGAGTAGCTACCAGCGTTTTACCTTCACCTGTGGCCATTTCAGCAATTTTACCCTGGTGCAATACAATACCGCCTATCAGCTGTACATCGTAATGTACCATGTCCCAGGTAACTTCATTGCCTGCAGCCAACCAGGTATTATGGTGAATGGCGTTGTCGCCTTTTATAATTACGTTTTGTTTACGGGCAGCCAGGTCGCGGTCAAACTGTGTTGCTGTAACCTCAATAGTTTTATTTTCTTTAAACCTTAAGGCTGTTTCTTTCACCACGGCAAAACCTTCAGGAAGAATGCGCATTAGTATTTCTTCCAGTTCCTTGTTTCGATCTTTTTCAAGCTTATCAAGCTGGGTATATAGTTCAACCTTTTCATTTACATCAAGGTTGGGGTTCTCTTCAATCCGCTCTTTAATTGCGCCTATCTCGCCGTCAATAGCGGCAAGGCCTTCAGCAATAGTTTCCTTAAAGCTTATGGTTTTAGCTCTAAGCTCATCGTTACTTAAGCTGCCAAGTTTGGCAAATTCAGCCTTTACCTTTTCAACTATAGGCAAAATGCTTTTTACGTCCCGATCTGATTTGCTTCCGAAAAGCTTACTTATAAAATTTAACATGCTATTTTTTATCTGTTGCAACAAACTCAACAATTGCGCCACAGCAATTTATGAGCCATTATGACAGACAAAGTTACAGTTTTTGATTTGGATTACACCGATTTTACGATGATTTCACCAATTATTGGAGATGATTATATTGATTTGAAATTGATTTCACCGATTATCAAAAAGATGATTTGTCCCGATTTATCAATCATTCAACAATAAAAAAACAATTAATCTTGGTTAAATTAATGCGGCTCTGGAGTTATTTAATTTAAATCATCTCTCCCCCTGGCGCGGGTATGCAGCGCCGGCCTAAAGAGGTGGCGTACTCGTGCCCCGCGTGCCCGGCAGCAAAATATTATTGTAATATTTATCAACCCTTAATTATAAGTAGAGAAACATTTTTTTCCTACTTGTCCCACTCCCTATAAACCGGGACAAACAATACAACCGGGACCAAAAGCCTCCCTGGTAAACACACATTCCAACGCCAGAAAAGCCTGTCAATTTCTCTTCAATCCGCACATCAAAAATCCGCACATTTGCGCATCCTCAACCCCTTTTCAGGCAGAAATTTGCCCCTTTACTATGCATGCATAAAAAACGTACCAAATACCGTTTTGAACTTTGGTATATTTTGTTAAATATATTGTATCTTTATATTTTAATAATGCAAACTTTTATATCGTAAATATTGTATAACACAAAATTAAATACTAATTGCAAATTTATTTTTAATCACTTGGCATTCCTTTTAACTATCTCTACCTTACAAATATCAATTTGCAATACCAGGGCAAACCTTAACTGTAATTAAAATTTTAGTACCAAAAGCTGGCAACAGCAACAAAGTATGAGTGCACAAACTGAAACGATAGAGCTAAATAAATATAGCAAAAACTTAACGCAAGACCCTACCCAACCGGCAGCGCAGGCCATGCTTTACGGCATTGGCTTAACCGACGATGATATGAAAAAGGCGCAGGTAGGCGTAGCAAGTATGGGCTATGACGGCAATACCTGTAACATGCACCTGAATGATTTGGCTAAAATTGTTAAAAAAGGTATCTGGACTGAAGATTTGGTTGGACTAATATTTCACACCATTGGCGTTAGCGATGGCATGAGCATGGGTACCGAAGGAATGCGCTACTCGTTGGTTAGCAGGGATGTTATTGCTGATTCTATTGAAGCGGTTTGTGGTGCACAGTATTATGATGGGTTGATAACCCTGCCGGGCTGTGATAAAAACATGCCGGGTTCAGTAATTGCCATGGGCAGGCTTAACCGCCCGTCGATAATGGTATATGGCGGTACTATTAAACCGGGCCATTATAAAGGGGAAGATTTAAACATTGTATCGGCATTTGAGGCTTTGGGCCAAAAAATAGCCGGTAATATAACGCCCGAGGATTTTATGGGCGTGGTGAAAAATGCTTGTCCGAGTGCCGGTGCCTGTGGTGGCATCTATACGGCCAATACAATGGCTTCGGCTATTGAAGCATTGGGCATGAGCTTGCCTTACTCGTCATCAAACCCGGCTTTAAGCCAGGAAAAGAAGGACGAGTGTTTAGCAGCAGGCAAAGCAATAAAGATCTTGCTTGAACGCGATATAAAACCATCAGACATTATGACCCGTGCGGCATTTGAAAATGCTATTGTTACGATTATGGTGTTAGGTGGAAGTACCAATGCGGTGCTGCATCTGATAGCGATGGCTAAAAGTATTGACGTAAAATTAACGCAGGATGATTTCCAGTCGGTAAGTAACCGCATTCCGGTACTGGCTGATATGAAGCCGAGCGGTAAATACATGATGGAGGACCTGCACAAAGTTGGCGGTGTTCCGGCTGTAATGAAATACTTGTTGAAATTGGGCTGGATAGATGGCAGTTGTTTAACCGTAACCGGTAAAACCATTGCCGAAAACCTGGCTGATGTTCCTGAAATGGAGTTTGAAAACCAAAAAATAATATTCCCGGCTGAAAACCCGATAAAAGCGACCGGTCACTTACAGATCCTATATGGAAACCTTGCCGAAGGCGGCAGCGTAGCCAAAATAAGTGGAAAGGAAGGCGAGCGTTTTGAAGGCCCTGCCCGTGTTTTTGATGGTGAGTTTGAGCTGATCCACGGTATTACCAGCGGTCGCGTAAGAGCGGGTGATGTAGTGGTGATCCGCAACATCGGCCCTAAAGGCGCACCCGGTATGCCCGAAATGCTGAAACCTACAGGCGCCATATTTGGTGCAGGCTTAGGTGCTTCGGTAGCTTTAATTACCGATGGAAGATTCAGCGGTGGTACACATGGTTTTGTGGTTGGTCACATTACTCCCGAAGCGTACGACGGCGGTTTAATTGCCTTTGTACAGGACAACGACACCATTGAAATTGACGCTACCACCAATACCATGACGCTGAAGGTATCCGCGGAAGAAATCGCGGCACGCCGAGTCAACTGGGTACAGCCAGCGCTTAAAGCTAAAAAAGGACTGCTGTACAAATACGCAAAAACAGTTAGCACAGCTGCAGAAGGTTGTGTTACGGATGAAATGTAGCCCCCGGCCCCTAAAGGGGTGCAGGAGGTGTAATTAAAATAGAGAGTAAAAAATAAATAATAACAATCGCTTATCCATTAAGGATGGGCTTAAAAAAACTCCCCCTTTAGGGGGTTGGGGGGCATTATGGAAGTAGCACAAGAAACATTAACACCGCCGGAGCAAAAGCATTCGGTTGAGTTTTCAGGATCAGAGGCCTTGCTGGAGGCTTTGATGATTGAAGGTGTGGATACCATTTTTGGCTATCCGGGTGGCGCAATTATGCCCATTTATGATGCCTTGTATGATTATAAAGAGAAATTAAATCACATATTAGTTCGCCACGAGCAGGGTGGCATTCATGCCGGACAGGGTTATGCACGTACCTCAGGCAAGGTGGGTGTGGTATTTGCAACCAGCGGTCCGGGTGCTACAAATCTAGTGACCGGGTTGGCTGATGCGCAGATTGACAGTACACCATTGGTATGCATCACCGGGCAAGTGTTTGCTCACCTTTTAGGTACCGATGCTTTCCAGGAAACAGATGTGATAAACATTACAACCCCTGTTACCAAATGGAACTACCAGGTAACTGATGCTACAGAGATCCCCGAGGTTATTGCAAAGGCTTTTTACATAGCCAAAAGCGGCAGACCGGGACCTGTTTTGATCGACATAACAAAAAATGCACAGATCCAGAAGTTCGATTATAAGGGATATACCAAGTGCGATCATATCCGCAGCTACAGGCCAAAGCCAATTGTTAGGCCGCAATATATTAAGGAAGCTGCAGAATTGATCAATCAAGCTAAAAAGCCGTTCATTATTTGGGGGCAGGGTGTAATATTAGGCAGTGCTGAACAGGAGTTTAAAGCTTTTGTTGAAAAGAGCGGCATCCCATCTGCATGGACAATTTTAGGCGCTGGTGCTATCCCTACAGATCACCCGCTTAACGTGGGGATGCTGGGGATGCATGGAAACTACGGCCCGAATGTATTAACCAATGAGTGTGATGTATTAATTGCCATAGGCATGCGTTTTGACGACCGTGTAACAGGCCGCCTTGATAAATATGCAAAACAGGCAAAGGTGATCCATTTGGATATTGACCCTGCCGAGATAGATAAAAACGTAAAATCAACCGTACCTGTTTGGGGCGATTGTAAAGAAACACTGCCATTGCTTACCGCATTGGTTGAGCAAAAAGCACATACCGAATGGGTAAAGTTATTTAATGAGTACACCCAAAAGGAATATGATGCGGTAATTCATGAGGAGCTAAACCCAACGTCGCCTGAAATGACGATGGGCGAGGTTATAAAACAGCTTAATGAATTAACTAAAGGCGATGCTGTTATTGTTACCGATGTTGGCCAGCACCAAATGGTGGCTTGCCGTTATGCTACTTTAAATAAAACCCGCAGCAATGTTACCAGCGGGGGCTTAGGCACCATGGGCTTTGCCCTGCCTGCAGCAATAGGCGCCAAGTTTGGTGCGCAGGAACGCGATGTAATTGCCATAATTGGCGATGGCGGCTTCCAGATGACCTTGCAGGAGTTGGGTACTATTATGCAAACCGGTATTGATGTAAAGATCATTATCCTGAATAACAAATTCCTGGGCATGGTGCGTCAGTGGCAGGAGCTGTTTAATGAGCGCAGGTATTCGTTTGTGGATATCCAGAGCCCGGATTTTGTGGCTGTTGCAGCTGCTTACGGCATTGCAGGTAAAATGATTGACGACCGCAAGGATCTTCCGTCAGCATTAAAACAAATGATGGAGAACAAAGGCTCGTTCCTTTTAGAAGTAATGGTAACCAAAGAAAACAACGTGTTCCCCATGGTACCGCAGGGATGCAGTGTTGCCGAGATCAGGTTGAAGTAGGCCCCTAACCCCTAAAGGGGAGCTTAAAAAAAGATTAAAATGGAAACTCAAATAGACAAACAGGAATTTAACATCACGGTTTATACCGAAAACCAGATTGGTTTACTAAACCGGATAGCTATAATATTTACCCGCAGAAAGATCAATATAGATAGTTTGAATACTTCTCCATCAGAAATTGAGAGCATTCACCGTTTTAATATTGTGATCAATGAATCGGAAGATGTGGTACGTAAACTTTGCCGCCAGATAGAAAAACAGGTAGAGGTTTTAAAGGTGTATTATCATACCAACGAGGACGTGATCTGGCAGGAACTGGCGCTGTACAAAGTATCAACCGATGTTATTGCTGAAAAGGTAAGCGTTGAGCGTTTGTTGCGCGAGAATGGCGCACGTGTAGTAACGCTTCGCAAGGATTATACGGTATTTGAAACAACAGGTCACCGCGAGGAAACGGATAACCTGATCAGTATTTTGCAGCCTTACGGACTGATTGAGTTTGTACGCAGTGCGCGTGTAGCCATTATTAAGGACAGCGAAGGCTTTAACTCGAAAATAAGAGAATTTGAAAGGCTTGAACCGGGTGAGGAAGTGATAGAGAATGAATATTTAAACCAGGGAGAAAAAGTATTTACCATGTAATTTGTCTGAATCAGAATTTTCAGAATTAAAGAATTAACGAGATAAAATCGGTGATATCACAACAATCAGTGAAGTCATCAAATAAAAAATCGGTGTAATCGTCCGAAATCGGTGTAATCACCAATTAATATGTTAGAAGAAATAAGACAAAAATATCCATCGGCTTACAATGCTATAAAAGTTGCTACGGAAGCGAGTGGTTTTACCATGCCGTCGGAAGTACTGACCTGCTCATTGCTTAAAACGCTGGCGGCATCAAAACCGGGAGGAAAGTTTTTAGAGCTGGGCACAGGCACGGGTTTATCAACCACATGGATCTTAGATGGCATGGATGGTTCATCAACAATGATCTCAATTGATAATGATGAAACTGTTTTAAGCATCGCCAAAGAGAATTTGGGAGTTGATAAAAGGTTAAAGTTGATCTGTGCCGATGGTGCAGACTGGATAAAACAAAACGCCGGACAAAAGTTCAGTTTTATTTTTGCTGATGCATGGCCCGGTAAATATTTATTGCTGGATGAAGTGCTGGAGATGATTGAAAAAGGAGGCATTTATGTTATTGATGATATGCTGCCACAGGCTAACTGGCCAACAGGTCATGCTGAAAAAGCAACCAGCCTGATCAGCTATTTAGATAGTCGTGACGACCTTATTTTAACAAAAATGGGCTGGGCAACCGGCATTGTGATCATAACGAAGAAGTGAGTGGTGAAGGGTGAATAGTGAGTGGTAAAAGAATAAAAAGATTATAAACTATAATAAGTAAAACCAATCATCGGTGAAATCAAAACAAAATCGGTGATATCAAAACAAAAATAACGATGGCAAAATTAAATTTCGGCGGCACTGAAGAAAATGTAGTAACCCGCGAGGAGTTCCCTTTATCAAAGGCACAGGAAGTATTAAAAGACGAAGTTGTAGCGGTAATTGGCTATGGCGTTCAGGGTCCTGGTCAGGCGCTTAATCAAAAAGACAACGGCATTAATGTGATTGTTGGTCAGCGTAAAGGCACAAAAACATGGGATAAAGCTGTAAGTGACGGCTTTGTACCCGGCGAAACACTTTTTGAAATTGAAGAAGCTCTTGAAAAAGGAACGGTTATTTGCTACCTGCTTAGCGATGCCGCCCAGATTGCATTATGGCCAACCGTTAAAAAACACTTAACTCCGGGTAAAGCACTATACTTTTCTCACGGTTTCGGGATTACTTTTAACGAGCAAACAGGAATTATTCCTCCTGCTGATGTTGACGTATTTTTGGTTGCTCCAAAAGGATCAGGCACTTCATTACGCCGCATGTTTTTACAGGGCCGTGGCTTAAACTCAAGCTACGCTATTTTCCAGGATGCTACCGGTAACGCATTTAACCGTGTTATTGCATTAGGTATTGCTGTAGGCAGCGGTTACTTATTCGAAACCAACTTTAAGAAAGAAGTATTCAGCGATTTAACCGGCGAGCGTGGTACGCTGATGGGTTGTATCCAGGGCATCTTTGCAGCACAGTATGAAGTATTGCGCAAAAACGGTCACTCACCATCAGAATCATTTAACGAAACTGTTGAAGAGCTAACCCAATCATTAATGCCATTGGTTGCTGAAAATGGTATGGATTGGATGTACGCCAATTGCTCAACCACAGCTCAACGCGGTGCATTGGATTGGTGGAAACGTTTCCGTGATGCTACTAAACCGGTATTTGAAGAACTATACAATAGCGTAGCAACAGGCGTTGAATCACAAAAATCAATTGATTCAAACAGCAAACCTGACTACCGTGAGAAACTTGATGCTGAATTAAAAGAATTACGCGAAAGCGAAATGTGGCAGACAGGCAAAACTGTACGCAGTTTACGCCCTGAAAACCAGGTTGTAGAAGCGTAATAGCCCCCTAACCCCCTAAAGGGGGAACTAAAAAGAATAGTATGGCGATGGGTTTTATTCCCATCGCTATTGAAATGAAAATCGGTGTAATCAAAAACCATCGGTGTAATCATTACTGTATGAAATGGAACGCAGAATTATATGACGATAAGCACGCATTCGTATACCAATACGGGGAAAGCGTGCTTGAATTATTGGATATAAAACAGGGCGAGCAAATTATCGACCTGGGTTGCGGTACAGGACATCTGACAAAACAAATAAAAGATCATGGCGCTGAGGTTACAGGTATTGATGCCTCTGCCGAAATGATTGAAAAGGCTGAAAAGGAATTCCCCGGCGTTGATTTTAAGGTTGCCGACGGGGCAAATTTTCATTTCAATAAAGCCTTTGATGCCGTATTTTCAAACGCTGCCCTGCACTGGATGCACAAGGCTGATGACGTTATAAAATGCGTTTATGACAGTCTTAAACCCGGTGGCCGTTTTGTTGCCGAAATGGGCGGTAAAGACAATAATAAGCACATGATTACGGCAACGCAGCAGGTGCTTGAAAAACATGGTTACAAAAAACTGGGCGAACGCAGGCCCTGGTATTTCCCCTCATTGGGCGAATATACCGGCAAGCTGGAGGCCCGTGGTTTCAGGGTAACGTTTGCTGCACATTTTGACAGGCCTACCCTGTTACATGATGGCAAACAAGGCGTTACTAAATGGCTGAACATGTTTGGCCCCGCTTTTTTTGAGGGGATCCCGGCAGTTGAACTAAAAGAAATATTGGGAGAAATAACCGATTTGCTTGAACCAACCTATGAAAAAGACGGCAACTTGTATGCTGATTATAAGAGGTTGAGGTTTGTGGCGATTAAAGAATAAGTTAACGGCTCAGCCCAACATGAAATCAGGACATAAAAAGATATTGTGGATTATAGGGATTGTACTTATTTCATGCATAACAGGATTTATACTTTTTTTCGGTTCATTTATTTGGAGTGCCCAAAGTAGTGAAGAGGATAAATTAAAGTTTGATAAAGTGTCCTGGGTTAATTTTAAAACAAAGGACGATGATAACATTAGGCACTACATGCTTACTGACCTTAAAAATAACTATTTAAAAAAGGGTATGGACAGCACAAAAGTAATAAAGCTGCTTGGTGAACCAGAAAGGCAATTCGGATTCTCATATAATTTGGGAATTTATGATAGCCCATTTGATCCAAGTTTTCTGATAATAGAATTTAATAAAAAAGGGAAACTGGTTAAGTTCAGTGTCCAAACAATATAATATAAGCATTAACTGATGAGAGATGAACGATGGAGGACTTTGCAAAGTCTCAAATCTCAAATCTCAAATCTCAAATTTAAAAAATATGTTACACGATCCAAACCGCGTTTATGTTTTTGATACCACGCTTCGCGATGGCGAACAGGTACCGGGCTGCCAGTTAACCACCCCTGAAAAAATTGAGATCGCCAAAGAACTGGAGGCATTGGGCGTAGATATTATTGAAGCTGGTTTCCCTGTCTCAAGTCCCGGCGATTTTCAGAGTGTTGTGGAGATCTCCAAGTCGGTATCAGCGCCAATAGTTTGTGCCTTAACACGGGCAAATAAAGGCGATATTGATGTAGCTGTTGAGTCGCTTCAATATGCTAAAAGGCCACGCATCCATACGGGTATCGGGTCATCTGACATGCACATCAAGACCAAGTTTAACAGTACCCGCGAGGAGATCCTGGTACGTGCTGTTGATGCGGTAAAATATGCCAAAAAATCTGTTGAGGATATTGAGTTTTTTGCTGAAGATGCCGGGCGGGCGGATATTTATTATCTGGCGCAAATGATTGAAGCGGTTATTGCCGCTGGCGCTACAGTTGTAAATATTCCGGATACCAACGGTTATTGTTTGCCAAATCAGTATGGCGACAAGATTCGTTTTTTGAAAGAAAATGTGAAGAACATTGACAAGGCCGTAATCTCGGTACATTGCCATAACGACCTTGGCCTCGCTACCGCAAACTCTATTGCAGGCTTGCAAAACGGTGCAAGACAAATTGAAGGAACCATTAATGGCATTGGCGAACGTGCAGGCAATACGTCTATTGAGGAAGTCGTCATGATCCTGAAAACACACCAGCTTGGTTTACATACCAACATAAACGCCCGCAATTTTTACGAGATCAGTCAACTGGTACGCACACAAATGCGGATGCCGGTACAGGCTAATAAAGCTATTGTTGGCAGCAACGCCTTTGCGCACAGCAGCGGTATTCACCAGGATGGCTTTTTAAAGAACCGCGAAAATTACGAAATTATTAAACCTGAAGATGTTGGCTTCCCAAGCGCAACTATTGTGCTTACTGCCCGCAGCGGAAGACATGCCTTAAAATTCCATTTGGAGCGTTTGGGCCAGAATTTGGATAAGAACGAGCTGAACGAAGCTTATAAAAACTTCTTAACCCTGGCCGATAGCAAACTAAATATAACCGACGAAGATTTGCTAATATTGGCTAATAACAGTATCAACGCATAAGTGAACGTTTTACAAATTGAGTAATACATAAGAAACTATAAAAATGAGCAAGACATTATTTGACAAGGTTTGGGACACGCATGTGGTGCGCAAAATTGAAGGTGGACCAGACGTGCTATTCATCGACCGTCATTTGATCCATGAAGTTACCAGCCCGGTAGCCTTTTTAGGTTTAAAGAGCAGGGGAATAAGGGTTTTATATCCTGAACGTACATTTGCCACCGCAGATCATAACACGCCGACAATAAACCAGCACTTACCCGTTGCCGATCCGCTTTCTGCTAACCAGTTAGACGCGCTTGAATCAAATTCAAACGAATATGGGATCAGCTATTGGGGATTGGGCCATCAAAAGAATGGTATAGTTCACGTTGTTGGTCCTGAGTATGGAATTACGCAGCCCGGCGCAACCATTGTTTGCGGTGATTCGCACACATCTACGCACGGTGCTTTTGGTGCCATAGCTTTCGGTATCGGTACGTCTGAAGTTGAAATGGTTTTGGCTACACAGTGTATCATGCAGCCAAAGCCTAAAAAAATGCGCATTAACGTTAATGGGAAATTAGGTATTGGCGTTACGCCGAAGGATGTTGCGTTGTTCATTATTTCAAAGCTTACCACATCAGGCGCTACCGGTTATTTTGTAGAGTATGCAGGTGATGTGTTTGAAAACATGACCATGGAAGGCCGGATGACGGTTTGTAATTTAAGTATTGAGATGGGTGCCCGTGGCGGGATGATTGCCCCGGACGAAACCACCATCAATTATGTAAAAGGCCGCGAATTTAGCCCTAAAGGCGAAGCCTGGGATAGAGCATTAGCTTATTACAAAACTTTGAAAACTGACGCTGATGCCATTTTTGATAAAGAATTAACATTTGATGGTTCAACTATTGAACCGATGATCACTTACGGAACAAACCCTGGAATGGGCATGGGGATTTCACACGAGATTCCGGATGCCGCCCATGTTGAAGGTGGCGCAGCAACCTATGAGAAATCATTAAACTACATGGGCTTTCACGAAGGCGACTCGATGTTAGGCAAGCCGGTTGATTTTGTATTTGTAGGCAGTTGTACCAATGGCCGTATTGAAGATTTTCGCGCATTTACTTCGCTTGTAAAAGGCAAACACAAAGCCGAAAATGTTACCGCCTGGTTGGTTCCCGGCTCTCATATTGTTGAAGCCCAGATAAAGGAAGAAGGCTTGCTGGATATTTTAACCGAAGCAGGTTTCGCGCTGCGCCAGCCGGGTTGTTCTGCCTGTTTGGCAATGAACGATGATAAGGTTCCTGCCGGAAAATACGCCGTAAGTACATCAAACAGAAACTTTGAAGGAAGACAAGGCCCGGGTTCAAGAACCATGCTGGCCAGTCCGCTGGTTGCTGCCGCCGCTGCCATTACCGGTGTAGTTACCGACCCAAGGACGTTAATAGAGGAACTTGTTTAATTTGTAAAAAAGCGAGTAGCGGGATAAATGACGAGCGTCAATGACCTAATGACTCAATGACTAATGACTAACAAAATGGCTTACGATAAATTTAATATACTAACAAGCACTGCGGTACCGCTTCCGATAGAGAATGTGGATACCGACCAAATTATCCCTGCCCGCTTTTTGAAGGCAACGGAACGGGTTGGCTTTGGCGATAATCTTTTCCGCGACTGGAGATACAATGCTGACAATACCCCCAAAAGGGATTTTGTATTGAACAACCCAATTTACAGCGGTAAAATATTGGTTGGCGGTAAAAACTTTGGTTCAGGCTCATCAAGGGAACACGCTGCATGGGCTGTTTATGATTATGGCTTCCGATGCGTGGTATCCAGCTTTTTTGCGGACATCTTTAAAAATAACTGTTTAAATATTGGTGTATTGCCGGTACAGGTTAGTCCGGAATTTGCCGAGAAGATCTTCACTGCAATTATTGCTGATCCTAAAACAGAACTGGAAGTGAATTTACCGGATCAAACTATTACGCTTTTATCAACAGGAGAAAAAGAAACGTTCGTAATTAGTCCGTACAAAAAGGATAACATGATCAATGGCTTTGATGATATAGATTACCTGCAAAGCATCAAAGGAGAAATTGAAGAGTTTGCTTCAAATCTCCCGCTTTAATTTTATACCAATTTTATGGTTTGAAGGGCTCGCCTAAAAAGTAATGATAAAACTGTGTGGCAAATACTCTGAAATCTTAGTGTCCTCTGTGCATTCTTTGCGGCCTCTGTGTTAAAAATTAACCACCGAGATAACAAAGGAGCCACAAAGTTCACAGAGATTGGAATATATTTTGGAGCGTTTTATGTCAAATAATTTTTAAGGCACATTGTTTAAATTATCTAAGTACTGCATAACCAACAAAGACAATCCACTACAATGGAAAGAAGGAAATTAGAGATAATGGACACTACGCTTCGCGATGGAGAACAAACATCGGGGGTGTCTTTTTCCATTTCAGAGAAGCTAACCATAACCCAGTTATTATTGGAAGAACTCAATGTCGACAGGGTTGAGATTGCTTCTGCGCGCGTATCCGATGGCGAATTTAATGCCGTTAAAAGCATTTTAGTTTGGGCTGAAGAAAACGGATATGCCGACCGCATTGAAGTGCTGTCGTTTGTGGATAATGGCGTTTCAATCGACTGGATGGTAAATTCAGGGGTAAAGGTTCAGAACCTGCTAACAAAGGGCTCGTTAAACCACTTAACCCATCAGCTTAAAAAAACACCGGAACAGCATTTTGCCGAAATAAAACATGTAATTGACCTTGCACAAAGCAAAGGCATAGCAACCAATGTTTATTTAGAGGACTGGAGCAATGGCATGCGCAACTCGCCGGAGTATGTGTATCAGTATTTAGATTTTATTACCACACAGCCTGTAAAAAGGATCTTGCTGCCAGATACCCTGGGGGTTTTAACCCCTGCTGAAACTGCGAAGTTTTTAACGGAGCTAATAGGAAAATACCCGGGCGTTCATTTTGATTTTCATGCGCATAACGATTATGATTTAGGCACAGCCAATGTGCTGGAAGCAGTTAAGGCTGGGGTAAGCGGATTGCACCTAACCGTAAACGGGATGGGTGAACGTGCAGGCAATGCCGCTATGGCCAGCGCCGTTGCTGTTATAAATGATTTTGCACCCGAGGTTGAAATAGGCATAAAGGAATCGTCTATTTATACTGTAAGTAAATTGGTTGAAACATTTTCGGGGGTAAGGATCCCATCAAACAAACCAATTGTTGGTGATAACGTATTTACCCAAACAGCAGGCATCCACGCCGATGGCGATAACAAAAACAATTTATACTTTAACGACCTGCTGCCTGAGCGTTTCGGCAGAAAGCGGGAATATGCCCTGGGTAAAACATCCGGCAAGGCTAATATTGAGAAAAACCTGCAGGAACTTGGGTTAAAGCTAAATGACGCCGATCTTAAAAAGGTTACTCAGCGCGTTATTGAACTGGGCGATAAAAAGGAAACCGTAACTAAAGAAGACCTGCCTTATATTATCTCAGATGTTTTGGATAGCAGCCTGTACGAGGAGAAGGTTGTTGTAGAATCATACGTATTAACAAATGCTATGGGTTTGCGTCCGTCTGCCACTATTGCGGTAAAGATAGACGGAGAAAAGTTTGAAGAAAATGCGCAGGGCGATGGCCAGTTTGATGCGTTTATGAATGCGCTGGCCAAGGTTTACGTTAAGAAGGACAGATGCTTGCCGAAACTGATTGATTATGCTGTACGCATAGCACCGGGCAGCAGCTCTGACGCACTTTGCGAAACCATTATAACCTGGAAAACGGATAGCAAAAAATTCATAACCAGGGGATTGGATTCAGACCAGACGGTTTGTGCCATAAAGGCTACACAGAAGATGCTGAATATAATTTGAGAAGAGAGTTAAGAGGTCAAGAGTCAGGAATCAAGAAACTAAAATAGTTGAGATGAAGGACTTAGGACAGTCTGACTTTACACAATATAAAAATAGCTAATTTTACTTTTTTCCTGACTCTTAAATTCTTGATTCTTGACTCTGGATTTACTAAACACAATCATAAAATAAATGAAACTAAATATCGCACTTTTAGCAGGAGACGGAATCGGGCCTGAGGTTATTGACCAGGCAGTTAAAGTATCTGACGCAATAGCAAAAAAATTTGGTCATGAAATTGCATGGACACCCGCTTTAACCGGCGCTGCAGCAATTGACGCCGTAGGTGAGCCTTACCCGGATTCAACCCACGAGGTTTGTATGGCAGCTGATGCGGTTTTGTTTGGCGCTATCGGCCATCCTCGTTATGATAATGATCCGAAAGCTACCGTTCGCCCGGAACAGGGGCTGTTAAAAATGCGTAAAAAACTGGGCCTGTTTGCTAATGTTCGTCCTACGTTTACTTTCCCGTCGTTAATTGACAATTCACCCTTAAAAAGAGAACGAATTGAGGGCACCGATATGATCATTTTGCGGGAGCTTACCGGCGGGATCTATTTTGGCGAAAGAGGAAGACTGGATGACGGAAACACCGCGTTTGATACCTGTACCTATACAAGGGCAGAAATTCAGCGACTGGCGAAATTAGGTTTTGAAATGGCGATGACCCGCAGTAAAAGACTTTGCTGTGTTGATAAAGCCAACGTGCTTGAAACTTCGCGTTTATGGCGGGAAACCGTACAAGATATGGAAAAAGATTATCCTGAAGTTAAAGTAAGCTATGAGTTTGTTGATGCAGTTGCCATGCGTTTGGTTCAGTGGCCAAATACCTATGATGTGATGATCACAGAAAACCTTTTTGGTGATATTTTAACCGATGAGGCTTCCGTAATTTCAGGATCTATGGGCTTAATGCCATCTGCTTCTATCGGCATCCATACTTCATTATTTGAACCTATTCATGGGTCGTATCCGCAGGCTGCTGGCAAGGATATTGCTAATCCGCTGGCTACCGTACTTTCTGCTGCTATGATGTTTGAGGATGCTTTCAAATTGAAAGAAGAAGCAGAAGCAATCAGGGCGGTTGTAAACAAATCATTAGCTGAAGGGATTGTAACCGAAGACCTTGCCGGGAAAAACAAAGCCTACAAAACAAGCGAAGTTGGCGACTGGCTGGCTAAAAACGTATAGTGAGATAAGAGCCAGGAATCAAGAGATCAAGAGTCAGGAAAGCTTCAAACAGGCTGCTTCCCATTTTTATCTTGATTCCTGATTCTTGATTTCCTGACTCTCTTTATTAATGCTGCAAATCATTCTCCATGACTGATGTTATATTAGACTTTAAAGCCGCTGCACAGCGGTTAAAGCATGTTGTAAAACACACGCCGCTTGAATATCATGCCGGGTTATCTAAAACATACGGTTGCAAACTGTACCTGAAACGCGAGGATCTGCAGATAGTGCGTTCATATAAGCTGCGTGGCGCATTTAATATGATCAGCCAGCTAACGGCAGACGAGTTAAGCCGTGGCGTGGTATGTGCAAGCGCGGGCAACCATGCGCAGGGTGTGGCTTTCTCCTGCAATAAAATGGGCATTAAGGGTGTGATATTTATGCCCGAAATAACCCCCGGACAAAAGGTTAAACAAACAGAAATGTTTGGCAATGGCCACGTTGAGATAGTTTTAGTGGGCGATACCTTTGATGATTGCCTGATAGAGGCACTTGCTTATACCCAGGCGCACCAGATGACCTTTATCCCCCCGTTTGATAATTATAGTGTTATTGAAGGACAAGGCACCGTAGCTGTTGAAATACTGGAAGACCTGCCCGATACCGAAGTTGTGATTATGCCCATTGGCGGCGGCGGACTTGCAGCCGGAGCAGGAAGCTATTTAAAACAGCAGAACCCCGATATTTTACTGATAGGTGTTGAGCCGGAAGGTGCACCCAGCATGCTTAAAGCCTTTGAACATGGCGGCCCGGTTAGTCTGCCGGATATTAACCGCTTTGTTGATGGTGCTGCGGTAAAAACCGTGGGCAAGCTAACCTATGAGCTCTGCCGTGAGGTTTTGGATGATATGCTGACCGTGGCTGAAGGTAAAGTTTGTACAACCATATTAAAGCTGTATAACGAAGATGCCATTGTGGTTGAACCGGCAGGCGCATTATCAGTTGCAGTGCTTGATGACTGTAAGGATAAAATAAAAGGCAAAAAGGTAGTTTGTGTTGTTAGCGGCGGCAATAATGATATTGAGCGCATGCAGGAGATCAAAGAAAAATCACTGCTGTACGAAGGGCTTAAACATTACTTTATTATAAAATTCCCGCAACGTCCGGGTGCATTAAAGCTGTTTGTAAACAATGTGCTTGGCCCCGGTGATGATATTACCCGCTTTGAGTTCATCAAAAAAACATCAAAAGAAAGCGGCCCTGCATTGGTAGGTATCGAGCTAAAAGATGCTGCAGACTATCCCTCATTACTGAAACGCATGGAAGAAAACCGCTTTGAAGTGCTTGAACTAAACAGGGATCAAACTTTGTTTGAGTTTTTGGTGTAAGCTGTATCGCCTGTATCACTGTATTACACAATACAACGATACAGATACAACAATAAAAAACAATAGCTTATACAGTTATAGCCTTTCTCTTTCGGGATCACTGTATCACTGTATTACACAATACAACGATACAGTGATACAACAATAAAAAATAATAGCTTATACAAATTATAGGCTTTCCCTTTCGGGATTGTTGTATCGTCTGTATCACTGTGTCACACAATACAACGATACAGTGATACAACAATAAAAATAATAGCTTATACAGTTATAGACTTTCTCTTTCGGGATCACTGTATCACACAATACAACGATACAGTGATACAGTCAGTAATTTATTGCAATGCAAAAGTTTACAATATCAATTTTATTAAATGGCATTGAATTTATGGTTTAATAGATAATAGACAGGTATAATATAATAAAATATAGATTAATATATTATACTACTATTCTATTTAGATTGCCTTAACCCTTGATTGCCCGGGACTAATTAGATAGCTGTTCTGTATCACTGTATTACACGGTACAACGATACACGCGATACAGTTAGGTTGAAATAGTTGTAAACTCGCTGTACTGTATCACTGTATTACACGGTACAATGATACAAGCGATACAGCTGTTGTAAACGTTGTAAGTGTTGAAGTAGTTAAAACCCTTAAATCACTGAAACAACTAAACCTTTTTCTAAAAATTGTCAAACCTACATTAATTATTCACCTATTTTATTTAGCTTCGGATAATTATAAACCAATAAACCATTAATCCAATGAAATTTAAAGTATTACTGCTGTTGTGCTTAACATTTCCGTTATGCGCTGCGCTGGCTCAATCAGGCAAAACCTACCAGGTAAAATCGCCAGACGGAAAGATCAGTATAAACATAACTACAGGTGCTGCTGTTAGCTGGTCGGTTAAGCATGAGGATACTGAGGTGATACTGCCGTCAGCAATTTCAATGACTTTGGATAATGGCGTGGTTTTAGGCAAAAATGCCGTGGTAAAAAAAACCGCAGCTAATTCAGCCAATGCAATTATTAAAACACCTGTTTATAAAAAGACACAGGTTCAGGATAATTATAACCAGCTAACCATCAGCTTTAAAGGTGACTATAATCTTGTTTTCAGGGCGTATAATGATGGTGCCGCCTATCGTTTTATCACGCAGAAAAAAGGAGATATCACGATAGTAAACGAAGAAGCTAATTTTAATTTTAAGGGTGATTACAAGGCTTTTTTACCTTTTGTAAATGATTTCCGCAATAAGGATAAGTTCAATATTTCTTTCGAGGCGCATTACGATAATATCAGCTTATCAGCCATAAAAAAGGATACGCTTGCATTTTTACCCATCCTGGTTGATATTGGCAGCCCTAAAAAAGCGGTGATCCTGGAGGCTGATCTGCAGGACTATCCCGGCATGTACCTAACTCCCGACGAAGGCAATAACCTGCATGGCGTATTTTCACCATATCCAACTGAAGAGGCTATTAAAGGCATTAATTATGTGGTAAACAAACGTGCTGAGTATATTGCCAAAACCACCGGCACCCGCAGCTTTCCGTGGCGTGTGGTGGTGATAAGTACCGAAGACAGGCAGCTGGCTGATAATGATATGATGCAGAAGCTGGCGGAACCATCGCAAATAACAGATTACTCGTGGATAAAGCCCGGCAAAGTAGCCTGGGACTGGTGGAACGATTGGAACATAACCCATGTTGATTTTAAGGCTGGTATTAACGTGCCAACTTATAAGTATTATACCGACTTCGCGGCGGCAAATAAGCTTGAATATATTATTATAGATGAAGGATGGTCTGACGATCACGACCTTAACAAAACCAAGCTTGATGTGCAGCAGATAGTTGATTATGCCAAACAAAAAAATGTAGGTGTTATATTATGGTCAACCTGGTATGCTATAACCCGCGATACGGAAGGGCTTTTAGCAAAGTTTGAAAAGATGGGTGTTAAAGGTTTTAAGGTTGATTTTATTGACCGTGATGATCAGAAAATGGTAAGCTCGTTGTATGACATCGCCAAAAAAGCTGCTGCCCATCATTTACTGATTGATTATCATGGCATGTACAAACCCAGCGGCATGCAGCGTACCTGGCCCAATATCATCAATTGCGAAGGGGTTAAAGGTCTGGAGAATATGAAATGGGGAACAGATAATCAGCCGGGCTATGATGTAAGCATTCCTTTTATCAGGATGATGTCGGGCTCAATGGACTACACGCCTGGCGGGATGCGCAATGCGTCAAAAGATGCCTTCAGGCCGGTAAATTCAAACCCGATGACACAGGGTACCCGTTGTCACCAGTTGGCCATGTATACTATATTTGAGTCCCCGCTGCAAATGCTTAGTGATAACCCAACCATTTACCAGCGCGAGCAGGAAAGTACTAATTTTATAGCTGAAATACCAACTATATTTGATGCTACTGTTGCCCTTGACGGCAAGGTAGGCGACTTTGTAAGTATAGCTCGCAAAAAAGGTTCAACCTGGTATGCCGGCGCCATGACCAACTGGAATGCCCGCGAGATAGCCGTTGATCTTTCTTTTTTGGGCGATGGAAATTATAAGGCCACCATATTTGAAGACGGCGTAAATGCCGGTCGCGATGCAACTGATTACATCACAAAAACCATAACAGTAACCGCAAAAGACAAGCTGAACATAAAAATGGCATCAGGCGGTGGCTGGGCAGCCAGATTTGAGAAACAGTAGGTTTGACGTAAAACCCCAGGGCAAACGCATTAAAAGGAGGCTCCGATGGAGCCCAAACAGGAATATTGCGGTTTTCTACAAACAGGATACTCCTTCGGAGTGAAAAACCGGCATTAAATCATTTAACAAGCTCCAGAGGAGCAGCCTGTTTATAGAAAATTTTGCTAAAGGTTTATAAGGCTCCATCGGAGCCTCCTGCAAATTTGCTTAGCGGGCCATAAGAAAAATGATTTATTTTAATGCGTTTGCCCTGCGTAAAATCCCAATTAATACAATACACAATTTGTCATTTTGAGCGAGAGCGAAGAATCTTATCCAATTGACAGGTCGCCGTTAGATTTGTCCGGCGTTCCTGCGCTATGCATAAGATTCTTCGTGTCAGCAGCATGGCGTTTTTTATACCTGCTGCCGCCACTACCCACTGCAACTAATCTCTTGCTGCCAACTGCTAACTCAAAACTGCCAACTACAATTTCAACTCACCCCAACCCTGTCTGTACTCCCGTTTAATATACTGGTTAGCGGCATCAAAATTCGTGATCTTCATATTCTCGCCATCCCATTTAAGCGAGGTATATCGTCCGCTGAATTTGTAGCCTTCCATGTTGCCATAAACAGGGTCGTTGCGTTTTATTTTTTCGCGCAGGTTAAAGGTGCGCAACAGCAGGTTACCCATCAGTACAGTTTCAGTAAGCGGTCCCGCATAACCCACAAACGGCGAGTCGACCTCCATTTTGCCATAACCGGCAATGCTGGCATCCACCCATTGCCACCAGTGGCCATCCATCCCGCCCTGTATGCGCGGATATTTTTCGGGCACATGTACATCCTTGTTCAGCGCCAGCGGCAACAACCGTGGGTGACTGCCACCCCATCCGCAGCTAACCTTTCCCTTGGTGCCGATGAAGAGGGTACAACCCTCAAAATCCTTTTCTTCGGGAACGTCGCCCAGGGCTTCGTTCATATTTAGAGACGGATCCAGTTCTGAAAGGCGTTCGGGCGTTATGCCGCCGTCCATCCAATACAGATCCAGCGGTTTGCCGCTCTTCTGCACAAAGTTAAATTTTATAGAGCTTGATACCGGCCCGCTTTCGGGGTAAATGCCTTCCTTAAAAATGCCCTGGTACACGGTGCTTGCGCTGCCGGATACCTCAGTAGGATAACCCAGCCCCAGCAATTTAAACGGTGGACCCATGATGTGGCAGCCCATATCGCCCAGCGCGCCGGTACCAAATTCCCACCAGCCGCGCCAGTTAAAAGGCACCAGGTTATCAATATAATTGGTTTGCTTAGCCGTACCCAGCCACAGGTCCCACTTCAGCTCCTTAGGTATAGGCGGACTCGTCTTTGGCCAGGCAATGCCTTGAGGCCACACGGGGCGGTCGGTCCAGCAATAAACTTTTTCAATATCACCAATCAGGCCGGCTTCAAACCACTCGCGCATGGTACGCATGCCGTCACAGCTTGCACCCTGGTCGCCCATTTGGGTAACTACCTGGTATTTTTTGCTGGCTTCGGTTAATATGCGTGCCTCGTAAATATCGTGCGTAAGGGGTTTTTGCAGGTATAAATGTTTTTTCAGCTGCATGGCGCTAAGGCCCACTAATGCATGATTATGATCCGGGATGGCCACCGTAACGGCGTCAAAGTTTTTACTTTCCTTCTCAAACATCTCGCGCCAGTCGTGGTAAAACTTCGCTTTGGGAAATTCCTTGCGGCGCGGTGCAGCCATGCGGTCGTCAACATCGCAAAGGAAAGCCATTTCGGCATTCTTCTTAGGCGCAGTAGCATAATGGTGAATATCATTCTCAGCTTCGCCGCCGCAGCCAACGGCAGCAATGTACAGCTTATCGCTTGGGGCAGTGTAGCCCTTGCCACCCAGCACATAGCGCGGTACAATATAAAAACTGGCGGTAGCTATGGCCGCTTTTTTAATAAAGTTGCCGCGGGTAATGGCATTAGTTTTTTTAGTCTCGTCCATGGCGGTTTATTTTTTTAGCGGTTTAACAGATACTTCCTTAAAAAACACAACATCATCATTGCCATGGTTTTGCAAACCAATATAGCCTTCATTAGGGCGGATGCCGTGGTATGGCTCAAAATCAAACTTACGGGCCGGGGTTGGGTCGCCTTCTTTATAGTCGGTAACTTTTTGGCCATTTACGGTAACTATGGTGCGCGGGCCATCAAGGGTGATCTCCATGGTGTTCCACTCGGGGCCGGGCTTGCCGGGTTTAGCCAGCGGTTTGGTCAGCGAATACAAAGTGCCGGTGATGTGATGATCATCCTCCTTTGAGGTTTCCGGGTGATTATCTATCTGCACCTCGTAGCCATAAAATACGGGCATCCATTCCTCCCGTGGTTCAATAGGGATGCGGATAAAAACGCCCGAATTGCTGTTGAACTTTTCCATTTTATACACCACGCGGATGGTGCAATTACTGAATTTCTCTTTCGTCCAGTACTCCAGGCCCATGCCGCCATGGCTGCCAGTCACGCCATCCTTAACGTAACGGCTGCCGGGACCAACGTGTTTCCAGCCGTTAAGGTCCTTACCGTTAAATAGTTGTCGCCAGCCATCTTTTGTTTGGGCGTTGGCATTGGTGCATGTTAATAAAAAAATTAATGAAAAGCTTATAAATAAGCCTCCGGCAAATTGTTTTTTTGTGGTTGTCATAACAGGTATAGTAAATGGTTTAATTGGAAAAACTAATGTAGCGGTTTTTTTTTAATTGCAACAACCGTAGGGGCGTATTGCATACGCTCTGTCACATACCTTATTACAATTGTTACAAAGGCGGGGTGTATCGCAATTGGGACGATGAATTAATATTTCGGGCGTTGTCCGGCTGGCGCAAATTGTGCAAACCACTAACCCGCGGCAAAATCAATGCCCACTGCAAACCGTTAACTGCAAACTAAAAAGTGCCGGTTTCTATGGGCAAGCATAAAGGTAAAATCTCATTCAGTCAATTTGTTTCAAAATCTTACCTTTGTATCCTCAAAATTAGATAAGTATAATGTTTGAAAATCTTTCGGATAAACTCGACAGGGCCTTTAAAGTATTAAAAGGGCAGGGAACTATAACTGAAATAAACGTGGCTGAAACCATGAAGGAGATCCGCAAGGCCCTTTTGGATGCCGACGTTAACTATAAAACGGCCAAAACCTTTACCGATGAGGTAAGGCAAAAAGCCATAGGCCAGAATGTGCTGACCGCTATTTCGCCGGGCCAGTTGCTCACCAAGATCATGAACGATGAGCTTACCGAACTTATGGGCGGTAGCACGGCAGAACTTAATTTATCATCTAATCCAACCATTATATTAATTGCCGGGCTAAACGGTGCGGGTAAAACAACATTTACCGGTAAGCTGGCCCATTACTTAAAAACAAGTAAAAACAAAAAAGTATTGCTGGTTGCTGATGACGTTTACCGTCCGGCGGCTATTGAGCAGCTGCAGGTTTTAGGCAAGCAGATTGATGTGCCTGTTTATGCAAATTTGGAATCGAAAGATCCGATCGCTATTGCCCGCGAAGGTATCGCGTTAGCAAAACAAAATGGCAATAATGTAGTGATAATTGATACCGCGGGCCGCTTGTCGATAGACGAGGCCATGATGGTGGAAATTGAGCAGGTAAAAGCTGCAGTAAAACCACAGGAAATTTTGTTCGTGGTTGATTCTATGACCGGCCAGGATGCCGTAAATACCGCCAAAGTATTTAATGACCGCCTTGACTTTACCGGTGTTGTATTAACAAAACTTGATGGCGATACCCGCGGTGGTGCGGCGCTTTCTATTAAGTCTGTTGTTAATAAGCCTATAAAATTCATCGGTACCGGCGAAAAGATGGAAGCGCTTGATGTTTTCCACCCTGATCGTATGGCTTCCCGTATTTTAGGTATGGGCGATGTGATCTCGCTGGTTGAGCGTGCACAGCAACAATTCGACGAAAAGGAAGCTGCCGAGCTGCAGAAAAAGATCCGCAAAAACAAGTTCGACTTTAATGACTTTTTCAGCCAGATCCAGCAGATCAAGAAAATGGGTAACATGAAAGACCTGATGGGCATGATCCCCGGGGTGGGCAAAATGATGAAGGATGTGGAGGTTGATGATAATGCATTTAAAGCCATTGAAGCCATCATCCAATCAATGACGCCGTACGAAAAAGGCAATCCCGATAGTATTAATCAAAGCCGTCGTAATCGCATAGCCCTGGGTTCGGGCACCAACTTAACTGAGGTGAACCGCCTGATAAAGCAGTTTGAAGATATGCGCAAGGTGATGAAGCAAATGAGTAACCCCGCAGCCATGGCTAACATGATGCGGAGAATGCCGAAATAAGAGGCCCCCGGCCCCTAAAGGGGAGTTTTACAAACAGATTTTGTAGGAGACGCGATACTTCGCGTCTTTTTTGTTTTGTAAGGAGATCACGGAACTGGTATTAGCAGCAAATCAGGCCCTAATCAGCCTTAAAAGATTTAATTATTTAACATCGGTTTAAATTATTTTAATAATTTAAAATATTATTATATTCGATGTGTAAACCCTATTAATTGAAAAGACTATTTGTGCTCTTATTGTTGCTTTGTGCGGTAATAATTCTGAAAGGGCAAACCCAACCTTATGGCATGATCGACATAGCCGACCTGAAGCTAACTTCGTGCGATTTTGAAAAGGGTGCCGGCGCTATGGTGCTGTTTGATAAAACAGAAATAAATACCGTAAATTCTATAACTACCGTTAACAGGCACCAAAGAATAAAAATTTTCTCTGAAAAGGGGCTTGAAGCCGCCAACGTTACTATTGGGTATTACAGCAGGGACCACTTTGAAAAAGTGAGCGATATTGAAGCGCAAACTATTAATCTTGATCATGAAGCAATTAAAGTTACCCCCGTTGACAAGTCTCTGATATATAAACAGGCCGCTGACAAAAACACAAAGAAGCTAACATTTAGCTTCCCTGCTGCAAAAGCAGGGTCAGTGATCGAATACACCTATAAGCTTACAATTGATTATGCCGGCGCCATCCCTGACTGGGATTTTCAGGGCGATCTGCCGGTAAGATACAGCGAACTTAGTGCAAACATATCAAATGGATTCATCTATAAAATTTTCCCAAGAGTTTATGATGGATATTACAAAAACATTAAAGAAGCCATACGCGGTTCTGTGGATGATTCAATTGGCATCCATTACTTATGGGCTGTAAAAAATATTGTGTCATTTAAAGATGAGCCCTACACCACTTGTTCTGGGGATAATATTCAAAACATACGTTTTTCGCTAATCCAAACGCCTTATAATAATATTCGCCCACGCATTCAATCATGGTCTATCCTTGCTGGTTTGAGGCTCAATTACAAGGGGTTTGATGACCAGCTTAATAAAAATTTAAAGGATGACTATAACCTGTTGGCCGAAGCAAAGTTACTGCCAACAGATGAGGAAAAAATTAGCTTTATTTTTAATAAGATTAAGAATATTGTTAAATGGACTGGTGAAAACAATTGGGGTACGGAGGATGGCGTAAAAAAAGCCTGGGAAATGAAACAGGGTAACAGTGCCGAAATAAATCTTATACTTTACAACTTTTTGAGGATGGCCGGCTTTAAATGCTGCCCAACCTATGTAAGCACCCGCGATAATGGCCGGGTTGAGCTTGAACAGCCCGACATGAACGACTTTAACACATTGGTATTAAGTTTAACAACTGCTGCAAAAAAAATCCTGGTTCTTGACGCCAGTAATAAATTCAATATTTATAATGCGGTCCCATTTAACTTGTTAAACTGTTACTCATTATTACTCGACCCGGATAAGAAAAATTATGAGCTTAAAATTTTAAAGGATGGAGTACCGGTAAAAAAAGTGGTAATTGTAAATGCACAAATAAAAGCCGATGGGAAATTAGACGGTTCCGTACATATACTTAGCTCAGGCAGCAACAAAACGCACAATTTACAGCGATATGCAAAACTTGGGGAATTGAAGTATAAAGATGAGCTTAGAAATAATGATAATAACATCAGGATACTTTCACTGCAAAGAGAAAACCTTGAAACAGATACATTGCCTCTCACCGAAAGTTTAAACTTTCAGCTTGACCTTACCGGTTCTGATGAAAGTTATATATACGTAAACCCTACATTGTTTACATCATTTACCAGTAATCCGTTTTTAAGCGAAAACAGGCAGGCGGCAATTGATTTTGGCAACTTAAACAGCTATTCAATTAAAAGCCTTTACAAAATCCCGGCAGGTTATAAGGTTGAATCGTTACCCAAAGGTGTCTCAATGTCAATGCCTGATACAAGCATAACCTTTAAACGTATAGATGCTGAAGAGGGCGGATCAATCCTTGTGCGATATCTTATCGATTTTAAAAGAGCAATTTTTACAGCAGACGAATACCCCGGTATCCACGATTTTTACAAAAAGATGTATGAAATGCTGAATGAACAAATTGTATTAAAAAAAATATAAAGCCGCTTATTAATAACCTGATCATACTAAACACAATAAAGAAATAAAACCAAACCGTTAAATTACCATACCAAAATATATCACAATGAATAAATTTTTACCCTTTTTAGTGCTGTGTGCGCTATGCTTTTCTGTTAAGGCCCAAAAGTCTGCCACAACAGCCCTTATAATGCCAGCCTTCGGCAAAATTGACAACGCCGACCTTGAGCTTAAAACCTGCGATTTTGAAAAGGACGCCAATGCCGAGGTGCTTTTTGAAAAAGGCAATGTTTATTTCGGTGCTGACCTTATGTCTATTACCGAAGAGATCCATAAACGGGTTAAGATCTTTAATGACAATGGGAAAGGCGAGGCTGATGTGCATATTAAATATTATAGCGGCGACCACCTTGAATATATCACCGGCATCCAGGCCGAAACTATCAACTTTGTTGATGGCAAACCAGAGATCACCAAACTAGATAAAAAGCTTATCTATACGAAGATCATTGATAAATACCGGAGCGAAATAACATTCACACTCCCTAATATAAAGCCAGGCTGCGTGATAGAGTATAAGTATAATTTAAATGCAAACTCATATTATGATTTCCCCGATTGGGATTTCCAGGAAAAAATACCGGTGCGATACAGTGAGTTTAAAACCTCGATCCCTGATGTTTTTTATTTCAGGGCAAATTCGCGTATTACTGCGCCTTTGGTAACACATATCAATACATCTGATAGCAGGAGCTTGCTGGACGGGGGCCAGGCATATCCGTATAACCTTGAAAACGAAGTGCGCGGAATGGCTAATATCCATTCATTGCCTGATGAGCCTTATATGTCATCCTTTCGTGATAATGTGCAGGCGATTCGTTTTCAACTGGTTTCGGTGAAGCCCATTGGTGGATTTGCAAAATCACTTTCAGATACCTGGGCAAAAGTGGGTACCAGGCTGATGGAAGATGACGATTTTGGTGGACAGCTTAAAAGAAAAATAAACGGCGAGGAAGCTATTATAGCAAAAGCAAAAGCTATCAAATCAACCGATGCGCGGATAGCCTACCTGTTTGGTGAAGTAAAAACCGCGATGAAATGGAACGGCAGAGACGATTGGTACACTAACGATGGAACATACCGTGCCTGGGAAAATAAAACAGGTAATTCAACCGAGATCAATCTTATACTTTACCACCTGCTAAAACAATCGGGGGTAGAAGCCTATCCTATGGTGGTAAGCACGCGTGAGCATGGCAGGGTTCGGCCATTTTATACTTCGTTGGTCCAGTTTAACAGGGGCGTAGTTTATGTGCCTGTTGACACATCAAAAAGTTATATACTTGATGCTACCGGTAAGTATAACATGTATAATGAAACGCCTGCAGAGCTGCTTAACTCATCGGGATTGTATATTGATAAATCAAAAAACATATATGATATTGTTCTTTTGAAAAAGAATATACCTGTTCGCGAAGCGGTTTTTATAACTGCGGATATAAAAGCTGGCGGAAAGCTGGAAGGCAATGTCCAGATCAGCAGCAGCAGCTACAACAAGATTAATGCGGTTGAACGCTATAAGAGAGATGGTGAAAAAAAGTATATCGACTTTTTGCGTAATGATGATAATAACTTAAAAGTAGCAGCGCTTAAGCTCGAAAACATGGAAGTTGACTCGCTGCCGCTGATGCAAAAGCTTGATTTTAACCTGGAACTTGCTGGCTCTGACGAAACCTATATCTACCTTAATCCAAACCTGTTTACCTCACTAAAATTAAATCCGTTTTTGAGCGAAAACCGGTTGACGGATGTTGATTTTGGCTATAGCCGTAACTATTCAATAAATGGCATTTACAAAATACCGGCAGGTTATAAGACCGATGCATTGCCAAAAAGCATTAGCATGACTATGCCCGATAAAAGCTTTGGGTTTAAGCGGATGATAATTGAGCAGGATGGCTCAATAGTGGTGCGCTATAGTGTTAGCTATAATGTACCCGAATACTCCAAAGAAAGTTATGCAGATTTTTTTGCCTTTTTTAAAAAAATGCACGAAATGCTGAATGAACAAATTGTATTAAAGAAGATATAAAAATGAGTGTTTGTAAATATTTGAGAGGCTTGTTTTGCTTTACGGCCGCCTCTTTTTTAATGATGACGGTGGCTTATGGGCAGGGAAAAGATATTCCTAAAGAACTGTATGTAGCATCGGGTATTCCTGACTCATTAAAGGAAGATGCTAACTCGGTAGTGCGTTATAGCATGCAGGATGTGAACGTTAAGAGTCCGGGCCATTCTGTTATGAAAATACATACCATAGTTGCGATTTTGAATGAAAAAGCTAATTATGAAGCCAGGACAAACCTGCCCTATAATAAGAAATACAGTGCTGTAAGTTCATTTGAGATGATTATTTACGATGCTACAGGTAAGCAATTAAAAAAATATCATAAAAGTGATATGTATGAGCATGCCGCCGACGATGATGAAACGCTTGTATCTGATGAACGGTTAATGTATATCAGCCATACTGTCGTCAGTTACCCAACCACGGTTGAAATGATATATGAGTTAGATAAAAATAGTTCAATTAATATTGGAGGTTGGCAAATTCAGCAACCTGAGCAGTCTGTACAAAATTCTTATTATCGCCTTTCCATAAGTAATGATGCCGGCTTTCGCTCCCTGGCCAGGAATACATCTATAAAACCACAAAAAACTAATGCTGAAAAAACTGATACATATGCATGGCATATTTCAAATTTAAAGGCAATAAAGCCCGAAGAAGGTGCAATGTGGTGGAAAGTCTTTCCGGTGATATATTTTGCTGCGAATCAGTTTGAGTTTTATGGTGTACCGGGTGATTTTAAAACCTGGCAAAATTATGGTGCCTGGCAAAAGACATTAAACGCAGACGTTTGTTCTTTGAGCCCGCTACGTGAAGCAGAAATAAGGAAAATGACCGACAGCATTAAAACGAATAAGGAAAAAGCTGCATTCCTGTATAAATATCTGCAGCAAAACATGCGGTATGTAAGTATACAATTGGGGATAGGCGGCTTAAAGCCTTTCCCGGCTACATTTGTTGATCAAAAAAAATATGGTGATTGTAAGGCGCTTTCCAATTATATGAGTGCGCTGCTTAAAGCGGTCAATATTCCCTCTTACTATGCAATGATCAATGCAGAATCAGACAGAGAGCCGGCTGACCCTTCATTTCCCTACGATCCTTTTAACCATGTAATATTATGCATACCATTTAAGGGAGACACCACCTGGCTTGAATGTACCAGCAATAAACAACCATTTGGCAAGCTTGGCGTTGCTACAGAAAACCGGACTGCTTTACTTGTTACCGAAAACGGGGGCAAATTAGTTAATACACCGCGCAGCACTATTGAAGACAACCAATTTAACAGCGAGGTACACATTGCGCTTGATGCCGATGGCGGAGCAAAAGCAAAGGTTAAAATTTTAGGAACAGGTGCGTACCGGTCTGAGTATTTTGGCGTAGAGTCCTTTAAAATAGATGAACAAAAAGAGTTTTTTCAGCGCGTGCTTAACATGAAACAGCCTACTGCTTTTGAAATTAAACCATCAACAGATAGGGATGGCGTTAAAGAGCTGAATATGGAGCTGGAATATGATAAATTTTGTGACGTTGCTGCCGGGGATAAGCAGTTTTACCGGCCAAAAGTATTTGACCTATGGGGAGTAACAGTGCCTGTGCTTGAAAAAAGAAAATCAGATTATTACTTTGAATCACCGGTGCAAAAATCATGTGTTACCACGATCGACCTTCCCGCAGGTTTTGAAGTAGAAACCTTGCCTGCAAATCAAAGTTTAAAATTTACTTATGGCACCTACGAGATAAACTATGCGTATGATGCCGCAAAAAACCAGGTTATCAGCAAGGCAAATTTTAAGCTAACCAGGCAGGTGATCCCGGCTGCCAAATATACCGAGTTACAGCAATACATGGATGCCGTTGCAAAAGCACAAAATAAAAAGCTGGTGATCCGGCATAAGGCATAAATTTGCCTTAATGATTTTCAGGCTTGATGAACGTATGTTATTCCCTGATCCGGAGCTTGCCGAGGATGACGGATTGCTCGCCGTAGGCGGCGATCTGTCTATAGATCGTTTGCTGCTGGCTTATCAAAACGGTATCTTCCCATGGTATAGCGAGGATGAGCCTATCCTGTGGTTTTCGCCGCATGAAAGGTTTGTGCTTTACCCGGAGGAGTTGAAGATCTCGAAATCTATGCACCGGGTTTTAAATTCAGGAACGTTTACCGTTACCACCAACCAGTGTTTTGAAAAAGTAATAGCGGCCTGCTCCCAAATGGAACGCAACGGACAGGATGGTACCTGGATAACCGCCGGTATGCAGGCCGCATACATCGAACTTCATCATAAAGGTTACGCGCATTCTGTAGAAGTGTGGCAGGATGACAATTTAGTCGG
The DNA here is from genome assembly GCF_028288225.1 of Mucilaginibacter sp. Classification (GTDB taxonomy): domain Bacteria; phylum Bacteroidota; class Bacteroidia; order Sphingobacteriales; family Sphingobacteriaceae; genus Mucilaginibacter. The sequence continues at coordinate 46,821 of NZ_JAQBOC010000078.1, forward strand.
GGGACTTTATGGTGTGCGGGTTGGCCATGTTTTTTGCGGCGAAAGTATGTTTAGCAAAGTAAGTAATGCCTCAAAAACGGCACTGATATATTTATGCAACAGCGGCTTATATAAGTTGATTGATTGCCAGGTGTATACCGCTCATTTAGCATCGATGGGCGCAAAGATGATAAGCAGGGGGGAGTATGTTTTTACTTTGAATAACTCATCGGTGTAAATATGAATTTTATTCCCGCCAAAAAATACCGTAGTTTGCAGTTGACAGTGTGCAGTTGGCAGGAGAAAATAACTGCAGCAAACAAAAGCTAAATAACTGCAAACTGCTCACTGCAAACCGCCAACTGAACTAAAATGAAACTCCCAAAAGAACGAATAATATTAGGCATCGACCCGGGGACAGTGGTGATGGGTTATGGCTTGGTAAAAGAGGTGGGTACAAAAGTAGAGCTGATTAGCCTGGGTGTGGTAAAGATGGAAAAGGTTGACGACCACATGCTGAAGCTGCAGCGCATATTTGAAAAAACGGTTGCGCTGATTGATAATTATAATCCGGATTGCCTGGCAATTGAGGCCCCCTTTTATGGTAAAAACATCCAGGTAATGCTGAAGCTTGGCAGGGCGCAGGGCATGGCCATTGCCGCCGCGCTGTCGCGAAACCTGGTAATTACCGAATACGCCCCCCGTAAGATAAAACAATCTATTACCGGGAACGGGAACGCCACAAAAGAACAGGTGGCAGCCATGCTGCAAACATTGCTTAAATTTACCGAGACACCTGATTTTTTAGACGCTACTGACGGACTTGCCGTAGCCGTTTGTCATTCATTTCAACGTATCCCCACAGGTAAAAGCTCCGGCAGCAAAAAATCATACTCAGGCTGGGATACTTTTGCTAAGGATAATGCAAGCAGGATTGGGGGATTGGGTAAGTTGAAAAAGTAGAAAGAACATAAGTGCAAATGCTTTCCATCGGGTTAATCACAGGGTATAATTGCAGTACAATGCACGGCCCGTAATGTGCAAATCATCCCAAAAATCTAAACAAAATACCCTTTGATACAGCTACTTATTAAAAAGTATTAAAAATAAACTAAACTATTCACTGTAATTATTGTCTATCACTCAAACAATATATATTTATTATGAAGAAGTCAATTTTTATAGCAGCAATAATACTTAGCTGTTTGTCAATAAAAGTAGCCGATGCGCAGGTTAGCGTTAGCTTGGGATTAAACATCGGGAGTCAGCCTGATTGGGGCCCTGTTGGATATGACCATGCCGATTATTACTATATGCCTGATATTAATGCCTACTATGATGTACCGGCACACCGTTATGTTTATTATGAAAATAATGTATGGGTACATCGTACTTATTTACCCGTAAGGTATCGCAGTTATGACAGATACCATGGCTACAAAGTAGTAGTAAATGAGCGTAACCCGTGGGAACGTAATAATATTTACCGTACAAGGTATGCTGAATACAGGGGCCGCAGGGACCAGGTAGTTATCAGGGACAGCCGTGATGAACGCTATCGTAACCACTGGCATGATAATGGAAACCATTATGGCCAGCGCGGTGATCATGGCAACAGAGGTGGTGACAGAGATCACGGCGACAGAGGCCACGGACGTGACAAAGATCATGGTGACAGAGGCCACGGGCATAATCACTAATATATTACTACAATTAAATAAGAGAGCCCCGTTTTACCGGGGCTTTTTGGTTGCTAACACACCCAAAACGTTATGTTTTATTATTTCCCCATCTTTTTCAGCACCTTATTTATTGCCTCGCCCCAAAAGTTACCTAAAGCTACGGCACCTTGCTTGTTGGGGTGCAGGTAAAAAGTGCCCTGGTGCCCCGCCTCGGCCTGGAAATCAGTAAGGGAATGTTTCTTAAAATAATCAAAAGCTTTAGTATCGCCCACAAAAACACGTTTAGGATAGGTTGCAGCATAATCCTCCACCAGCTGATCTATTTGTTGCAGGTAGTTTTGCAGACGTTCCAAGCCCTCAGCAAGGTATTTGGAGCCGTTATAGGTATTGGGACTATACCAAACAGGGTGCTGGAAAATGACTATACTGTTAGGGAATTCTTTCAGCAGGCTATCGGCAATTGTTTTTAAATTTTGATAATATACCTCAGGGAAAACCGGTGCACCCCTCGGGCCTTCAATAGCGCTGTCATTTGTGCCCAGCTTAACGGAGAAAATCAGCAGCGCCTGTTTATCTGTAAAAGTTTTTGCCGCCTTTTCAACATCCTTAAATACGCCGTTTGTTGACGGTAAAAAATCAACTGTGGTATAACCGCTATGTCCCTGGTTTACAAATTCAACCTTGCCAATGTTGCTTTGCTGCTTTAAATAATTTACAGCTATAACCGGCGGCGCTTCCGTTGCCGGGTCGCTTAGTCCTGCACCATACGTAATACTGTTGCCAATAAATACAATGCTGAGATCTTTTTTTGCCTGCGCAGATGCGCCGGCAATATAAAGCAGCATCGCGATTGCTGTTAAAAGTGATATTTTAAGTTTTATCATAACTTATCATTGGTTTGGTCGAAATTGGCTGTCAATGTTTTTCTTAAAATATATCCTCCCCGGGATCAAAATATAATAAATTAACCCCTTTGTCATCCTGAACGCAGTGAAGGATCTTATCCAACTGATAAGCCGCCGCTATACTTGTCCTGCGTTCCCATCCCGCGTAGAAGATCCTTCGCTGTCGCTCAGAATGACAAATTATATTTTGAACATCCTATGGGCTTGTCACCCTGAGCCTGTCGAACCACGACGTGTGTAGAGGCCTATCCGCATGTTAAGCATGGTGCTGAGGCCTCTACACACGTCGTGGTTCGACAAGCTCACCATGACAGTCCCACTCTTGTCATTTTTCCTTCTTCCAGTGGATTTTATCTCGTTGGATGACAAATTAATAGCTTCCGAACATCTACGCTGGCAACCCCAACGCGGCAGCTAATGTATTTCTCCTGGTCTCTTCTATATAACTTAAGTTATTTTTAACGAAACATAAGGCCGTTATTCATAAACTAATCTCCAGCCTCTAATCATTAACTAAAACCGCACCCCCATATTCCAAAACATGAATGCCCACTTGTCCACTTGCCCGCTTATTACCTGCTCGGTGCTTTGGCCTGCGCCGTGACCAGCTTTAGTTTCTATGCGGATTAGCGTTGGGGCCGGGCCTTTCTGGAATTCCTGTAACCGGGCAGCAAATTTAAATGAATGGGCAGGTACCACGCGGTCGTCATGATCTGCTGTTGTGACCATTGTTGCAGGATAATCAGCCGGTTTTAAAGCATGGTAAGGCGAATAATTATACAGGTATTCAAACATTTCCTTGCTGTCTTCGGCAGTGCCATAATCATAGCTCCAGCCTGCACCTGCGGTAAACTGATTGTAGCGCAGCATATCCATAACACCTACTGCCGGGAAAGCAACCTTACACAGGTCGGGCCGCTGGGCCATAACAGCACCTATCAGCAAGCCACCGTTTGATCCGCCTGCAATAGCCAGGTAATCTTTTGAAGTATATTTATTTTTGATGAGGTATTCTGCTGCTGCAATAAAATCGTCAAACACATTTTGCTTTTTCATTTTTATACCTGCTTTGTGCCACTTTTCGCCATACTCGCCGCCACCACGCAGGTTAGGCACAGCGTAAATGCCGCCATGTTCCATCAGTATAATGTTGGATGTGCTGAAGGCCGGCGTAAGGTTAACGCCAAAACCGCCATAGGCATACAGCAGCAACGGGTTTTTACCATTCATAACCGTGCCTTTTTTGTAGGTAATCAGCATCGGGATCTTAGTGCCATCCTTCGACTTATAGAAAACTTGCTTGCTCTCATACTGCTCCGGATCAAATTGAACCCCCGATTTTTTGTAAACCGTTGATACGCCACTGGCAATGTCAAGCTTAAAAATGGTGCCTGGGTAAACATAATTAGTAAAGGTGTAATACGTTTCTTTCTCCTCCAGCTTGGTGCCAAATCCGCTTGCCGTACCTATAGATGGCAGGGCGATGGTTCTCTCCAGCTTGCCATCCATGTTATACTGCTGCACAAACGAGGTCGCATCCTTAAGGTATTCGGCAAAGATCTTTCCGCCGCCTGTTGTTGCACTCAGCACATTGCTGGTGGCAGGAATAAGATCTTTCCAGTTTATGGGTTTTGGATCTGCCGCGTCAACCGTTACTACTTTAAAATTGGGTTCGTACAGGTTGGTTAATATGTATAGCTTGCTGCCAACGTTGCCCAGTATGTTGTGCTGATTATCAAAATTATCAACAACGTTAATAATAAGGCCGTTGGGGTTACTTAGGTCCTGTATGTAAAGCTCATTGCCGGTGGTTTCTTTGGCGGCGGAGATCACCAAAAAACGCTCATCTTCTGTCAATGACGCACCTATGTACCGCCGCGGTGTTTTATCACCTCCAAATATCAAAACATCGCTGCTTTGTGGGGTGCCCAGCTTGTGATAAAACAGCTTATGGTATTGCGTTATGCCGGCCAGCTGGCTTCCGGCTTTTGGCTTATCGTAGCTGCTGTAATAAAAGCCTTCGTTTCCCTTCCAGGCTATGCCGCTAAACTTTATATCAATAAGTGTATCGCCCACAATGCTTTTATCGGTTGTTTTTATGACTATGACTTTGCGCCAGTCGCTGCCGCCTTCTGAAAGCTGGTAGGCAGCCATGCTGCCGTCTTTTGTAAAGTCTATTCCCTGCATGGAAGTAGTGCCATCGGCAGAGAATTTGTTAGGATCAAGGAAAATCTCCGGTGTACCATCGCCCACCTGCCGCCATAAAACCGCCTGGCTTTGCAAGCCATCGTTCTTATAAAAATAGGTGTATTTGCCTTCCTTAAAAGGGGCGCTGTATTTTTCGTAGTTCCATAATTGCTTAAGGCGTGCATGCATGGCATCACGGTAAGGGATCTGGTCCAGGTACGCCTGTGTAACCTTGTTTTCGGCCTGCACCCAGGCTTTGGTATCTGTAGCGCGGTCGTCCTCCAGCCAGCGGTAAGGGTCAGGTACATTGGTGCCAAAATAATTATTAGAGGTATCAACCTTTTTGGTTTCGGGATAAGTTATAGCTTTTGTATTCATTGGTTGGGCAAGGGCAAAGCTGCAAAATAAAACAGCTGCGGATAAACAGGTAATAGTTTTCATGCAAAATTGTGGGTTGGCATGCTAAGATAGTATTTTTTTGTGGGAAAGGTAAAAGGTTAAGGTCGAAAGCAGGGAAATCGCTTTTAGAATTTCAACCGCCATTTATTACGCAGGCCTTTGACCTGCGCTAATGTATTACGACCTTTCAGGCCTTTAACATTGTAGTAGAACCAAAAACATCAAGCCCTGAAAGGGCGACATATAATAGCGCAGGTCGAAGGCCTGCGGGAGTGGTCATATCAAACATGCTAATAAAATCAGACGTTTAGTTATCGCCGTTTTCTACCGATTATTGGTACTGCTATTTTTTTAAAGCGATTTCCCTGAGGTCGAAAGCACTTGCTGAATTACGCTCTCTAAGCATAGTTACTAATTTTTTGAACCATGATTGTAGGATTGCCATGATTAAAATCCTTTAATAAGGGAATCATGTTCAAACCCGTATAACCATTGCCAAAGGAATGATACCCGCGTTTAACAATGAATTAATGATACCAATAAACGATCTTCCTAAAACTTCAAATTATCCTTTAACCATTGCTGCACTTCTTCCTGTTTGGTGATAGTTTCAGGCAGTTTATCATGGATGAGCTTTTCCATTTTGTTGCCGGTATTGGCAAAGCGGTAATCCCAAAATATCATCAGCTTATTTATCAGGTAAACAACTTCATTACCCTCTTCCTTATTAAAAAGCGTATCATCCGGCTTGCCATTAACACGGGGATCGTTCTGTACGTAGGCAGTCCATTTATAATCGGAATAATGTAGGTTTCTTCTTGAAAACAAGATCATGAGCGCTGTGATTTCTATAAAGATACTTATAATAACCGGGCTTTGGTTGTGATGTGCTTTAATTGTTATAGAAGTTGTAAAGGTTGTAAAAGTTGTAAAGTTTGTAATAAGTTGCAAGAGTTGCAGAAGTTGTAAAGTTTATGGTATCTGAAAAGGCTTAAATAATATCTTTAGCCCTTACAGTATCTGCAGTTTCAATTGATCAAACAGATTTTCTACAAAATATCATCAACCTTTCTACAGAATGAATTTTTATAATTGATTAAACAAATAAAAACCAATATGAAAAAAAGATTAATATTAGCCGCTGCTATTGCATTGGCAGGCAGCGGCCTTAAAGCGCAGGATCTAAAAGCATCGGCGGTACCTGCTGTGGTAAAAGAATCATTATCAAAAAAATATCCCGAAGCCACTAAAGTTAGCTGGGAAAAAGAAAAAGGTAATTATGAGGCCAATTGGGGTGGAAAATCCGGCGAGGATAACTCTGTTATGTTTACACCTACAGGTACATTTATTGAAATTGTTAAAGCCATTCCAATAGCTGGCCTGCCTAAAAGCGTTGCACCATACATTAAGGCACACTATAAAGGCGCTAAGATAAAAGAGGCAGGTAAAGTAACGGACGCTGCCGGCAAAACCATGTATGAGGCTGAAATAAAAGGAATGGACCTTATTTTTGATGAGAACGGTAATTTTATTAAAAAGGATTAATTGAAGCTCTGATATTTCTCGTAGTAACCAGATCATATCGGCATGTTTGAAAAGCCCATCCTGCCAACGTAACGGATCTTGCTGTTATCGGCCCTGAAAAACTTTAGCCCACTTTTTTTATGGAATGCAAAAGCAAACGTGGTGTTTATTAAGATAAAAAGGAAAAGACAGATAAGGCGCTTCGCCATGGTTTAAAGGTAAGCAGTAAAATGCTAATTTAATTAATGTGGCTTCAACCAGGTAATCCTATTATATCAATTAATTAAGTAAACAAAAAAAGGTGACCCGCATTAGCAGATCACCTTTTTAATAATTTATATAACTCCCTTAGTTTTGTTCTGGCTGATCGTCAGATGGCAGGCCTACAACTTTATAGGTTTTATTGCCTTTGCTGTCAGTTTGCTCCTGGTAGTAAACACCATCCGGAGACACATATAGCTTTTCGCCGTTAACTTTTATCTTCCTGCAATCAGGAGGCAGATCACCAACTATGTCACCCATTTGCGGGCCCTGGTACTGGTCATCCTGTACATCGGTACCAGTGTTCAGCTGGCCATCTTTACCGGCAACCTGGTAAACAACTGTGCCATCATCCTTGGTAACAGGCTGATAGTATACACCATTCAGCTCATAATACTGTTGTCCGTTTATTACAATAGACTGGGCTTTTTCGGGCAGTTCTTTTACTTCTGCTCCAACAGGTGGTTCAACAACGGTGTATTGATTGTTATCATATTGATAAAACAACCCATCGCTATAATAATATTGGAAATCGCCATAGTAAAAAGGATAGTAACCATATGGCAGTATACCAATTGAAAATCCAAGGCGCGGATAATAATATGAATTATAATATCCATGGTTGTAATGGTAATAGTTATGATTTCCCCAGTAACCGCCATGGCCGTATCCAACGCGTGGAGAGCTGCGGTAGCCGCCGGTAGCCGGTCTGTGGTTAGCATCAAAAGTACGCGGGGCATAACCGTAGTTACCTCTTGCACTTGTAGAAGGACGCTGATTAAAGCCATAATTGTTACGCTGCGAAACTCCTACACGTGGTGAGTAGCCGCCACGTTGAGAAAAGCTGGGGCGTACGCCACTTTGCTGGCCCTGGCCTCCTGCTGGCCTTTGAGAAACTGATGGCCTTGAAATCCCAACATTACCGCTTGAACGCGGCTGACTGAAAGAGGGTGCCGGACTGCTGCTCGGAGCCGGTCTTGAAGGCGCGGGGCTGCTATTGCTGCTGCTACCGCCGCCACCACCACCTCCTCCACCTCCACTTGTGGATGGTCTGTGCTGTGCACTTACAGAAGTTGCTAAAAACGCACATACCAGTACGCCTAACGTGGTGTTTAATAAATTTTTATATGCAGTTTTCATGATGAAATATTGTTATTTGCGAATTATGTAAATCGGTTTTCAGTCGGTTTATATTTTATAGACTAAAATCTTGATAAACGGTTTAATGCGCAATAAATTATTTTGTAAGTATAACCAAAAAACAAGCTTGGTTTTAAAATGAAGCGGAATTATTACAAACAGCTTTTAACCAGGTGAGTTAATAATGGTCTACTATTGTAAATATACGAAATTTAGAGGTACAACGTTACATGGGAATTGACAGGGGGGTGTAAAATGTTACCTTCTTTTTTAATGAGGCTTCTTTCTGGTTTTTGTTAAGGCCATGTTCCGGATTTTTAATTAAATTAGGACAAAAGTACCGGGTTCATAATTGAGAAGAAATAAGTTAAATGGACAATTATTTTAATAATAAGGTCATCTGGATCACGGGTGCTTCTTCGGGGATTGGCGAAGCCCTTGCTTATGCAATGTCAGCCAGCGGCGCAAAGCTCATATTGTCAAGCAGAAGGCTGCCGGAACTGGAACGGGTTAAACAAGGTTGTAAGGTCCCTGAACAAGTTCAATTGCTCCCATTGGATCTTTCTTATGCAGATTTGTTGGAAGGCATGGTAGCAGAAGCAATTAAATGCTTTGGCGGGATAGATATCATGGTACATAACGGAGGTGTAACCCAGCGCTCCCTGGTCATCGAAACAGAAATAGAGGTGCATCGCCGGTTAATGGAGCTGGATTATTTTAGTTATGTGGTGCTCACCCGGGCGCTGCTGCCTCATTTTATAGCGCGTAAAGCAGGACATTTTGTAATTACCAGCAGCGTTATGGGTAAAATAGGTACACCCATGCGGTCGGCCTATGCGGCTGCTAAACATGCCCTTCACGGTTTTTTTGACTGCCTGCGGGCGGAGGTAGCGGCTAATAATATTAAAGTAACTATACTTACGCCGGGTTATATCCGTACCAATATTTCCTTATATGCCGTCACCAACAATGCATACGGTTTAGGTAAGCCTTCTGAAAATATAGAAAACGGCCTTCCGGCAGACCGCGCCGCCAAACAGATCATGAAAGCCATTAAAAGAGGTTCCTTCGAGCCTTATATCGGGAAATTTAGCGGTGAGCGGATCGCACTTTGGCTAACAAGACTTGCGCCGGGCGTGTTTACCAGGATTGCCCCGAAACTTATCCCGAAATGATGGGCCGGTTTCATTAAAGAGAGTGACAATACGCTACTTAAATTGATTATTCACATAAAGTTTGGTGAATAGTTATAGATGCTCGGCAATAAACAAAAACGGGTTATCAAAATGCAGGCTAAAAAGGCCGTCGCTTACGGTTTTATACCGGTTGCTGCTGATCTTTTCCAGGCCTTTAAAGTGAAATCCTTTAGCCTCTGTCAATAGTTCAATGGTTTCCCCTGCCGGTTTCCATTTACTAAATCCTGGATTTATAGGATATATTTTTTTGCCGTCATTAAAAATTACCAGGTTTATTTGGGCGGCATAGGGCTCATAATCTGCCAGGTTTAATTCATCGGTCACAATATTCACAGCAGGGAAGCCATTGCCGGTAAGGTGTTTTAAAGCGGCGCTTATTAAACTATCATTATTGACGGGCATCAGCTTAACATCCGATTGTAAAACCTCATCGGCATTATTGGTAATTATCCAATCTATTTTTATACCGTAAGCATTCAGTCTTTCGGCAGTGTGCGGTGTGGTAATAACGGTAGGGCTCCATTCCAGCAGCTGGCCCAGCAATTCATCAGTAAAATTATCAAGCCCAAGCACCAGCAATGCAGGCTCCTGTTTTTCGCGAACTACATGGTGTGATGACATGAGATCAGAATTTTCAGAATTAAAGAATTTTCAAGATGTTAATTCGCGAATTTAAGGCATCAATAACGCCATTTACATATTTACCCAAAAGAATTCTGTTAATTCTTTAATTCTGTAAATCCTGATTCAGACAATATTAATAGATCTTTTTATAAAAATCCCTCAATGCCCGGGCTGTATCAACTGCCAGGTTAACTGCCGCCGATACGGCTATGCCGTAAATTCCGGTTTTTATTAGCGGATCAACGTCTTCAATGTGGATGCCACCGACTGCTATTACCGGGATGGTTATTTCAGGATGCTTTTCCAGCTCCCGGTAGCCTTCAAAACCCAGCAATGGAAAGTCATTTGCTTTGGTGTTGGTGAGCGCAAAAGGTCCATATCCGCAATAATCAACAACGCCGGTATTTTGTACGGCCAGTAAACGGGTGATGTTTGTGGCTGATGCACCAAGCGTTTTATCATTGCCAATAATTTTCCTTATTGCTTTAAAATCAGCATCAAAATCTTCAATATGTACGCCCTGTGCATCAACTTTATCCAGCAGGTGGTAATGGTTGGTGAGGATCAGCGTAGTACCCCAATCGTCACAAAGTGCCGCAATTTCATTTATCTCCTCAACCAGTTCATCGTCCGGCTTGGTTAAACAGCGGTACTGGATCCAGTTAGCCCCAGCCTCGCAGGCAATAGTGGCCTGCTTTAAATGGCTGCGCGTATGCAGATCCTGTGTTAAGTAATGAAATTTAGAGATATACTTTTTCATGGTTAAACTAGGATTTATAGGATGTAAGGATTCGTAGGATCAGAAAATCCTGAAATCTTCTAATCCTACAAATCTTAGTTTTACTTCAGCACTTCGCTTATCGGATGCCCTATACTGCCGTTTGGCGCCTGTATGTGCAATAAAGCCGCCACGGTGGCTGCAATATCCGTCATGTGTGTTTCGCGGGTAAGGCTGCCATGTTTAACGCCCCAGCCCATAAATACCAGCGGGATATGGTTATCATATGGGTTCCAGGTGCCGTGTGTGGTTCCTGTTGCCACTCCGTCTGCAGGTGTACGCCCGGAAAAATATCCCGGCTTTAAAATTATTTGCACCACACCGCTATGCTCAACACTGTATCCGTTTATAATGCGCGTACGCAAAGCTTCAGGAATATCAGCAGTTTGCGCCTTTTGCATATCTACAGCAAATGCTATTGCCGGATCCTTTTCAAGGAAGCTTATGCAATCCTGTTTTAACACATTTTCATCCAGGTGCAGGTACCTTACATCCTTATAATTTAAATTAACCTGGTAATTGGTAAGACTCAAAACCAGGTGATCGGCTTTATATTTATCCTGTAAATACTGATTTAAGTTCTTCAAAGCCGCCGCATCATCCCACACATCAGCAGGAATTTCCTTGTCTTTTAAAAATGCTGTGTTGTGAGCTGCGCCATGGTCGGCGGTTAAAAAAACGGTATAATTTCCCTTGCCAACTTTAGCATCAAGGTAGGTGAAGAATGTTGCAAAATCACGGTCTAACCTAAGGTAAGTATCTTCTGTTTCAACAGCATTTACACCAAACTGGTGACCAATATAATCAGTGGATGAAAAGCTAACGGCTAAAAAATCCGTTACAGAATGCTGTCCCAATTGTTCGCCGTTAATAGCAGCAACGGCAAGGTCAAGCGTTAATGTATTACCATAAGGAGTTGAGCGGATCAAACCTAAATTACCTTTATATAATGACGATGTTTTTACCGGCATGGTGGGTGCGTCCATCCCTTTAAATTTACCTTCATATTTGCTGTCGTCAGCAGTGCTTTGTACGTAAGTTTCAATGGGGTAAAGCGTATTCCAGTCCTGTTTTAAATAGGTTTCCGGCAGTTTCTGGTCATTAAAATCTTTTACCCATTGTGGCAGGTCCTTCATGTAATACGTACTGGTGATCCAGTTGCCGCTTTTATCATCAAACCAATAGGCAGCATTGGCAGTATGACCGGCGGGTAAGATCCCACCGCGGTCCTTCAATGCTATCCCAATAACTTTTGAACGGAAATTGGTAGCCAGTTTAAGTTCGTCTGTAACAGTAGTCACCAGCATATTGCGCGGCGACATTTTCCCTGCTGTTGATGTGCTGCCCACTGTTTGTACCGTAGTATCTTCGGTGCAATACATGGATCTTCCCGTAGCCTGGATAATAAAATCGTTACCCGCAATACCGTGAATAGCAGGCACTGAACCTGTATAAATACAAGTGTGGCCCGCAGCAGTTACAGTTGGAATATAATCAATTTGTGTGTTTTCGCAGCTAAAACCTTCATTTAATAAACGCTTAAAGCCATTGTTTGTGTAGCGGTCGTAATAGCGGTAAAGGTAATCCCAGCGCATCTGGTCAACAACTATACCTACTACCAGTTTTGGACGGGGAAGTTCAGTGGAGGCAGTAGTAGTGGCCGCAGCATTTATAACCGCCGGTTTTTTCTTTTTTGTTTGTGCCGATACGGAAATGGCTGCAAAAGCTAATATTAAAAAGGATAGATGTTTGATTTTCATCTTAAAAAATTGTTAAGTAGCGCAAATATCAGCAATGCAATTAAAATTCAATGTGATATTTGCGTTACCACAAGTTAAAATTAAGACACAGGAAAATTGAATGCCAGCAAAGCGTGCTGACTGGCAGTATGCAGGTCGCGCCAGGCCCTGTTAATTTCAGTTTCAGTACTTGCCGCAATTAAACCGCATAACGGATAAAGCGTATCAACACTTTCCCTGCTTGCATGTGCAAGCTTGCGGCTGGTGCTGCTTACCTGGTTTAGGATCTCTTCGGGGATCTTCTTAGCATTTTGAATTGCATCCCATGATTTTTCTACCGCCTCATAAAAATCTTTTCGCAGTAGGGCAAGCTCATTTTTTAACCTCATCAGCTCATTCATTAAAAAAGTTCTTTGCTGATCTGTAAGTTTTGGCAGTTTTATTTTTTCATAAAAGATGTCTTCGCACAGATCCATAAAATGAATGGCTATGCCCGATAAATTAACAGCGATAGTAGCCTCTGCAAGCTGTAAAAAGGGATACAGGTATAAGGGATCGGGAATAATTGCAGCAATTGGGTCTATTTTAAATTGGCGATTTAGCGAAACTTCCAAATCTTTAACTTCAAAGGCATCGCTTCCTGTGGCGACCATGCCAATATATTTCCATGCAGGCAAAATAGTTACATTCTTTTTATCAAAAATGAAAGGTAATATTAAGGGTTCGCCATTATCATTCAAAACAGGGTTCCCGCCTTTTTTAATGGCGCAATTGGCGGTAATGTGAGTTGCGTGATGTGCACCGCTGGCATATTTCCACACACCATTTACACTATACCCATTTGCTGTGATCTCTGCTGTGCCGCATACTGCACCGCTGCCCGCAAGGCAAACCTTAGGATCGCTAAAGATCTCATGGGCAATTTCGGGAGAAATGAAACCTCCGAACCAGCCAGCGCCGTTACATAAAGTAACAACCCAGCCGGTGCTGCCATCAGCCCAGCTAATGGCTTCCTGCAGCTGCAGCAGGCTGAGCAAAGTTATCTGTTGGCCACTGTAGATTGCTGGAACCAGTAACTTAAACCAGTGATTCTTGTAAATTAACTGTAATTGTTCGGGATGGAGCATCCCCAGTTGTTCCGCCTCAGCGGCTGTATTTCTTATAATATTTACATCCTCAATATCAATAAAAACTGAAGGATGCAGGTTTATGTTTTTCATTTTATTGGGTTATTAAAGTGTTTTCAGCGGCCTTTTCTTTTCTCCAAATGGCAAGCCATTCAAAAAAGCCAAAAAAAGCCACAATAAATAAAAACAGGGTAAGGGCCGAAAACATGATGAGGTTTTTATAGCACAGCAACGGGATAGCAAACAGGTTGGATACATTCAGCAGGATCCAGTTTTCAAGCTTGCGCTTTGCCAGCAGCCACATCCCGGCCCACGCCGTTGACGCTACCCAGGCATCCCACACAGGAACGTTTGATGTAGTAAAATTTTTGAGGATCACATAAAGTACCGGCCATCCGGCAAATACAATTAGCAATGTAATTGTCCATTCCGTGCGGGTTGACCATGTAATTTTTACAGGTGGTCCGTTCCGCTTTTTTATCCAGTGGTACCAGCCATAAACACTCATTACCAAATAATAAACATTCAGCGCCGATTCTGCATACAGGCCGGCTATCAGTAAAATATAGATACCGATAAACGTGCCTGCTATGCCTGTTGGATAAAGCCAGATGTTATTCACTTTGGCAAGTAATACTTCCGTTACACCAAACAGCACCGCCAGCCACTCCCAAAGTGTAGTTTGGTTGACTTGATCGATGAAAAGTTGGATCCAATGATGTAGATTCATAGTAGTAAATTGAGTGGCAGTAGGAGTAAGTAGTCGCAGCGAAAATTACACTACTGCTACTACTTACTGCCACTGCTACTTTTTAAAATCTGAGGTTCAGCGATGCCAAAAAGTTAACCGGCGCCTGCGGGAAAAAGTAATTATAATTCACCACTTTACCACCCTCAATATCCGGGTAGGTAGCCCCGTCCGACAAGTATTTTTTGCTGAACACATTGTTTACCAGCAAACCAACACCTACGTTTTTAATGCCTTTTATGCTGAAATTATAATTAAGCCGCACATCATTTACAAAATAGCCATCAATTGAGCGGCTTTGGGTTGATGTATTATCCAAATACTGCCTGCTTACATATTTGCTGATAAAAGCTATTTCCCCATTTTTTATAGGATGATAGCTGATTGTGCTTGACGATGTAAAATCAGGTGAGTACGCGATGTCGGTTTTTTTATACTGCGTTGCATCTAAAGTGCCTGTATCATAGTTCTGCAGGTATTGTGTAAAGTTTTTTACTTTATTGGTACTTAATGTAGCATTTACAAACCAGCTTAATTGCTGCGCTATTTTTACACGGGCGCTGGCCTCAATCCCGGCACGGTAGCTGTCTTTTATATTGGTGCGGATAGCTTCGCCAACATCATCAAGCGAACCTGTTAACACCAGCTGGTTTTTGTAAAGCATGTAAAAACCGTTGATGCTGCCGCTAAAGGCTGTTTCATTTATCCGGTAGCCTGCCTCAAAATCTGTTAAATGCTCAGCCTTTGGTCGGCTCTGCGGCGATGAGTTTACAAAATCGTTGCGGTTGGGTTCATGATTGCCAACAGCTACAGACGCATATACGTTACTGTTTGAATTGATTTGATAGGTAATACCTGCCTTGGGGTTAAAAAAATTAAGCCCGACCTGCTGCTGCACGTTATTAAGGTCTTGATCGAACCCTAAAAACGAATAGGAGATATGACGGTATTGCAGATCGCCATATAACAGCAACTTGCCTAAACGATATTCGGCCCTGCTAAAAATATTGAAGTCTGTTTTTTTAGCGTGATTGCGTGAATATTCGTAATCGGGCGGAATGGTGGTGCTTTGCTGTGTCCATTCAATATTATTGTAGTGGTCGCCTTTATATTCGTTATAGGCACCGCCAAGTATTAAATCCAAATCGTTGTTTGGCTTGTAAGTTAAATTATAGGTTGCGCCATAAAAGTAATTGCTCAGCCAAAGCCGCCTTACCAAATCGGTATTTGCCAAAGTATCGGCACCGATAATTACAGGCTTTAAACCATAAGCCGAAACCGGCTCATTGTTTTTATACTCCTCATAATAACCATAACCCCTGGTAAGGTGTAGCGCACCGCTAAATGAAAGCTTATCGCTAAGTTGTTGATTGTAAAGTAGCTGGTAATAGTTTTGCGTATAGTTGTCTGTTTGGTTTTTGTAAAAACTATTGCTTGAGTTGATATAACCAAGCTCATTATACCTGCGGTTACCAAATTTTATGCTGTCTTCAGGCACTCCATCCCAGGCCTGGTAAGTTTTTTCATAACCCGAAAATACATTCAACCGCAGCACACTTTTTTTGCCATAATAAGCGCCGCTTAAAAAGAATGATTTAAGATCGGAGGATGCGCGGTCAATATATCCGTCAGAATTTATCCTGGAAGCCCGTCCGTCAAAACTAAAGTGATCATTAAGCAATCCTGTACCAAAGCCTACCGTATTCTTTACCGTACCATATGATCCTGCCGAATTATTCAGCTCCGCATAAGCAGTATCGCGCCGGGTGGTGGTTTGGATGTTGATGCTGGCGCCAAAGGCTCCGGCGCCATTGGTAGATGTACCTACACCGCGCTGCACCTGGATGTTATCGACGGACGAAGCCAGATCGGGCAGGTCTACAAAATAAACGCCCTGGTCTTCCGCATCATTAAGCGGGATGCCGTTAAGCGTTACGTTTGTTCGGGTAGCATCCGAGCCGCGGATGCGGATACTGGTATAGCCAACACCTGCCCCGGCATTTGAAGTGACCACCGTTGATGGCGTTTGCTCCAGCAAATACTCAAATCCACGACCCGAATTGTTTTTTTCAATGTCCTTTTTATTCAGATTGGTAAAAGCCGTAGGCGATTTTTCTGTTGCACGGGTAGCGCTTACCGTAACTTCTTCAGTAAATAATGTGCTGCGGCTTAAGGAAAAATCGTTTACTGCATCAGCATTTAATGAAATGTTTTTTACAGTATTTTGATAGCCAATGAACGATACTTTTAAAGTGTATGCGCCACTTTTGAGGTTATCAATGTGATACTTTCCGTTAACATCTGAAACTGCGCTGGCGGCAGAGTTGGATAAAGTAATGGTAGCTCCAGGCAGTGCTTCGCCGGTCTGCTTGTCTGTGATCTTTCCCGAAATGGAAAGCTGGGCCGCCGCCATAACAGGCAGCAGCAGGGCAATAAATGCCGCAAATAAATTTTTCAAAATGATTAATAAAATAAAATTTAGTTAAACCATCTCCGTATCAGGGCGACTACGCAGTACACTTAACTTGTTACCTCTCCCTACGCCGGCATTACCCGGATCAGGTGTATGTGGGAAGTCATTGGTCATTGTGTCATTGGTCATTGGTCTGCTTTTGCAGACTTAAGGCTTTTGACTTAAGACTTTGTACTTATCACAACGGGTTTGATCTCAGCCTGTCTTTCAGTTTGGTAAAATACGCTGCAGCATATTTTGCGACCAAAGCAAGGCACCCCTTGAGAATTATTAGGACAAAGATAGTCCGAAAGTCGGAAAAGTCAGTAAAGTCCGAAAGATTTATCACTTTTTCTATTGTTATTGGCACTTTCGGACTTCCGGACTTTCGGACTTTCCGACTAAAACCCTACTTTTGCAGACTTTTTAAAACACAATCATGTTAAGAACACATACTTGCGGCGAATTAAATATCAGTCATTTAGGTGAAACGGTAACTTTATGCGGTTGGGTGCAAAAATCACGCGACCTTGGCGGAACAACATTTATTGATGTTCGCGACCGTTATGGATTAACCCAGCTGGTTTTTAATACCGATAGTGATGCTACACTGCGCGAAGTAAGCAGAAGCCTTGGTCGTGAGTTTGTGATCAGGGTTACCGGCAAGGTGCTGGAGCGTACCAGCAAGAATGCAAAAATGGTAACCGGCGATATTGAAATTGGTGTAACCGATATAGAAATATTGAATGCGGCAAAAATTCCTCCGTTTATGATAGAGGATGAAACCGATGGCGGCGAAGAGCTTCGCGCTAAGTACCGCTATCTTGACCTGCGCCGCAATCCTATCCGTAACAACCTGATGCTGCGCCACAAAATGGCACAGGAAGTGCGCAAATATTTGGATGGACGTGATTTTATCGAAGTGGAGACCCCGGTGCTGATCAAATCGACTCCCGAAGGCGCGCGCGATTTCGTGGTGCCAAGCCGCATGAACCCAGGTGAGTTTTACGCTTTGCCACAATCGCCGCAAACATTTAAGCAATTGCTGATGGTTAGCGGTTTCGACCGTTATTTCCAGATTGTAAAATGTTTCAGGGACGAGGACTTAAGGGCCGACCGTCAGCCTGAGTTTACACAGATTGACTGTGAGATGGCTTTCATTACCCAGGAAGATATCTTAAACATATTTGAGGGGCTAACCCACCACCTGTTTAAAACAGTAAAAGGTATTAATCTGCCTGCTATCTCAAGAATGCAGTATGCTGATGCGATGCGTTTATATGGTTCTGATAAGCCGGATATCCGTTTCGGGATGGAGTTTGTTGAACTGAATGATGTTGTTAAAGGCAAAGGGTTCAGCATTTTTGATAATGCCGAGCTGGTTGTGGGTATTAACGCAAAAAGCTGCGCCGATTATACCCGCAAGCAAATTGATGAATTGACCGAATGGTTAAAACGCCCGCAAATTGGCGTTACCGGGATGATCTATTGCCGTTACAATACCGACGGTACTTTAAAATCTTCAGTTGACAAGTTTTATAATGAGGATGAACTGACCAACTGGGCAGCTGCTTTCAACGCTGAGCCGGGTGACCTGATATTGGTGCTTGCCGGACAAACAGATAAAGTACGTAAGCAATTGAACGAGCTGCGGCTGGAAATGGGTAACCGTTTGGGCTTGCGCGATAAAAATACTTTTGCCGCATTATGGGTACTTGATTTTCCTTTGCTTGAATGGGATGAAGAGACTGGCCGTTACCATGCCATGCACCACCCGTTCACTTCGCCAAAACCAGAGGATATTGCCATGCTGGACACAGCACCTGGTGAAGTCAGGGCGAACGCATATGACCTTGTGATTAACGGTACCGAGATAGGCGGTGGTTCAATCAGGATCCATGATCGTGCTTTGCAGTCACTAATGTTTAAGCATTTAGGCTTTTCGCCTGAAGAAGCACAGAAACAATTTGGCTTTTTGATGGATGCCTTTGAATACGGCGCACCTCCGCATGGTGGTATTGCGTTCGGCTTCGACAGGTTATGTTCAATTTTTGCAGGACTGGATTCTATCCGTGATGTGATCGCTTTCCCTAAAAATAACTCTGGTCGCGATGTGATGATCGATACTCCCTCGACCATTGCTGATACACAGATGAATGAATTGAAGATAAAGACGGTTTTATAGCCGATGTTGTAGATGGAATCAGTAATCATATCAGGTAATTCGAAAAAGGATATTAAGCTTTTAGCCGACATCGCTCAAAAGATGGGTTTATCTGTTAAATATTTTACTGAGGATGATATTGAGGATTTTGTAATGGCAAAAGCAATAGCTGAAGATAAAACAGGGGAATTGATTGATACGGATGAATTTCTAATATCAATCAAATAAAATCTCCGTGTCACTCAGTGCATCCTTTGCGATCTCTACTGGTTAACTTTTTACCACAGAGATCACAAAGAGGGCACAAAGATCACTGAGATAAGATTTCGTGTTTTTAAAAAACTCAAGACTTTTTGGGCTGTCAATTATTTTTTATATTAGGGGAAAATCCTCCATATGAAAAAATTATACCTGTTTCTCTTTCTCGTTTCTTCCATATCTGCATTTGCACAAACAAAATCAGTTAAAGAGGATGTTAGCAAAAAAGCCTATGCACTTCAAGACCAGATCATAGCCTGGCGGCGTGATTTTCACGAACATCCTGAACTGGGTAACCACGAGGTTCGCACTTCGGGCATCATTGCTAAATATTTGCAGTCATTGGGGCTTGAAGTAAAAACAGGCGTAGCAACCACAGGTGTTGTAGCCATATTGCGCGGTGGCAAACCCGGGCCGGTTGTGGCCCTCCGTGCCGATATGGATGCACTGCCAGTAACAGAACGTACCCCTGTGCCCTTTGCATCAAAAGTAAAAACCATATACAACGGGCAGGAAGTTGGTGTGATGCATGCCTGCGGACATGATTCGCACATGTCTATCCTGATGGGTGTAGCTGATGTTTTAACTTCAATGAAAAAGGACTTACACGGAACGGTTAAATTTATTTTTCAACCCGCAGAAGAAGGATTACCCGCCGGTGAAAAAGGCGGCGCCGAAGAAATGGTTAAGGAAGGCGTAATGGAAAATCCGCATGTAGATGCCGTATTTGGTTTGCACATTCAATCTTATCAGCCTGCGGGTACTATAACCTATCGCCCTGGCGGGGATATGGCTGCGGTGAACCCCATGAAGATTGTTGTAACCGGTAAACAGGCGCACGGGGCTTATCCATGGTCGAGCGTTGATCCTATTGTAACATCGGCGCAGATCATCAACGCCCTGCAAACTATTGTTAGCCGCAACCTGCAAATAACCCGCAATGGTGCTGTAGTGACTATCGGTGCTATTAATGGCGGCAACCGGTCAAATATTATTCCCGAAACGGTAACCATGTTAGGTACTATCCGCACCTTAAATGATGATGATGAGAAAATGATTATAGAAAGGGTTAAAACTATCGTTACTAAAACAGCCGAAGCTGCAGGCGCTACCGCAGAAGTTACCATACCCTTTGAACATCATTATCCGATAACTTACAACAATCCGGCATTAGTTGCCCAAATGCTGCCAGCTTTGCAGGCAACCGCCGGTAAAGAAAACGTTTCCCTGCGTAATGCTGAAACCGGGGCAGAGGATTTTAGTTTTTACGAACAAAAAGCGCCGGGAATTTTTATTCACTTAGGCGGGATGCCTAAAGGCGGCGACCCTGCGAAAGCACCGGCACATCACACACCTGACTTTTTTATTGATGAAAGCGGATTTACACTGGGTGTAAAAGCATTGTGTAATTTAACGATTGACTACATGGCCGCACATAGCAAGTAAGCGGGAGGTGGCCCCATCGGGGTCCAATATCGGTAGAAAAGCAGAGAAAGGTACTTTGTCAGGTACGGAACCTCACGTTCAGAAAAAAGCCATCATCTTTCCCCTGTTTCCGAAGGAGAGAGGGTCGCCGGGCGAAGCAATGCCCGGGTGAGTCAACCCGCCGCGCATTTACGCCAATGCATTAGCGTAAATGTAGCGCGCATATTTACCCACCCGGTCGACTCCGCTAGCTAGCGGATGGACCTGCCTTCCCTTCGCTGCGCGCAAGGAGGGCTAAAAAACCCGGGTGGACGTGTATATTAAGAATAACCACCAATTTCTTCTGCAAAAAAGTCTTAATGACTGCCATTTTATTATATTGGCATCCATATTGTAAATCATTAGTTAATGAAGCAAAAATTTTATGATACTGCTGTGAAGCAGGAAAGAGCTGTTTTGGTGGGTGTAATAACCCAGGGCGAAACAGATGAGCAGGCGAAGGAGTATTTAGAAGAACTTGAATTTTTAGTGGCTACGGCTGGTGCCGAAACGGTAAAAAGTTTCACGCAAAAACTGCAGCGGCCGGATAGGGCTACTTTTGTGGGCTCGGGCAGACTGGAAGACATTAAAGCCTTTGTCATAGAAGAAGAGATTGATATGGTGGTTTTTGACGATGAGCTTACCCCATCGCAATTACGTAATATTGAAAATGAATTACAGGTAAAGATCCTTGACCGTAACAACCTGATCCTGGATATTTTTGCCGGCAGGGCGCAGTCAGCCCAGGCTAAATCGCAGGTTGAGTTGGCACAATTGCAATACTTGCTGCCCCGCCTAACCCGTTTATGGACCCACCTGGAACGCCAGAAAGGTGGTATCGGGATGCGTGGTCCGGGTGAATCGCAGATCGAGACGGACAGGCGTTTGATCCTGAACAAGATCTCCCTGCTTAAAGACAAGCTGAAACAAATAGACAGGCAAAACGAAACACAGCGTAAAAACAGGACCCAGATGATCCGTGTGGCTTTGGTGGGCTATACCAATGTAGGCAAATCAACCATCATGAACATGATTTCCAAATCGGAGGTGTTTGCGGAGAATAAGCTGTTTGCTACGCTTGATACTACAGTAAGGAAAGTAGTGATTGAGAATGTTCCTTTTCTGCTATCAGATACCGTAGGGTTTATCCGTAAGCTGCCGCACCAATTGGTTGAATGCTTTAAATCGACACTGGATGAGGTTCGTGAAGCGGATATATTGGTGCATGTGGTAGATATATCACACCATAACTTTGAAGACCAGATAAGAACAGTAAACGAGACATTGAAAGATATTGGCGCTATAGATAAAAGGGTTATTACCGTTTTTAATAAGATAGATGCCTTTCAGCCGGAGCAGCATCAGTTAGAAGAGCAGCAGGATCCGCTTACATTACGCGATTTCAGGAATAGCTGGATGGCCAAAAACAACTGCCCTGCAATATTTATATCAGCCACCAAAAAAGAAAACATTGAAGAATTCAAAACGCTGTTATACGAAGAGGTGAAAGAGATCCATACGGCAAGATACCCGTATGATCAATTATTATATTGATAATCTTGTAGAGGCGTGATGCTTCGCGTTTACCTTAGAAAGGTATAAAAAATTCAATCTGAAATACAAAACAAAAGACGCAGTGCATTGCGTCTTTTATTGAAAAGAATATTTATACCATTTGCAAATTGTGCCCGCTAACTATCAGCCCGATAATTATCGCACCCAAAACTATGCGATACCAGCCGAAGATCCTGAACCCTTTTTTCTCTAAAAAGGTAATGAATGATTTGATAGCCAGCATGGCAATAATAAATGCTATAACATTGCCGATCGCTAAAAATTTGATCTCCTCGCCGGTAAAAACATGACCCTCTTTGTGAAAGTCCCAAAGCTTTTTTGCGGTTGCAGCAAACATGGTAGGCACAGCCAAAAAGAATGAGAATTCGGCAGCGGCTGTGCGGTTGAGCTTTTGCGACATACCCCCAACAATTGATGCAGCTGAGCGGGAAGTGCCGGGAATCATGGCGAGGCATTGAAAAAAGCCTATTTTAAGGGCAGTAAGGTAATTGATGTCTTTTTCTTCTTTTATTGTAGGCTTATTAAACCATTTATCAACAAACAATAATATGATACCGCCAACAAACATGGTGATGCCTACAGTAAGCGCGCTTTCAAGCAGACTATCTATTTTTTTACTGAACAACACGCCAAAAACAGCTGCCGGTATAAAAGCCACAAAAAGTTTGTAATAAAAGTTTAATGATTTTAAGAACCTTTTATAGTAAAGTACAACTACCGATAAAATTGCACCCAACTGGATAGCAATAGTAAAAAGCTTTACAAAGGGATCGGAAGCTATGTTCATTACAGATGAGGCAATGATCATATGGCCTGTGGATGATACCGGCAAAAATTCTGTCAGTCCCTCAATAATTGCAAGGACTATAACATGGATAATGTTCATAGGGTTGGGGGCAAGTTTATTAAGTTGATTGGGTTGGATTAAGTTGAATAAGTTTTAGCTGGTTGATGATTTTTAAACTCAATCAACCACTCTCCTAATCAACTTTCACAGGTTTATTAAGTTGCTTGGGTTGGATTAAGTTTTATCAGGTTGATAATTTTTAACTCAATCAACCAATCTCTCAATCAACTTTCACAGATGGCTTCTTAAATATTGCAAAAAACCCCAGGGCAAAGCCTCCTAATACAACTATTGGGGCAATAACAATTTTAGTAGCGCTGTAAATATCAGTTGTGCCGCTCATTAATATAAAACCAAATGCTACAACAGCAATGCTTATAATAAATAAGCGGTAATTGCCTTTATCAAATATAAAGCTTACTGGTTTTGTTTCTGTTGATTTATATGCCGGCTTGGCAGCGGTTGTGTTTTTAACCGGAGCAGTTGGTTTAAATTGTTGTTGTGCCATGTTATTGAATATTTTTGAATTATTAAATTTTTCTTAAATCCGAAATCGAAAATCCGACCTCCGAAATACCCCTACCTATACAGGTTATATATTTTTAAACGTAAAAATTTGTTCACTGCCAAAAAGGTGCTGAACCCTGATATAAAGATCCCTATGCCTAATATCATTACAAATATTAATCCGAATTCTGTATAATTCCTGAGGATGATCAGGTCGGGAATTTCTTTGTAAGCGAGGGATAGGGTCCCTACTAAAATTACTATCGCGATCAGTCCGCCTAAAAGGCCATGCCAAATGCCATAAAGCATAAACGGCTTGCGGATAAACCCTTTTGTTGCGCCAACCAGCTGCATTGATTTGATCAGGAAGCGCTGCGAATAAATGGCCAGCCTGATGGTGTTATTGATCAGGGCCACTGATAAAACAACAAATATGCCCGCAAATACCAGGATGATCAGGCTTATAGTTGTAATGTTCTCATTCATCTGGTCAACCAGTGATTTTTGATATTTTACTTCCTTTATCAACGGGTTTTTTAGCAGCCCGGCCTTGAATTTTTCTATATCAGCATTGTTTGCATATTCAGCTTTAAGGTAAATATCCAATGATTGTGATAGGGGATTATATCCAAGGAATTTTACAAAATCTTCACCCAGGTCTTTTTGCAGGTTCCGGGCAGCAAGCTCTTTACTTACATACTGGGTTTGCTTAACCATTGTATTGCCTTCTATTTGTTTTTGCAATTGCAATACATCGGTTTCATGCGCTGCATCATCAACGAAAACATTCAGCACAATATTTTCCTTTACATACCTGGACAGGTTGTTTGCTTCAACCAATATCAGCCCAAGCAGCCCTATCATCGACAGTACCATAGCAATGCCAAAAACGGTAGAAATATATATCGTTTTAGTTTTTTTTGACGATGCGCTTGCTTCAAATTCTTCCATGTGTATTTAGATATGAGATTTGAGACGTGAGATTTGAGACCTGTTTATTGCCTCAATTCCAATGCCCTTCACCTTCCTGATTTGCGAAAATAAGAAACCTAAGCCTAAAGGTAAAAGTTTATCTGTTATAATTATCGTTATAGCACTTAAACAGCAATAAGTTTAACAAAAATTAACGAAAGGAATGACACGAATTTGTGCGAATTGAATCGAATTTCACGAATTAGGATCTACAAAGTCCCGTAATTAATCTTCAACTGTAAGGTTAATTCGTGAAATTCGATTCAATTCGTGCCTTTAATTTTAATAGTTCAGTAGCTTTTCCATGGTTTCTTCAAGGCGGGATTTTGCTAAAAACTGATCTTCAAGCGCTTTGTTCATAGGAATGGCGGTATCAAGGCTTGCACAGCGCATAATGGGTGCATCCAGGTATTTAAAGCAATGCTCTGCCAATTGTGCTGCTATCTCGCCGCCAAAACCGCTGGTTAAAGTATCTTCCTGCAATATTAATACCCTGCCGGTTTTTTTTGCGCTTTTTTCAACAGCCTCATTATCCCATGGTTGTAAGCTGCGCAGATCTATTATCTCCACAGATAGCTCCGGATGCTTAGCCGCGTATTCAATAGCCCAGTGAACGCCTAATCCGTAAGTAATAATACTGGCTGTTTTGCCTTCTTGTATCACTTTTGCCTTACCTATCTCCACATAATAATCGCCATCAGGTACATCGCCGCTGGTGCTGCGGTATAAGTATTTATGTTCAAAGTACATTACGGGGTTTGGATCGTCAATAGCAGCCATCAGCAGTCCTTTGGCATCATCCGGGAAGGCGGGGTAAACAATCTTTAGTCCTGGTGTTTTGGTAAACCAGGCCTCGTTGCTTTGCGAATGAAAAGGGCCTGCGCCGGTACCTGCTCCCGCAGGCATCCGGATCACCACATCAATCCCCTGTTCCCAGCGGTAATGTGTTTTTGCCAGGTTATTTATTATTTGGTTAAAACCAACGCTAACAAAATCAGCAAACTGCATTTCCATAACGGCTTTATAGTCATTAATAGCCAGCCCCATAGCGGCGCCCACCACACCTGATTCGCAAATGGGGGTGTTCCTCACCCTGTCGCGGCCAAACTCCTCCACAAAACCCTGTGTAATTTTAAACGCACCGCCATATTCTGCAATATCCTGGCCCATTATCACCAGGTTTTCATGCTTGCGCATGCCCTGCCTTAGCCCATCGCTTATGGCATCAATGTAACGCCTGGTTGTTGAATGGCTGGAAGGTTGAAACGTTGGAAAGTTGTAAGATTTATACATATCCTTCAATTCGGTTTCAACATCGGGGATCAGATCCGGTTCATTAAATACTCTTTCAATTTCGGATTCTATCTGGGCGAAAAACTCCTTTTTCATCTGCGGAATCCATTCGGGGCGAAGCACATCTTCAGCCATCAAATAATTTTCAAAATTGCGAATAGGGTCTTTCTCCTTCCAGGTATCAAATAAATGCTCCGGTACGTACTTTGTGCCCGATGCCTCTTCGTGCCCACGCATCCTGAATGTCATACACTCCAGCAATACCGGACGCGGATTTTCGCGCATGCCGGCTGCCAGCTCACTCACGGTATGATAAACCTCCAGCAGGTTGTTGCCATCAATACGACGCCCTTCCATGCCGTAGCCTATGGCTTTATCAACCAAATATTTACAATTATACTGCTCGCTTACAGGGGTTGATAAACCGTAGCCGTTATTTTCTATTAAAAATATTACAGGCAGGTTCCAAACCGCGGCAATGTTTAATGCCTCGTGGAAATCTCCTTCGCTGGTAGCGCCTTCGCCCGTAAATACAAGTGTGGCCTTTTTGCGTCTGCTCAATACATCGGCAAGGGCAATTCCATCAGCGAGGGCAAGTTGCGGGCCCAGGTGTGAGATCATGCCGACGATCTTATATTCCTGCGTACCGAAATGAAATGATCTGTCGCGGCCTTTGGTAAAGCCCGACGCTTTTCCCTGCCATTGCGCCATTAGCCGCGAAAGCGGGATTTCCCTTGCGGTAAAAACACCCAGGTTGCGGTGCATGGGTAAAATATATTCGTCGTTATTCATGGCCAGGGTGCTGCCAATGGCAATGGCTTCCTGCCCGATTCCCGAAAACCATTTGCCTATGCGCCCCTGCCGTAAAAGGATCAGCATTTTCTCTTCAACAAGGCGCGGCCATAATAACTTTTTATAAAATTCAATTAATTGGTTACTATTTAGGTTTTTTCGATCGAAAATCATCCAACAAAACTACTGAAGTTTTTAAAACTTTGTATGTTTGAGGGATGGTTCATTAGTTTAATGGTTCATTAGTTCATTGGGTGGGTAGTTCAATAATTAACAGGTGGTATTTGCGGCGGTTTATTTAATTTTTTACTGCGTAATAATTGCCTGATCTTTTAATTAACGAACAGATCCGCGGACTAATAAAACATTAACAAAGTGCCTGGTATTAACCGTGGCACCAATGAATTAATGAACGCCTGCACCAATGAACAACAAAATGAAACGTACTCCACTTTTACTTTTAATACTTGCAGCAGCCATCGGACTAGCCGCAACCACGCACGATTTTTTCCTGCTGCCCGAATTGTTTTTTATGCATAAGGGCGATAAGCTTAACCTGCACTTACTAAGCGGTGATACGTTTACAAAAGATGCAGAAATAAGCTACCAGCCTGCAAAAACCATCCGGTTTATGCTATATAACGGCTCAAAAAAAATTGATTTAACAAAAGCCGCGAAAGATAGCGCCGTGCCTGTATTAAATTATGAAATGTTGAATAGCGGGCAGTCGCTTATCGAAATGACGAGGGGATATGAATTTAGCTTTACTTCCCGCGATAGCTATGCTGAATTTTTAAATAACCAGGGACTGGATAAAATGGCCGAAAAAGTAAAGAGCGGCAACCAGTTTAGGGTTAAGGAAAAATATACGCGATACTTAAAAACACTGGTTTCTGTTGATAATACAGATGGAGACGCTTATAAGAAGGAGCTTAACGAAGATTTTGAGATTATTTTAAAACAAAATCCATACAAGAAAAGGTACGGCGATGATATGGTTGCGGTGTTAAAGTTTAAGGGTAAACCTGTAGCTGCGGCAGCTATCACATTATACATAAAAACCATAACCGGCAACGTGTATACACAAAACCTTGCAACCAGCAATGATGGTGAAGTAACCTTTAACATGAGCAGGGAAGGGGTTTATTTGTTGCGGAGCGTAAAGATTGAACCAACTAAAGATAAGGACGCCGATTACGAAAGCTGGTGGACCTCATATACATTCCCCTTCAGCAGTTCAGAAGATCTGCCAAATACCTACAAGGAATTTGGATTTGGGAATAAGCATTGAGTTGAATGCGGAGTGCGGAAGGTTGAATGCGGAATTATTTAGAATAATAATTACTCAATATTGAATGTGGAAGATCTGCAAAGAGACACTGGTTTCCATTTACCCGATCAATATTCCGCAATTGGCATTCCGACTTCCGCACTAATCACTAGCTTCTAATCTCTAATCCCATTCCGCTCTTTATACATTGTACTGAAGGATTTATCAGCAACTTTTGGCATTTCTTTATGATGGCCCCAGGTTTTTTTGAAGAAGGTGCGGAGCATAAAGTTTTTTGTTTTTCCGCTTAAAAAATCTGTAAGCTTACGGCTAAGCATTCCTTTTTTCCAGAGCGACCAGCCCCATGCTTCTTTTGTGGTTACCAGGTGCTCTTTTACAGAATCGCGGCGGTTAAGCAGCAGCATTTTATGAATTTCAATTTTAACCGGGCATACTTCGGTACATTTTCCGCACAGGCTTGACGCATAGCTTAAATGCTTAAACTCCTCCATCCCTGCCATGTGGGGGGTTATAATGGAACCGATAGGGCCGCTGTAGGTGGTTTCGTAAGTATGGCCGCCAATGTTCTTATAAACCGGGCAGGCATTAAGGCAGGCGCCGCAACGGATACAATATAAGGCCTGGCGCTGTTCTTTTTGAGCAAGCAGGTTGGTGCGCCCGTTATCCAGCAATACCACATACATTTCATCCGGGCCATCAGTTTCATCAGCCTGGCGCGGGCCACTCAATATGGTATTGTAAACAGTTAAGTTTTGCCCGGTGCCATGTGTAGCAAGCATAGGCCAAAAAAGATCAAGATCAGCTATGGAAGGGATCAGCTTTTCTATACCTACAACAGCAATATGTATTTTAGGGAATGATGTGCTTAAACGCGCATTTCCTTCGTTTTCGGTTATAGCAATGCTGCCTGTATCGGCAATTAAAAAATTAGCGCCGGTAATACCTACATCGGCCTGCACATATTTGTCCCTTAACAGTTCCCGGGCCTTTTGGGTAAGCTGCTCAGGGGTAAAATCAAGAGGGGTACCAAAGCGCTCATTAAACAGCTTTGCAATGTCTTCTTTTGAAAGATGCATGGCAGGCGTAACAATGTGATAAGGCCTTTGCCCTAACAATTGAACAATGTACTCGCCAAGATCGGTTTCTAATGATTCGATGTGATGTTTTTCAAGAAATTCATTCATCTGAATTTCTTCGGTAACCATTGATTTTGATTTTACAACGGTTTTTGCACCAGCCTTTTTAATAATATTAAGGATCTCGCGGTTAGCTTCTTCGGCATCATTTGCCCAGATCACTTTACCGCCGCGTTTCTGGAAATTGGCTTCAAACTCCGGCAAGATCTTATCCAGGTTTTCCATCACTTTCCACTTTATCACATGCGCTTTACGTTTGGTGTTTTCAAGGTTTATGATCCTTGATAAGCCTTTATCTACAGCGGCGTCATACTTACCAATATTGTAATTGATAATGCGCCTGTGATCCATGTCAAAAGCCTTATCTTCCGATGTGACCAAGAATTCTTCAGCAGTACTTCCCATATTTACGAAGATAAAGTTTTACAAATAAAAAAGGATAGGCAAATATACCTATCCTTTTGTGTACTGCTTAATTGTACCGGTAAAAACTATTTCTTTCCATCCACCACTGGGCGGGTATCAGCATTTACCAGGTCCCATGCGGTATAAAATACCAGTTGGGCACGTTTGGCTAATAATGGGAAGTTGATCTTGCTTACTTCGTCGCCTGGCTGGTGATAGTCGGCATGTACGCCGTTGAAGTAAAATATGATGGGAACGCCATGTTTGGCAAAATTGTAATGATCTGAACGATAATAAAAACGATTAGGATCATTAGGATCATCATATTTATAATCCATGTCCATTTTAGTATAGGTCGAATTGGCTTTTTCACCAACTTTATGCAGGTCGGTACTTAACATTGATGAGCCAATTACATACACGTAATTTGCAGAATCCGGCTTGCCGATGTACTCCTGACCAACCCGGCCAATCATATCAATATTTAGATCAGTAATGGTATTAGCTAACGGAATTACCGGATGATCTGTATAGTATTCAGACCCCAGTAGACCCTTTTCTTCGCCTACATTACCTAAAAACAGGATGCTGCGGCGGGGGCCATGGCCATCTTTCTTAGCTTTTGAAAAAGCTCTTGCAATTTCAAGGACGCCGGTAGTGCCTGAACCGTCATCATCGGCACCGTTGTTAACGCGGTCTTTTGCGCCTTCAGGCAATATGCCGATATGGTCGTAGTGAGCCGAAATTACCAACACTTCATCTTTTAGTTTCGGGTCGCTGCCTGGTAAATAACCTAATACGTCAACTGCTTTTACATCTTTTGTTTCGGTAGCAAATGAGGTTGATATTTCAGCTTTTATAGTTTGTGTTTGCGGCTCACCTGCGGCGTCAATGGCAGCTTTTAATTCTGCATAAGTTTTGCCGGAGTTTTTAAGCAGCTGGTCGGCAAGCTCTGTTGTAATATTATAAACTACAGTTTGCGTGTGTGGCTCTGCAGCATCTTTTTTAATAGATAATTGCCCGGCACCTATCTGGCTGCCGAATCTTTTTAAAATATTAGCAACATTTGGTCCGGCAGATAAAATTAAAGCAGGGTTTTTACTCCTTAAAAATTGAATCCGTTTTGCGCGATTAGTGCTCCAGTCTGATTTTTTATCAGTGCCGGTAATTTTTGAAACACCGTTGCTGAAAGGTTCACCATCGTTTATAAACAGCACAACCTTACCGGTTATATCTGTTCCTTTTAAGTCATCATATTTATCAGAACCAATCCCGTATCCAATAAAAACAATATCACTGGCAGTTATCGTTTTTGCATCGGCTGATCCTGATCCATAAAAATCAGTGCCGCTGGCAAAACTTTTTCCGTTTGCTGTAAATGCAGTTACTTTAAAAGCATTTTCAACCAATGGAATATCCAAAAAGTAAGAATTGCCGTTTACAATTGGCTGTAAGCCTAATGATTTAAACTCATCGGCAATGTAATGGGCAGCTTTATCAGCACCGGGTTTGCCCGTTTCGCGGCCTTCAAATGCATCTGAAGCTATGATGCTCAAGTGCTTTTTAGCCAGGTCGGCACTAATAATTGGGGCATATTTCATGGCAGTTGGATCTTGCTGTGCGCAAGCCCCGGTTACCAGCCCAATTGAAGCGATTGTTAGTAATAATTTATTCATATAATGGTCAGTTTGTTTTTTTTAGTTCATGGTTCATAGTTGATGGTTCATGGTAAAAAGAAAAGAAACCTTTCGCCTTTTACCTTTCAGCTTTAACCTCAAATCAACACGATATTTTATCCACCCTGGTTGCATGGCGGCCACCTTCAAATTCGGTGCTTAAAAATATCTCTACAATCTTTTTTGCTTCTTCAATGGAAATATGGCGGGCGGGGATACATACTATATTTGCGTTGTTGTGGCTCCGAGATCTTTCGGCCAATTCCTCATTCCAGCATATAGCTGCGCGGATGCCCTGGTGTTTATTGGCGGTTATAGCTACGCCGTTCCCGCTGCCGCATACTAGTATGCCAAAATCAAAATCGCCGCTTTCAACGGCCAAAGCCACAGGATGGGCGAAGTCGGGATAGTCAGCAGAAGCATCAGAGTAGGTTCCAAAGTCTTTAACTTCTTTCACATTCAGTCCTTCAATAAGGTCTTTTTTATAGTCAAAACCGGCGTGGTCAGCGCCAATGGCAATCTTTAGCCCTTTATTCATAACATCAAATTTAATGATTATTGTAAGGGGCGAAGGTAAAATTTTTGTGGGAATAAAAGATGATGTGCGAATGTGCGGATATGCAAATGTGCGGATAGGGGAAATGATGTGCGGATGCGTGGATATGCAAATGTGCGGATTAGCGAATCAAAAGATCATTCGCACATCCGCACATCAATAATTCGCACATTAACTTATGTGTGCGGATTAGCGAATCAAAAGATCATTCGCATATCCGCACATTCAAAATCCGCACATTACTATGTGTTCATCAACTCCTTAGCATTGCGCCTTCTTTCGACAACGCCGGCAACTATAATGCTTAACTCATATAAAAATAATAGCGGAACTGCTACAACTGTCATGGTCAGTGCATCGGGTGTTGGCGTTACTATCGCGGCTATTATCAAAATAACCACTATTGCATAACGCCTGCTGCTGCGCATCAACTTAGGCGTTAAAAAGCCAAGGCTCGACACTATATAAACCAAAATGGGCAGCTGGAAAACCACACCGGTAGCAAGTGTCAATGTTGATACTGAAGAAATATAGGAATCGATATCGAACAGGTTTTGGATACTTGGACTGACTATAAATCCAGCTAAAAACCGAATAGATAAGGGTGTAATTATAAAATAGCCAAACATCACCCCCAAAATGAAAAGGAAGGAGGCATAAAATACAAAACCGGTTGCGGCCTTTCTTTCTTTTTCGTGAAGAGCTGGTTTAATAAACCGCCACAATTCCCAAAACAAGTAGGGTATACCTAAAACAAGCCCTATCATTAAGGAGGAATTGATTTTCAGTGTAAATTGCCCGGCCATCTCTGTGTTAATCAGATTAACATGGATGCTTTGTACACAAAAATCCTTAGCGCTAAACCAAGCGGGAATTAATCTTTGAAATAACTCACCCATATTGCACATCATGCGGTAGGCCCAAAAGTTGGGATGAGTAGGGGCCATTATTACATTCTCAAAAATTTCATCGTAAAAGGTGTACGCTGCAACCGCAAAAATAATTACGGCCAGGGCAGCGCGGATAAGGTGCCATCTTAAAGCTTCTAAATGCTCAAAGAATGACATTTCACCTTCTAACTCATTCCCTTTATCTTTTATTGCTTTAATTAGCTTACTACCTATGTTGGCCATTGTTGAAAATAAAAACCCGGCTTAAATTGCCTGGAGCAATATACACGTTTAATTTTTAAACCCCGGTTCTACTTATTCCGAATATTCAAAGGTTTCCATAAACTTGGTGGTAAAATTACCTGCACGGAAGTTAGGGTCCTGTAATAGTTTTAAATGGAATGGGATTGTTGTTTTTACACCTTCAATTACAAACTCGCTTAATGCGCGTGCCATGGTGGCAAGGGCTTCGTCACGGGTTTGGGCCATACAAATAACTTTGGCAATCATTGAATCGTAATTTGGCGGTATTACATAGCCGGCATAAACATGCGTGTCAATGCGTACACCATGCCCGCCCGGCGAATGGAAGTTTGTGATCTTTCCGGGTGATGGGCGGAAGTTGTTAAAAGGATCCTCGGCATTTATACGGCATTCAATAGCATGTAGTATTGGCTCGTAGTTTTTGCCAGAGATAGGAATACCTGCAGCAACTTTTATCTGCTCTTTTATCAAATCGAAATTAATAACCTCCTCGGTAACGGGGTGTTCTACCTGGATGCGGGTGTTCATCTCCATAAAATAAAAGTTCCGGTCTTTATCAACCAAAAACTCTACCGTTCCTGCACCTTCGTATTTTACAGCTTTTGCACCTTTTATAGCAGCATCGCCCATTTTTTTACGCAGTTTTTCTGTCATAAAAGGCGAGGGAGACTCTTCAACCAATTTTTGGTGACGACGTTGAATAGAGCAATCACGTTCACTCAGGTGGCATACTTTACCATATTGGTCGCCAACCACCTGGATCTCTATGTGGCGTGGATCCTGTACATATTTTTCAAGGTACATGCCATCGTTACCAAAGGCAGCGCCTGATTCTGCACGGGCACTATCCCAGGCATTTTCAAACTCATCATCCTTCCAAACAATACGCATGCCCCTGCCGCCACCGCCGGCTGTAGCCTTAAGTATAACAGGGTAACCTATTTTTTTTGAAATACTGATCCCTTCCTGTACGCTGGTTAACAAGCCCTCTGAACCCGGGATGCAAGGCACACCTGCCTTTTTCATGGTCTCTTTAGCCGAAGCCTTGTCGCCCATGGCATTTATCTGCGCAGCAGTTGCCCCAATAAATTTAATACCATATTCGGCACAAATAGAGGAGAACTTAGCGTTTTCTGATAAAAATCCGTAACCGGGATGAATAGCATCAGCGTTAGTTAGCTCTGCTGCCGATATGATATTCGGAATATTTAAGTACGAGTCGCGGCTTGGAGGCGGTCCTATACAAACAGCCTCATCAGCAAAACGTACATGAAGGCTATCTCTGTCGGCAGTTGAATATACAGCTACGGTTTTTATGCCCATTTCCTTACAGGTGCGAATAATTCGCAAGGCAATTTCTCCCCGGTTGGCTATTAATATTTTTTTAAACATGTTTTTAATTTGAAAATGTGACGATTTGAAAATTTGATGATTCGAAGATTTAATAATGCATCAAATCATTTTCAAATCTCCAAATTAACTAATCTTCAAATTACATCGGTTCAACCAAAAATAAGGGCTGGTCGTACTCAACCGGCGATGCGTTATCAACCAGTATTTTTACGATACGGCCAGAAACTTCCGATTCAATTTCATTGAATAATTTCATTGCTTCAATAATGCAAAGCACTGTACCTGGTTTTATTTCATCGCCAACATTTACAAAAAGTGGTTTATCCGGACTTGCCGAGCGATAGAAAGTACCTATCATTGGCGATTTTACAGTTACATAGTGTGAAGTATCAGCAACCAGGGCTACAGGCGCTACGGCAGCTGGTGCAGCGGCAACATGGGCAGCCAATTGTACAGGCGAACCGCCAGCATCAGGAACTGTTGCATTCACAATAGTTGCAACCTGGTTGGTTTTTATTGTGATTTTGAAATTTTCCTGCTCAATTGAAACTTCGTTTACTCCTGATTTGGAAACAAAGCGTATAAGATCCTGAATTTGTTTAATATCCATGCTCGGGGGTTAGTTGGTTTTGGATAAAGTTATATGATAATGTGCAGATGTACAAATGATCGATGTGCGGATGTGCAGATTTCAAATGGGCAAATGCTTTAATTAATTAGGGTTAATAGTTAGTCGTAAACAAATAAACAAAAGTTATTTAACAATGTTCGGTATTGTGAAATGCAAATATGCAGATTTCAAATATACGGATGGAAAAATCATAGTATCTTTTTTATTTCACATTCGCACATCTGCACATTCAAAATCCGCACATCAATACGCCCATTTTAAATAAATCGATCCCCAGGTAAATCCGCCGCCAAAGGCTGCCAGGATCAGGTTATCGCCTTTTTTAAATTTATCTTCCCACTCCCACAAACAAAGTGGAATTGTTCCGTTGGTTGTGTTGCCGTAACGTTCAATGTTTATGATCACCTTATCGGCGGTAACACCTGTACGATTGGCAGTAGCATCAATAATGCGTTTGTTGGCCTGGTGCGGTACCAGCCATGCAATGTCATCAGCTTTTAAATTATTGCGCTCCATTACTTCGGCAGCAACATCGGCCATATTGGTTACCGCAAATTTAAATACGGCCTGGCCTTCCTGGTATGCAAAATGCTCAAGCGCATCAACAGTTTCATGCGATGCCGGTTTAACTGAACCGCCGGCTTTTTGATGCAGGTAAGGCACTCCGGAACCATCGCTTCTTAAAATAGAATCAATAACACCATTGCCTTCATCATTTGGCTCCAATAAAACAGCGCCGCAGCCGTCACCAAAAATAATGCAGGTGGCGCGGTCTTTGTAGTTTGTTATTGACGACATTTTATCACCGCCGATAACTAAGACCTTTTTATGCTTGCCGCTTTCAATAAATTGCGAGCCGGTTGCAAGTCCGAATAAAAAACCTGAACAGGCCGCCTGCAGATCATAGCCCCATGCATTTTTGGCGCCTATTTTATCTGCTAATATATTTGCTGTAGCCGGGAATACACGATCAGGGGTGGTGGTGCAAAAGATAATAAGGTCGAGCTCATTAGCACCGATGCCACGTTTTTTTAGCAACGCTTCAACAGCCGGAACGGCCAGGTCTGACGTGCCTAAGCCTTCTCCCTTTAATATTCTCCGCTCTTTAATACCTGTACGGGTGGTTATCCACTCATCATTAGTATCTACCATTGTTTCCAGCTCCTGGTTGGTTAGTATGTAATCAGGTACGTAACCATGTACAGCTGTAATAGCAGCATGAATTTTACTCATTTTAATTTTTTTTACTGAAAAGCGTTTTGGTGTGCGGGTTTATTAATTTTTCAAATGTGTGGAATAAAATTATAAAATTATTTTAATTCGCACATCTGCATATCTCCGTATTTGCACATTTAATAAGCCCACTTTAAATAAATCGATCCCCATGTAAAGCCACCGCCAAAGGCAGCTAATATCAGGTTGTCGCCTTTTTTAAATTTATCTTCCCACTCCCACAAACATAAGGGTAAAGTTCCATTTGTTGTGTTACCGTAGCGTTCAATATTTATAATTACTTTATCGGGGCTAACACCGGTGCGGGTGGCAGTGGCGTCAATAATGCGTTTGTTAGCCTGGTGTGGTACAAGCCAGTCGATATCATCCGCTTTTAAATTATTGCGCTCCATTACTTCGGCGGCAACTTCAGCCATATTGGTTACTGCAAATTTAAATACTGACTGTCCTTCCTGGTATAAATAGTGTTCGCGGTTATCAATGGTTTCATGCGCTGCCGGTTTTACTGATCCGCCTGCTTTTTGATGTAAAAACGGAACACCTGAACCATCGCTTTTTAAAACAGAATCAATAACACCATAACCTTCTTTATTGGGTTCTAATAAAACAGCGCCGCAGCCGTCACCAAAAATAATGCAGGTGGCGCGGTCCGTGTAATCAATCATTGATGACATTTTATCGCCACCAACAACTAAAACTTTTTTATGCTTGCC
This sequence comes from Mucilaginibacter sp., assembly GCF_028288225.1. GTDB lineage: Bacteria > Bacteroidota > Bacteroidia > Sphingobacteriales > Sphingobacteriaceae > Mucilaginibacter. The sequence goes on from NZ_JAQBOC010000078.1 coordinate 83,582, forward strand.
GCTTTCAATAAATTGTGAGCCGGTTGCTAGGCCAAATAAAAACCCTGAGCAGGTAGCCTGCAGGTCATAGCCCCAGGCATTTTTGGCGCCTATTTTATCTGCTAATATATTTGCTGTAGCGGGAAATACACGATCAGGAGTGGAGGTGCAAAATATGATCAGGTCAATTTCATCAGCACCGATGCCCCGTTTTTTTAACAGGCCATTAACAGCCGGAACTGCCATGTCTGATGTGCCTAACCCTTCGCCCTTTAATATTCTTCGTTCTTTAATACCTGTACGCGTAGTTATCCACTCGTCATTGGTTTCTACCATTGTTTCCAGCTCGTGGTTGGTAAGTACATAATCGGGTACATAACCGTTCACCGCCGTAATAGCAGCATGAATTTTATTCATTCTAAATATCCTTTACTGGAAAGCCAGTTTTATTTTATCTGTTAGTGCGCTTTCAACCATGTTTTTTGAAAGCAGTACCATGTTTTTAATAGCCTCTGGAGTTGATATGCCATGACCTACAACTACAGGAGCATTAACGCCCAATATTGGGCTGCCACCATATTGTTCATAATTAAACCTGTCGAAAAAATCGTCTTTCAGGCCTCTTTTAACACTCACTACATAAAACGATTCGGCAAGCTTTAAAATTACATTACCGGTAAAGCCATCACAAACAAAAACATCAGCGTGGTCGCCCAACAGGTCGCGGCCTTCAACATTACCGGTAAAATTAATATGTTGTGATTCTTTCATCAACTGATAGGCTGCCTGGCTAAGTATATTGCCTTTTTCCTCTTCCTCACCAATATTTATTAATGCAACACGCGGATTGTTAATACCATAGACGTTCTCTGCAAATAAGCTGCCAAGCACACCAAACTGCACTAAATATTCGGGTTTGCAATCGGCATTGGCGCCTACATCAATTAAAATACCCAAACCGCCATCCAGTTTGGGTACAAAACTTGTTATCGCAGGGCGTAAAATGCCATGAATGGCTTTTACGCTAAACATTGCGCCTACCAGCATAGCGCCGCTATTGCCGGCTGATGAAAATGCATCTATACCACCTTCCTTAAGCAATTTAAAACCGACGGCAATACTTGAGCCGGGTTTTTGAACAATGGCTTTTGTAGGGTGCTCGCCCATACCTATCACTTCTGTTGTATGAACAAAATCGAAATGATCGGGGCTAAAATTATTTTCCTGAAGTATGCTAACAGCTTGTTCTTTATCGCCAATAAGCACCAATTTCTGGTCGGCAGATAAAACTTTATAAGCTGCAATTGCCCCTAAAACGGTTGCTTTGGGAGCGAAATCACCGCCCATAATATCTAAGCCAATCTTCATACCTGAAAATTAAACTTAAGCTACAGCTGCTTTCTCAATCAGTAATTTACCGTTGTAGTATACATTGCCATCAACAGTGTAAGCTCTGTGTGGTAAATGTACAGCACCTGTAGTTTTGCAGGTAGTAAGGGTTGGCGCTACGGCATTATCATGCGTTCTGCGTTTATCTCTCCTTGATTTGGATATTTTACGTTTTGGATGTGGCATAAAACCTGGTATTTATATTTTATTTAATCTTTTTGAGCGCATCCCACCGCGGGTCTGCCTGCTCATTTTGTTCTGTATTTGCCGAAAGCTTATTCAAGCTGTCAAGCATTTCTTTATCACAATAGGGAGTTTTCCCTTCGTTATCACATACTGTTATAAACGGTAATGCAACGTTTATGTATTCATAAATCAGTCCTGCTATATTGATCTCGTGATCATTTTTAGTAAGGACGATGATCTCTTCATCTTCACCAATTTCCTCTTCGCTAAACTTTGCCACCTGTTGTTCGCGGATATCCACCTGTTGCGGATATTGCGCCAAACACCTGTCGCAGTTTGCGTCAATTGTTCCGGTGATTTGAAAGTTCAGGATAATCATAGTTTCCTGTCTTTCCAGCTCTACCTGGCAATTTAAATTTGCTTTTTTTACCAGCGAGTATTCAAACGCGTCAAAAAAAGCATCATTAATAGTATACTCAAACTGGTGCTTCCCCAGTTTCAGGCCGGTAAAGGGAATCGAAAAATTTCTTAGCGATTTCAATGAGCAACAATTAGCCCGCAAATGTAAGGATAAATATGATAATTGAAAAGTGTTTTTTTAAATAGGGAAATGGGTGCATGATCCGGGAGCCCATAATGCTTTTTTTACAGTCATTGGTTGAGCGATGCCATTAAATCTTGAAAAAATTGTTACCAGTTGAGGCCATCACCCCTTAATGAATATTAAACAGAAAATTTTCATGTTTAAGAGTCGTATTATGTACCTTTATAATCATGGCGAAATCACTCTTGTTGATACTTTTTATTTCCTCATCGTGTTTAATCCTTAAATACCAGGCTCAAAAAATATGGTTGTTTTCTAAAACGCAATATTCGGGCAATGCGCCAGTAGACCGGGATGGCAAAGCGCTTAAAGGCTACACAGAAACCCTTTCATGTTTCCTCGAAATCAGCAAAAATAAACCATCGCCCGTGTGGCAAACAGCATGGTACAAAGGCGTCAAATATTCGGTGAATGTATTACCAGCAAACCAGGATTCGGTTGTAATCGGCAGAGCAAAGAACTCAAAAACCATCGTTGTAATTAAACCCGGTGCTGAAACAAGACTAATTCAATTGGAACTTACCGAACAAGGCAATTTTAAGGCCCCCAAAGCGGCAGGTTTTGTATTGGAAGGTGTTCTGGATAAAAAACAAGTTCACCTAACATCCGACGAACCAGCGGTTGAGTTGGCTCCGGTGCTAATGCAATAAAACATCCCTGATATTATTGACGACAAAGAAAAGCCATTCCCCCTAATTGGAAGGAATGGTTATAATAATGCACATACTAATTTGAAACAGGAATAATGAGCCAATTTTAAATGTTACTGTGTGTAAAATTTAAGGGAATCAGGAGCTTAATACTCAAATTTCGGCCCATATTATATACACCAACCCTGCCGGTGGTATAATTTACCGGAAGGTATTTAAAGCGGCTCATATAATCGATATAAGCGGTGTTGAAAATGTTGTTGCAAATGATATATAAACTGCAGATGGTTTTGCCTTTCGAAACAATATCACCACCTGCTCCTGCATTAAACAATACATAACCTTTAGTGGCCGATGTACTGGCCGCATACTCGTACGGCGTTAGTTCGGTATTTAACCCGCTGTAAATGGCATACTGGCGATATATATCGTTTTGCTGGAAACAGGTTAACATACCTGCCTTGAAATAAGCGTTTTTTATCAAGTTGCCTATTTTGCTAACCGGGAACTTCAGGTCGGCGGTAACCCTGATTGGTGGTACAAAGGGCAGGTATTTGGTTGAATCGGGCGCATTGACCAAATGCCCGTATACGTAACTGAATGTGGTGTTTAACTCAACCCACGATACTGAGGAAGGATGTATATTAAAAGCAACCTCGCCGCCGTATAACTGCGCCTCCCCATTGGTATATTTATAAACAGGCGCAGCACCCAAGCCAACGGCATTTAACGAATTATCTATAGAATCGGCGCCCATAGCGTCTTTGAGGCCCCTGGCGTAAATAAAATTGCTTATCCGGTTATTGAATAAGTTAATTTCGAAGTCCAGGTCTTTTGAATTTACCCCAAAGGTAATATCTTCCTCCAAACTGGTCTCAGGCTTGATGTCATGGTCGCCTATTTCGTAAACTACGGTACCATCGTGTACGCCGTTTGCAGCTGCTTCGGCAACGTTTGGCGCACGCCATCCTCTTGATAAATTCGCCTTTACAAATACGTTTTTTGAAAAGTTGTAGGCGCCGCCAACGCTAAACGATATTCCGTTAAAGTGAGATTTAAACCCCTGGAACTCGTGAAACGCGTTTTCGGCATTCGGCGTTGCCGGCGCTTGCGTGGTAGAGTCAACCCAGTGGTCGAGCCCGTTAAATGTTCTTGTATCGTAGCGAATGCCGCCGCTCAGGTTGAGGTTGCCTATTTTTTTATTGGCTATGGCAAAGGCGCCGATTTCGAAAAAGTTATAATTCGGTATCAGCAAAAGCGTTCCGAGGCTTTGCGACGATTGGTAAACCCCGTTTGCGCCCCCGGTATAGCTAAACGTACCTTCCTGCGAAGATACATAACGCATATCATAGGTAGCGGCGTTTGAACTGTAATAGATATTCGATACGTCGGGGATGGTTGGGTCGTTATTTTCCTGGCGCTGGTTTTTTTGCCACGAAAATATTCCTTTAATGCGGCCGCTTCCGGCAGCAATATTATTATCCCACACTACTTTTGTATGTCGTATTTTTTGGTTGATGACAAAAGGGGTATAAGTAGTTTGCTCCTGGTGGGTTGGCAAAACATAGGTGGGCTCACCGCCATTTAGGTCGGGATATGAAACAGGCCTAACCATTTTTCCGCTAACTGAATCCCTGGTGCCGTCGACTATACCTGTCCGCAAATCAAAATAACTTGCATGCAATTGTGAATATCCCCATTTGCGGTGAATACCGATAGTAGCGTCAGCATTAAAATTGCTGAATTGCGAATTTAAAACGTATCCGTCGTACTTATTGCGGTAAGCATGCGCCATAGTATTATCTATCCTTGCGCTCCAGGCAATTCCATTTTTTGTGCCTGCAAGGTGAAACATGTTATTTATCAGCCCGTTATTGGTCTGATAATTGAAAAGAACATTACCTTTTGTTTGCCCCTCGGGCAAGGCAGCCTCCGGGATAAGGTTTATTACACCGGCAATGGCATCAGAACCATAGGCCAGCGAGCCGGGGCCTTTTAAAATTTCATAATGGTTTACAGCGTCGGGGTCGGCCTCAATGCCAAACTCATCAAACCAAGCCTGGTCCACCTGTTGCACCCCGTCGTTTATGGTAAGCACCCGATTATAGCCCAATCCGCGGATAACGGGTTTTGAAATACTGGGCCCGTTTGTCATGCCTGAAACGCCGGGTGTTTTGGCAATGGCGTCAATTACATTGGTTGACGAACTTTGAAGCAAATCGGCATAACTCACCGTAGTTAACGGCAGCGGGGTCTTTTGTTTATCAGTTGCTGAACTAACGCCGGTTACCACCACTTCATTCAGAACTGTTGCGGACGCATCGAACTCGTAATTTTTTTTGATATCGCCGTTTATATCAATCGTTTCAATATGGGTAGCATATCCTATTATACTAACTTCTACAAGGTAAGCAGCGCGGTTAATGTTTTTTATACGATAGTTACCAAGTGAATCGGAAATGGCCGAAATATTAAGATCAGGAATACGAACAGTGGCGCCAGCCAGCCCTGAATGACTTTTGCTGTCTGTTATTTTCCCGCTGATGGAGCTTTGAGCCTCAGCAAGCGTATTAATCATTACCAGCAGAAAAATAAATAAGCCATATTTAAATGTAATAGGTATTTTCATTCGTAAAAATTTAGTAGAAATTGCATTGATAAAATTAAATTACGATCAGGCCCATTTAAGAAATGAGTGACAGTGTTTATAAAAGAAAACACTGAGAGATTAAATGCATTAAAAAAGAATCAGGAGGCCAAATAATCTGGCGGGGGAGCATAGATGTCTTTAAAAAGAGAGTTATATAATAAAATGTTTGCCAGCGTCGATGCCCTGGCCGGGAGGTCTAATGAAAAATAGATTGGATGATGATTTTTCCCTGCAACGAAATATTTCGCCTCATATAATTTAATAGTTTTCCCGGGCGACGATTTTTCCGTGGCATTACTTTTTTCAACTTCGGTGAGCTTATGTACATATTCGTCCTCATCCGCGTCAGCACGCGTATAATATGATGTTATTCCATTACTGGTAATGGTTTTAACAATATCATACATTTTACCGTTGGCAAGTATCTCGTTATCATCAACCAGCTTAAACCCTTTACTATCCGGCGAAAACAAAATGAGTTTTTCTCCGGCAGTCTCCCTGTCACCCTCAGCCTGTTCCTCCGCTTTTATTTTACAGATTTGAATTTCCGCCCAATAAAATAACAATGCACCGAATGAGTAATATCCGATTAAAGCGATTAAAAATATGGAAAAGGTCTTTTTGATAAAATTGTGATTGATGGTACAAGCTGCATTGTAAATATAACATTATGATTTTAAAATTCGATTTTAGGTAATGCATATATTTATTGGTCCTCATATTTTAATTAATATTCAAGCAGGCCCTTGAATTTAAGGCTCACCATCATATAGCCTGCAGATTAAAACATTGTGTATCTGCGATATCGTTCAATTAGAATTACAATTCACCCATTTTTGGGCAATAAATTATTATTTAAAATATGTTGTTTTAATAACTAATATATATATATTTAAACTGAAAATCCGTCAGGCCTATTACTATCAATTTAAGACAAGCTCCTAATTTATTACTCAAGCGTTTCTTTGTACTTTATTAACTGAATAACAACAAATTTTCACCCCATGAAAACATTTTACTTAAAAGTATTTGGTAAAACCTTATTGGTTTTGCTTTTTAGTGCATTTATCCAAAATGCTACTGCTGCAAAACGAGAAGTTTTATTGAAAAAGTTATTTCTGAGTAATAGTAATTTCGGTATCGCCGATACCCCACGGCAGGTTTCAAAAGCAAAAAAGGTAGTTATAGACCGTGACAGAGCCAATACAAAAGACAAGGACCTTGATAAGGATAAAAAGCACCCCGAAGATGGTGTGGATGACGATATAAGCGCGCGCCAGGATCAGGAAACAGCCCGGACAAAGGACCCGGCAATCAATGTAGTGCCGACTGAAAGGCTGATACAGGCCAGGCGGATTAAGGACAGGTTAGTAGCACAACGCGCTAATCTTGTAAAATCGGCAAATAAACCGGGCGGCGTCGCTCCAATTGCTTCTATAAGCGACATTACATGGAGTGAGCGCGGCCCAAGCAACGTAGGCGGCCGTACCAGGGCCTTAATGTTTGATTTAGGCGACGCTGCAAATGGCTATAAAAAAGTATTTGCCGGCGGCGTAGGCGGTGGTTTATGGGTTACAAACAATATTACGGCGTCTCCCGTATCATGGACCAAAATAAATGATTTTTTTGAAAATATTGCCATCAGTTGTATTGCGCAAAACCCTGTTAAACCACAGGAGATCTATGCAGGCACCGGCGAAGGCTTTTACAATGGCGATGCAATACAGGGCCTTGGTGTTTGGAAAAGTGTTGACGGGGGAGTTACCTGGGCCAGGCTCATCAGTACGTCGTTTTATACCAACATAAATGCTATAGCGGTTGATAAAAACGGCAGTGTGTATTTAGCCGCACGAGACTTTGGTATAATGAAATCAGGCGATGGCGGCTCGTCCTGGAGTACAGCAATATCAACTACCGGTGCTGCGGATGTTCAATTGGCGGCCAATGGTGATGTTTACGCCAGTGATGGTGTTTTCAGTGCCGGGCATATTTACATTTCTGATTGTGCGGTTAATGGCGCAGCCACAGGAAATTCAGGAACATGGACCAATATAACGCCAAACACAGCCGGCACAATTACGCCGTCAAGTGCCGATTGGTGGCGCATTAAGCTTGCCTGCGCGCCGGGAGACGCTAATACAGTTTATGCTTTGTTTGAAGGAACTAATAGCTACGGCCTAGCGTCGCTTCAGCGATACAACAAAGCTACTAACACGTGGACGGTTAAGACGGTTCCGACAGGAAGTACATTTAATAACGGCCAGGCATGGTATTCCATCGCTGCAGCCGTTGACCCAACCAATGCCAATGTTTTATACGCCGGCAGCTTAGATGGCGGAAGATCAATTGACGGTGGCACTACCTGGACGGTAGTAACGCAATGGTATGTTGGTGAGGTAGGTGGGTTAAATGCTGACCAATATACGCATGCCGACCATCATGCTTATGTATACGCGCCAGGCTCAGCAGGCAGGTTCTTGATGGGAACCGATGGTGGTGTTTTTTACACTTCAACCGCCACTGCGGCGCATCCTTCATTTGCCGACAGGAACAACGGCTATAACGTTACCCAATTTTATTCTGTTGCATTGCATCCCGCCAATACCAATTATGCCCTGGCAGGTGCACAGGACAATGGCACACAGCAATACACAGCGGCAGGAATAAATGCCACCACCCAGGCTACAGGCGGCGACGGTGCGAATGCTTTTATAGATCAGACCAACGGCAATATCCAGCTTACCTCGTACGTCTATAACAACTTTTGGGTGTCAACCGACAATGGCGTAAACTTCATCCAGCATTTTTTTGGAAATACAGGCTCATTTATTAATCCTTCGGATTATGATTCCAATTCAAAAAATCTGTATTCGGGCTATTCAGGCGGAGGTTACTTCCGGTGGAACAATATCACAGCAGGTACCAGCACTTCGGTAGTAGGCGTTACAGCCTTTAACGGTGCAAATGTCACCGCAGTTACCGTTGCCCCAATAACCGCCAACCGGGTATATTTTGGGTTGGATAATGGTAAAGTGGCCATCGTTGATAATGCAAATACCGGGACAAGTATTGCTGGTGCTGTTTTATCGCCAAGCGGGTCAGGCACCGGTTCGGTGTCGTGTGTTGCTGTTGATCCGGGCTCTGAAAATCATATTTTGGTATCCTATTTTAATTATGGATATCCAAGTGTTTATGAAACAAAAAATGCCACCGCGGCCACACCGGTTTGGACATTAGTAGAGGGCAACTTGCCGGACATGCCCGTTCGTTGGGCTATGTTTTACCCCGGTGATTCTACAAGGGCAATAATAGCTACGGAACTGGGGGTATGGACAACGGATAAACTTAACAGCGCCTCGACAGTTTGGTCCCCGTCAAACTCGGGACTGGCAAACGTTGAGGTTGACATGTTAAAATTCCGCCCATCCGACCGTACTTTAGCTGCAGCAACCCATGGGCGCGGATTATTCACCACTATTTTACCTGTGGTGAGTGTTATTTCAAGCGATGCTAGCCTTTCACAATTTACAGTTAGTTCGGGCACGCTTACGCCCGTGTTTGCTACAGGTACAACCAACTATACCGCATCGGTAAGTAACGCCATAGCTTCTGTAAAGGTAACTCCTACAACCAGTGATGCCGGTGCTACAGTAAAGGTTAATGGAGTAACGGTAACTTCAGGTTCGGCGTCAGCAGCATTGCCGCTGGTTGTTGGACCAAATACTATAAGTACAGTGGTAACCGCGCAGGATGGCACAACTACCAAAACCTATACGTTAACAGTAACCCGTTTATCAACCAATGCGCTTTTAACAAGCCTAAAGATAAACCCGGTCACAACGCTTACCACAGTAACCGGACCTGGCTATAAAAACTATACCACAGCGGTACCGAACAGTGAAACCAGCCTTACCGTCACTTCAGTTGTTCAGGATGCTACAGCAACCATAAAAGTAAACGGCACAACGGTAGCATCAGGCGTGGCATCACCATCAATGCCGCTTGTAGTGGGAGCTAATGTTATTACTACAGCAGTAACAGCGCAGGATGGCGCAACCGTTAAAAATTATATAATTACCGCTACAAGGGCGTCATCATCAGTCGCTACGCTTGCCAACCTAACCACCAGCGCAGGTACGCTCGACCCGGCATTCGCAGCGTTAACAACTGCGTACACGGTGCATATACCCAATGCAACGACATCCATAAAATTAACGCCAACAGCCACCGCCGGGGATGCTTCCATAAAAGTTAATGGAACAACAGTGGTATCGGGTGCAGCCTCAGCAAGCCTGCCGTTAAACGTCGGCGATAATATTATCAACACTGTAGTAACAGCGTCAGACGGAACCACTATTAAAACATACGCGCTTACGGTAACACGATCAGCAGCGGGCTTGTCAACCAACGCGCTTTTAACAAGCATAAAGCTAAGCCCCAGCACAACGCTTACAACAGTAGCAGGCCCGGGATATAAAAACTATACGACAGCCATCCCAAATAATGAAACCGCCCTTAAGATTACCTCTATTGTACAGGACGCTACAGCAACTATAAAAGTAAATGGTGTAGCAGTAACTTCAGGTATGGCATCACAATCCATCCCGCTTAAAGTTGGAGCTAATGTCATTAATATAATGGTAACGGCGCAGGATGAGGCGACTACCAAAAATTACATAATTACTGCTGCAAGGGCATCATCGTCAACAGCCACGCTTTCAAACCTGGCTTTAAGCACCGGCACGCTGAGCCCTGCATTTGCATCGTCAGCAACCACTTACACAGTACATGTGCCCAATGCAACGGCATCAATAAAACTTACGCCAACGGCCAGCAATGCAGATGCTTCCATAAAAGTTAACGGAACAGCAGTGGTATCGGGTGCAGCTTCAGCAAGCCTGCCCTTAAAGGTCGGCGATAATATTATCAATACTGTAGTAACGGCATCAGACGGAACCACTATCAAAACCTACAAATTAACTGTAACACGATCAGCAGCGGGCTTGTCAACCAACGCGCTTTTAACAAGCATAAAGCTAAACCCCAGCACAACGCTTACAACAGTAGCAGGCCCGGGTTATAAAAACTATACAACAGCGGTTCCAAATAATGAAACCAGCCTTAAAGTTACTGCCATTGTACAGGATGCTACAGCAACCATAAAAGTAAATGGCACAGCAGTAGCTTCAGGTGCGGCATCACAATCCGTTCCGCTTATAGTGGGGGGGAATGTTATTACTATAATGGTAACAGCGCAGGATGGGGCTACTACCAAAAATTACATAATTACCGCCACAAGGGCTGACATACCTCCCGGTTTTGCCCTATCGGCCCAAGCTTTGAATAGTTTAAAGGCAACGCCAGATAAAATTGTGGTACATCAGGGGATTTCGCCAAACTGTGATGGTGACAATGATTTCCTGATCATAGACGGACTGGCTGCTTACCCGAATAATAGTCTTTCTATTGCGAATCAAGGCGGTACGCTGATATTTAAAGCAAAAGGCTACAACAATACATCGGTGGTGTTTGATGGTCATTCCAACATAAATGGCAGCTTGCAGCCACGGGGCACTTACTTTTATTTATTGGAGTATAACAATGGCAATCAATACAAAAGAAAATCAGGATTTTTAATAATCAAATATTAATAAAATAATAAGCTTGAAGTTGGGCGCCAAATTATTGCAGCATAACAACTGACGGTAAATGTGTCATAAGCTAAGGGTGTAGTAATAATAACTTAAAATATCGATGAATATATAAAACTTCGGGGTACTGATCAGTAAATTTCCAGGATACTTTGTTTAAGTCAATCCGAAATTACTACCGCAGTATAGATCTCTGACAATAAGAAAGGCCCTCCTTAAAAGGGCCTTCTTAAAAATTTATAACTTTATTTAGTTTTTGGTAGCTAAATCCCACCATAAACGGGTACCGCCGTTATCAGGGCCGCCGAGCAGGCTTATTGCTTTAGTAACTTCAGCTTTGTTATTGGTAAACTCATCCTGAGGGAAAGGAAGTCTCCTAACCTGTATTTTTGAGTCTATGGTTCCACCACTGTTATTAGTTACTACAGGCATCAAAACAGGATAGTTGGTTCTTCTAAACTCAGACCAGGCTTCCTGACCATCCGGCCATAGGGAAAGCCATTTTTGAGTAATAATACGCTCTAGCTTTTTTTGATAGCTGTCTGCCTCATTCCATTTAATAGTGATCGTACTTAAATAGGGCGAACCTGCATTCACATTATTACCTGCGCTTACAAGGTCAATATATGGCGCTTCTACACTGGTAGCATCACTTAAATAGTTACCGAGGGCTACGCCGGCCTGTTCAAATGAGAGCGTTACACCTTGCTCATAGAAGCTTTGCGGAGTACCACCGGCGTTCCAACCTCGTAAAGCAGCTTCAGCACGTAGAAATGCAACTTCAGATGCAGTCATAAATTTAATAGGAGAAGTATTGGTCATGTTAAACCGGCTGGCATTAGCATACTGGGTTGTAGATAATATTTGCACTCCCTGACGGATACCACGATAGGCCCCCGCAGAATTTTTAACAAAATATGCATTTATACGCGGATCTTTAAAACCTTTCAGATACGTCTCCATAGGGGCCCCCATATTAATATCTGTGTACTCATAGCAGATAGACCATAAGGGGTTGGTGAAAGTTACGCCGTTTACAGCTTTTACGAATGCATTATCAGCATTGGTTGTCATCAACCCATTTGGGTTTGACATTGCCGACTCCCCTTCTGTTTTAGCTGTTGTAGGGTCGACCATTGAGACCCTGATCGCCAGCCGTAATTTTAAAGAATTGGCAAATTTTAACCATTGTTTATAATCGCCGCCGAAAATAAGGTCATATGGCTTAAACGGAGCCACACCGGGATTAGCCTTGATATAGCCATCAAGTGATTTTATAGCGGTGTCAATGTCGGCAAACATTTCTTTGTAAACATTTTGCTGGCTATCATAAGGGGTTGAAAGTGCGTTTTTGCCAAACTGGGAATATGGAACGGGGCCATAAATATCTGTCAATCTATGCATACCTTCCACCTTCAAAATTGTTGCTATAGCCAGGAAATCACGACTTGTAGCTCCAGCCCTTTTGCTGATCTGCAACCAGTTTGACATTATGCCTGGATAAGCAATGTCAAAAGCAGCTGTATTCCAGCCGGTAACCAATCCGTAATTGGTATTATTGACGCCGCCATTAAAAGGGTCGCCCGACATCATGAAGCCCGACCAAATATCTGCATTCAGATTTTGCTGGACCTGGTAATTGTAGTTAATGCTGTTAAAAACACTCAGCTGCATCGGGATTATAAAAGTCCCCAACCCTTCGCCGTCAATTTTAAGCAGCGAATCCGTAGCGTTGTATTTATTGGTGTTGTATTTTTCAAAATTCTTTGTACAAGAAGATTGCGTAAGGGTAAAGCCTAAACCTAAACAAGCCAGGCCAATACCGAATGTTTTATTTAAATATTTTGTTTTCATTTCAATTTCGTTTTTTGATTAAAACTGTGCACTCACTTTAAATCCTATGCTTCTAACGGTAGGAAGGTTGAATATATCAAGCCCCTGGAAGCCGTTCCCAGTTGATAAGGTAACATCCGGATCAAAAGGTGCGTTGTTTTTAATGAAGAATAAATTTCTTGCAACTGCTGATACGCCTATATTTTTAACCTTGTTGTCAAATAAACTTCCCGGGAACGTGTAACCAACTGTTAACTCACGTAAACGAATATTGGTTGCGCTGTAGGTATAGAACGGAACAATTGCTGAACGGCCGCCTATTGACTTATAATATGTTTCTGCATTAACCTTGGTTCCGTTAACTACTGCGCCGCCATTATCACGCGCAGTTGCTGTAGCTGCAGATGTTCCATATTGATCAAGAACAGCTTGGGTTAATGATACTACCTGACCACCCCATTTGCCATCTATCAGGAAGCTTAAATGAACTCCTTTATATGAGAACTCGTTTTGCAGGCCGGCAATAAAGTTAGGATTGACGTTGCCTATTTTTTCATAGTTATCAGTTTTACTTAATTGGCCACCATTTAAAACGTAATTACCGCTCGCATCTTTTTGGGCTACCTGTGCATAAATATCACCATAAGCGCCGCCTTTTTGAACGCGCAAGTTAAATACATCAGATGACAGGTTTACGTAGTCAAGGTTGGTTTGTACGCCGGTAACCGGATCAGTAAACTCTAACACGTCAAGAACCTTGCTGCGGTTAAGTGAAAAGTTAAAACTTGGCTTCCACACTAAGTCGCCGAATTTAGCGCTGTACGATGCCGTAAACTCCAAACCTTCATTGCGCACATCACCTCCATTCAAATAACGGTTGGTGAAACCAGTAGTTGGGCTTACCTGAACGTTATAGATCTGGTTTTTTGTGAATGTCTTATAGGCGTTAATCGTAACAGCCAGGTTATCATTCAGGAAACGCAAATCGGCGCCTACCTCGTAAGAGCGGGTGTTTTCAGGCTTTAATGTTAATAATGCCTGTGAGCCAATTGCGTTAACAGATCCATTGTTAACAGGAAAAGTTGGGTTTGTAGCATAGAGGATAGAACTTGCGCCGTTACCCACATTTGTGATGTTACCTCTTATTTTAGCGAAGGTCCAAAAATCAGGTAATTTTACAATTTGGCTCAAAATAGCATTCAATCCGAATGATGGATAAAAGAAGTTGTCTTTATTTGTAAATGCAAGGCTTGAGTCCCAGTCATTTCTGCCTGTTACATCAAAGTAAAGTATGTTCTTGTAACCTACGCTGGCGGTTCCAAATAATGATTGTGTTTGAAAGCGGTCGTCATATTGAGTTGGATAAACCCTCGTATAATCAATATTTGAAATTGAAAATACATTGGCAAAGTTCAATAGGTTGCCACTGGTATTTGAACCAATGCTTTCCGTGTTCTGCAAACTGGCGCCAACGTTAGCTGTTAAGCTAAAATCACCGAATTTTTTGTTGATGTTAGCAATAACGTCAGCATATGTTTGATTGTTGTTACTTGGATTATAAGTGTAGCCGCCCTTAGAACCAACCAATACGTTTGTGGTTGACGCATAGTTTTGTGCTTCATAAATATCATTTTGGCGGTCAACCTTAAGTCGGCCCGCAATATTTAACCAATTATTAATGGTATATTTTAAACTTACTGTACCTAAGAACCGGCTAAGACGGTCCTGGTTGGTATTGCGGTTAATTATCCAGTATGGGTTTTGAGACGCAATATCTGTAACGGTATTCAAAAATGGCCAGTTTTGTACATTTAATAAACGCGATGGATCATAAACCTCGAAGTTGTTTTTATATTGATTAATATCCATGCTTGGCGGGAATAAATATAAAGGCACAATAGGGTTGTAATAAAATCCCTGATTCGGACGATTATGAACAACCTGATTGATGTAATTTGCAGATACGTCAAGCGTTAACTTATCATTAAAGAACTGACTGGTGTTTCTCGCGGTAAAATTGTATTTGTCCAACTTGTTGTCTGGAATTATGCCACTAGAATTAGTGCTTTCGAATGAAAAGTAACTTTGGTTCTTCTGGGTACCTGTTTGTACAGACAATGCGTTAATAAAGGTTTTCCCTGTATTATAGAAATCTTTAGGGTTAAATGAAGCTGGCGTTGATAATTTATCTCCCCAACTTTCGGGTGAATTAACAACGGGGTTACCATTTGGATCTTTAAGGGTTTCGCTGTACGTGTTCTGAAACTTAGGCAACTCAAACGGGCTCTCGAAAGTAGTATTTGACGAAAAATTAACGACTGTTTTACCAGCTATACCTTTTTTAGTGTTAATTAACACCACACCGTTTGCACCCTGGTTACCATATAGCGCTGCTGCTGCAGAGCCTGGCAGAATGCTAATGCTTTCAATGTCGTCGGCGTTAAGGTTTTCAATCGCATCGCCTCTATCCTGGCCGCCGAAAACGCTGGCGATCTGGCTCGATTCATTACGGGGCATAGGAATACCATCTATCACATAAAGTGCGTTATTATCGCCATTGATAGATTTGCTGCCACGCAATACAACCTTGGTTGAACCTCCTACCCCTGATGAGCTTCTGTTGATTTGTGCACCGGCAACCTTGCCTGACAAAGCGTTTACAAGACTTGGATCAGGGACGTTGTTTAAGTCAGAGCTTTTAAAGGTCTGCACACCATAGGTTAACGACTTTGACTCTCTCTTTATACCTAACGCAGTTACAACTACTTCTGTTAGCTGTTTTGAAGCAGTTTTCATAGTTACGGTAATATTAGTATCGCTGCCTACCGTAACCTCTTGTCTAAGATAACCAATGTAGGTAAATACAAGTACATCACCCGGATTGGCATCTAAAGTAAATGCGCCATTAACGTCTGTTTGAGTACCTGTTGTGGTACCTTTTATTGATACGGATACACCTACAAGCGTTTCGCCTGTGGTGTCTTTTACAATCCCTTTTATAGGAGCCTGGGCATGAATGGTATTGCCTGATAATCCTTTATTTTTTAAGGGGCTTGCATAACTGTGGACACAGCAGGCAACTAGTAATGCCGATGTTAACCAACAGAATTTTAATGGTAAATTGATTTTCATAAGATTTCATTTTAGGTAAAAAAAGCGATGTGTTAAGAAATAATTGTTAAACTTAAAAAAAAATACAAAAGAAAACCACAAGCTTTTTAAAATATTTTAAAAAGAATATTAACACGATAACTCAATTGGATTTATGGAAATTTGCTTTAATAGATAAATATGGTATGATTAAATTAAAAAAAATCACACTTGTGATTTAATTATTAATTTGAAAGGAAATATTTAATCTCATTTAACTATTTGATTGATAATTTGTTATGTAAGCGAATAATTTTAATAGATTTGATTAAGCGCTTCCCCAATTAAAATTATAACGGTATAGCCTAAGTCCGGATCATTTAAAAATAAACCTAAAATAGATATCATGAAAACAACTGTACCCTTATTACTATTACGTCATTTGTTTAAAGCAATGCCTGGAATTGGAAAAACAATGCCGGTTATTTTTGCGGCTGTTTTTGGTTTTTGTGTTAATGTTTCTGCAGGTATAAAGCCCGGAAACAAAACATCATCGGTAGCAACATTAAACTCACTTACTTTTGATCCTTCCATAACAAAAAACACAGTATCAGGTCCGGATTTTAGAGATTATATAGCAACAGTGCCAAATGCTGTCAGCTCAATTAAAGTATTCGCTATAACTACGGACCCTGCGGCATCGGTAAAAATAAACGGCGTTACCATACCAACAGGCGGATCATCAGCTGCAATTTTTTTAGGCGTGGGTGATAATAAAATTGTAACCACTGTAACTGCAACAGATGGTATAACGGCTAATACCTACAGCGTAGTTATAACCCGGTTACAATCAACAATTTCAACATTAAATTCGCTCACCTTTAATCCTGCAATAACTACAACTGTGGTGCCGGGGCCTGATTATAAAGATTATACATCAATAGTAAGCAGCCCGGTAACATCAGTTAAAGTAACGCCGCTGGCAACTGATCCTGCAGCAAATGTGAAAGTTAATGGTGTAACTGTAGCTTACGGAGCAGCATCAGCAACAATACCTTTAAACGTGGGTGTTAATACTATTGCCACGGTAATAACTGCGCCAGATGGGGTAACAACAAAAACCTACAAAACAACAATAACCCGTGATGCGCCACCATTATTAAGCTCGCTTTCGTTTGATCCTTCAATAACAAAAACTACGGTGGCCGGTTCGCATTTTAAAGATTATACGGCAACCGTACCAAATTCCGTAACCTCAATAAAAGTTATCCCTATAACTGAAAATCCTTCATCAAGTGTGAAAGTTAACGGTGTGGCAGTAACGTCGGGCGCATCATCTGCAGCCATCCCATTAAATATAGGGAATAACACCATTACCAGTGTAGTAACTGAATCAGATGGTGTAACTAAAAATACCTACAGCATCGTTATAACAAGGCAATTGTCGGCAATTGCAACCTTAAACTCGCTTTCTTTAAATCCGGCGATAACCAAAACCACGGTAACGGGGCCTGATTTTAGAGATTATACGGCATCTGTTGTAAATACTATAACTTCAATAAAGGTAATTCCGGTAAAAACTGATGCAGGCTCAACAATAAAAGTTAATGGTGCAACGGTGGCATCAGGAGTATCATCAGCATCCATCCCTCTAATTGTAGGCAATAATACTATTACAACGGTGGTAACGGCGGCAGATGGCGTAACATCAAAAACCTATAAAATAGTTATTAACAGACCGCCATCAAACAATGCAACTTTAAATGAATTAAGTTTTAGCCCTCATGACAAGGTAACTCCCCGGATTCCGGTTTCCGGCCCCGGATTTAGAAATTACACAGCAACAACAAAATTTGCTGACTCAATAATAAAGGTATTGGCTATAGTGCAGGAGAGCACAGCAACAATAAAAGTAAATGGTGTGGTGGTAGCATCGCACGCCTTTTCACAGGGAATACACTTAAATGTAGGACCAAACACTATTAATGTAACAGTAACAGCCGGCGATGGTATAAAAACCCAAAGCTATATTACAACAATAACCAGGGGGACCATTGAGACATTAAATTACCTCACGTTCAGGCCAGATATACAACCATTTCAAATTCCCGGGCCTGATTATGAAGATTATCTTGCAACGGTGCCAAATTCACAAAGCACTGTTAGTGTGTATTTTATTGCAACTGATCCATTGTCAACAGTAAAAGTTAATGGAGTTTTAGTAAAATCAAAAGTACAATCTGCCCCAATTCCATTAGCTGTCGGAGTTACTGATGTATCTGTAGTAGTAACTTCCAGGTACGGTTATAATTCCAAAACATATAAAACAAAAATAACGCGTACTGGTCCGGGTTCGCATGCCCTGGCCTATGTTGACGATAAAGCAGATCCGGTTTTGGATAATACTGTTTTAGTGCACCCAAGCCTTTCGCCCAATGGGGATGGTATTGGTGATAAGCTGTTGATTGATGGTATTGCCGGCCATCCGGATAATGAACTAACGATAATGAATCGGAGCGGTGGCCTTGTATATGAAGCAAGTGGCTATGATAATGTTTTAAAGGTGTTTGACGGGCACTCCAGCGTAAACGGAAAATTACAGCAGGCCGGTACTTATTTTTATTCGTTGGATTATAAGGCCGACGGGCAATCCAAACGAAAAACAGGTTATTTTATAATTAAATATTAAGCAGGGCTTGGCTATTTGGTATTTAATAATTCAGGAGAGCACAAATCAGCAGTTTTAACAATCAAATATTTATCAAAATATTTGATTGTTAATTAAAAAATATTTAATTTAACATTTTCTAATTATTTGATTTTCAAATTGTTAAAAGCTGTTTTTTTAACGTTTTGACTAAGTAAACCGTCTTTAAAAATATACTGTAAGCACATGCTTTATGCTTTTTAAAATGAATCCCCTGCATTTTAAAAGCGATGGCTATAATATCCTAAACCAAAAGCAATATTTTTATGAAACCTATCACATTTTCATCAAGAAACCTGTTTACAACGGTAACACATACCGGCAAAATAATTTTGCTGGTTATTACAGGGGGTTTTTGTTTTTTTAACGATGTTTCAGCGGGTATAAAGCCATATAAGGCATCATCTGTTGCTACCTTAAACTCGTTTTCGTTTAATCCTGTAATAACCCGGACGACCGTACCTGGACCTGATTTCAAGGATTATACAGCAACTGTGCCGGGCTATGTCAGCTCAATAAAGGTGATCCCGGTGACTACTGACCCGGCGGCAACGGTTACCGTTAATGGAGTAATGATAATATCCGGAGCAGAATCAGCGGCTATTCCATTAAGTGTTGGTAATAATACGATAGTAACAAAAGTAACGGCCCCAGACGGGGTAACGTCAAACACCTATAGCATAACCATAACACGGCAACTGCCACCTGTTGTAACTTTAAACTCGCTGAGGTTTAGCCCGGCAATAACAACAACTACAGTACCCGGCTCTGATTTTAGAGATTACATTGCAGCAGTGCCCAATTCGGTAAGTTCAGTTACCGTAATCCCAACAGTAACAGACCCTGCGGCAACTGTTAAAATTAACGGCATAACTGTGGCATCAGGTGTAGCTTCAGCAGATATTGCACTAAATGTGGGCATTAACACCATTACGACAATAGTAACCGGGTCAGACGGTATAACAACCGGCACTTACAGCACCGTAATAACGCGGCAAAGCAATGCCCAGCTAAGCTCGCTATCATTTAACCCTGATTTAGTCAGGACAGCAGTGCTGGGCCTTGATTTTAAAGATTATACAGCAACCGTATCAAATTATGTAAGCTCGGTAAAGGTAACGCCGGTAACGGTTGATGTCACATCAACGGTGAAAGTTAATGGCACAACGGTAGCATCTGGAGCTCCGTCAGCAGCCATTCCTTTGGTGGTAGGCAGCAATACTATTGTTATTGCAGTAACGTCTGCAGATAACTTAACAAACACCTATAGCATAACTATAACCCGCCAGGGAACCGCAGTCGCGACCCTTAACTCGCTTTCGTTTGATCCGGTAATAAGCAAAACAACGGTTCCGGGCCCGCACTTCAGGGATTTTACTGCAAAAGTTTACTATACAGTTACAAAATTAAAAGTTACGCCTGTAATTACAGATCCCGCTTCAACAGTAACTATAAACGGGGTATCAGTGGCAGCGGGCACGGCATCGGCATCAATCCCGCTTAATATGGGTAATAATACTATCAACGTAACAGTAACTGCAGCTGATGGTATAACGTATAATATTTACAGCACGGTAATTACCCGGCAACCTGCTCCTGCAACATTAGATGAAATTTATTATACACCTGGTATTGCTAGGACCACAGTGCCGGGCCCGCATTTTAAAGATTACACAGCAACGGTTCCGAACGACCGTGCCGATCTGTTTGTATATCCTGTAAAAACAGACTCTGCGGAAATAGTAAAAGTTAATGGGGTAACTATAGTATCGCCGAGGGTGGTTTCGCAGCTTATTCCTTTAACGGTAGGTGCAAATACAATCACAACTGAAGTAACCTCGGCAGATGGCGTTACCACTAATGTTTACAATATGGTTTTAACGCGTTCACCGCGGGACACATCCGCAGGGCCCCCGACAAGTGGCACACTACTATCAAATATTTATTCCAATCCGGGTATAAACAAGGTGCCGGGCCCTCATTTTGAAGATTTTGTGTCAACCGCTGCTGCCAATATCAATACTATTAAAATAAGTTTCAGGGCTGACAGGCGATCAATTGTAAGAATAAATGGAGTGATACATCCCCCCAATGTTATAGGGATCCTACAAAGGGATGCATCTGTAACACTCCCTTTAAGTAACGGCGATAATATCTTTAATTTAGTAGTAACCTCTAACGATGGTACAGTAAGCACTACTTATTACATTGTAGTTACCCGGCTGTCATCCGGAACGGAGCCAATGTACAGCTCAATTTCCTGGAACCCTTATTTTGATATTGTTTCAGCCAAGGGCCCGGATGCGGATGACTGGACAGGGAGTGTGCCCGATACGGTTACATCAATAAAGCAAAAGATTACACTCGCAGATCCGGGATCGACTATGACGGTTAATGGTATAGCGGTTGCATCAGGTGCCGCTTCGCAAGCCATACCTTTAAACCATGGCTTGAACACCATAAAAACGGTAATAACCTCGGCTAACGGATCATCCAGCAAAACACTGCAACTGCTGCTCACCCGGCGTGAATTGAAACCGCCGGTATTAAGATCACTAACAGCCGGGGCGAATGTAACGCTTACACAGGTACCCGGCCCGGATTTCAGGGATTATACAGCATCTGTTGATAGTGCAACAGCTTCCATACCTATAAATGCGGTGCTTGCAAACCCAACAACCAACCAAATTTTAACAATAGGTGGAACAAAAATAAAGTCGGGTGTAACCACTGATGTTTTGGTTCGTCCAGGCGGTAGTGTTATTAAAGTTGTGGTAACCTCGCCAGACGACGGTATGGCTAATACTTACCAGCTGACAGTATCCAGGCCACATTCTGAACAAATAAGTGATCCGAGTCCGTATTTTGGATTTAATGAAATATTTAAAGTGCCGGGGCCCGATTATGCCGACTATGAAGGTGAGGTACCAAATTCTGTAAGCAGTACCTACATAAATTTGTATGCCCTGGATCCAACAGCAACATTAACTGTAAATGGTGCTAGTTGGGCGCCAAATACCAGCGTCTATTTCGGCGCGGTAAATTATGCAGTTGGCCCTAATGTTTTTGTAATAGTTGTCAAGTCTGCAGATGGGTTACATAAAAACACCTATAAAATTACAATTACCAGGGAGCCACCTCCTGCACATACCCTGGCATATGAAGCAGAAACAGCTGTGCCGGTTTTTGATAGCGGAATTGTAGCTGTACACGAAGGCCTTTCGCCTAATGGAGATGGGATTGCCGATTACCTGGTAATTGACGGAATAACTAACCATCCTGACAATAAATTAACTATTATAAATAAAGGTGGAGCCCTGGTATACGAAGCCAAAGGGTATGACAATGTTTTAAAAGTATTTGACGGGCACTCCAGCGTCAATGGCAGGCTGCAACAGGCGGGTACTTATTTTTATTCGTTTGACTATAAGACTGACGGACAAGTTAAACACAAAACAGGGTGTATTATACTTAAATATTAATAGTATTTGGCTGTAAATAACTGAATATCAGTTATTTTTAATCTATTAAATTTATTAACTTTAATCTTCTAAACAATTAATTGTAAAGTGCTTTTTAAAATGAATCCCCTGCATTTGAAAAGCATGTCTATAATATCCTAAACCAAAAGCAATATTTTATGAACCCTATCACACTTTCATCAGGAAACCTGTTTACAACGGTAATACATACCGGCAAAACAATTTTGCTGGTTATTACAGGGGTTTTTTGTTTTTTTAACGATGTTTCAGCAGGTATAAAACCCGTATATAAAACTTCATCAGTAGCAACGTTAAACTCGCTTAAGTTTAACCCTGTAATAACCCGGACTACCGTACCTGGACCTGATTTCAAGGATTATACAGCAACAGTGCCGGGCTATGTCAGCTCAATAAAGGTGACCCCGGTTACTACTGACCCGGCATCAACAATAAAGGTTAACGGCGTTACGGTAATATCAGGAACAGAATCATCCGCTATTTCTTTAAATGTAGGAAATAACGCCATAGCAACAGTAGTAACCGCCTCAGATGGTGTAACCACTAATACCTATCGTATAACCATAATACGGCAGACACCACCGATTGTAACTTTAAGCTCGCTTGGGTTTAGCCCGGTAATAACAACAATTACGGTACCCGGCCCTGACTTTAAAGATTACACAGCAACTGTACCCAATTCGGTAAGCTCGGTCATCGTTACACCAAAAGCAACAGATCCGGCAGCGACGATAAAAGTTAATGGTAAAATAGTGGCGTCGGGCACAAAATCGGCAGCCATTCCGTTAAATTCGGGTAATAACACTATTATCACAATAGTAAAAGGGTCAGATGGTGTTACCACTAAAACTTATAGCATAACCATTAACCGGCTGGTTTCAACTGTTGCCACGCTAAATTCACTCAGGTATAATCCAACTATAGAAAGCGTTGCTGCATCCGGCCCCGATTTTGGAAATTATACCGCAACCGTAGGTAATTCTGTAAGCTCGGTTAAGGCAATCCCTGTAACTACTGATCCCGGGGCTACTGTAAAAATTAATGGTGTAACTGTAGTATCAGGTGCGGCCTCTGCATCTATTCCATTAAATATAGGCAGCAATACGATCACTGCCGTTGTAACCGCTGCAGACGGGATAACAAAGCTTACTTACAAAATTGTAATAACCCGGCAGGGCAATGCTATGTTAACAGCGCTCACATTTTCGATAGGGCGGCTTACCTCAATAACAAAAGTTGCCGTACCCGGCCCATATTATAGAAACTACAGGGGTACTATTGAATATTATTATAACTCAGTAGTGGTAGAACCCTTAACTGACGATCCCGCATCAACGGTAAAAGTTAATGGCGTTACCGTAGCCACGGGAGCAAAATCGGGAACTATTGCCTTAAATTTTGGCGATAATACCATTACTACTGTAGTAACCGCTGCAGACGGTGTAACCATAAATACATACAATATTATAATTACACGGCTAACAGAGCCGATATTATCGTTTAAATCACTTTCTACTTACCCCGCAGCAACATTCACAAACCTTGCCACTGCAACAGTAGCGACTTCTGTAAGCTCAGTAAAAGTTATCCCTGTTGCTACCGACCCGCAGGCCAACGTAAAAATTAACGGGGTAACGATAACCCCCGGCGATTCGTCGGCAAGCATCGCATTAAAGGTTGGCAAAAACCCGATTAGCGTTAAAATTACCTCGAGTGATGGCAGGGCAATAAATTCTTTTACGTTAACTATAACCCGTAGCGCGCCAACGCCACCCACATTAAGCTCGTTTACGTTCAACCCTTCCCTATCGCTTGTAAAAATAGTCGGCGCTGATTTTGCAGATTATGCCGCATCGGCTGCCGATACTTTAAATTCGATAAAAGTAACTCCGGTAACTGCTGACCCTGCTTCAACCGTTACTGTAAATGGGGTAGTGGTAATATCGGGCCACTCATCTGCCGCTATCCCGATTGCATATGGCCCCAACGTGGTGTCCATTAAAGTTACGGCAAGCGATCACGTTACTTCGTCCACTTATAAAATAACGGTTACAAAGCCGCATGTTCTGACATTGGTAGCGGACCCAACGGTTGAGCTTCCTAATCACGGCGGGTTTTTACCGTTAACCCAGGTAAGCGGCCCACACACTAAAGATTATACATTAACTATCCCTTATTCTGTACAAATACTTACCATATCAGCCACAGCCAAAGACCCTACGGCCATAGTGAACAAAGGAATCGGTCATCCAAACAGTAATACATCGGTTTTCACCCAACAATATCAAATAGGTGTCAGTAGAATAGATGTTACGGTTCAATCGGCCGATAATTCTCACTATGCCGACTACTTTATTGCTATAACACGTGCAGGACCGCCTAACGATGTTAATTTGAATTCGCAGCAATGGGACCCCTCTATAGGCCTTAGTGCTGCAACTGACGCCAATGGATCGTATTCGGCAGGAACTGTATCAAACTCAGTGAACCGCGCTTATGTGGACGTTGTGCCGCAGGATCCGTTTGCCACAGCAAGCATTAATGGTATGGCGTTAATATCAAACCGTAGCGATTATTTTCCCTTGATTGTTGGCAATAATACGTTTTTAATTACCATTACGTCGGCAAATGGGTTGGCGCACAAAATTTACAGAACGGTTTTGACCCGGTTACCACCTACCCCGAACGCATTGGCCTATAACGAAGATAGTGTGCTCCCGCTTTCAAATAGAGATGTAGTAGTGCACCAAAGCGTTTCGCCTAATGGCGATGGAATTGGGGATTACCTGTTGATTGACGGAATTGCGGCGTACCCTGACAATAAGCTCACTATCATAAATGCAGGCGGCGCACTGGTTTACGAAACTACCGGTTATGATAATACTTTAAAAGTATTTAAGGGGGGCTCAAGCATCACTGGTAAACTGCAGCGGTCAGGCACCTATTTTTATTCATTAGATTATAAGCAGGGGAATAACCTGAAACATAAAACGGGTTATTTAATACTCAAATATTAAATCGAATTAAATTATAATGTAAGCTAATTGCAAGTCCTGGGAAAAATTTATGCTAAGGGCACTGTCAAAGGCTTATCTAAATATATATATCATGAAAACATCAGTACTTTCATCAAAACGGCTTTTGGCAATTCTCCCCCACAAAATATCTGCAACATTTTTTTTAATATTATTTGGCTTTTGCACCAATGTTTTTGCAGACGGAATATCAACAAATAAAGTATCGTCAGTTACTACCTTAAATTCACTTTCATTTAATCCAACTATTAATAAAACTACAGTTGCTGGCGCGCATTTTAGAGATTATACGGCTACCGTGCAAAATTCTGTCAATGCAATTAAAGTAATCCCTGTGGCAACAGATGCCAATGCAACAATAAAAGTTAATGGCGTTCCGGTATTATCAGGCAGTACATCGGCCTCGATCCCGCTTCACGTGGGTACAAATACTATCACCACAAGAGTAACCGCTACAGATGGCGTTACCAGCAACCTCTATAGTATTGTAATTACCAGGCTTGTACCTGCCACTGCTACTTTAAATTCGCTATCATTTAGTCCCAATTTTGCCAGGGTTACGGTACCTGGGCTGGATTTTAGGGACTATATGGCTACCGTGCCCTCATATGTGAGCACAGTATCCGTAATTCCCGTAACAACCGACCCCGCGTCAACTGTGAAAGTAAACGGAATAACAGCGGCGTCAGGGACCGCAACGCCCCCGATATCGTTAGCGGTGGGGTCAAACACCATCACTACGGTAGTGACTGCATCGGACGGCATAACAACCAATGTATATTCTATAGTAATAACCAGGCCGGTACCGCCGGTGGCCACCCTTTACGCCCTCTATTTTTCGCCGACAATTACCAGGGTTAATGTGCCTGGCGCCGACTTTAGAGACTATACCGCAACCGTACCTGCGTATGTAACATCGATAACCGTTACTCCGGTAACAACTGATGTAGCAGCCACGGTAATCATAAATGGCGTTAAAGTAGCATCGGCTATTGCATCAAAGCCTATAAAGCTAAATGTTGGGCCTAACGTTATTAAAGCGGTTGTAACCGCATCTGACGGTGTAACCAAGCTAACCTACGGTGTTACAATAACCAGGCTGCCCGATGTCCTGTTAAAATCTTTTAGAGCTGATGGTGCAGAACAGGTTACAGGGCCCGACTATAGAGATTATGCCGCAACCGTTTCGAGCCTGACCACAACCTATTTTGTAACTCCCGTTGCACACGATCCGACATCTACCATAAAAGTGAACGGAATTCCTGTTTTATCGGGGAATGATTCACCAAGGCTTCCGCTGAATACCGGATCAAATACCATAACCACTGTTGTAACGGCAGCAGACAGTGTAACCAAAGCTACCTATAAAGTGGTTGTTACGCGGCTTGCAGCTGTTGCACCAACCTTGAGTAAAGTTACTGTTACAAGCGGCAAACCGCTTGTAAGGGTGACAGGCCCGGATTTCAGGGATTATACAACCAGTGTTGATAGCAGCGTAGTCCGGGTAGAGGTTAGAGCTGTACTGACAGTTCCTGACGATTTTCACAAAGGACGACTAACTATTAACGGGACTTTAATGAAGTGGAGTGACGAGCTTACTGTTTTTTTAAAGCCAGGTATTAATATAATTACAATTAAAGTAACGGGGGAAGACACGACAGCCTCCAATATTTATAAAATAACTTTAAGCAAACCACACATGGAAACGCTTGCCGGAGGTAATCCTGTGTTTGCGCGCGACGATGGAACTGCCATTGAATTAAAAGCGGTAACCGGTACGCACTTCAGAAACCTGACCGGATTTGTACCAAGCTTTACCACCAAGGCACTGCTAAACATAAAAACTGAAGACCCTGCAGCATCAGTAAAAGTTAACGGGGTAAGCGGTAGCTCTCCCGGTGTTTTCTCAAATAATTTAAATTTAAATGTAGGGGTTAATACCTTTAATATAATAATAACCTCGTACGATGGATTACGCAGCAACACTTATAACGTTGTTATAACACGCGAAAGGCCAGGATATGATGCAACGTTAGCATCCAATTACTGGGGGCCCGATTTGTGGCCACCACTAGTTGACGGGCCCGACGAAAAAGATTGGGTATGGCATGTGTTTTTCCCTTTCTCATCAATCCAAGCTATTGCGATACCGGATGATTCGCAATCGACGATGAAAATTAACGGCATTCTGTTGCAATCAAATGCCGCATCAACGCCTATTCCTTTAAAAGTTGGTGTTAATATCATTTCGATAGTGGTGACTTCCAGGAACGGGTTAAATTCAAAAACGTATAAACTTGCATTAACCCGTTTCGCCGAAGGGTCTCATGTTCTCGCCTATACAGAAGACCAGGTGTTGCCTGTAATAAATAACGTTATTGTGGTGCACGAAAACCTTTCGCCCAATGGCGATGGGATCGGCGATTTTTTACAGATAGACGGCATTGCCGGCCATCCTGATAACAAGCTAACCATCATAGACAGGAGCGGCGCCCTTGTATATGAAGCAAGGGGTTATGACAATGTTTTGAAGGTGTTTGACGGGCGCTCTAGCGTTAATGGCAAGCTGCAGCAGGCAGGTACCTATTTTTACTCACTGACCTATAAAGCAGGCGCCGAAACCAAATACAAAACAGGGTTTATTATGCTTAAGTATTAATTAGCAGTTAGGAGAATGGAGTTTTCGGAATACAGGTTTTTATTACCTGTGTTCCGAAAACTATCTTCGTGTAAGAATAATTTCAATGGTTAGCGGACGAGATGACCAAGACGGTACGATAAATGCCTGCCTCCGTAAAAAAACCCAACATTGCCTGTTGCAATGGTAGTAATTCATACCGGTAAATGCTCCATCCGGTTAATGCTAAACGTCAGTTTTCGCCGTAGTGTGCATACCATGTAATAGAGGGATTCAAATTGAGGCAATGCATGCCGCATATTACTAAACCGCCCTTATTGTGCCAATAGCGTTTAATGATGCTGCAAAGGTTTTGTTTTCGGGTTTACCCGGGATAAGATGCATAGCTGTTACTTGTGATTTTTGCTTTTGGTCATCAAAGTTATAATCCATTTTGCCCATCATTAGTCCATCAAAGCCGGCCTGGCACAAAAATATTTCATGGTGCAGGCTATTATTTAACAATGTTGGCCCATGTGCTATTTTACGGTTATCACCGCCGATGATCATATCAATATTTGCCGATTGTTTCGCGAGCTTCTGATTATCGGGAATATTACCTGCTTTATTATTACCCAGGTGAGAAATACAAATAACAAGGTCGCAATTTTCGTCGTTTTTTAACAGAGCGGCCGTTTTGTTGGCGCATTTTATTGCATCATTATAAATAATACTATCATCAGGCTGGCCAACGCCGGTTATGCCTACTTTTAGCTTGCCTGTGTTGACAACTATATAAGGCTTTACAAATTTACTTAGCGTATAATTAAGCTGATAGTTACAATTAACCAATGTAAATTGCATTAGCGGTGCCAGTTGTGCAAGGTAATCCTCGCCTTTTGAAAGCTCATGGCTACCAATTGCAGCAGCATGGTAGCCCACACTGTTCATTGCCTCTATTACCTTTTTATGTTCGGTATAAGTTTGGGTTTTATTTAAAAAGCTTCCTCCATCAAGCAGTAACCCTTTGGCGTTATTGTTTGATAGTGTACTTTTTATGTGGTTTAAGCCTCCCATATTTTTATAGGCAGCACTTAAATTGCCGTGCAGATCATTAGTATGATAAATAGTAATAGTATTATCAGCTGCAGGTGTGACCTGGATATTTTTAACTGCTGCTATAGAAGCAAATGGCTTATTTAGTGCAACTGCACCGGCAAGTAATGAAAGCTGGCCTATAAAACGCCTGCGTTGATTGGTCATAATTAACAGGGATATGTGATGTTTAAGTAATATCGATTTAAAGGTAATAATGATTTTGATATTTTTTAATAATAAGCGTTTTTTTTAAATGATTATCCGCAAAATATTTTTTTTAATATTAATGTTTATTAAAAAATAATTAGATTTGGCATTCAATCTAAAAACCTTATGGATCCTTTTGTCGCACAAATAATGTTATGCGGATTTAATTTTGCCCCAAGGGGTTGGGCTACCTGCGATGGGCAATTACTGCCTATAAGCCAGAATACGGCCCTGTTTTCTCTTTTAGGGACTTTTTATGGCGGTAATGGGACAAGTGTTTTCGCATTGCCTAATCTGCAGGGGCAAGCTGCTGTAAACCAGGGACAGGGAAACGGACTAAGTGACTATTTTTTGGGACAACAAACCGGATCACAAACCTATACCTTGCAGACATCAGAAATACCAACTCACACGCATAGTTTTTCTGTGTACTCGGGGCCTGTTACTGCTGGCGATATTAAAAATACGGCATCAGGCAATAGCCTGTCGCGCGGGCTCTCAACAGGTTCGGGCCCACATGCTGTTACCACTAAATTATATGCTACGGATATTGCCAGTAATTCAGTTGCCCTTCAAACTGAACTTGCTGCAGCTGGCGGAAACCTGCCATATAAGATTATGCAGCCTTATTTAGTGCTAACTCACATTATCGCAATGCAGGGTGTTTTCCCGTCACGCACATAATACAATAACGTTAAATATACCATCTGATAATATAATAGTATGGACCAACCTTTCATGGCTTCAATTTTTTTGATGAGCTTTAATTTCGCACCCAGAGGGTGGGCGCTTTGCAACGGGCAGTTTTTGCCGATAAATCAAAACCAGGCGCTGTTTTCTCTTTTGGGGACTGTGTACGGGGGCAACGGGCAGACAACTTTTGCACTGCCTAATTTGCAGGGCCGGGTACCTGTTCATACAGGAAATGGTTTAATACTAGGAGAAAAAGCAGGAGAAGAAAGTCACATATTAACTTACAGTGAGCTGCCGGCGCATACACATGATTTTAAAGTAAGCACTGGTGTTCCAACGGAAGTCATACCAACTGTAAATGTGTCATCATTGGCTCAGGGGCCAGTAACAGGTGTTGGCGCCGATGCTTCAAATATTTTTTTGTATACCAATACGCCCCCGGGGGCCGGCAATCAGCTTGTTAGCCTGCATCCGGCAAGCGTTGGCAACAACGGTGGCAGCCAGGCACATAATATAATGCAACCATATCTTGTATTAAGCTATTGTGTGGCGCTTCAGGGTATTTTCCCATCCCGTAATTAATTAAAAAAACTATAATCCGGGTGGAATTAAACCGAGGCAATTTAATGCCAGATGCCATGTTTAGCAAATGCTATTATGGTTTTAATAAAGTGTTACAAGGGGCTGTATCTTAAACGAATTAATATTATTATTAAATAATAATTAATCCAGTTGAGAAATAGCGTTTAATGGTAAAATTTGATCGGGATAATTAACTAATATTATTGTCCATAAAGTGCAGCACTTTTAAAAAATATATGTATCAATTTAATAAGGGATAAATCCTAATTATTTTATTTAATCTATTAATTTATGCAACCATTCATAGGCGCGATCATTTTATTTGGCGGCAACTTCCAGATCGCCGGCTGGTCCTTTTGCGCCGGCCAGCTAATGCCGATATCTGAAAACGATACATTATTTTCACTGATTGGAACCACCTATGGCGGGGATGGCCAGGAAACTTTTGGTTTGCCTGATCTGCAGGGAAGAGTTGCAATCCATATGGGGCAGGGGTCCGGTTTAAGCAACCGTGTAATTGGGGAGCAGTCCGGAACAGAATCAGTAACACTTACTACAAATCAAATCCCGTCACATAATCACAATGCATTAGTAAGCCCCAATATTGGTACTACGGGGATCCCGGTTGCCGGCACCTATCTTGCAACACCTTATATCGCTTCCGGGCCCAATGCTACATCATTAAAAATTTATAATGCCAATGCGCCTGATACCGTGATGTCAAATCAGATAATTGGTCCCGGGCCGGGTGGTAACCAGCCTTCCTCTATTATTCAGCCTGTTTTGGGTCTTACTTATCTTATATCCTTGTTTGGGATTTTTCCAAGCCAAAATTAATATTAAATGAAACGGCCGCTAAAAATTGGTTTGTTATCCCCTTATTCAGGCATTTACCCGTTTTATTCTGCACATTTAACAGCGGGCATACTTTTGGGTATGAACCTTGACCCCTTCAGGCAAAACCAGGTACAATTTATACCGGCATATACCAAATTGGGTTCACCTGCCGCTACACAGGAAGCTGCCAATAAATTAATTTTTTTCGATCAGATAGATATTCTTTCAGGTTTGATCAGTTATCAATCAGTACCTGATCTTATCCCGGCAATTGAAACCCACAAAAAACTGGGCTTCTTTTTTGATATGGGCGAGTATATTCCATATTTTAATCATTTAAGCCCGGATATTTTTTACTCTTCGCAACAGATCTGGCAAACGCAATATGCACTGGGTAACTGGGCACATAATGAATATGGCGATACCGGTATGATGGTGATGCCGCTGTATGAATCGGG
This sequence comes from Mucilaginibacter sp., assembly GCF_028288225.1. Taxonomy (GTDB): domain Bacteria; phylum Bacteroidota; class Bacteroidia; order Sphingobacteriales; family Sphingobacteriaceae; genus Mucilaginibacter. Next base: position 115,348 of record NZ_JAQBOC010000078.1, read on the forward strand.
CTATCATTTAAGCAACGCATTCAGGCATGGGGCGGGTGATGCAGGCTCAACCCAAATGTTAAGCCATATTTTCCCAAATAAAACCGGGTGGGGGCAAGCCGAACTCGATGTTTTTTTTGATGAAGTAAAAAAGTATGCGCCTTCATACGTGCATGCCATATTTACCGGCCAGCAGGGCAACCAGTTTTTAACCGCCTGGTGCAATTCGGGCTATCATAAGCAGATCCCTCTTTTAGTTGCCGAGAATATGGCTTATGATGATGTGCTGCGCGACGTAGCCCACCTTGATCTTGAATTATATTCAGCTATATCATGGAATTATGATTCTGAAGATATAAGGAACAGGGAGTTTGTAAAAAAATTTGAATCAAAAGGCGGGCAAAAAGCAAATATTTTTGGTTTGCTTGGCTATGAAGCCGGCCTTGCGCTAAATGCAGTGAAGCCACAGCTTGAAAAACAAGACTGGGATGGCGCGAAAGCCTTGTTGCGTAAAGAATCATTAAAAGGGCCGCGGGGCGAACGTAATTTTTATCCGCAGTCAGGGTTCTCCTTGCCAATTACTGATATAGTACGAATTAAAACAACAACAAATAAGATTTATAAAACAGTCGTAAGTCAGGGTAACGGCTTAAAGTTCGATTCAGCGAATTTTAAAGCGATACACGAAGGTTGCTTAAGTGGCTGGCAAAATCCATATATGTGTATCTAAACCAAACTTTATGAAACAAATCTTTACAAAAGGGTTTTACATTATTTCAGTAATTATTCTTTTAGCGGGAGCAACGCTTCCTGCCTGGGCGCAGCCTGTACTTACTCATTCAAACGTTGAAGCCGGCTTTTTAAACAGCGGTTTAACCAAGGATGTAGCAGGTAACATATATGTTATCCATGTAAAACCGGGTACGGGCGGTGTAAAGGGTGAGGTGTTAAAGTATACAAACGGCACCGGGACCGGGTTAAGTATTTATACGCTTGCATCTGATGGTAATGATACAGGCACTGGCGGTGATATGCCATGGGGAATTGCAGTTACCAGTAATGGTACTGTTTACGTTACAACGGATTTTACAGCAAACGGAGGTCAGATTATAAAGTTGACTTCTAACAGTGGCACAAGTGGTACATTTTATACGCCGAGTGTTTTCAGGCATGGCTCATATTACTCTGCATTAGCAGTTGACGCAAGCGATAATTTATATGCTGCACAATTGGATGGCACCCATGCGCATTATGCGGTTTACAAGCATCTAACAGCAACAGTTGACAGTGTGCTTTTATATGACAATTTAAGCAATAATCCAGGTAACTCATTTCCTACTGGTCTGGCTGTATCGCCAATTACCAATGATATTTATGTTACCGACGATTTTAACCAGGACGGAGCTTTTCCAAATGATAAAGGCGGCATTATCAGGTTAGCGGCAGCTAGTTCATATGCTGCATCTGTTTTATCAACAAATAACTTTGCTACAGCTCTTGCGTTTGATGTTGCAGGTAACCTTTACAGTTCAGAGAACAGCGGCACCGGTTATAAACTGGTTAAATATACCGGTGGTTTAGGCACACCAACAGTTTTATCAACGGCTTTGCATTTTAATGGCATTTTATATCCGTGGGGTATAGCCATAACAAACAGTGTTAATATTTTTGCCGGTGATGGCGATGGCAGCCTGGGCGGTGCTGTTTTACATTTTTATGGTACCCCTACTGTACAGGCAAGCACAGTATCATTTACAAATATAAATACAACTACCGCTACTGTTAACTGGACAGGCGAGGGTAACGGTACCAAAAGAGCGGTTTTTATATCGCAGGCAACAAGCGGCAGCCCCGTACCTTTAAATAGTACCACCTACACAGCAAGCACAGTTTTTAGCACCGGTACAGGCCCTGGCGCCTGGCATTGCATCTACAATGGAACCGGACAATCATTAGTAAATATAACTGGCCTTACCGCAGCAACTCAATACCAGGTAATGTCTGTAGAGTATAATGGACTGGCAGGCTCTGAAAACTACTTGACCACAACCACTGCAAATAACCCGGCAAATTTATATACCAACACTACGGTTACATCTGTTAACAGGAAGGCTCTGGCTGCAAACCCAACCAATGCAACATCTGTTAATTATACGGTAACATTAGGTGCGGCTGTAACAGGCTTATCAACCAGTAACTTTGATTTAACAACTACCGGAACTATTACCGGCGCAAGTGTAAGCTCGGTAACAGGTACCGGACCGGCATATACTGTAAATGTAAACACAGGCACCGGTGATGGCACAATACTATTAAATGTAAACAATGCTACCGGGTTATTACCAGGGATAAGCTCGTTGCCATATACCGCGGGTCAGTCATTTACAGTCGACAAAACTCCGCCTACTTTGGCAATTACAAGCGATAAGGCGGCTTTAAAAATTGGCCAAACAGCAACTATCACTTTCACTTTTAGTGAAGATCCTCTATCAACCTTTGCCTGGGATGGCGCCACTGGCGATGTGGTAATTTCGGGTGGTACTCTGGGAGCAATATCAGGTACCGGCTTAACCCGTACGGCTACCTTTACTCCAACTGCCAGTACCAATGGCGGCACTGCAAGCATTACAGTGGCTGCAAGCTCATATACCGACCTGGCCGGGAACGGCGGCGGTGCGGGCACAACGCCTGCTATCAGTTTTGATACACAGGCACCCGCAGCACCATCAACACCTGATATGCTCGCAGCAAGTGACTTTGGCACCTCATCTACAGATAATAAAACAAATTTAAACACGCCAACTTTTACCGGCACTGCCGAAGATGGTTCAACAGTTACTTTATATGATACTGATGGCACAACGTCGCTTGGAAGTACAACTGCTACAGGTGGTAACTGGTCAATAGTCAGTTCAATACTAAGCGCTGGGGCTCATACTATTACGGCCAAGGCGACGGATGCGGCAGGCAATACCGGCCCGGCCTCTTCCGGTTTGGCAGTAACTATTGATATAACCTCGCCAACCGTTAATATAGGCAGTTCTTCGGTAGCATCAATTGGCGCCGGTGCCGGAAGTGTAACTTATGATATAACTTATGCAGATAATGATTTTGCTTCAAGTACACTTGCTGCAAGTGATGTATCACTTAACACAACAGGTACAGCAACAGGTACTGTGGGCATCACCGGTTCCGGGACAACACGTACTGTAACTATTTCGGATATTGCAGGTTCAGGTACAATGGGCATATCTTTGGCCGCCGGAACTGCAACAGATAATGCAGGAAACTCAGCGCCTGCGGCGGGTCCGTCAGGTACTTTTACGGTTTATTCAAACGATGCAACACTGTCTGACCTTACCACAACCGCAAATAATTTAACACCTGCTTTTGACAGCGGTACATTAACCTATACGGCAACAGCACCGAATGCAACTACCTCGGTAACAGTAAGGCCAACGGCGGCTGATGCCGGTGCAAGCATACAGGTACAAGTAAATGGCGGCGGCTATGTTGCTTTAAGCAGCGGCACGGTGTCATCAGCACTTGCATTAAATGTAGGCGATAACCCTATTGATATACAGGTAACAGCCGAAGACGGCACCACGATAAAGACCTATACGATAACAGTAACCCGTGCACCATCCGCCAATTCCATACTAACCAATCTTAAGTTAAGTCCACCGGTAAACCGTACATGGGTACCAGGACCTAACTTTAGGGATTATGTGGCAACTGTAAGTAACACTGTTACTTCGGTTACCTTAACCCCAACCACGCAGGACCCTACAGCTACAATAACGATCAATAATATAGCGGTAGCATCAGGTACACCATCAGGAGGCATAACACTAAACGCAGGTGATAACATCATCACCACTGTAGTAACCGCACAGGATGGAAGCACAAAAACCTATAACATAACAGTCACCCGTTTAAAATCGGCAAACGCTATATTAAACTCGCTTTCGTTTAATCCTTACGTAACCCGTACAACAGTAACCGGAACTCACTACAGGGACTATACAGCAACAGTAGATAATGCGGTAAGCTCGGTAATGGTAACGCCTGTAACCCAGGACCCGACAGCTACCGTAAAGATCAATAATGTAACGGTAGCATCCGGATCCGCATCAACCGCTATCCCGCTGAGTGTAGGAACAAACACTATTACCACGGTAGTAACCGCAGATGACGGAACAACTCAAAACACCTATAGCATGGTGATAACCCGTCGGCCATCCACCAATGCCTTATTAACCTCACTTTCGTTTGATCCGTTTGTAATCAGAACCACCGTATCCGGAACTCACTTCAGGGACTATACAGCAAGCGTAAAAAACAGTGTAGCCTCAATAGCGGTAAGCCCTGTAACCCAGGACCCAACAGCTACAGTAAAAGTTAATAATGTAACTGTAAGCTCAGGGTCGGCGTCAGCCCCTATTCCGCTAAATATAGGAGACAACACCATTACCACGGTAATAACGGCAGGCGACGGAACAACCCAAAATACGTATAGCATAGTAATTACCCGCGAAACAACTGCCTTATTAACTTCGCTTACGTATAATCCGTCAATATCGGTAACCACGGTACCAGGCTCTAACTTTAAGGATTACACCGCAAGTGTAACTAATTCAGTAAGCTCGGTTACGGTAAGGCCTGTAACACAGTATTCTACCTCAACAGTGAAGGTAAATGATGTAACAGTAGCGTCAGGATCAGCTTCAGCATCTATCCCGCTAAATGTAGGAGATAACACCATTACTACGGTAGTATCTGCAGCAGGTGTAACAACCAACACTTATAGCATAGTGATAACCAGGGCAGCACCAGACGGACTTGCATCCTTATACGATGAAAAACTGGTAGCCGTAGCCCCGGTTAGAAGCAACGGGATTGTGGTACATCAAAACCTTTCGCCAAACGGCGATGGAAACGGCGACGTGCTGGTGATAGATGGCATAGCCGCTTACCCTGAAAATACATTAACCATTATGAACCGTAATGGCTCGATGGTATACCAGGCAAAAGGTTATGACAATACAACAAAAGTGTTTGATGGGCATGCCAGCAATGGCAAACTGCAGCAGGCCGGAACTTATTTTTATTCATTAGATTATAAAGAAGGGAATGACCTGAAACATAAAACCGGGTTTATTATACTTAAATATTAAGGATTAAGACTTGTTAGTCTTAATCAATTTGATAAAAGCAAGGGTAGTTCTTACTCTTGCTTTTATTGTTCTTAGCATATGTTGAAGCTGTTTTATTCTTAGCCTGAAGGTAATTAATCGCTAACCTTTAATCTAAAATGACAGAACCATTTGATCTGCATTAAATTCATTTAAAGGGCTCTTAAAGAGCCTTTTTGCGTTGTGGTTCATCAGGGTGATAGTGTAATGGATTAAGTTAAAACAGGTATATTTAAAACTACTTCGTTATAATAATACAGATCACATCATGAAAATAATTCTTTGTGTCCTGATGCTTATGAGTGCGGCTATTTTGACTCAGGCACAGGAGGGGCCTTTGCCTTTGTATCCAAACGGTGTGCCTAATGCTAAGCCTGTGCCGGCAACTTATATTGAAAAAAGTAATAATGGATTGGTAAGCTGTGTAAGCATATCAACTATTACACCTTATTTGCCTGCAAATGGAATGGCAAATGGTATAGTCATATTGATATTTCCCGGCGGGATAAATAGTGTAAAAAGGTAAAGATGCATTAGAGATTAAGAAGTACTTTTATTGCGATTTTTTAAATTAAAAGGTGATGTGCTTTGTGTAGTTTTGCCTTTAAATCAACCAAAATGTTATCACACAATTAAAATGAATGCAAACCTACTTTCATCACGTAAATCATTTTTAGCAATCCGGCATTTCGTTAAGGTAAGCTTATTGATAACTACTGCTCTTTTTGGTGCGGGTATTACCTTATATGCAGTTGCAAAAGCAGGATCAAAAGAAAATTTTGCGAACAGGCATTACGTTTATAATACCGGCAACCATGTAGTAAAAAACGGCACATCTTATACAGCATCAAAAAAAGCATGGTTCACTAATACGCCAGTAGCGCCAATAATCAACTATGGAAGCCATCATATAACCTTTCACCAGGGTACAGCTGTTTCATTAACGCCAACAAGCAGTGGCGTAGGCGCACCCGGTGGTTATAGCGACCCGGTTGTAGTAGGCACAGGGTTATCATCAGGGGCGGCAGGAATAGCTTTGGATGCAGCAGGTAATATGTATGTTGCCGATGGAGGCACAAACAGCATAAAATTAGTACTGGCCGATGGCAGCAATACAACAGTTATTGCTTCGGGGATATTTAACCTGCTCGCTGATGTTGCCATTGATTGCAATGGCAATGTATATGCTGCTGACCAGCAAAATATATGGGAAATACCGGCAGGCGGCGGCAGCCCTTTTACTGTAGGTTCGGGTTTCACTGAGCCTACAGGGGTGGCGGTTGACAAAGCAGGCAACATATATGTAGCTGATTATGATTTCGGAATTGGAGCCGCCGCCGTTTATAAAATGGCGAATGATGGTACCGGTATAACCCGAATTGATAATGGAATATCAGGAGCTTCTAAAATTAAACTCGATATTGCAGGGAACGTGTATGTAACTGATTTAAATGCAGGAAATCTGTATGAGATCCACGCAGACGGCAGCCCACAATCGCTTTTAGCCACAGGCTTTAGTTTCCCATCCGGGTTAGCGGTTGATGGTTTTGGCAATGTGTATGTGGAAGATAATAGTACAAAAAAAACATATAAAGTTGTGCCTGGTGGCAGTACACCGGTTGATTTGGGTATTTCCTTGTCTTCGCCGCTGGGGATTGCTATCGATGCTGCCTACAACCTGTATATAACAGATGCTAACGAAAGCGGCGTAAATAAAATCTCGCCGGCAGGTGGTTATTTTATAAGCGCGCCATTACCGGCAGGCTTAAGCTTTGACAGTACAACCGGCACCATCAGCGGCACGCCGACAACGCTTACCGCCGAAAAGCGATACATTATTACTGCTTACAATGGGGCGGGCGGCGTTTCTGATACGCTGCGGATAAAGGTTAATGCCCCCGTGCCGGTAATTAGCTATACCAACCCGCCTGTTTATACAGCAGGTACAACTATTACACCACTTGTGCCAACCGCCAGCGGGGTTGATGCGCCGGGTTATGCCGCGCCCGGACTTGTGGCTAATGGGTTTTTGGCCCCTTTAGGTATAGCGGCAGATACATTAGGAAATGTATATGTTGCCGACAAAGGGAACAACCTGGTAAAAAAGATCAATGTAGATGCCGGAACATCGGTATGTATGGGTTCGGGTTTTAATACACCGTCTGGCGTGGCGGTAGATGCTGCGGGGAACATATATGTTGCAGATTCAGGTAATGGTTTGGTTAAAAAAATCCCGGCAGACAATAGCGGAATTGTGAATATTGGGACAGGGTTTAATGTGCCGGTTGGCGTGGCGGTTGATGTTGCCGGGAATGTCTATGTAGCTGATGCGGGCAATGCTGCGGTTTATAAAGTACCTGTCAGCGGTGCCCAGGTAACTATGGCTACGGATTTTGATGATTTAACAGGTATTGCTGTTGATCAGCATAGCAATGTATACGTTTCTGACGGAAGCGCATCATCGGTATATAAAATACCGGCTAAAGGCGGCGGCGCGGTAGATATAGGCTGCCTGTTTAATTTTCCTGCTAATGTTGCGGTGGATGCTGCGGGCAATGTATATGTTGCTGATGGGTACGATAGCCATGTATATAAAATTGATGGCGGAAGAGGTAATCCTGTAAATACAGGTTTCACCTATGATTTTCCATCGGGTGTTGCAATAGATCCATCCGGGAATTTGTTTGTTGCCGATGCATCTGCAAATACGCTTTATAAGGTTACCCCATCCGGTGGCTATAATTTAAAAACTGCCTTGCCTGCCGGGTTACGTTTTAATGATACCACGGGTACTATAAGCGGTAAACCTACTGCGGCTATTGCTGCTGCAAGCTATACCGTTATTGCCTATAACGCAGGCGGCGGAGCTTCGGCTTCCTTTAGTATTGAAGTTGATAATCCTCCGGCTCCAACTATAAGCTATGCTAGTTTACAAACCTACACGGCAGGTACTGCTATTACACCGCTTGCACCAACTGCCAGCGGTGTGGGTGCCCCCGGATATAATAGCACCCCAATTACTTTAGCCGCGGGCTTTAATCAGCCGGGCGGCACAGCAATTGATGCTGCGGGTAATGTGTATTTTGCCGATTCGGGCAATAATAAGGTAATGATGTTACCGGTGGGTGGTGGCCCAGCTATTGAACTAGGCAGCGGGTTTGTCTTCCCTACAGGAGTTGCATTAGATGCCGCCGGTAATATATATGTTGCCGACCAGGGCAATGGATTAGTAAAAAAAATGCCAGCAGGTGGCGGAACGCCGGTAAGCATAGGCACAGGATTTAGTGGCCCGGGCAGTGTGGCGGTAGATGCCGCAGGCAATGTATATGTAGCCGACTCAAGCGATGGAACCGTTTACAAGATATGTGCAGGAAGCGGAAATACCGTACAACTGGGTGGCGGGTTTATTAGCTTAACAGGTATTGCGGTTAATGGAAAAGACAATTTATATTTTACCGATGGCGGCGACCATGCAGTGTATAAGGTTTCTTTGGCCGGAGGTATTCCTTATAATATCGGGTGCTATTTCAATTATCCATCAGGCATTGCAGTTGATAATTCGGGTAACGTATATGTAACCGACAGAGACGATAATACATTATACAGGATAACAAAAGGCGGTAACAAGCAGGTGCCAATAGGCACGGGTTTCAACGCCCCGACTGGTGTAGCCGTTGACGCAATGGGCACTGTTTACATTGGCGATACCGGGAATAATGCCATTGAAAAACTTATACCCTCCGGTGGATATTTTATCAGTACGGTTTTACCGGCCGGCCTAAAGTTCAGTGGAACCACAGGGACCATCAGCGGTACACCAACCGCGGTAAGCGCTGCAAAAGACTATAAAATTACTGCTTACAATTATGGCGGCAGTGCTTCTGCCACTGTAAATATTAAGGTTGTTTTACCGCCCCCGCCAACTCTTAGCTACAGCAGTCCTATGATATATCCTGTAAACGTTGCAATAACCCCGTTAATGCCAACTGCCAGCGGTGTAGCCGCTCCCGGCTACAGCAATACTTTGGCAGTTATAGATACCGGATTTAATTTCCCGATAGGATTGGGATTGGATCACGCAGGCAATATTTATGTTGCCAATGCGGGAAACGACACTTTATATAAGATTCCGGTCGGAGGGGGTACCCGCACAAGCGTTGGCTCTGGTTTTACCGGCCCCACCGGGGTAGCATTTGATGCTGTGGGCAATATTTATGTGGCAGATGCCGGGAACAGTATGGTTAAGAAGATCCCTGTTGGCGGCGGCGCCCCGATAGAAATAGGCTCTGGGTTTAACAATCCGGCAGGTATTGCTGCAGATGCCGCAGGTAATGTTTATGTTGCCGATCAGGGTAATAGCGCCATTTATAAGATAGCCGCCGGTAACGGACAGGTTACTACAATAACCTCAGCAATAGCCATCCCTACAGGTATTGCAATTGATGGCGCAGGTAATATTTATGTAACCGACCAAAGCACCGGTTTTATATTTAAGCTGGCAAAGGGCAGCAATACCCCGGTGGACATGGGTTATACATTTAATGCCCCGATAGGACTGGCAATAGATGCTAACGGAAATTTATATGTTGCTGATGCTTCCGTTGGCCAGGTAAAAGAAATTCCGGCAGGTGGCGGTGCACTGGTTACCATAGGCGGATTTTTTATTCCGGTCGGCGTTGCTACGGATAATGCCGGTAACCTGTACGTTTCTGATGCAGGGGTTAACACCGTTTATAAAGTTAAACCCGGTGGCGGCTATTATATCAGCCCGGCTTTGCCTGCCGGTCTTAGCTTCAACAGTGCTGCAGGAACCATCAGCGGCACTCCAACCGCACCCAGCCCTGCAGCAGATTACACCGTTACAGCGTATAATTTTGGAGGCAATGTTTCGGCTGTAATTAATATTAAAGTATCATCAAATAATGCATTATTAACATCGCTTAAACTTAATCCGGTTGCAACGATGACTGCCGTGCCCGGCCCTGATTTTAGAGATTATACCGCAACTGTAAATAACACAGTTGCCTCCGTTACTTTAAAGCCCGTAACACAGGATCCAACATCAACTGTAGAAATTAATGGAGTTGCAGTAGCGTCAGGCACAGCTTCAGCATCTATTCCACTACAGGTTGGCAGTAACATAATCACCACGGTAGTAACTGCGGAAGACGGAATAACTACCAAAACCTACAGCATAGCAGTTACCCGTTCGGTGGCGACCAATGCATTGTTAACCTCGCTTTCGTTTAATCCTGTTGTGACCAAAACTACGGTACCTGGCTCAAACTTCAGAGATTATACAGCAACTGTAAGCAATAGCGTCAGCTCCATTGCGGTAATAGCTGTAACCCAGGATTCAGTATCCACCGTAAAAGTTAATGGCGTGGCAGTGGTGTCGGGTGCTACGTCAGCATCAATCCCTTTACAAGCAGGTGCAAACCTAATTACTACTGAGGTAACTGCAGGAGACGGGATTACATCAAACATCTATAGCATAGTAATCAACCGCCAGCCGTCTACCAATGCTATATTAAACTCGCTGTCGTTTGATCCTTATGTAACCAGAACAGTAGTATCAGGCGCAAATTTCAGGGATTATACAGCAACAGTAAAAACATCGGTAAGCTCCGTTACCGTAACTCCTGTAACGCAGGATTCTACTGCTACAGTAAAAATCAATAATGTAACGGTAGCATCAGGTGCGGCTTCAGCATCTATCCCATTAAATATAGGCGATAATACTATTACAACAGTAGTAACCGCGGGAGATGGAACAACTAAAAACACTTATAGCATAGTTATAACCCGGGAAGCTAATGTGTTATTAACCTCCCTTAAGCTTAACCCTGCTGTAATGTTAACCACGGTGCCAGGCCCCGACTTCAAAGATTATACGGCAACTGTAAATAATATTGTAAGTACTGTTACGGTAACTCCGGTAACGCAGGACCCAACATCAACAGTAAAAGTTAATGGCGTATCTGTAATATCAGGCGCAGCATCAACAGATATTCCGTTAAATGTTGGTAATAACACCATTACCACCATTGTAACTGCGGCTGATGGCGTAACAACCAACACTTATAACATAACTGTAACCCGTGCATTACCATCTAATGCCTTATTAACTGCGCTAACATTTAATCCTTCTATAACCAAAACTGCAGTACCAGGTACTAATTTCAGAGATTATACCGCAACAATAAGTAATTCAGTAAGTTCGGTTACGGTAAGCCCGGTAACGCAGGATCCAACATCTACCGTAAAAGTTAACAATGCAACAGTGGCATCAGGCACGGCATCGGGCTCCATTTCATTAAATGTTGGTGATAACACCATAACCACAGTAGTAACGGCAGCAAACGGTATAACCACCAACACCTATAGCATGGTGATAACCCGCCAGGCACCGGGCGGACTTGCATCCTTATATGATGAAAAGCTGGTAGCTGTGGCGCCGGTTAGAAGCAATGGGATTGTGGTACATCAGAACCTATCGCCAAACGGTGATGGTAACAGCGATGTGCTGGTTATAGATGGCATAGCCGCTTACCCGGATAACAAATTACAAATCATGAGCCGCAATGGCGCATTGGTATATGAAGCAAAAGGGTATGACAATGCAACAAAAGTATTTGACGGGCACGCAAGCACAAATGGCAAGTTGCAGCAGGCTGGTACTTATTTTTACTCACTGACATATAAGGCAG
>NZ_JAQBOC010000079.1 GCF_028288225.1 Mucilaginibacter sp.
AAGCTGCACCAGGCGCTTGATAAATATAATATCGGCAAGCTTGACGGCCAGTTATGGAAAAGCCTGCAGGAGCACATTGTAAAAAACAATGGCGACGCTCAAAAAGTGATCATCCAGTTTCTGCAGTGCGGCCGTTTTGTTGATATGGGCGTTGGTCGCGGCGTTCCGATCGGAGCGGCCGGCACAAGTGCATTCTCTGCAGCCCGGAACGCCAACGGCACACTTAAACATTATGCGCGCAAGCCAAAACCATGGTTCAGCCGCGCCTACTACCGAGAATCACAGCGATTTGCTGAACTTTTCGCCAAAGAATTTAACAAGCAGATCCCCGTTCAAATTATTGAGGCCATGAACACCAACATCACCCTGGCAGCTTAACTAACCTCTGATCTCCAGCCTCTGATCACTAACCCTGTCCTTTATTAAACCCTGCATTGCCCCCTCTTTTACGGCATGGCAACCAACAATACGCAGAGCACCGTTACCCTCATCATTAACGGCGAACAATCAAAAACCACCTTAAAGGAAGTTACCCAGGCCGTGAATGCAACCACGGCCGCCCTCCGGAACATGCGCGAAGCGGATAACCCGGCAGCGTATCAGGAAAGGATTGCAGAGTTAGGTCGCCTGCGGGAAGCCCAGGCACAAATGCGGAATGAAATAATGAGCTCCGGAGAGGCTCAAAAGGGGTTTTTTAGTGATTTTAAGAAGGGGTTTAGCGAGATTGAGGAAATAGCTGGCAGGGTAACGGCCGGCGCAATCATTTACAAAGGGGTAAGCGCTGCATTAGACGGCATAGGTGCAATATGGGGCGAAAGTGAAAAGGCCTTCATTGAAGCGGAAAAAACACAAACACAATTACAGGCCGTACTAAAATCAACTTCAGGCGCTGCCGGCGAAACACAGCAGGCACTTTTAAAGCTGCAGGAAGTTGAAATGAATAAGACCGGCGTGGATGACGACGTAATTGCCAAGGGCGAAGAGATGCTGCTAACATTTACCAATGTAAAGGGCGTAATATATGAAAAGGCAATCCCCGCAATAGTTGATATGACAGCCGCAATGAACGGCGGCGATGTCTCGATGGAAAGCATCCAAAAGACAAGCTTACAGGTTGGTAAAGCCCTCAATGATCCAATAAATGGGCTAACAGCATTAAAAAAGGTGGGCGTTTCTTTCACAGAGCAGCAAAAAGACCAAATAAAGGTAATGCAGGATGGCGGCAATATGATGGGCGCCCAAACTGTCATATTAAATGAGCTGGCTAAAGAGTTTGGCGGCACTGCCGAGGCGTTAAAAAACACGTCATCGGGCTTAAAGCAAACTTATGAGACCGATTTAGGCAACCTGGAGGAAAGGATTGGCGCCTGGATAGTAAACATGAAAAATATGTGGCTGGGCCTGTTTGATCCGCTTATTAAAGCATTGTCCGATACCAGGACAGAAGGCGAAAAATTAACTGAAGAATTTAACCAGCAGGCAGAAAAGGTAAATAACCTCCAAAAAAACACCCTTCCGTTAATCAGCCGGTACGAAGAGCTCACATCCAAAGGAAAGCTTAACCGGGATGAGCAGGGAGAGCTTAAAAAGATAATAGCTGAAGTTGCAGATGTTATCCCAGGCGCGGTGACACAGTGGGATAAGTACGGTAACGCGTTGGGGATTAACACTAAAAAAGCAAAGGAATTTTATGATGTGCAAAAAGCATTAATGGAATTTCAAAACAAAGATGCAATCTCTTCCCGGGTTAAAGATAGGGATGTGCTTACGGCTCAGCGAAATGCTTTGTTAAGGGGGTTAAATAGTGGGCAGACTACGGAATTTATAGCTGGGGGGACGGCGGGTACGGGCACCTCTATTACCCGTGATCTAAAGCCTGAAGAAATTAAGACAATGCGGGATGAGCTGAGAAGCCTTACTATGCAAACCAAAACCATTGATGATGCTATAAAAGGGCTCACAGGCTCATTTATGGATGATCTGAATAAAAAAACAACTGAAACCACCGGCGCAATAAAAGCCCTGTCTGAAATGACAGTGGGTGAGTTGGAAAAGAGGATCCAATCGCTCAACGAAAGCCTGAAGGATACCAAAATAGGATCAGCCGCTTATAAAAAAATAATACAGGACATCCGGGACACAGAGGAATTGCTTAATCAAACCAAAAAGGATAAAACATTGGTTGATCCGGAAAAGGAAAAGAAAGCCCAGGACGAATATTTAGCAAATTCAAAAGCGCTTAACGACAAGCTAAGGGAATTTGACCATGCAGAGTTAGCTGATACCCTCTCAAAAAACGATAAAGAGGTTGCGGCCCTTGAAAATAAATATAACAAAGAGTGGACAGAGGCGACGGCACAGCTTACTAAGCTGAGGCAAAGCAAAAACTCCAATGAAGACGAAATCCAAAAGCAACAGGATGCCATTGATGCGTTGGCTGGTAAAAAATCACAAGCTGTTGCCGATCTGCGCGTAAGGCAAGATCAAGCAATGGTAAACGCGATAATCGCCTTTCGTGATAAAATGGCCGGTAAGCTGGATACCGAATTACAGAAAGAGACTGACCTTATTAATGCCTTTTATAACGATCAGGCTGATAAATATGATGACAACGATATAGCAAAACAGGATGCTATAGAAGCGGCCAGGCAAACAGCGCTTAACAATGCGAAAGGTAGCGAAGCAACACGCCTTGCTAAACAACTGGCCGACACAAAAGCAAAAGGTATAACGCCTGGGAGTAAAGAAGATTTTGACACCAAACAGGAAGATATTAATAAAAAATATGATGCTGAGGAAGCCGCCCTAAAAGACAAATTCAGCAGCGAAATTCAGGCAACCCAGCAATTTCAGGATGTAATCGCTGAAATGGAAAAGCAGCGTGCTGCTGAGAAACTAAAAATTGAAAAAGAGGTTAATAAAGCCATTTTAGGTGCGGCGATTCAAAGCGCGCAAGAAATAACAGCTGCTGTATTTGATCTCGGCAAGCAAAATAGGCAAGCGGAAACAGACGCAAAGATCAAAACACTTGAAACCCAAAAAGCCGCTGAATTAGATAATGCAAATTTAACGCAGGCGCAGAAAGATGCAATTAATCAAAAATATGCCAAACAAGAAGCAGAGATCAAACTGCAGCAGTGGGAAGCTGATAAAGAGGCAGCAATTGAAATGGCTATTATAAACGGGGCAGTGGCTATAACTAAGGCCTTAACGTCAGCACCATGGCCCCTTAACTTAATAAGCGCGGCAGGAACAGCCATTGCGACAGGCGTTGAAGTCGCCAAGATCTCCGACCAAAAACCGCCACAGTTTAGCAAGGGCGGTACAATACAGGGGCTAAGCCATGCAGCCGGCGGGATCCCTTTAGTTAATGGCAATACCGGGCAACCGGTTGCGGAGGTTGAAGGTGATGAAACAGTGGCCGTGTTTAGTAAAGAAGCAACGCGCAACAATCAAATGCTGATCCGTGAGCTACTGTTTAATAGCCAGTATAGAAATGGCGCGCCGGTAAAGATAAATACCACGCTGGCCACAATGCCGGCAAGCGGGTATTATGCAAATGGTGGGATAATTCCAAACTTTAATAACTCTACAAATACAGCAAATAAAAATATCGGTAACATCTCAGCCAACAGCGCAGAGCTGGCAGAAACGAACCGATTACTTGCTGGATTACACAATAAATTTGATGAATGGGGTAAAAAGCCCTGGGATTTTAATATGCGGCAATTCAGGATTGTTAGCGACAGGATGGATCAGATTGATAACAACTCGAAAGGTTAAATATTTTGTTACTTTTATAGACACTTAAACTTAATCATTATGAAAAAGTATCTTCTTATTTTGCTTTTTAGCATCCCTTTTTATGTTTCCGCCCAAAACGACACTGCAAGAGTTAAGCCGGCTGAACAATATTGCATGGTTATAGCCACTGGACGAATGTTTAGCACTAAGGTAACCATCTCTGTAGATTTCGGCCAGCCGACCAAGGCCTTTTCGGATAAAAGAATGAAAGACGAATCGGGTGTTGTCCTTGATTTTAACTCTGTTATTGATGCTTTGAATTATATGGCCGGAAACGGTTGGCTTTTCGTTAATGCCTATGCACTTTCTGAAGGGTCAAGCGGAAAGGTTTTAAATTATGTAATGCGCCGCCCAATTCCAAAAATTAGTATCAATTAAACCTAACCCAACTCCAACAGCTCCAATGCCAAAAACAGCCACTACACGCTGTTTTTGGCGTTTTTATCTAATATTGGAGCATTGGAACAAAAAACACAATATCCCTATAACTTAAACCGGTCATCAAATTTTCCCATTGCCCGGCGCTTTTCGGCATCGCTCATTTTTAAGTAAATACTGGTAGTTTTTAAATCGCTATGCCCCATCATTTCAGATATTAGCTTAATGTGCACATTCATTTCTACCGCCTGGGTACCAAAAGTATCGCGGGCGCAATGATAGGTAAGGCGCTTAAAAATACTTGCCCTGGCGCCGATTATTTTTAAGCGTTCATTAATATATCCGTGGCTGAATTTTTGAAATAACATTCCGGCACGGCCGTCAATAAGCTGCATAGCTATGTTTTGAAGCGGTAACCTCAATATCTTACCCTGCGACCGGCCCTTAAAAGGGATAAATACCAGGTCGCTGCCGTGGATCATGCTGCTATTTAATAAACCGGTATCGGAGATCCGCAACCCGGTAAAGCAGCTGAACAGAAACCGGCGTAATATCTCCCGGTCATTGTGCTCCAATAACGGATGTTTAAAAAGCGTAATTAAATTATTTATCTCCTCCTGATTAAGCGCAACCCTGTCGCCATCAACATAAGCAAATGAAAAATCAGCGTACGGGTTTTTAGCTATTAAGCACTTCCTAACAGCCATAGAGAGGTATTTTTTAATATCCTTATGGTAACCGCAAACGGTATTGTGCCCGGCCTTATGCTTTGTGCGTGCCCAGGCATCGAATTTTTCTATTAATTCCAGGGATAACCGGCCAATGGGTAAAGTTTCCCGGTTATAGTAGAGTTTTAAGATATTAAGGCTGCATTTATGGCGTCTCCATGTGCCGTTAACAATCGTGTCCTGGTTATACAATTCATTGGCGTTGACTTCCATAAATGAAAAAAAGTCCTCGGCCACATGCATGTTTTTAAATTCATTTACGATATCATCAATGGTGATATCTGTTTTTTCCAGGTACCCGGTTAAAGCCATTCGGTGTGCCCTTGTCTTAAATTCATTTATCTGCAGGTTATAGGGCTGTACGTCCGGATCATTGGCATTACGGGGGAGGAGCTGCTGTGTGGTTTGGCTAAAAAAGGTTCTTGGCCATTTAATTCCGGTGTATAGGTCGCGTTTTACGCGTGCCTGCTGGATCCTGAATAAGATTTTTGATAACCCATTTGGATTAACGCGGCTGTCGATCACGATATAGCACGACAGGCCCGCCCTTGATTTTTTCATTTTTGCGAATCAGTTAAGAAAAAAGACAAAAAAGTGCGAAACAAAACCGCTTGAAAAGCGGCAACCCTGTATGGCAATCGTGATAGGATTGATTCTTGCGAATCAAAAAACAGCCTCCACGTTAGGTTGGAGGCTGTTTCTAGGATTTTGAGTGCGCCCACCTGGGCTCGAACCAGGGACCAAAAGATTATGAGTCTTCTACTCTAACCAACTGAGCTATAGGCGCGGAGGTTTTCAGATATTTTCTGTGCTGCAAAGGTAAAAAAAAGTTGATTACTTAAAAATGAAATATCACAAAATATAAAAGTTTGTGAATTTATCTGGCAATAATAATTTTCAGTTATTAGTATGTTTGCCGTATTAATATAATTCACTGCTCATTATGCCAAACATTAAAAACATCATATTTGATTATGGAAATGTGATTTTTACCCTCGACTTTATAAAGGGGCAACAAGCATGGAAGGACCTGGGTATAGATGATCCGGGTCAGTTTTATGGGCACAGGGTTCAGGACAAGGTATTTGATGCCTTTGAAAAAGGAGAAATTGAAGCCCCGGAATTCAGGGAATATATCCGTAAAAAATTAAGTAACCCCAACTTAACCGATCAGCAAATTAATAATGCCTGGAACAGCATGCTGATAGGTGTTCCGAAAGGTAACAATGAATTGCTTGCTGAGTTAAAATCAAAATACCGTACCTTTTTATTGAGTAACATTAACCCCATCCATTATGACTATATAATGAATTACCTTAAAACCGATTTTGGGTTTGATGGTAACGACCATCTTTTCGAAAAAACATACTACTCGCATCTTACCGGCAGACGAAAACCCGAAACTGAAATTTTTGAACAGGTGCTTAATGAAAATAAACTGGATCCGGCTGAAACCTTATTTATTGATGACAGTCCACAGCATTTGGAAACTGCTCAAAAGTTGGGCATTAAAACTTACTTAATGACAATGCCTGATAATATACAAAAGTTAAATTTTTTGAAATAAACAAGCAGGTTGTTAATTGTATAACTTGTTTTTAGTGTTACTAAATTAACGTGAGTTCGACATAAGCAAACGGTCACCTCACCCCAAACCCTTCTTCAACCGCGTTGAGGCGAAGCGCAAGTTTGTGTGTTCACATCGGCAAAGCGTTCCATTTTCACGTGGAACACCTGGAACGTTGTGGAACACGCTGATTATCAATCATTTAGTTATTTATTAAGGATTAAATAGATGTAAGTGGCTGATAATCAAAGCGTTCCACTAATCTTTATATCGAACTAACGTTAAATTATTAATCAGTGATTTGAGTTTGCCGGTTTAAATTCCCCGGTTTTTACATTAATAGTAAAAGGCTGTGGCTCAGGCAGCCATAATTTGCCATCTCCAATTTCAACAGGGATCCATAAATAACGGGAATCCCACTGACTTTTAGGCCGCCATTGATCGCCCATAAAAATAACAGTGGTTGACTTTGAACCGACAACTTTTATCAGCATGGTTGATTGTGATCCATAGGTGTTGGTTTGCGGCGGAGCAATATCTTTAAACGCTGTCCACGGACCCTCTAATGATTTTGAGGTGGCATATTTGTTAGGATTAGGGTTCCACCCGGTTAAGGCAGAGCCAATAGCATAATATAAACCATTGTAATGAACTATGGCGCCACCTTCCAGCGGAGCTTTTACAAGGCTCATTTCCTTTTCTACAGATAAATAATCGTCCGATAATTTTACAATATGAAAGCCCAGCGCCCGGTCTTCAAAAACCAGGTAGGCGGTACCGTCATCATCAATAAACTGCCCGATGTCCCTGCTTTCATGCTCAAGCGGTCGAAAGCTTTTTACAAACGTAAAATCACCATCAGGTTTATCACTAACAGCAATTCCTACACGTGCATATTTATAATTGCGGGTATCCAGGTGAAAATACATCACATATTTTTTTGTCGGTTTGTTATAATACACTTTAGGGCGCTCCAGGATCCACCTGTAACCAAGATTTTCAGGATCCTGCATTTTTACAACATCACCCAAAAACTTCCAATTCATAAGGTCAGATGATGAATAGCAGCTTACGTAGCGATAATTTGTATCAAGGCCTTTTCTCCGTTCCTCGCCATACCAGTAATAAAGGTTTTTTATTTTGATGATACCGCCGCCGTGTGCCTGGATATGGACGCCGTTATTATCAGGCCAAACAGCTCCCGGATCAATAGCTTTATTTTGAGCAAACAATGCTGTATTTAAAAGAATTGCCGTTATCGTTATTAAATATCTCTTCATGCTATACAAGGTTAATTGGCTCATTATTTCAGATCCTTCACTTGCTTCAGCCTTGCATATATCTCTATCATAGCTGCCTGATCAATAAGGCTTTTGGCTGGTTTAGGGCCTAACAAGTTGTTGCTATCGCGTTCAGTATTCCATATATTATCAGCATCAGCCTCAAAAAAATTGATCCAATTCTTATTCTTATCAATCTTATATAAATCAATGTATCCTCTCAGCATTACCGCATTAAACCAATAATTGCCGGGCAGGCGGCCGTTTTTAAAAAAGTGTTCATTACCAGCCTTTGCAATCCGCTGCGCTTCGGTTAAATATTTTTTATCGCTGGTTAGTTGATATAAAAGCACATTTGATTGCAGCATGGTGCCTGTATTATAGGTATAAGTTGCCATGCCAATTTTTAGGGAAGGAATTTTAATATTGTCATAATATATACCATCGGGTGATTGTAAATACCTGTTAACCCAGCCATATAAAGCTAGCGCGGCATTTAGGTATTGCCGTTGTTTGGTTAGCTTGTATAACTGCAGGGCCACCAATATGCCCGGGCCATTTGAGCAGGTGTTTTTGGTGCTTTTATCGCCTTCTTTCCAATACAGGCCGCCGCCCGATGCAGTATCCAGTCCTCCCATCATAAAACGATAGATCATTTCGGATGATTCTAAATATTTTTTATTGTGCGTACGATTATAAGCATCAAGATAAGCAATGGCAACCCATTGGTTATCGTCGTAAAAACGTGAGCTTATTTTTTCTTTTATAGGATAATCCTGGTAGCCGGGGTAGGGCGGCTTATCGCTATAATATTTATCAATAGCCTTTACAACCGACTGCATATAATCAGTGCCCGGCTGCAAAGCATCCATTTCATTGGTTGCCTGGATCAGTGCACATAATGGCCAGAGCCAGGAGTGAGGGTTCTCATTTTTAGCACTATCGATAGTTTCAAAGTAAAGCCCATTCTTTTTATCTGTAAGCTTATTGTTAATACCCGTATACAGGTAATCGATCCGCGTTTTATAATCAGGTAATTGTGCTTTAGCCACAATGCAAAAGCATATGCTAAAAAGGAGTAAAGTGGTCTTTCTCATAAATATTGGTAACGCTAATTTACGTTTATTAATGGTTAAATGTAATTGTGACAGCAATATTACCTTCGTTATCACTTCCTATAAAAAAATCCAATACTCAGAATCCGGTGTTTTTTTAATTGATGTGAATTAAATTACTTTTGAACATGCTAATTATTCAGCTTACAGGTTTATCCGGATCGGGTAAAACAACGCTTTCAGATTATGTAAAACAGAAACTTGAAGATCAATACCTTAGGGTAGAGATAATTGATGGCGATAAATATCGAAAAACGCTTTGCAGTGATCTTGGATTTTCAAAGGAAGACCGCTACGAAAACATCCGCCGCTTAGGGCGTGCGGCTTATTCATTTACAGACAGTTGCGATGTGGTAATTATTGCGGCCATTAATCCTTTTGAACAGATTCGTAATGAGCTGAAATTAAACTATGGCATTAAAACCGTTTGGATAAATTGTGAGGTTAATGTTTTGATAAATAGAGACACCAAAGGACTTTACAGGCGCGCCTTACTTCCAGATGATCATCCTGAAAAGCTGAATAACCTAACCGGGATAAATGATAGTTATGACTTGCCGCTTGACCATGATCTGGTAATTAACACTCACATAGAATCGACAGAACAATCTGGCAACTTGCTTTATAGCTTTATTTTGCAGCAAATAGCGAGGTAGTCTTCATCACTAATCAATACCCAGCCGGATCATAAGTAAAATATTGAACAAATCTTGGTTTTGTTGACGTATTCGGGCTGCTGCCATGCGGCAATGCCTGGTGCCAGATAATAAAATCGCCTGCATTTGCTGCAATAGGAATGCAGCCCAGCGCATATAAGTCTTCACTATAAGGATCTTTTCCCGGGGGGAGACTGCCTAGCCAGCTTTCAATACGATGCTGAAAGCCGGGTACAAGACTAAAAGCTCCCTGGTTTTCGGCTGTATCAGCAAGATAAAGAATTCCCTGCAGCGCAAAAGGAATAGGTGAGTTTAATTCCGTGTCCCAATGGAGGCGTGGTCCCGGGAATTTCCATGTGGCCGTCTCGGGAGGGTTAAAGCCAACCCTGTCGGCAGTAACCCAAAGGTCAGTACGGTTCCAGAGTTGCTCAAAAGCGGCCCGGATCGTTTCTGAGTGCCTGTTTTTTTCGAGATTTGGATCCTGGAAAAGCTGTACCATAATGCCTTGTCTTGCCGGATGCCCGTTGTACCAGGTTGATGGATCATCTCTTTTAATTTGAATATAGCTGCAGATTGTTTCGATAGTTTTTTGGCAATCTTCCTTTGGGATCGCATTCCTTAATATTAAATAACCATTGCGTTCCCAAAAATCAAGTTGTTCAGCATTTAAAATATTTGGAACCGGCCGCAGATTTGTATTGTTTTTATTTATAATAGTATTGTTAAAAAGTGCAATGCTTTCAGGTGATGCTTTTCCTTTTGTTTCAATTATCCATTGCTCAAACTGCTCAAAAGCAGGGGCAGTTTGATATAGGTACATAGTAGCCTGTTCAAGCCCTAACCCAAGAGTAAAAAGCAAAGTTTTGTCTAGCTGCCATTCATGCGCAAAATCGGCTGATTTCAGTTTGCCGTTTCTTATTAGCATACTTTTTTGCCAATACCTTTTTAAATGCATTATTTGTAATTGTCCAACTTCGTCTATAGGCGGCAATTGTAGATCGGGCATAAAACAGATTTTGGGTATAAATTTAAATTAAATATTTTTTCGTTTTTCGTCAAGCAGGTAATAAAGCTCCATGGCATTATCCAAACAAGAAGGAATGTTAATTGGAGCGACCTCTGAAAAAACTTCATCCGGCTTTTTGGAATTATAACGGCTTCTCTCCTCCATAATTGATAAAGAATAATTGTTGAGCGGGGTATTTGTAAAAGCAGCTATCTTTTGCATAACGGGCATTGGGCCTTCATTGTAATTAACAAGCAAAGAACGATTGTCGTTTTTTATAATTTGGAGGTATTTACCTAAATATTTTTCAAGCACCGTTGCAAGATACTCATCAAGGTTGCATTGCGTTTCTTCCCCATTTTTAAACCCGAAAACACACGGCTCAATTAAACCGGGCACAGACTGTATACCAGGTAACTTTTTGTGTGAGTTAAATACCTCGTTGGGCTTGCGATACATCAAAACAAAAGGCACAGTTGGATACAACCACCGTAATTGTTCGTAAAAAAATATGTGCCAGCTGTCTGTCTTTATATAGAGGCGTTTTTCACTTTCGAGTTTTTTTTGCCCGTAATATTTAAGGGCTTTTTTTAAAAGCCCTGATGTTGCATCTGCATTAAAGCCAGGATATTGATATGGCAGGCGAAGCAAATCATCAAAAAAAGGAACTTCCGGCAATACAATACATTCGTTTGATGTAGCCAGCAATTGCGAAACAAGGGTAGAACCACAGCGAGAGATATGAAAAATAATTGCAGTCGGCTCAACGTCCGGTAAATTATCCGCCCATTCGTTAAGTAACTGTAAATCGCTTATCGATGCTATTGCCCCGTTTTTGCCTTTTAATGTTTTATATTTTAAAATTGTTTCATCAAAAAAAGGCTCGGCAAATGGTTGGTCAAAAGTATCAAGCCAGTGGCATTCCACTTGACCATTGATATTTACAAGCTTGTATGGGATCCAGTTTTTAAGCGGAAAGTTATCCATATATTTATTAAAATGATCCGGCTCCGTTAGTTTTTGTGTCATTCAGCTGTTTTTCCAATTCATCCGCTAACCTGTTGGTGCTCTCCGTGTTTTGCATTCTCAGCTCGCTAATGACCAATGATACGTCACAGCCCATATCGTCTTTTTTAGATGAGAGCTCATCCGATAGTGTTATCATTTCGCTTAGCCAATTATTTACTTCGCAATCAATTATTAAATGGACCCGGTCAGTACTTCCTTCGTTACTTACACGGTGCAGTAAATTGGCATTCATATACCAGCAATCACCTTCCTTAAAAGGGATCCTTTCATCTTCAATATAAAACTTCACATCCGGATTTGTTATAACTGTAAAATGCAAACGCGCCTCGCCTTTTTCAAAAGCAAGCTCATTGTCACGGTGCGGTTTAATTATAGCCCCTGCCTGTAAATTTAAAAAGCGTACCGATTTTACAGGGCATTTAAGCGTGGCTACCAGCGCCCTCACCGATGGAAAAGACGGCATAACTTCTGTATCTATATAAACCGCATCGGCTATTAGCTCGGGAATAATATTTTTGCTTTGTCCGCCGGGTGAACGAAGTGCAACTGCCGTCCATGATCCTTCATAATAATAAGTATTAAAATGCGCTTTCCATTCATGTTTAAATGAGGAAAGCTCATTTTGCATTTTCTCTGTATTAAAAGGGAGCTTCAGCTTTGCGTAACAGATCATATATATTAAGTATTAGTTTTTCCTTAACCAGCAAATCATATGCGGGAAAGGCTTTGCATCAAGTTCTTTCGCTGTTCTCACATCGTAGGTCATTCCGGTCCATTGCAGCATAGGTACGCCAATGTCTCCACCGTTAGTAAAGATATTAATAAGGTTTTCACTCGATCCTTTATAACCGTTTGGATGAAATACTACGCCTGGATCAAGATTCAAATGTACACTGGCGGCATATGACCATGCGAGGGCCATCAGCTCGCCGCCCCGATTCAAATCATTGTTCTCTAAATTATCGCTCATTGTTTCACGGATCTCAGGCGGCATGGTAGCAAGGTGTCCGGCTTCGTGCAAAATATCGCCGGGATATAACAGCTTCGCATTATCAATAATAATGATTCCCTGACTTAATCGAAGACCAGGTAAAAAAGTGGTATTATCAATAGGCTCAAGTTTATAACTCAAACCTATTTCTTGTATGAATGAAAGGATCTTAGCCAATATAGCTAACATATAAATGTGATTAGGTTTGCTAAAATTAAAGGTTTTTTAACAAAAGCAATTATCTTTAATTACTTTTTTGTTAAAGTATAAAAAAGCAAGAGATATTATTACGAATAATATTTGCATCTTAATTTTTTTGTTTATAATTTAGCCAACCAAACAACGTACCTGAACTTCTTAAAACGTACCTAAACCTTTTAAACAATGTATAGAAATCATTTCCTGCTTGAAATTACTAAGGTTTTAATCCATGAATAAATTCTGCAATGAATAACCTTATCCCTTTTTATTCCTGTGTGTAATTTTATGTGTTTTTACTTTTGATTATAGCAAAAAATATCATTTATAAAGCAATTTTAAACGGCAAAATATATATTAAAACATACAAACAACTTAAACAATTAACTAATCACATTTAAAATTTAAACTATGGATCAGCCTTTTTTAGGAACAGTTTCGCTTTTTGCAGGAAACTTTGCGCCTCGCGGATGGGCATTGTGTAATGGTCAGCTTATGTCTATTTCTCAATACTCTGCTTTGTTTGCAATTCTCGGAACCACTTATGGCGGTAACGGTACAACCACCTTTGCTTTACCTAATTTTCAGGGCATTATGCCCATGCATTGGGGAACAGGGCCAGGGTTAACCCCGCGTGTTATTGGTGAAACCAGCGGTACGGAGAATGTTACCCTGAATACTACTCAGATACCTGCACATAACCACTTGGTTAATGCAAGTACTACAACTGCAACCTTAGGACCGCCAACTAATGGTGTTTTGGCACTTTCAGTAGATAATGATTCTGGTGGTAACCCATTAAATTTTAATCCTGCTGCAAATGCTGATACAACTTTGGCACCTCAGGCTATTGGATTGACGGGAGGATCGCTGCCGCATAATAATATGCCTCCGTTTTTGGCAGTGACATTTATTATTGCTTTAGAAGGTATATTCCCTTCAAGGAATTAATGTTAAAGGTTTTTTTTAATAGCTGTTAATGATAATAGGTATTGTATCAAATTCAGCAAAACTATATATACCCCTGCTTTCATATTTATATAATTATAAAAATAAAGCAGGGGTTATATTATATGTTGGAAGATCAACAGATCCCGAAAATAACCCGGGAGAAACAACAAAGTTTTGTAATGCGGCGGGCATTGCATTAACGTTTGAGAATGGTAAAGATGATTTGTATAGCTGGCAGCAAATAAACCAGCCGGATATTATTTTTTTTTCCGGTTATGGTAATATTATAAAAACAGATTTGCTGAATGATGTTAAGTACGGCCTCTTTAACATTCATTTTGGATTGCTGCCTCAGTTCAGAGGGCCTTCACCGGTTTTCTGGCAGCTGAAAAAAGGACTTAAAGAAATTGGGTTAGTCATCCATAAAATGACAAATGAATTGGATAGTGGCCCGGTAATGTGGCAATATAAAATACCTAACCAGCCGCATATTAATTATGATATGGCGTATCAGTTATTTGGTGAGTTGCAGGTAAAAGGAATTATAGAGATACTGGATGCATTAAATGCAGGAAAAAAGCTGCCGGGATCTGCGCAGGACGAAAGCAAGGCTGCTTATTATGACAAGCCGAAACTTAACGATGTACTGATCAATTGGAATGAAATGGAGGCTAGCGAAATTGTTGATCTGGTTAAGGCATGTAACTCATGGAATATGGGAGCAATTACCGCAATTGGCGGGATGGAACTGAAAATTTTAGATGCTTTTACAAAAACCGGGAATAACTTAGATAAGGCACCCGGAACCATTATAGAAACAGGCGATGATTTTATAGTGGCATGTAAGGGAAATAAAATACTTTTTATCAATTTTTTTAAAATTAACAATTCATATGTTCCGGCAAGGTTTGCTGTGAATTATGGATTCAAAACAGGTCAATACTTTTTAAGTACTTAAACTAGGTTACTTGTTAATGTAAAATGAATGTGAACAATAAAAAAATATACGTATTAATTTCTATTTAATAAAATAAACCATGAATAAACTTTTGCGTTTTACCAGATTTTACATTTTGCTTTTTGTGATGATCGCGGGGTTTTCCCTGGCGTCAAAAGCACAATCCGGAGCAAATATTGATTGGTCGTGTTTTACTGTTTCCGCTTCAATAACTTCCGGTACAGATGCTGTAACTCATGCATTTACAAGTGCTGACTGTTCACAGGCTACTGGCTTTTCTGCGGGAATTGTAGGAACAGGTGCATTGGATATCCGGTCAACAATTTCGCCACAGCCTTATTTAAGGCTGCAAAAAACGGGAACTACACCAACGCTTTCCTATGGGAGGTTATACAGCACTGCAGGCACAACTTTTAAGTTAACGGGTATCTCAGTTGCCCCTACTTCGGTAGGGGCAACTGCCGGTGGAAGTCAGTCAATTACGGTGCATGCTTACAAAGCCGGTTCCGAAATAGGTTCCGTTACAACGGCTGTTTTAAGTGCCACCACACCAGTTGCTGTAACATTAACCAGTAGTTTTGATGATATTGATGAAATAAGATTTACATCTTCAAGTGCAACAGCATTTGGTATTGGCGTTGATAATATTACAACGGCTACAGCTACAACTATAACTTCACTTAACCGTGTATCCGGTATCTATAGCAATGCTTCATCAGTTTCATTTAATGCCGTATTTGGGTCAGCGGTTACAGGAGTAACTGCCAGTAATTTTTCATTGACCACAAGCGGTGTTTCGGGTGCAAGTATCGGTACACCAACTTCTTCTGACAATATAACATGGACAGTACCTGTAACTACAGGAACAGGGGATGGCTCTATTCAATTAAAACTGGCTAACGCAACAGGCTTATCACAGGGAATAAGCACTACATTGCCTTTTGCGGGGCAAAGTTATACTATTGATAAAACAGCGCCAACTATTAGTATAGGAAGCCCATCGGTAAGTACAATAGCTACAGGCTCGGGTTCAGTAACCTATACCGTAACTTATGCCGATGCTAATTTTAATTCGAGCACGCTTGCTACCGGGAACATTACTTTAAATACAACAGTAACAGCCAGCGGCAGTTTAGCAGTTTCAGGTTCGGGCCTTACCCGCACGGTTACTATATCAAGTATAACAGGCAGCGGCAATTTAGGTATAACCATAGCCGCAGGAACAGCAACAGACCTGGCAGGCAATTCAGCGCCTGCGGCAGGTCCATCAGCTACTTTTGCGGTTACCCTTGTTAGTCAGACTATTACTTTTAATGCATTGCCAACAAAAACATATGGCAATGCTGATTTTGCACCCGGTGCAACAAGTGATAACGTGAATATCCCCATAACTTACAGCAGTGATAATACAGCTGTAGCTACTATAGTAAGCAACAAGATCCACATTGTTGGCGCCGGCACAGCTAATATAACCGCCTCGCAGGCAGGTGATGCTACACATGCAGCTGCAAGTAATGTAATAAAGGGACTAACTGTTAATGCGGCATCTTTAACTATTACAGCAGATAATCAGACCAAGGCCTACGGAGCTGCGCTGCCAACTTTAACCGCCAGCTACAGCGGTTTTGTAAACAGTGAAACGTCAGCCAGTCTGACTACATTGCCTACGCTTAGCACCGCAGCGACGGCTTCATCACATGTAGCCGGCAGCCCTTATTCGATAACAGCAAGCGGGGCCGTGGATGCAAACTACAGCATTAGTTATGTAGCCGGCACGCTAACAGTTACGACAGGGTCCTTAACTGTAACGGCTAATAACCAGACTAAGGCCTACGGGGCAGCCGTGCCGACACTGACAGCCAGTTACAGCGGTTTTGTAAACGGAGATACCGGTGCCAGCCTTACCACACAGCCTACATTAAGCACCGCAGCTACGGCCGCCTCACATGTAGCAGGCAGCCCGTATACCATTACAGCAAGCGGCGCGGTTGATGCAGATTATAGCATTAGCTACGTAGCCGGCACGCTAACCGTGGGTACGGCACCGCTAACCATCACAGCAGATAACCAGGCAAAAGCCTACGGTGCAGCCGTACCGACACTAACCGCCAGCTACAGTGGTTTTGTAAACGGTGACACCGGCGCCAGCCTTACTACACAGCCAACATTAAGCACCACAGCAACGGCTGCCTCGCATGTAGCAGGCAACCCGTATACGATTACAGCAAGCGGAGCAGCAGATGCTGATTACGCCATCAGTTATGTACCCGGCGCGCTAACTGTGGGTGCAGCCAGCTTAACCATCACAGCAGACAATCAAACCAAAGCGTACGGAGCAGCCGTACCGACACTGACAGCCAGCTACAGCGGTTTTGTAAACGGAGATACCGGTGCGAGCCTTACTACACAGCCAACATTAAGCACTACAGCTACGGCCGCCTCACATGTAGCAGGCAGCCCGTATACCATTACCGCGAGCGGCGCAGTAGATGCAGATTATACCATTAGTTATGTATCCGGCGCGTTAACCGTGGGTGCAGCCAGCTTAACCATCACGGCAGACGATCAAACCAAAGCCTACGGAGCGGCCGTACCGACACTAACCGCCAGCTATAGCGGTTTTGTAAACGGCGATACCGGCGCCAGCCTAACCACGCTGCCAACACTGAGCACTACAGCCACGGCCGCCTCACATATAGCAGGCAGCCCGTATGCCATTACCGCTAGCGGTGCAGCAGATGCAGATTATGCTATTAGCTACGTTGCAGGTTCGCTAACCATTAACACGGTGTCTTTAACCATTACGGCTGATGACCAGACCAAGGTTTATGGTGACGCGCTGCCAACCCTAACAGCCAGCTACAGCGGCTTTGTAAATGGCGACACAGGTGCCAGTTTAACTACACAGCCCACATTAAGTACAACAGCCACCTCCGCATCGGCTGTAGGGCCATACCCGATAACAGCAAGCGGTGCAGTTGATGCAGATTATGCCATCAGCTATGCAGCAGGCACACTGACTGTTACAGCGTCTACAGATGCAACCCTTGCAGTTCTCACTACTACCGCCAATAGTTTAACACCTGCATTTGCCAGTGGAACATTAACCTATACAGCAACTGCCCCGAATGCAACCACTTCGGTAACAGTAAGGCCAACAGCCGCGGATGCCAATGCCAGTATTGAAGTACAGGTGAATGGCGGGGGTTATGCGCCTGTTAGCAGTGGCACAGTATCTGATCCGCTTGTATTAAATGCAGGGGATAATCCTATTGATATACAGGTAACCGCACAAGACGGTACGACCATTAAAAAATATACTATTACGGTAAACCGTGCGCCATCAACCGACGCCCTGTTAACCAATCTAAAGTTCAGTCCGCGTATAAGACGAACAACTGTGCCGGGCCCCGACTTCAGGATCTCTACGGCAACGGTAGATAATACGATTAATAATATTACTTTAACCCCTATAGCCCGGGATTCTACAGCAACAATAAAAGTTAATGGTGTAATCGTGGCATCAGGTTCGACTTCAGCAGCTATTCCGTTAAATGTAGGGAGTAATCTTGTTACCACTGTAATAACCGCGCAGGATGGAATAGCAACTAATACCTATAAAGTAACCATAACCAGGGAATCATCCACCAATGCGATATTAAACTCGCTGTCATTTACCCCATACGTAAGCCGGACTGTAGTATCGGGTTCCAACTTCAGGGATTATACGGCAACGGTTGATAATTCTGTAAGCTCAATTACGGTAACACCGGTAACGCAGGATACTGCAGCGACGGTAAAAGTTAACGGTGTGGCCGTAATATCAGGCGCTGCATCAGCCTCCATCCCTTTGCTGGTAGGCAACAACACGATCACTACGGTTGTAACCGCGGGTGATGGGGTAACGGTAAATACTTATAGTATAATAATCAACCGCCAGCCGTCTACTAACGCGATATTAAACTCGCTGTCATTTGATCCTTATATAACCAGGACAGTAGTATCGGGCGCAAATTTCAGGGATTATACCGCTACTGTTGATAATTCAGTAAGTGCAGTTGCAGTAACGCCTGTAACGCAGGACATCACAGCAACGGTAAAAATTAATAACGTAACGGTAGCATCCGGGGTAGCATCGGCATCCATCCCTTTGCATGTAGGTAATAATACTATAACTACGGTGGTAACCGCCGGTGACGGGGTAACTGTCAATACCTATAGCATAGTGATCAACCGCCTGCCATCCACCAATGCGATATTAAACTTGCTTTCGTTTAACCCATATGTAACCAGGACCACGGTATCGGGCGTCAACTTCCGGGATTATACGGCAACAGTAAAAACCGATGTCAGCTCCATTACAGTAACACCGGTAACACAGGACACTACAGCCATAGTGAAAATTAATAATGTAACGGTAGCATCCGGGGTAGCATCGGCATCCATCCCGCTGCAAATAGGTAATAATACCATCACCGCGGTAGTAACCGCAGGAGATGGCGTAACGGTTAACACGTATAGCATAATAATAACCCGGGAAGCTAATGCCTTGTTAACCTTCCTTACGCTTAATCCGCAAACAGAATTGACTACAGTACCGGGCACCAACTTTAAGGATTACACAGCAACAGTAGCTAATTCAGTAAGCTCGGTTACGGTAACCCCGATAACGCAGGATCCAACATCTGCCGTAAAAGTTAACAATGCAGCAGTGGCATCAGGCACGGCATCGGGCTCCATTTCATTAAATGTTGGTGATAACACCATAACCACGGTAGTAACGGCAGCAAACGGTATAACCACCAATACTTACAGTATAGTGATAACCCGTCAGGCACCTGGAGGACTTGTATCCTTATATGATGAAAAGCTGGTAGCTGTGGCGCCGGTTAGAAGCAATGGGATTGTGGTACATCAAAACCTATCGCCAAATGGTGATGGTAACAGCGATGTGCTGGTTATAGATGGCATAGCCGCTTACCCGGATAACAAATTACAAATCATGAGCCGTAATGGCGCATTGGTATATGAAGCAAAAGGGTATGACAATGCAACAAAAGTATTTGACGGGCACGCAAGCACAAATGGCAAGTTGCAGCAGGCTGGTACTTATTTTTACTCACTGACATATAAGGCAG
>NZ_JAQBOC010000010.1 GCF_028288225.1 Mucilaginibacter sp.
CGGGTTATATCTTAAAGAACCAGTTAAATAGTTCGCTGATCGATGCGATTAAGGATCTGCAAACCGGCGGTTCACCCATGAGCCCTTCAATTGCGCGAAGGGTATTAAACATGCTGCAGCATAGTTACCCGGGCAAACGCCAGCGGCCATTAGAAGAATATAATCTTACGGCCCGCGAGAAGGAAGTATTGAGTGCCGTTGTTAACGGCCTGAGTTATAAAATGATCGGCTATGAGTTGAATATCAGCTATGAAACTGTGCGAAGCCATATCAAAAAAATTTACGGAAAATTGCATGTGGCGTCCCTTACTGAAGTAGTTGCAAAAGCCATTAATCAAAATATAGTTTAAACAGTATAAGGCGCTCTTTATTAATAAAATGAGTTAGCAAAGAATTATGACATTTTCTTTATTGTGGAAGAGCATTTCGACTATAACAGGCCTTACGGGATAATTTAATCTTCCGGATTAATAAAGGCAATTTCGCCCGAAACGGACTCCATTATTAGAGGCCATTCACACTATTTCTCTTTTATCAATATAAACATGATAAAACCAATCGTTAACGGGTCACCTTCCCTATTGTGTATATAATCCCCGAATTTGGGGATTGCACTAAGATTATAAAAAGCCAATGTTTACGAACATTTATAATATCAAAACTATGAAAAATTCTTTTTGGCTTTTCGGGTCACATCATTGTGTTATTAACGACCCTCACAATGCTGATTCGGAGTATGATCAGGTTGAAAAAAGATCAAAACCTGGAGTAAAAACACCGCCTCATATACATGGCGGTTATACCGAACTGCTATATGTTATCGAAGGACAAATAACCGTTCACACTAAGAAAAATCAATTACTTTAAACAGTGGTCAGCATTTTTTTATCCCCAAAGGAATGCCGCATTGGCTGGAAGCAACACAAAAACAAGGTATTACCAGAACGCTTCAAACATTTGCCCCAGCCGGCTTTGGGTTATTATTGTCCAAATTTGGAACTGCCGGTCCTGAAAATATACAACCTGCAGAATCTATTGACATGGCACTGTTTGAAAAGCTTTCCGGCGAAACCGGCGATATTACTTTAGGACCAACAGGCAGCAGCCTCTGATTATTGTGATAACGCTGTCGGATACTAAATAACGGCCGGACTGTTGCAATCCGGCTTTTAAATATACGGAAAAGGCAGCAGAATTATTCATTTTGCTGTATCCCCACCAGTGGTGATGTACTTTCCCTGATATCGGTGGCAACAAAAGAACCGGACGTGAGGTAAATTTACAATGTCAAAATCATTAACCGGTTTGCGGCACTAACAAATAAAAAAACTTGCAACAAATAAACTAGTTTTCCTATGTTAAACACAAACAACGTAAGCAACCTGGAGTCCAGATCAAAAAACCGCCAGGCAGGTAGCAATTATGATTATATTATTGTAGGTGCGGGTTCGGCAGGATGTGTTATCGCCCGTCGCCTAATTGACCAAACCGATGCCAGTGTACTGCTCCTGGAGGCTGGTGGTGATAATTATGACCTGCCAAGTATGGTCAATACCGTACAATGGCCTCAAAACATAGGTTCGGCACACGACTATGGCTACCAATATTTACCCAATCCGCTTTTTAATAACCGGACGGTTCACGTGCCTCACGGGAAAATACTGGGTGGCTCAGGAAATATCAATGGCATGATCTGGGCCAGGGGAAACAAATATGATTACAATGGCTGGGCAGCTGCGGGAAACAGCGGATGGAATTATCAATCTGTTTTGCCACTATTTAAAAAAATAGAGGATTGGGAAGACGGAGAGACCGATTTTCATGGAGCCGGAGGTCCTATCGGTATTGAAAGAGCTAAAGATCATGTAATAGCAGATACGATGATCGCAGCTTGTCAAAGTTACGGTTTGCCATTCTTGGATGATGTTAACGCCCCGTCGCCGGAAGGTGTCGGCCGTGGCATCCTAAATGCTAAAAATGGCAGACGGCAGGGGCCGACACGCTATATCGAACCCATTATGGGGCATAAAAATTTAACGTTGCTTACCCAAGCCTGCGTTTATAAATTGAATTTTGAAGGTACACGCTGTATAGGTCTTGACTATGTACAACAGGAGAGATTACATACTGTAGGCGCCAGCATAGAAGTTATCATTTGTGCAGGAGCTTTTGAAACCCCGCGTATTTTGATGCTATCGGGAATAGGCGATTCCCGGGAGCTTAGGCAACTCGGTATCGGCATTGTTGGAGACCTTCCCGGGGTTGGCAAAAACTTACAGGATCATGTTATTATGCATTCCTTGTGTTTTGAAGCAAAAGAACCTTTGGGTGCACCTAATGGTAATTTAGCAAGCAGCACCGCCTTTCTGAAAAGTCAGCCTGGTTTGAAAGCGGCCGATCTCATGATATTAGCTACCCAGGTACCTATTGCAGTGCCTGGGCTGGAACAGCAATATGGTCCTATTCCTCCAAATTCCTTTAGTCTTTTACCCTCCCTGGTCAATATTCAAAGCCGCGGATACCTTAGAATGAAAACATCAGCATATGACGGACCTCTTGACATACAGGGTAATCTCCTAACTGATCCGGCCGATTTAAACGCATTTATAAAACTGGTGGAAATTAGCATGGAGATTGCTTCCCAACCAGCTTTTAAAAAGCTTATTAAAAGGTGGATTATTCCAAAGAAACGGCTTACAGATCGTGAGTCCATCATGCATTTAATAGGCAATGCAGCCAATTCCTATTTCCATCCTACAGGAACGTGTGCCATGGGAGTGGGTCCTGATGCGGTAGTAAATGATCAATTGCTTGTTCACGGTATTACAGGTTTACGGATTGCCGATGCTTCAGTTATGCCTAAGATTACCTGTGCTAACACCATGGCGCCGGTAATGATGATAGCGGAGTTTGCCTCACAATTGATCACAGCGTAATTAATGAAAAAGGAGCTATAGTTATCATGCGCCGGCAGGAATGGACAACATATTGGAACTGCTTTAACGTTCCATTAAATCAAAGAGATGAAAACGACCACATAAAAACGTCATTAATGAATAATGCAGGCAACAAAATTGACTACACTGAAATATTTTCAAGATCTCCTAATGACAAATAATTATGGGTAAATTACAGGGGCGGCTTGTATTTATCTGCCGAAATCATCCCGCAGCAAAGCTGTTGCGAACCAATTGTCCAAACTTTGTCACTATTAAATGACTTGGATATATAATCCATGGTATATATATTTGCGTTATGAAAATTGAGGATGAGATTAAGCAGGAACAGTTTAACAGACCGCAGCATAAAGCAGGGATGAACCTTATTTTTACCGCTAACTGGCTATTGAACGAAATTGCAATTACCCTCAAGCCCATTGGCCTTTCTCTCCAGCAGCTAAACGTCCTGGCAATCTTGAAGGGCCAGCCCAATCATACGGCAACGGTTAACCTGATTCGTGAGCGGCTAATTGATCGGATGCCGAATGTTTCAAGATTGTTAAACAAGCTAATGGACAAAGGATTAATTAAGAAGGACCGCGATCTTTCAGATCAGCGGGTAGTATACATTAACCTCACGCCTGAAGGATTGAAGATTGCATTAAAAGGAAGGGAACTTTTTAACAAAGTTCAGTATGGCGTCACTGATGATCAGGCAGAATTGCTCAACGACCTTTTAAACAAAATCAGGAAGTAAAATTTTTTGTCAAAATATAATCCATGGATTATTATACCGGGGATTTAATAATCAAACGCATGAAAAACAGAAAAATCACATTAAAAAACAGGCCGGTTGGAATGCCGTTGCTGTCCGACTTTAGTAATGAAGAAGAATTGATGCCGGTTATCGGTGAAGGGGAAATCCTTTTGAAATCAGTTTATGTTTCAGTAGATCCATACCTGCGCGGTAAAATGAACGGCACTCATCCGCCCATATTTGAATTAAATGAGCCGGTAGCATCAAAAATCATCGCCGGGGTAGTTGAATCCAATAATGAAAATTTCAAAAAAGGTGACTACGTCTCGGGTTATCTGAACTGGGCAGCGTACCAGGTATCTGATGGAAAAGCATTACAAAAGATCGATCCAAACGCCGTCCCGGTAAGCACGTATTTAGGCGTTTTAGGAATAACCGGATTGTCCGCATATATCGCATTAATGGACATCGGAAAACCTAAAAAAGGCGAAACACTGGTGGTGTCGGGCGCAGCTGGTGCCGTGGGAACAATAGTAGTCCAAATTGGAAAAATTATGGGATGCAAGGTAGTTGGAATTGTGAGTACGGACGAAAAGATAGTGCTCCTTAAAACGAAATTCGGATATG
>NZ_JAQBOC010000038.1 GCF_028288225.1 Mucilaginibacter sp.
TATCGGTGTGCTGACATTAGCCTTTTCGGAAAAGGAAAATTATGTGAGGTTTCCCGAAGGCGGGGAAGCTTATTACCCTGCGGAGCAGGTAATGATGCTCAAAGATAAACAGGAGGTCTTCAACGACCTGACCAACAATGGCTCGTCCATGCCGCTCGATGATTTCAAGGCAATGTACAAGATCATGCTATTGCAGGATAGGGGAACTTCCCAGGCCTTATATTCCGCGCTGGCCATTGCGAATGATAACCCGGGTGTGCAGGAAAAGGTATTACAACCCATTCCCCCGACACAAAAACAGGAGCTGTCCAAAACGTACAGCCGATGAAACTACTGATCGGCTTCTGCCTGATCTGCCTGCCCCTCAAACATCTTAAAATAAATTCCGAATACGGTTACCGCATCCATCCGCTTACCGGCAAATATGCCATGCATGCGGGTGTCGACCTCAAAGCCCGCCATGATACCGTTTATGCTATCCTTAGTGGTTTAGTCAAATCCACCGGCTACGATAATGGCCTGGGCATCAACATCCGGTTGGCTCATGGAGCGGTTGAATCCATATACGGTCACCTCAGCCAAATTTTTGTGATACCCACCGATAGCATAACCGCTGGTGAGCCTATCGGCATCACCGGCGCTACCGGACACGTGACCGGCGAGCACCTGCACTTCAGTATCTGCTTCAGGCATCAATACATCAATCCAATTAAATTTTTATACCAACTGCTAAAAAAACAAGAAAATGAGCAAAACTTTCAAAGCACTGCCGATCCAGCTTTCAGACAAGCTGATCGGTGAAATCAAAGAGGGTAATTCCCTGTTTCAAAAACCGGTTAAAGAAAACGGCATGCCTGCCTTTGTGAAACCGATCAATCCAGTTACCGGAAAAGGCTATAGCGCCATGAATGCGCTGATCCTGGGTATGCAGCGACACGACGATCCGCGCTGGCTATCGGCAGATGCCGCCCGCTATGCCGGTAATTGGGTAAAAAAAGATGAAAAAGGCACCATTATTGAGTTTCCAAAGACCAGCGACATTCAGGCTATCCGAACAGCTGAAGGTAAGGTTATCAAAGACGATGCAGGTGTTACACAAACCAAAACGATAGAATTTGATAAACCACAGCGTGGACAGGCTTTCCTTTTTAATGGAACCCAGCTAAAGGATATGCCACCCCTGGAAGAATTTTTGGCCAAGCAAAATGAGGGGCAAACACAGTCACCAAACGAGCGCGCGGCAAAGGTGATCGAAGACAGCAAGGCGGTGATCATCCACGGCGGTCAGGAGGCTTACTATGACAAGCAACGGGACGCCATTTTTATGCCGGAACCCGAGCTTTTTGAAAACGAAACTAAATACCTGCAGGCCGCTATTCATCAGCTGGCTCACTGGACTGGTCATGAAGACCGTTTGAACCGCCCGATGGAAGGAAAATTTGGCTCAATGGATTACGCCCGCGAGGAAATGCGGGCCGCAATTGCCGGAATCCTGATCGGCGGTGAACTAAAAATCGGCCATAATTTTGGTCAGCAGGCTGCTTATATGAACACGTTTGCGAAGATATTAAAGGATGAACCATTTGAAATTGCCAAAGCGACAAGGGATGCGCAAAAGATCGCTAACTTGTTATTAGGCGTTTCACAGAAGCGGGAACAAAAGCAAGGTCCGGAAGTAGGTTTTAAACAGGGGGACGAGATTGCCTACATGGACACCACTTATAAGGTGCTCGAAACCTATAAAACCAAAAGCATCAAAGTCGAGGATGCGGAAGGGACTCGCAAGGTATTGAAGCCGGAATATGGCCTTTATAAATCCCTGTTAGAAGCTAAAACCAACCCTCGCGAACCGGAAATGGTATTGGAGGAAGAGCAGCGCCAGTCCGAAGAACAGGGCCAGCAACAAAAAATTGGACGATAAATGAACCTGGTTAATTTTCATGGAGATGATCTCCCGATCAAGGATCTGGAAACCATCGGGCTGGCCGCAGGCGGTCAGCTCCTGTTAAATGTCGATGACCTGAAAGCATTGCTTTCAGGTCGCCGCACTTCTATGCTGGAACTGCATGATCTTGAAACCGACAACATCAAGATAAAATCCATCAACGCCAAGATTTCCCTCAAATCAAACGAGGCGGGCAAATTGGACTTATTGATACATCCGATTTACCGGAAGCCGGAAATACCGGATTTTCTAAACGAAACCGAGGCCGAGAAATTGCGCAAGGGTGAAGTTGCCAGCTTACTCAAGATCACACTCGACAACCACGGCAACAAAAAGGAAATGCTGGTTGAATTTGACCCGCAAACCAAAGAATTCATCGTGTCAGATACTGACAAGATCCTCGCACCGGATATGGTTAATAATGAATTTCTGACCCCCGCTCAAAAAGAAGCCTATAAGAAGGGAAAAGAAGTACAGATTGCCGATGGTACCAGATTTAATTATTCCGGTACAGATCATCACGGCATCCGCGCCAATAAACTGGCCTTGATTGCCTCGATTTTAATTGATGGCGGCCTTTCCTATATGGTGTATAAAGGTTTAAATGCAATGTTTAATCAGAAGCGTGATCAAAAATCAGCTGAAAAATTAAGCCCCGGCTATTATGAGGCGATTAAGGATATCGAAAATCAGCATGGTTTTAAGCCGCACCAGTTTGAGCAATCCCGATCACGC
This sequence comes from Mucilaginibacter sp., assembly GCF_028288225.1. GTDB lineage: Bacteria > Bacteroidota > Bacteroidia > Sphingobacteriales > Sphingobacteriaceae > Mucilaginibacter. The sequence goes on from NZ_JAQBOC010000038.1 coordinate 2,681, forward strand.
AAAGCCAGGTAATACAGATGAATCGCTTACTGACAGGGCTTGGTATTCCTTTAGAAGTCCAGGCGTTTTTTAACATATCAACCGATCTTACCTTTAATTATGGTGATCAGTTTGAACGATATGATGCCGGTTTCCACATTGTCCCATCCACGCAAAACCTTTGGTTTGCCGGAACTCAAAACGCGACACATTTGATCATTACCTATTCGGTAATGGAAGCGATGGCCTTTATTACCTTTAACCGCCATCGTTTTCCCCGGCTGGAGCAATTGGCATTTATTGCCATCGGCAACAAACTGCATGTGGAACAGGGCGATTGGATCAGGCAAAGTTTTCCGGGTCGTAAGGTTATATTGGTATTTGGCAAAGAACTGGTAGGGCATATCACCGATATAAAGTTAGCAGCTGCTATAAAAAACATCCCTATCCGGATATTTTATAAGGATAGGGATTTTCATATTTATCGCAATAACTGCTTAAAGGTTTTCGATCAGGAGCAGATTTCCTTGCATGCTTTCCAGGAAGCCTTCGCCATTCGCCCCCGTTTCCGAACCGGTAAGCCGGTTCATTCATTAACTTTTTTAGATCAATTAATTTATGATGCAGAACGATGATATTTTACTAAGGCCGGCAATGCTGTTCGCATTCCTGAAAGCCTTGCCGCTCATTACGCTGGCCATCACCTTTCTTTTGCTGGCCTGGTGGCTGTCCCCTTATTTTATTTTATTCAGTATGGTGGTATGCGGTTTCGCCTGGTACAGGCTATTATATATCCGTAGTTTTCAATACCTGATCACCCATGAATATATAAGGATGACGAGCGGTATTTTCTTTAAGCGTATCGATCAGCTGGAAATGTTCAGGGTTAAGGACTACATCATCACCCAATCTTTTATTTTACAGCTATGTAAATTGATGTACCTGACCTTAAAAAGTACAGACCCTGAAAATCCGGTTATACAATTCCAGGGAATCCCTGAATCTGTCATAACGGATACTATTCGGGATAGGGTATTGGAAGCGCGAAAAAGCAATAATATTTACGAATTAAATTAAGTAAGCACTTGGAAATTACTAATCTAATTAGTAATTTTAATTAATAAAAATAATCATGAAAGCGATAGTACGAAACATCTTATTGGCCTGTATAATTTCCATGTTTGCCTTTTTTGGGGCCGTTGGAAGGAAACATACCAGTGATAAAATGACTGACGCTCAAAAGGCAGAGGCAAGGAAGGAAACTATAACCTGTTTAGCGGTTGCCTTTTTAGCCTGCGGTGCCTGTGCATGGAGATGTAACGTTCTTTATAAAAGATTAAATGAAGAACGGGAATACAAGCGCAGGTTCAATGAGTATAGTCGTAATTCTGCGTTTAACAGGCGTTATTAAATTTAATTATTAATTTGGCAACATCTTAAAGCCGGCATTCCTGCCGCGCAATTGTGATAAGGTTTAGGTTGAGAAGTTCCGGCGGCAAGCGCACGGGACTTCTCTATTTTAGACCATTACTAATCTTGGTTATGCTGCTTTTCATGCGGTATTTTCTTGATTGATAGTGCCCCCAAGTGGGATCACTAATTCCCTTCCCTCAAATAGTACCCAATGTCTATCGAAATTATAACGAAAGACGATCTCGAAGTTTTTCGTAAAACCTTGCTAAATGATATTAAACTTTTATTATCTGCTAACCATAATGATGATGATAAGGGTTGGCTAAGATGTAGTGATGTTAGAAAAATGCTTAAGATCTCAACAGGCACCGTACAAAATTTAAGAATCAGCGGCAAGCTTAAATCACAAAAAGTAGGAGGCATCCACTATTATAAACTCACTGATATTGAAAATATGATCAGTGGCAAAATCAAATAGTTATGTCGGAACTCTCAACCTTGTCAAAACTGCAGGATGACATATCCGGTGACCCAAGGGTAACGGTATGGCATATTAGTTTATATTCCTCCATTTTAAACTTATGGCAGCAGGGTGGCTTTGAAAAGCAAATTAAAGTCACCAGGAAGATCCTAATGACCAAGGCTCATTTTGGCAGCACCAGCACTTATCACAAGTGTATGAATAAGCTGATCGAATTAGGATATATCAGCTACAACCCAACCTATGACTGTTATAAAGGCAGTAGAATTGAAATCATACTGGCGGATCAATAACGATCCGCCAGTTTATTCCCCTTTTTCTTCACCAGGCTTTTTTCCAGCTGGAGCATATCCTTGCTCACCTTATAGTCCTGTGTTTTCGCATAATGCTGTGTTTGCTTAATGGAGGCATGGCCAAGCATCTTCGATACAGATTCTATCGGTACGCCGTTATTGAGCGTTACCGTAGTGGCGAAGGTATGCCTGGCGATGTGAAAGGTGAGCTCCGTCTTTACGCCGCACAGGTCAGCGATCTCTTTCAGGTAAGCATTCATCTTTTGATTGGTCAGCACCGGCAAAACCATTCCTGAAGCGACACATTTTGGATGTTCCCTGTAATTGGAAATGATTTGCCTGGCCTGGCCCAGCAACGGCAGATTCGAAGGCGAGTTTGTTTTCTGCCGCTTGATAAATATCCATTCCTTATTGTCAACGCCTTTTTTAATGTCTGATCTCCTCAGATTTCTTACGTCTGCGTAAGCAAGGCCCGTGTAGCAACTGAACACGAATACATCCCTGACAATATCCAGCCTTTCCGAAATAAAATTCCTTTCTATTATTCTAAAAAGTTCCGCCTCTGTTAGTGCCGCCCTTTCGACCGTTTTTTTGGTCAGTTTGAAGTTGGCAAACGGATCTCCGGGCAGCCATCTGTTTTTTACACAGATCAAAACTACTTTTTTAAAGTTAGCCAGGTATTTCATTGTTGTATTGTGATTGCATTTCCGCACGGTTTTTAACCAGAATGCATACTGTGAAATAAATTCGTGGTCCAGCTCTTTGATCGGCTTATCATCTACTTTATACATCCATTTGATGAAAGCGCGGGTATGTTCCAAGGACACATTATAACGGTCTATAGTACCGGTAGCGAAATCTATACCTTCCAGTGCTTTCATTTGATCGTTGTGTTGCTGGAACACTTCCATGATCATTTTTGGTTTTTCAATGTTCCCGGTTAAGATATCCTTAATAGCTAATGCTGAAATGACACTGTCAGAGTAGTTCAGCATCCGTTTCACATGAAATACATGCTGTTCAAAGGAATCAAGATACTGGTTTAATTCCTTGGACGCCTCTTTTGTCCCGATGGCCCGGCCCGCATGGGCATTCCACCGTGATTGTTCACACCTGCGCTTGGTAGAGACCTCGATGGCTTTACCATCGACGGTAATTTTCAGATAGATAAATCTGTTGTCCTGTTGTTTGTTTTTGGGCTGCTTTAAAAAGAACAATAACCCAAACGTTTTTTCTAGCATAAAACATAAATAAAAGTTAAACAAAATTACGTTTCAGCCATTCTTTTCACAAGATGCGCGTGTCGCGAACATGCTGTGATTCAAATGGTTATAAGCCATTCGTAGCGTCTTTTTGATTTTTAGCTTGATTTTGAAAAGACGCTACGAATGACGCAACAGAGTTTTGCGATTATTTGCGAGTTTTGGCAGGTATGTAAAAGAAAAAGCCCCTTAATTTCGCAATTAAGGGGCTTTTGACACTTTTGTTAATGTAATCAGCGGAGAGCTAGGGATTCGAACCCCAGGAACCTTTCACAGTTCAACAGTTTTCAAGACTGCCGCAATCGACCACTCTGCCAGCTCTCCGGGGTCAAAAGTACAAAACCATGGCGAATTGGCAAACTTGATGCAAAGTTTTTTTATTTATTTATAAGTTGCTGATTTGTTGAAGCTTGCGTGCTGTTTTTGGTTGATTTTATATGCTTTTATAAAATTTAAGGTTGCTAACACCTGTTAAAAAGCGCTTAAAAAAGCTGTTGCAACGCATTAATTTTCTCATTCGGGCGGCTTTTGACGAAAGCTGTTAAACATTGGTTTAACCTCTTTGATATTTCGCTTGGAGTATTCGATGCTTGCATTCAACTCGAAGCCTATTAGCAGGATGAGCGAGTTAAGATACAGCCATAGCATGAGTATAATGAGCCCGCCTAATGAGCCGTACACTTTATTGTATGATGAGAAGTTGTTGATGTAATAAGTAAAGCCCAGAGAAGTTAATATGGCCAATATAGTTGCCATTATGGAGCCGGTGCTTAAAAACTTCCATTTTTGTTTGTTAGCGGGCCCATACCGGTATAGCAGGGATATGGTGACAAAGAATATAACAACAATAATTAACCAGCGGGAAAGCGTAAGTAAATAGATCCAAAAATGACTCTTCTCTCTTATGTGCGATTTTAATAGGGTTATAAAAGCCTCCCCGGCTGTCATTAATGTAATTGCCGCTAAAAGCGCTACGCTGATAACTACAGTAAGCGACAAAGCTATGCTTCGCCTTTTTAACCAGGTACGCTTTTCAATAATCAGTGACGAACGGTTAAACGCCTGCATTAAATTGCTGATGCCGTTTGTGGCAAAGTACAGTGCCGATACGAACCCTATTGATAATAATTTGCCGTTGTGGATCTTTACAATATCCTCAATGGTGGCCTCGAAAGCCATATAAGCATTATAAGGTAAAACTGTCGCCAAAACCCTAAGCAATTCTGCCTGGAAATTTTTTATAGGGATGTAAGGGATAAGGGTAAACAAAAATATAGTGGCCGGGAAAAACGCCAGCATAAAATTAAATGCCAGCGCTGATGCCTTGTTCAGTAAAGTACGCTGCTGAACTTCATGTGCAAAAAAGGCAGCTACATTATACAAAGGCAAGGGGTGAAAGCCCGGTAGTATATATGACTTTGACCACCTGATAAATCTTTGGTAAAACTTAAGCCGGAGTAAAAGACGATGTGTCCACTTCATTTAATCAAACTTACTCAAAAAACAGCTTTAATTTATCGCGAAATTCCTGCGGGGCCAGGCAGGGTCGGCTGGTTTTCATGTTTATAAACACCAGGGATGTTTCGCCGATATTTATCAACTCCTGTTTTTCGTTATAAAGTTCATATTTAAAGTGGATCTTTATCCGCGGCATTTCATTCATAATAACTTTTATAGTTATTTCCTCGTCGTATAATGCCGGTTTCAGGTATTTGCAGTTAAGCTCCAAAACTGGCATCATAATGCCTGATTCTTCCATGCCGCTGTAAGTTAGGCCCAGGCTGCGCAGCATCTCCACGCGACCTACTTCATAAAACCCGGCATAATTGCCATAATACATGTAGCCCATCTGGTCGGTTTCGCCATACCGAACCCTTAATTTCGTAGAATGCTCAAACATTATTTTTTGATGTTTCTTTCATTAAGTGCCTGTTGAAATTTGCGCGCATTTACCATATGGTCGGCAACATTGGTGGCAAAAGCATGATAACCTGAAAAATCGGCTTTGGCACACATATAAATATAGTCGCTTTTCTGATAATCAAGCACGGCATTAACGGCATTAACTGATGGCATCATAATTGGGCCCGGGGGCAAGCCTGTATGCAGGTAAGTGTTATAGGGCGAATTTATAGAAAGGTACCTGGTAAGCACCCGTTTAATTGTGAAATCATTTTCGGCAAAAATAACAGTGGGGTCGGCCTCCAGCTTCATGCCCTTTTTCAGGCGGTTTAAATACAGACCGGCCACGGCAGGCATTTCGTCATCATGTAAAGCTTCTGCATCAACTATAGAGGCTAAAACAGAAACCTCTATAGGGTTAAGATTAATGGCTGCAGCCTTTTGCTTACGTTCAGGGGTCCAGAATTTTTCATAATTGGCATACATCCGCTTAAAAAACTTTTCCGGAGTAATGTTCCAGTAAAGCTGGTAGCTGTTCGGCATAAACATGGTATACACATTATCTGTTGTAAAACCATATTGCTGTATATAGCTGGTTGAATCCAGTAACCGGATGATAGCCGTTGAGTCTGGTTCTATCTTTTTGGCCACAAAGCCGGCAAACTCTTCCTTCAGCCTTAAATTATGAAACGACAAAGTAACAGGTTCCTGGGAACCAGAGGCCAGCATGTTTACTAGTCTGCGGTTGCTCATGCCATTTTGCAGGTGATAGCGGCCCGGTTTAATCCGGCTAACATAGTTCATATTTTCGGCTGCATGATAAAACGAGGCAGTATCTTTTACTATTCCCTGCTGCTTAATAGTTTTATAAACATCATTAAAATCAGCGCCGGTGTGTATGTAAAGATATTCCTGTTTGTCTGTTACATTTGGGCTAAAATATTTCAGATAGTAGTTTAATCCGGTAAATCCTATTGCTATAATAAGTATGATCACCATAGCTACAATAAATTTTCTTAAAGTTCCGCCTGATGATGCTTTTTTTGCTGTCATTGTAAAATATTTATTGTGTTAATTTTTGAAGGGCCATTAGGCCGCCGGTTAAGTTGCGTGCCTGCTGGTAGCCATTTTGAATTAATATCGCTCTTGCTGTTTCGCTTCTTAAACCTACTTTGCAAATAACAATAATTTCATCCGTTTTGTTATATCCTAAATGGTTTATGTTATTGTTTAACGCTGATAAAGGGATATTCTTGCCGCCAATGTTGTAGGTATGATATTCTATCTTTTCCCTAACATCAAGCAAATTCAGTTCTTCACCATTTTGGATCTTGGCCAATAATTCCCTACTGTTGATTGGTGACATCTTTTTTACCTTGTGAAACGGTAAGATTTATGCGCGTACCATTACTTGCCTTACTTAATGAGTCGGTTTTCATGGGTGATTGTGCTACAACAACCAAACTGGTAGAATCGGTTATAGCGCCCTGGTAAGTTATGGTGCCTAAAGTTAAGCCGCCGTTTTTTATTACAAATTTGGCCTCGTCAAAGTCCTTATTTACCAGGTCGGGGATGTCAACTTCACTTGCACCTTCGCCGTTGCCCAACACCAGGTCAATTCTTGATCCTTTTGGGATCTTGGCGCCGGCTTTTATAACCTGGCCGCCAAAGCGCATTTCCAGGATCCTGTCGCGCGCAATGTCAGATTTATAAGTTGTATCACCAACTTTTAAGCCATAGTTTGCCAGTGTTGCCACTGCCTCACGGTAAGTGTAAGGCTCCAGGTCGGGCAAAGAAATGGGAGGGGCAAGGCGGGTAACTACCGTTAAATAAATTGTCCTGTTTTCTTTAACGTTAGTGCCGGGATCAGGATCCTGCTCAATAACTGAGCCGGGGGCCTGGTCAAGTACATAAACTGAGTCAATTTTATATTCAAAGCCTTGCTCTTTTAGTAAACCCATTGCTTTTTCGGCCGACAAGCCTTTTAACTGCGGCACAGGGATGCCCGTGCCATGCCTGGTGTAAAAGCTTAAGCTAAAGAACACTATCATAAAAATAACAACTACCGAACCCACCGCTAGAAGCAGATTAGTACGGAATTGCCTGGTTTTTAAATAAGCCCAAAATTTACGCATCTGTTTTTTATAAGGATATTTGTACTCAATTTGCAATCAAACATAGTGCAAAATTTCGGAATTCGGAATTTCGATTTCGGATTTGATAATTGGAATCAGGATTGTTTTTGAGGGTTATGGAAGTTAGCTGAGACTTTAAATCCCTGGAATTTAGAGGTAGTAAATAAGAATAACCCTAACACTTTACAGTTTTCTTTTTAGCAACGGGTTTTCCCCTGCCTATTGTTTTTTGGATATAATCAGCTGCCGCTGGCACTTTGCAAGCCGTACCATTCTTATCTATCATAATGGTACCTAATTTGTTTGCAGTTGCAATGGCATCATCAGTTAAAGCGGCTATGTACGACCCCAGCGAGATTATAAAACCATTCATAGTATAACGCACACGGTTGCCGGCCGAATGGATAGTTTGTTCAACCCTGGTAAGTAACGCTTTCAAAGCCTTAATATCCAATTCATCATCTGGCTTTAGCGAAACTATATTGGAGAGTGTTGCCCAACCGGCGGCGGCAATATATTCCTTTCCGTCATTTATCCATTCACATGCCAGTTCATATCCATAATTGCTTCCAGCAGCCACCCATGGCACAGTGTACTCGCCGATGTTATTCGAAACGGCCTGGTTTACCCAGGTTTGCAAATCATCCCTGGTCATTTTTTCATCATCCGCTATCAAACCTGCCAGGTACATGGCATCGGCATTTCCTGTTGCATAAAGGTCTTTAGCAAGCTGGTAATCTTTTTTGACCTTTTGTTGGATCGTCTTTAATTGCTCTATCTTCACCCCGAAAAATGGCTCTTTAACTCCATGTTTCAGTAAGATCTTTTTTATACTATCGCTGCCCATAGCCTTAAGGTCAGCCATAATTTCTTTTACCTCCATCATGATATTTATGCTAACTCTTTGTTGCCATGAATATATCAAATTTTATAGCTATTAAAATTAAAAAATAACAATTTTACGGCATAAAACTGTTAGCAGGATTAGATTTTATGGGTATAGCAGAAACTTAACTAGCCTTGAAAATAGTAAATACTTCCATGAAAATCAGATTAAATACTGCTCAATAACATCCCCCGGGATCTTTAATCCCCGGCCGGTTGCCATGTCAATCATTACATAATCAAAATAGCCGTCGCAGCAGATTTTTCCGGTTGCTTTGTTGGTGATACTGAACTTTACACGGCAGCCTTTATCGTTTATAGTTTCTATGCCGGTTTTCACTATAAAGTAGTCGCCCATAGTTAGGGCGCGTTTATAATCAACGTGCGCAGTACTCACCACCCAACCAAAACCCCGCTCTATGAATTTTTCCATTGCCATGCCATAGCAGCGTTCCATTTGATCATACCGGGCGGCCAGCACATAATCAAAGTATTTGCTGTTGTGGACGTGATGAAACATATCAATATCATCAGGCCGTACACGGAATTCAGTTTCGAAGGTGGAGAGAGTAGGAGGTGTTTCCATGGGGTATAAAGGTAAGAAATGATGCGCAGATGTGCGAATGTGCAAATGTGCGGATGGCTGTTTTAAACAGAGTTATTTTAGTAGTTACCTATCCTGTATTGTCGCCTGCCTTTCCGCCGGCAGGCTGTGAGGACACAGCCTGTGGGGTTGAGTTAGATTATGTTTAGTGGTGGATTTTGCATTAGCGATAGCAGCGGATACCGGCCTCGCGCCTAAGGCTCGTGGCGTATGAGCGGATAGCGCGGCCCCGCTTCTACCAGCGGGAAACGCCCATGTCCTTTTGAAACTTGATTGAAGGATTAAAAGATGACCATTAAAAATAAAGCAGCCAAAATCCTCAAATCAGGAAAATTATGGTTCAGAAAATAACGCGCAAACAGACGCGAAGCATCGCGTCTCTACCACACATACTATAAATTTTTTCAATACACCAATATAACAACTACAACCAATATAACAACAACAACCATTACAACTTATCCGACCCACCCCTTGTATATTCCACAAACAAAACTTACCTTTGCACCCACAATTAATAGAGTTATTTACGCTTTAATATTATTCACGTAATGTATTTAAGTTCAGAAGCAAAGGCAGAGATCTTTGCAAAACATGGTAAAAGCGCTGCCGATACAGGTACAGCGGAAGGTCAGGTGGCATTGTTCACTTACCGTATTGCACATTTAACCGGTCACTTGAAAAAAAACAAACATGATTTTTCAACCCAGTTATCACTGCAAAAATTAGTAGGTAAACGTCGTGCATTACTTGCATACCTGTTCAAAAAAGACATTGAAAGATATCGTGCTATCATCAAAGCCCTACAGCTAAGGGATATCATCAAATAACTTTTCTTATTTTTTTATAAAAAGCCGTCCGATTTATCTGGATGGCTTTTTTACTTTGGAAAACATTATAAGCCGCTTATAAAAAAATTAAAAGCTTATAATTTCTTCGTTGCCGGTAAAAGGCAAATTATAGAACGAAACTATATACACACACATAAAAACCGATGCGCTCCGAAAGATGAAAAGCGCATCAAAACGAAAAAAAGATGAGTTTAAACGTAATTAAAAAGGTTATTGATTTAGGTGACGGCCGCACCATTGAGATCGAAACCGGTAAGCTGGCCAAACAAGCCGATGGCTCTGTAGTAATTAAAATGGGTGATACCATGTTGCTTGCTACTGTAGTATCATCATTGGAAGCAAAAGAAGGAGTTGATTTTTTACCCCTATCTGTTGACTACCAGGAAAAATATGCTGCCACGGGACGGATCCCGGGTGGGTTTTTACGCCGCGAGGCCCGTTTATCAGACTACGAGGTTTTGATCTCGCGTTTGGTTGACCGTGCTTTACGCCCAATGTTCCCTGAAGATTATCACGCTGATACACAAGTGATGATCTCTTTGATTTCTGCCGATAAAGATATTATGCCTGATTGCCTTGCAGGTTTGGCGGCATCAGCAGCTTTATCAGTTTCTGATATTCCTTTTAACGGCCCTATCTCTGAAGTACGTGTTGCTAAAGTTGATGGACAGTTGATCATCAACCCAACATTAAGCCAGCTGGCTAATGCTACTTTAGAATTTATTGTAGCAGGCAGCGAGCATGACATTAACATGGTTGAAGGTGAATCAAAAGAGATCCAGGAAGAAGAGCTGGTTGAAGCAATTAAATTTGCGCACACTGCTATCAAGATTCAGTGTTTAGCACAAAAAGAACTGACTGCGGAGGTTGGTAAAACGGTTAAACGTGTTTACAGCCACGAGAACAGCAATGAGGATTTAAAGAAAGCCATTTATGCTGCTACTTATGAGCAGGTTTATGCTATCGCATCTTCTGCATCTGCGAAGGATGAGCGTTCAGCTAAATTTAAGGAAGTGCGCGATACTTACATCGCAACTTTAGGTGAGATTGATGACGTTACCAAATTTCTTGCTAAAAAATACTACCATGATGTTGAGTACGACGCTATCCGGAACCTTGTATTAGATGAAGGCAAACGTTTAGACGGCCGTTCAACTACCCAGATCCGCCCGATATGGAGCGAGATTGGTTATTTGCCATCTGCACACGGTTCTGCTGTGTTCACCCGTGGCGAAACACAATCATTAACCACAGTTACCTTAGGTGCTAAGGATGACGAGCAAATGATTGATGGTGCCTTCATTAATGGCTATCAGAAATTCCTTTTACATTATAATTTCCCTGGTTTCTCAACAGGTGAAGTTCGCCCTAACAGGGGAGCAGGCCGCAGAGAAATTGGTCATGGTAATTTGGCAATGCGCTCGTTAAAACGTGTATTGCCTGCTGAAGATGAGAATCCTTATACCATCCGTATCGTATCTGATATTTTAGAATCAAACGGTTCGTCATCAATGGCTACGGTTTGTGCCGGTACATTGGCGTTGATGGATGCAGGTGTTAAGATCACTGCGCCGGTATCAGGTATTGCAATGGGTTTGATCACCAATGAAATGGGTACTAAATATGCTATCCTTTCTGATATTTTAGGTGATGAAGATCACCTGGGTGATATGGACTTTAAAGTAACCGGTACTGAAAAAGGCATTGTTGCGGTACAAATGGACCTTAAGATAAACGGACTATCATACGAAGTTTTAACCAATGCGTTGAACCAGGCTAAAGATGGTCGTTTACACATTTTAGGCGAAATGGCTAAAACCATTACCGTTCCGCGCGAAGATTACAAACCACATGCTCCGCGCATTATCACTATCCGTATTGATAAAGAATTCATTGGTGCGGTTATCGGACCTGGTGGAAAGATCATCCAGGAAATGCAACGCGAAACCGGTGCTACTATCTCAATTGAAGAAGTAGGTAACCAGGGCGTTGTTCAGATCTTTGCAGATAACAAGGAAGCTATTGATAAAGCGGTATCACGTATCAAAGCTATTGCTTCAAAACCTGAGGTTGGCGAAATATATGAAGGTAAAGTAAAATCAATAATGCCTTTCGGCGCATTTGTTGAAATTATGCCGGGTAAAGACGGTTTACTGCATATCTCTGAAATTGATCATCGCAGAATTGAAACAATGGACGGGATCTTTGAAATTGGCGACGAAGTACGCGTTAAATTGCTTGATGTTGATAAGCAAGGTAAATTGAAACTTTCACGTAAAGTTTTGCTGCCACGCCCGGAAGCGCCTAAGAATTAGTAAGTAGTTGATTGGGTTAGATTAAGTTGATTGAGTTAAATGGTTTTTAACTTAATCACTCACTCAATTAACTTAGTCAACTAATTTTAAATATTAAAACCCTCAATATGAGGGTTTTAATATTTAAAATTAATTAATTTCATTTTTTTAAAACAAAAAGGAGCTTTTTCAACTTCAATAAGTTTGAAGTTGACTGATAAAACCGTTAAGTCCGATCCCTGATATAAAATGGCTTCTACTAATAACGATCCTTTAGATTTTATCAATAATTCACCGGGTATACAATCGGGCTCACAGGCGGATTTAGTACAGTTGTTATTATATGAAATTATAAGGGTTAAAGAACTTATTATCTATTACGATTCCATCCCAAATGGAGGTGGCCAGCTTGGCTCGTCTATCTTGAATGAGCTTGTTTCAGAAGCTTACAACTCCCTCGTGAACTATGATACCGTTTTAATGCAGAAATATTATGATCTGCTGTTGAACTGTGATTAGCGCTTCGCAGTGGTTAGAGATTAGAGATTAGTTTTTTGAAGTCTGAAAGAAGGAGATTTATTTCAATATTTACAACTCCTGTAACTCTCAAAACGTCTACAACCTTTACAACATCTACAACCCTTACAACCTTTTCACAATCCTCCGCAAACGAACACTCCGCTGCATCAAAACCGAACGTTTTTATTTACGATTTTTATTTTATTATTTTGATTTTCAATTAGTTAAAATAATGGCATTGTGTTGGCTATTCAGCATTTATAAATATATATGCATTATGTTTACCAACTACTTTAAAATAGCATTCAGAAATCTTTGGAGGAACAAGGGCTTTTCTGCCATAAATATTTTCGGGCTGGCTATTGGCCTTGCAGTTTGCTTGTTGATCACGCTATTTGTTGTGGATGAATTAAGCTATGACAGGTATAACCTAAACGCCGATCGAATTTACCGGGCAAATTCGGATTTTAAAGTAAATGGCGGCGATTTTAAAGACAGGGAAACACCGGCGCCTATGGCGTCTGTGTTGATGAAGGAATACCCGCAAATTGAGCAGGCTACCCGGTTAAGGAATAATGGAAAGACCCTGGTAAAAAAAGGAAATGAAACCCTTACTGAAGATGGCAGCATTTACGCTGATGTTAATTTATTCAAAGTTTTTACTTTGCCAATTATAGCGGGCGATTCCAAAACAGCATTGGCTCAGCCGCATTCATTGGTTATTTCTGAATATATTGCAAGGAAGTATTTTAACACAATCGACGTTATTGGTAAAACACTGCATCTTGATAACACCGATGATTATAAAATAACCGCGGTTATAAAAAATACGCCGCACCAGGCGCATCTTCATTTTAACTTAATTAAGGCAATGTCCGGCTGGCCATCAAGCAACAGTACCGAGTGGTTAAATGTAAATTATATTACCTATATATTAGTACGTAAGGGCATTACCCAGCAGGACCTGGACGGGTATTTAAGGCAGATGACAAAAAAGCATGCCGGGCCCGAATTAGTGAATGCCATCCATAGCTCCATAGCCGACCTGGAAGGGAAAGGTGATCATTTCAGGTTTGTTACCATACCCTTAACAAAGATCCATCTTTACTCAACCTTAGCGCAGGAGCAGGAACCATCGGGTAATGTGCAGTATGTTTATATGTTTATAATCATAGCTGTATTCATATTGCTTATAGCCTGCGTTAATTTCATGAACCTATCAACGGCCCGCTCCGCAGGCCGGGCCAGGGAAGTAGGTGTGCGCAAGGTTTTAGGGTCTAGTCGTGGTACGCTGATCTGCCAGTTTTTAATTGAATCAACACTTACCAGCTTTATAGCGTTAAGCATCGCACTGTTTATTGCCGCGTTACTACTTCCTTATTTTAACCAGCTGTCGGGCAAGCAAATAACGCTCGACTTGCTTGGGACCGTTTGGCTTGTACCGTGCCTGTTAGCGATCACAGTTTTTATCGGTCTTATGGCGGGGCTTTACCCGGCATTCTTTATGTCGGCTTTTCAGCCTGTCGAAGTTTTAAAAGGAAGGCTGGCATCCGGATTTAAAGGCAGCTGGCTGCGCAATAGCCTGGTGGTTTTTCAATTTGCTACAGTAATAATGCTGATTGTGGGCACCCTGGTAATATATAATCAATTAAGCTATATCCGTAACAAAAAACTGGGCTATAACCGCGAGCAGGTTTTGGTGCTGCATAACACTGCATCGCTTTACCTGCGTGCAAAATCATTTAAGCAGGATGTGCTGAAACTGGCAGGCGTACAATCAGGCACCATATCCTCTTTTTTACCAACCGGTATTAATACAAATACGGAAGGTTACAGCAAGGATGCTACTAACAGCCCCGGGCAGTTTACTGCTATAAACACATGGTATATTGATGAAGATTATATCCCAGTACTTGGCATGAAAATGTTAAAAGGCCGAAATTTTTCAAAAGGAACCCTGACGGATTCAACAGCAGTTATTGTTAATGAAACAGCGGCTAATCTATTGGGTTTTCGCGATCCGCTTAATAAAAAGATTTTCAGGGGAATAGCTGACAACCACCTGATGCTTAATGTAATTGGCGTGGTAAAGGATTTTAACGCGGGGTCGTTACGCAGCAAAATTGAACCGCTTATTATGCGGTTGGGCGATGACCGCGGATCAATGGAGTTCAGGGTAAGTACGAAAAATTTACCTGCGTTAATTTCACAAATTGAAACACTTTACCATTCGGCGGATGCAAATATGGCCGGGCAGCCGTTCTCGTATTCGTTTATGGATGATGACTTTAACCATATTTACCAGGATGAACAAAATACCGGGAAAATCTTTATGTCGTTTGCGTTTTTTGCTATATTAATAGCATGTTTGGGTTTATTTGGGCTGGTTACTTATGCAGCAGAGCAACGCACCAAAGAAATTGGCGTTCGCAAGGTATTAGGCGCAAGTGTAACCAGTATTGTAAGTATGTTATCTGTTGATTTTCTGAAACTTGTAGTTATCGCTGCAGTTATAGCTTTTCCCATTGCATGGTATGCTATGAACAGTTGGCTGCAAGGCTTTGCATTCAGGGCTCCCATTAATTTGTGGGTATTTGTTGTTGCCGGGTTGTTGGCTGCGGTAATAACACTGGTAACTGTAAGCTTTAGGGCTATAAAAGCCGCCCTGATGAACCCGGTAACGAGCCTGAAAGCGGAGTAATCGAAAATGAAGCATAGAAATAGAAGTTTCTAAAACTTCTATTTCTATGATCTGTTTAACACGGTATTAACCGTTAGGGCATATCACATACCAGCCACTCAGAGGTGAACATGTAGTACTATGAGTGGTAACACATGTGGCAAACGCAGAGTATGATGTGCCAAAATGCCCGCAATTTGGATTGCAAGAGCTGTAAACAGCCGGACAATCATCAGTGCCTCCTTTTATTTTTGAAAGTTCAGCACGGCTTAAAGGCTCTAGTCCAATTTTTTTGAAATTTTTCATGATTTTTTATTGAATAAGGTTTTAAATTTTTTTAAATATAAATTTTAAAAGTATTATTAACTAATAATTGTTAAAATACATAATGGTTAATAATAGGTGAACTTATGAATTGATATCATAAGTTTAAGCCCAATGTAAATTCTTCCTCCGGCCCTTCAGCCTTTCCCGACTTTCAGACAAAACAACTATCTTTACACCCATGAACCATCTGATAGCGCCATCAATTTTAGCGGCTGATTTTGCCAACCTGCAACGCGATATTGAACTGATCAACAAAAGCGATGCGGATTGGATCCATGTTGATATTATGGATGGTATGTTTGTGCCCAATATTTCTTTTGGTTTTCCGGTTGTTACTGCTGTTAAAAAGCATGCAGCAAAGCCGCTGGATGTGCACTTAATGATAGTTGACCCTGACCGTTATTTAAAAAACTTTAAAGAAGCCGGAGCTGCAGGGATGACGGTACATTATGAAGCATGTCCTAATTTGCACCGTACTGTTCAATACATTAAAGAGCTTGGCTGTCGTGCAGGGGTCGCGCTTAATCCGCATACTCCCGTTGCATTGCTTGAAGATATAATAGGAGAGCTTGATATGGTATTGATCATGTCTGTTAATCCCGGCTTTGGCGGCCAGAAGTTTATAGAAAATACTTATAAAAAGTTAAAAGACATTAAAGAGTTGAGCAGCCGGAAAAAACCTGGTTTATATATTGAGGTAGATGGTGGTGTTGATGGCAGTAATGCGGCTAAACTGGTTGAAGCAGGCGCTAATGTTTTGGTAGCCGGCAACTCCGTTTTTTCAACACCCGATCCCTCGGTGGCGATCACCAATTTAAAAAAATCAGGCGCCTTATCGCTATCGTGATGTAACGCTGATAATAATTGCCCTGAATTTTTTTAATATTTAAAATTCTAAGCTTCATTTGTAAGCTAATTGTATGATTTTTCAAAAAAAGCAAATAATCTCAATAAATATTGTCAAATTAATTAACTTCGGCCCGTCTTAATACCGATTTGTTAATTAGTTGTAATTCAACAAAACCGATCTATAAACCAAAATGAAATCATCGGGAGCAAAGCTCAATGCAATACAGGCTCACGATAGCTTCATTCATCATTGAAAAAATTAAATAAAATGAAACATAATTTTGGCGCCGGACCAGGCATTTTACCGCATGAAGTTTTAAAACAGGCAGCAGCAGCAGTTGTTGATTTTGGGGGAATCGGACTTTCTATATTAGAGATTTCGCATCGCTCGCCTGAGTTTGAATCTGTTTTGGACGAGGCGGTAAAACTGGTAAAAGAATTATTCGGCGTACCCGAAGGATATTCCGTTTTGTTTTTACAAGGCGGTGCCAGCACGCAATTTGCATTAGCCCCTTATAATTTATTGCCTGAGGGTGGTAAAGCTGCATACCTTGAAACAGGTGTATGGGCTAATAAAGCATTAAAAGAAGCCAAGTTTTTTGGCGAGGTAGAAGTAGTTGCCACATCAAAAGAGAAAAACTTTACTTATATCCCAAAAGATTATAAGATCCCGGCTGATGCGGCATATTTTCACATCACATCAAATAATACTATTTACGGAACGCAATTGCAACAGTTCCCTAAATCACCTGTTCCAGTGGTTTGCGATATGTCGTCAGATATCTTCAGCCGCAAAATTAACGTTGCTGATTTTGGATTGATCTACGCAGGAGCACAAAAAAATATGGGCCCGGCAGGTGTAACGCTGGTAATAGTTAAAGATTCCATCTTAGGCAAAACAGGCCGTAAGATTCCTGCCATGTTTAACTACCAGGTTCAAATTGAAGGCGGATCAATGTATAACACCCCGCCGGTGTTCGCTATATATGTATCAATGCTAACCCTTAACTGGCTAAAATCAAAAGGCGGTGTGGAAGCAATTGAAAAAGAGAACATAGCTAAAGCAAGGGTATTATACGAGGAAATTGACCGCAATCCATTATTTAAACCGGTTTGCGAAGTTGAGGACCGTTCGCACATGAATGTTTGTTTTGTGATGGAAAACCCTGAGCACGAAAAACCATTCCTTAAGCTTTGTGATGATAAGGGAATAATCGGCATTAAAGGCCACAGAAGCGTTGGCGGTTTCCGGGCTTCAATTTATAACGCATTGCCTATCACCAGTGTTTATGTACTGATTGATGCCATGCAGGAATTTGCAGAAAAGAATAAATAGTGATTAGAGGTTAGAGACTGGAGATTAGTTAATATCTGCAGCTGCCTAACCTCTGATCTCCAATCACTAATCTCTAATACAACATGATCAAAATATTAGCTAATGATGGTATCGATCCGATAGGAAAAAAAATGCTGGAGGATGCCGGTTTTTTTGTAGATACGAATAACATACCGCAGGAAGAATTGCCTGTAAGGTTACAGGAATATGATGGTATTACTGTACGCAGCGCTACCAAGGTGCGTAAAGCATTAATTGATGCTTGCCCTAACCTGAAACTGATTGGCAGGGGCGGAGTTGGTGTTGATAATATTGATGTGGATTACGCCAGGGAAAAAGGCATCGGCGTGTATAACACACCTGCGTCATCATCATTATCAGTAGCCGAATTGGTATTTGCACAGCTTTTTGGCTGTGTGCGTTTCTTGCCTGACAGCAATCGCAAAATGCCTGTTGAAGGTAATACCAAGTTTAACGATCTGAAAAAAGCTTATGCTAAAGGTATTGAGCTGCGCGATAAAACTTTAGGCATAGTAGGTTTTGGCCGTATTGGCCGCGAGGTGGCAAAAATTGCTATCGGCGTAGGCATGAACGTTTTGGCGTATGATCTTTATCCATTCAGCCCGGAGCTTGAACTTACTTTAGGTGGCGGAACGAAAGTTAAGGCAGCTGTTAAAACAGCCACGCTGGACGAAATCATCAAAACTGCAGATTTCATTACCTTGCATACACCATTTGTAGATAAAGCATTAATTGGTGCAGAAGAATTAGCGCAAATGAAAAAAGGGGTTGGCCTGGTGAACATTTCACGCGGCGGTTTAATTGACGAACTTGCTTTGGTTGATGCGTTGAACAGCGGCCAGGTTTCATTCGCAGCTTTAGATGTATTTGATAATGAACCAACACCTCGCGAGGAAATAATCAAACATCCTAAAATCTCATTAACACCGCATATTGGAGCTGCTACCAACGAAGCACAGGAACGGATTGGTGTAGAACTGGCCAGTTTGATAATAGGGCATTTTAATAAGTAATTGACACGAATGGTCACGAATTAATTCGAATTACACGAATTTTTTAATAGGCATTAATTGTCACGATTTTAGTCGAATTACACTAATCTGCTTTGATAGTGTAGTTCGATTTTTTATTTCGGTTAATTGACGCCTGCAATTTCTAATTAGTGTCCACTCAAATTCGTGTAATTCGGAAAAATTAGCGCAATTCGTGTTTAACTCCTTTTTCCGGGATAGTTACGGAATACCCCTCAACCTCCAGCGCATCCGCTAAAGCCTGCATACTTGATACCTCCCCATGCACCAGGAACACATTTTTGAGCTTTGTTTTATCCTGCTGCTTTACTGTGTTAACAAGATCGTCATGATCACCGTGGGCACTTAGAACGTCTGTTTGTTTAATGGTTGCATAAACGGCCAGGTCGCGGTCTTTAATGTGTACAATGGAATCACCGCGTAATAACCGGTGACCCAATGTTCCTTTGGCGCAGTAGCCTATAAAAAGTATGGTGCAATAGTAATTTTGGATGTTATAAAAAAGGTGATCCTGGATCCGGCCGCCTTCCAGCATCCCGGCGGATGAGATAATAATACAAGGTTCGTAATAGTTGGATACCTGCCGACTATCTTTAAGTGATTCCACGTAGATCAGGTTGTCAAACTCAAACTCATCACCCTGTTTCTGATAAAATTCCTGTGCTTCCTGGTTTACCAGGTAGTGGTATTTACGAAATACTTCGGTTGAGCGCGTTGCCAGCGGACTATCAACAAATACCTTTACCGGAGGCAATAAACCGCTGCTGAAGATCTTATTCAACGCATAAACCAATGATTGTGTGCGGCCAATACTAAAAGCCGGAATTATTAACCGCCCTTGTTCTTTTATACACGCTTTCTCAATAGTTTCAACAAGCGCCTGCTCAACAGTCTTGTCTTTGGTATGCAGCCTGCCGCCATAAGTCGACTCTGTAACCAGGTAATCAACAGGTGGCAATGATTGCGGATCATCAAGCACCGGGTAGTTTTTACGGCCTATATCCCCGGTAAACGCAATTGATTTCTCAACTCCATCTTCATTAGTTACCTTAAATATCGCAGCAGCAGCACCTAATAAATGCCCTACAGGGATAAAAGTAAGCTCAATACTGCCGTTAATGCGGAATGGCCTGTCAAAACCTATAGTTACGAAACGATCAACCGTATCCATTACATGCTTTTGCAGATAAAGAGGTTGAGCGCCTGTATTAAATTTCCCTTTGCGGTGTTTACGCCCTTTATCAGCCTTACGCATAAATATATTTACCGAATCGAGCAATAATAGTTCAGTCAGATCGGCAGTAGGTGGGGTGCATAAGATCTGCCCTTCAAAACCCAAACGGACAAGCGTAGGTAAATTACCCGAATGATCAATATGTGCATGGGTTAATATAACAACATCTATTTCTTCGGGCCTAAAGGGAAAGTTCTCGTTTGCCTGTATGTTCCGGTCCTTCTCGTAATCAAGCCCGCAATCTATCAATATTTTAAATTGGCCAACCTCCAGCAAATGCATGCTCCCGGTTACCTGTTGCGCTGCCCCGTATATAGTTAATTTCATTGTTTTCGTTCATTTGTTCATCGGTGTCATTAGTTCATTGGTAATATCGCTTTAAATATTAAAGCAGACTAACGAACTAATGAATAAGTAAATCAATGAACCAACTACAAACTTATTATTAATGTTGTAACATTTTATGCTGAAATAACATTACAGGCAAAGTTTTTGCAAAAGGTGTAATGATTTGATTAACCGCGATAAATTAACCTGTTTTAGTAATTGTTAAACAATTAGCCATGATAAACCAAACAACCTACAGTGGATGGATGAGCTAAACTTGGAAGAAGCTGCAGAAATTGCTGAGTTTATTAAAAATTACAAAGATCCAGCCGAAGCAGACCCTGATCTGTTACAATCGCCGCAATAATTGTTCTTTTAACAATAATAATATTGATATAAGTAGGATTTATAAGATTAGTGATTAAATTTATCCATCAATTATCACTAACCTGATTATAAAATGCTTAAGAGAATATTTTTTGTAGCCTTACTGGTGCTGATCCGTATTGGTGTATTCGCTCAAAATAGCGGGACTACTTTATTTGATGACAATTGGTCTTTTTATCGTGGTGGTGCGTTAAGCGCCGAAAATGAAAGCTATGATGATGCCAAATGGAAAAGGGTTGATCTTCCGCACGATTGGAGCATTGAGGACCTGCCAGGCACTTCATCACCATTCACTCAAAATGCAATAAGCCAGGTAGGTGGAGGGTTTACAATCGGCGGCACTGCCTGGTACCGCAAAACTTTTACTGTACCCACAACTCAAAAAGGGAAACGCTTAATTATTCAGTTTGATGGTGTTTATATGAACTCCACAGTTTTTATAAACGGGCACAATTTAGGTACGCATCCTTATGGCTACACCAGTTTTTGGTATGATATAACTGACAAAATAAAGTTTGGCCAAAAAAATATTATCGCCGTTGAAGTAAAAAACGAAGGGCAAAATACGCGCTGGTATTCAGGTTCGGGAATTTACCGGCATGTATGGCTAAAAGTAACCGATCCGGTACACATGGCCCAATGGGGAACATTTATTACTACACCAGAAGTTAGCGCGAAAGCTGCAAAAGTTAATATTAAGACAAATGTATTAAATGGAACTACAGCAGAACAAAAAATTAAGCTGATTACGAAGATCTTAGATCAAAAGAATACCACAATAGCGACCGTTGAGGCTGACGAATTAATTAAAGCTGGGGCATCGTTTGAATTTAAAAAGGATATTGATATTGCTAATCCTGAATTATGGTCGAGCGAGGCGCCTTCATTATATACTGCTGTTACCGAAGTTTATGTAGATGGGAAATTAACAGATGAGCAGAGAACAAGCTTCGGGATCCGTAAAATTTCCTTTGATACGGAGAATGGTTTTCAGCTAAATGGCAGAACTGTTAAATTAAAAGGTGGCTGCGTCCATAATGATAACGGGCCGCTTGGCTCAAGAACTTACGACCGGGCTGAAGAACGGAAAGTTGAGCTTTTAAAAGCCAGCGGGTTTAATGCCATAAGATGCGCACATAACCCGCCAAGTCCTGCTTTTCTGGAAGCCTGCGATCGTTTGGGCATACTGGTTATTGATGAGGCCTTTGATGCCTGGAAATATGGTAAAAACCCGTACGACTATCATTTATATTTTAATGATTGGTGGAAAAAAGATATTGAAAGCATGGTTAAGCGCGATCAAAATCATCCAAGTATAATTATGTGGAGCATAGGTAACGAGGTGCCCGAAAAAGGAACTCCCGAAGGTGCAGAAACCGCAAAACTTTTAGCAGATTATACCAGGGAACTTGACCCAACAAGAGCGGTAACATCAGCTGTTAATGATATTAAAGAAGATAAAGACTCTTACTTTGCTACTTTAGATGTAAGCGGATACAATTATGCTGTTAATACCTATGGGCATGAGGCAAGCACATACGAGGCCGATCATAAACGCATTCCAGGCAGGATAATGTTTGGGACTGAATCATTCCCAATGGAATCATTTGGCAACTGGATGGAGGTAACGGACCATCCTTATGTTTTGGGCGATTTTGTATGGACGTCATTTGATTATATAGGCGAGGCAAGTATTGGCTGGTTGGGTTATCCGCAAGGCACAAGCTTTTATCCATGGAACCTGGCGTATTGCGGTGATCTCGATATTTGCGGATGGAAACGCCCACAATCTTATTATCGCGATGCACTTTGGAAAAAAGATCAGCTATCAATTTTTATTACCGCGCCTAAACCATCATTCGCCCTGAATCCAAAAACTGCATCATGGTCAAAGTGGAATTGGTTTGATGTTGTTGCCGATTGGAACTGGAAAGGATATGAAAATAAGCCATTAACGGTAAATGTGTATTCATCGTGCCCACAGGTGGAGCTGTTTTTAAATAACAGATCATTAGGGAAAAAAGAAACAAATCGCGCTACAAAATTTATGGCAAGCTGGAATGTACCTTATCAGCCCGGCACATTGACAGCCATAGGTTATGATGGAGACAAAAAGGTTAATACTTCAACACTACATACTGCTGAAGCACCTTCCATAATCAAATTATCAGCAGATAGAACAAGGTTAAAGGCAAACAACCAGGATCTAAGTTATATTACCGTTGAGCTTACAGATGCAAAAGGTAACTTAAATCCGCTTGCCAATAGCCTGATTCATTTTAAAATTGAAGGCCCCGGTACCATAGTTGGTGTTGGCAATGCTGATCCTGAAAGTGTGGAAAGTGATCGGCTGCCACAGCGCAAGGCATGGCGGGGAAAATGCCTGGTTATTATAAAATCAACAGGTAAACCCGGTGATATAATATTAAGAGCAAGTGCAGATAAACTAACCGGTAAAACTGTAATTTTGCACATTTATTAAATTAAAAATACCCCTGCATGGACGAAATAGAAAATTTCTCAGAAAAAATACATGAACAAAGCAATGAGCACGCCCATCATATGCTTAATGAAGGAAAAGAGAAATGGGTTTTATATGTGGCGCTTACCACTGCCGTATTTGCGGTTTTAGCTGCAATTGCAGGGCTGATGGCCGGGAGCCATGCTGATGAGGCTATGCTGTCGCAAATGCGCTCATCAGATCAATGGGCGTTTTACCAGGCGAAGGGTATTAAGTCGGAAATGCTTGTAACTTCCAATAAAATATTGGTTGCTATGGGTAAAGCGCCTGTTGCTGAAGATGCTGAGAAGGTAAAGGAAAATAAAGCAGAACAAGCTAAAATAATGGCCGAAGCAAAAGCTTTTCAAAAAGAGAGTGACGAACATACAGCCAAGCATTCAACACTTGCAAAAAGTGTAACGTTGTTCCAGGTTGCCATAGCTATTGGCGCTATATCCATTATAACAAAACGAAAAGCCTTGTGGTGGGCAAGTATGGGATTTGCGATTATTGGCATTTTCTTTTTGGTGGGTGGGTTTTTGTAGACAATTGCGCAGTAAGCACCAGCCCCGCAGACATGAAGGATTGAAAAATTGTAAAACAGGATCAAATAAACTTTAAGTACAGTGGCAAACACGAATCATCAAATTTATCAGCAAACAGTTTTTGCTGTTAAACACAGGGAAGCTGTGATTGAAAAAGACTGGAAACTCCAACTCTTTTCTGTTATTGGTAATTTGATCAATGAAGCTAACCATTATTGTAAACGGAGTGGAAGATCATGTGCATTGTTTTCTCGGGCTTAAGCCTGTCGTGTCAGTTTCCGAACTAATGAAAACAGTGAAGGCAAAGTCATCTAAATACATCAATGATCACTCACTAACTCCCCATCGTTTTGAATGGCAGGAAGGATACGGCGTGTTTTCATACGGGCAATCGCAAGTTGAAAAGGTTTATAAATACATTCAAAACCAGGAAGAACATCACAAAAAGCAAACCTTTAAAGTAGAGTACATAGAGTTGTTGAAAAAATTCAACATCGATTATGATGAACAATATCTTTTTCATGACCTGATGTAGAAATATGGGTCGTGCCTAAGGCACTTTTGCTGGGGCATTGTAAGCAACGGGTTAAAACCCGTTGTTACAAAATGCTTCGAGCCTACGGCTCTTTGAAATGTGGTGATTAACTTATAGCCCCATAAATTTAATAAACAGGATAAATCAGAGGCATAGCCTCGGCCAATATTGTAGCAACGGATTTTAATCCGTTGGGTATAGGCCATCCGAAACGAGTGCCATAGGCACGAAACATCTTCTAACAAATTGATATATTACATACCATATGGAATCCTCCTATTGGAGCGGCTTCGGTATAACAGGATGCTATCCCCTTTATTCCGTATCTTTGCCCCACATGATAAAAAAAGCGCTCGAAAAGCTAAAGATAACCGAACTAAATAAAATGCAGTATGCTGCGCTTGAAGCTGCAAAAAAGGGAGATGTGGTTTTACTATCTCCAACAGGTTCAGGTAAAACACTTGGCTTTTTGTTACCGTTATTATCCCTGTTAGATGATAAAATACCAACAGTACAGGCCCTGATCCTTGTTCCCTCCCGTGAATTAGCTTTACAGATAGAGCAGGTATTTAAAACTATAGGTAGCGGCTTTAAGGTAAATGTTTGTTATGGGGGCCATCCGGTAAAAATTGAACGAAATAATCTTTCACAGCCACCTGCAGTCTTAATAGGTACACCGGGAAGGATAGGCCACCATCTTCGCAGAAATAGCTTTAGTACCGATACTATTAAAACATTGATACTTGATGAGTTTGATAAGGCACTTGAATTCGGTTTCCAGGAAGATATGACCTATATCATCCGTCAGATGGACCATTTGAGCAAACGCATCCTTACTTCGGCGACTAAAATGGAAGAGATCCCGTCATTTACAGGGATCAATAATCCCATCGAAGTAGATTTTCTGCAAAATAAAACAAACGTTCCCGATCTTAAATTAAAAGCTGTTATATCACCGGCTGCTGATAAACTGGATACATTATTTTCACTGCTCTGTAAAATAGGGGACAAGGCTACACTGATTTTTTGTAATCACCGTGAAGCGGTTGAGCGAATAAGTGAACTGTTATGGGATAGGGGGCTGGAACATGATATTTTTCATGGGAAAATGGAACAGGAAGACAGAGAACGCGCATTGCTAAAGTTCAGGAACGGAAGCCATCGCCTTTTGATCACTACTGATCTTGCATCCCGCGGGCTTGATATTCCCGAGATTGAATATATAGTGCATTACCAATTGCCGCATAACGAAGAAGCATTTTTACACCGCAACGGCCGTACAGCGCGAATGCAAGCAAAAGGAACTGCATACCTGATATTAACCGAGGACGAAAAGCTTAAGTACCTTGATCAGGCCCCTGAAATTGAAGTACTGTCGGCTGATCTTCCTGTCCCCAAACCCACGCCATGGCTTACCGTATATATAGGCGCTGGCAAAAAGGATAAAATTAACAAGGTTGATATTGTTGGCCTGCTGTTGCAAAAGGGCGAGCTGTCAAAAGAAGACCTGGGCTTGATTGAAGTTCTGGATTATTCGTCCTATGCTGCAGTTAAACGTAACCGGGCAAAGCGGACTGTAGAATTACTTAAATCAGAAAAGATTAAAAACAAAAAGGTTAAAATCGAAATTTCAATATAAATACTTTATAATAAAGAGAATATGAGCAATAATGATATCATGAAAAAGCTAAGGGTAGCCATGCATTTTACCGATGATGATATTATAGAGGTTTTAAACCTTGCAAACTTCAGGATCACTAAAACGGAGCTTGGCGCAATATTTCGCAAGGACGATCATCCCAATTTTAAACCTTGCGGCGACCAGATCCTTCGAAATTTTTTAAACGGATTGATTATTTATAAACGCGGACCCAAAGAGAATAAGGCAGAGTAGGTTATCTATTCTCAATCAATTTAGCCTTACCGCTCTTTATCATCTTCAGCTGTTCTTCAGTAAATGATTCCCGGCCACCAAAATCCTGAACCCAATAAGTATTGTGAAGCGCTATCCCGATTTCTTTAAACGCAGGGTTCATCAGGTTTTTGCAATGGCCCGGGCTTTTAAACCAGCCATCCATTACTTCAGCTATGCTCATTTGGCCCTGGGCAATGTTTTCGCCTACGGCAAAACTTTTATAACCCTTATAAAGATATCCTGCGGCTACTACACGTTTATCCATAGTGCGCCCATCTTTACTGGTATGACTAAAATAATTTTTATTGGCCATATCTTTCGCATGCCCAAGGGCCGCAACTTCCAGGTCATTGTTCCAAACTAACGGAGGAGCAGGAGCCATAAAGGTTGTACCGCAATTGCAGCCTTTTTTTCTTACGTGATTAATGTTTTCTAAAAATTCGCGCCTGAATTCAGACGTACTTACAGTTTGCTGTGCAAATGTTGATTGAAAAAAGAGTATGGAGAGTGTTGTAAATAATCCTTTTAATAAAATCTTCATAACTATTTGACAACTAACATCAATAGAGGTTTAGTATTGACTCAATAAAATAAATTACCTTTTTGGTCTTCGGACTATTGATCTCCAATTACCACGTTTACGCTTATAAAAAATGAATACCGCTGTAACTACTAATGAAATTACAATTACAAGAACTATAATGTAGCTACTTTCCTGACGGAGCCGCTTTTTGAGGGCTTCCTGGTATTTGAGGTATATACTTTTTTTTTGACTTGAATCGAATCTGCTTTTTTCTTTTCTGCTGAATCTTTACTAGCTAAACTGGCGGTGAGTTTAGCTACCTCATCTTTTCGCATCCGCTCCTCTAATGAATCCCGTTTTTTTAGCATTGCTTCTTCTTTAGGATAGTTTTTAAGACGGCTATAAAACAGTGCGAAGTTTTTCAATACTTCCAATTCGGTTTTTTGATAGTGATTGGCTTGTGCAATTTGCAAAGCTTCATTCAAATCGCCCACTGCGAGCGTATAATCCTTTAATTCACTTTTTATAGCCGACAGCGTAATAAGTGAAGCTATTACATTATCAGGATCGTTCTTGGCTCTTGACAAAGAATTTGATTGCAGTATGAACCACTTTGCCTGGCTGTATTTCTTTTGCGACATATAAACTTTAACCAGGTGGTCAAAAGATATTCGCAAACCCACAGTATCGTTAAAATGTGAGTACTGGTGCAATGCCAGCATCGTATAGTTTAATGCCTTGTTCTGAAAACTTGCCCGGGTCATCCTATTACTTATGGTGTCGTAGGCCAGGTAACGGGTTGCAATCTCATTATAGATCTGACCCTTAAATAAATCGGCGGCAGGTAGCTTTAACTGTTGTTTAAGGCTGTCGAGACTCATTGTAGCCAAATGCTGTCTTACACTGTCTTTATTTGCCCTATAGATCACAGATTTTATGCTATCCTGTCTTATTAATATGGCTATAAGTCTAAGGCTATCCGCATTCCTTATCCTTAACAGATTATTTGGATTCTCGGCAAGGTGTGAGTCTGCCATGCTTAAGCTACCGGAATGTTTTGCAAGCGGCGAAAAATTCAGGCTATCCGGATAAGTAATTGCTATTAAACCAAAATCCTCCTGGTGATGTACAGGGACTGAATAATTCAAATCAGCGGGATAGTGTGAAGTTACTGCCAAACTCAAGTCGTTTTTAGGATGAACAGGTATTGAAAAATCAGAAAGCGCTAAAAATTTAAGATTAGCTGTGGCTTGCTCCTGAGATTTTATACTGTCTTTTTGAGCGTCGGGTATTATTACCTTATCGGTATCAATAAAGACTGCTGATGCCGATAACTTAAAGCAAACTAATATTAAAATAAATAGCGTAGTCGTTTTTTTCATAAGCTATCCCGGTGCAAGGAGTATAAATATACTTATCGCAGTCAAAAAATGTGCCTATAATTGGTAACATGACAG
Source organism: Mucilaginibacter sp. (assembly GCF_028288225.1). Lineage (GTDB taxonomy): Bacteria > Bacteroidota > Bacteroidia > Sphingobacteriales > Sphingobacteriaceae > Mucilaginibacter. The sequence goes on from NZ_JAQBOC010000038.1 coordinate 30,966, forward strand.
TAATTGGCATTGTATTTTCCTCCTAATAAATAATTTATTGCTATGTGAAATTGAAAACACTTTTATTTAAGAATCCCTGTTATGACAAAATAATAATAAACGTTATTAATAGGGTATAGTGGTCAAGACTGACAAGTAATTAGTACAGAAATTCCGGCTAAAAGGATAAAGAGGTAATATCAGCTGATATATTTTTCGTAATTATCTATGGATTTTCTAAAGAAATTTACCCTGTTAATTAAAATATTAAAAATAGCAATGCCCACAATTGCTGAAAGGATGCCAGCTAGCACATCTAAAATATAATGATGACTTGCATATACAGCGGTAAACCAAATGCCAAACATTACCACTGCAAAAAATATATTGATCATTCCCAAGCGGTTTTTTATTCCATAATATAAAACTATAAGTGGGTATGATGAATGCAGAGACGGCATTGCAGCAAATACATTTGAACCTTTTGAGTATATTGATTTAAAAACACCTGTGCGGAAGTAAGCATCAAATTTTGCCAGTCCGGCAGTATTTCCAGGTGTTTTAGCATGAAAGATAAAACCGTTATACTGCACATACCATGGCGGTGCGGCAGGGTATAGGTAATAAACCACGAAACCAATGAAATTGACCAAAACAAAGGTCAGCGAAAAATATAAAAACAACCGCCTGTTTTTGAAGAACAGAAAGCCCGCAAACGCTAAGGGAACGGGGATCCAGCAAAGGTAAAATATGCCGGCGGCAACATCCATCCAGGTTTTTCCATTTACACGCCAATATTCATTTGGGGTCAAAAGCTTGCCATTAAAATGAATTCCGAACAAATGCTTTTCAAAGTTGTACAAATCTGCAATATGCACCGTATTATAGTTGTAATTTGGAAATGCCTTCATATAATCGAAGATGATCCAATAAACTATAAATATAGAAAAACCAATAATGAATTTACGGCTTATGGGCGATAGGAAAAACGCAATGTTAAATATGCCCGCAAGAAATAATTGATCGGTTTTAAACCCAACTAGTACTGCGGATAATAGTAAATAAAATAAGGTTATTATTATAATAATAGACACAGATCGTATATTGATCTTTATACGATCACCAACAGCATTAGTCATGCTATTTTTTTAAGAAATCTGACCTGAAAATTTTATCCCAAAGCGGCGAACTAACGCCGTATCCCTTGGCCGGATCCTGGTAATGGTGTAACATATGGTGTTGTTTTATTTTTTTCCAGATATTGCCTTTAAAATTGAAATGATGTATGGCATAATGTGATATATCATAAAACAGGTAGCCTAATATAAAAGCCGGGAAAAAGCCAAAAACGTAATTGGTTGGTAAAATAGCATTAAACAAAAAGTAAAATCCGGTTGCCAACGGAATGCTCATAGATGGAGGCAGAACCAAACGTTTGGCATCGCTTGGATAATCGTGATGTACTCCGTGAAAAACAAAATGCATTCTTTGCGCCCATGGTTTGTCGGCAGGCTCATAATGAAATACAAAGCGGTGCATTATATATTCAACTAATGTCCATATAAAAAGGCCCGATATAAATAACTCAATAAAAAGAAGAGTACCTAAGCCGGTTTGAGTATATTTATAGATACAGAAAGCTATTACAGGTATAAAAATATACAAGGGTACAGTAAAATGAACTTTAGATAGACGCTCTAAAAAGTCACTCTTAAACATTCTCACAGATTCCTGTGAATTGGAAACATATTTCTTTTTCATCTTTGCTCAGGGTTTAAAATGTTTAAAATTTCTCTGCCTGCTATTCAATTTATTAATTTATTTGAAGCACCAATTTTAGCAAAGTTTTGGTGAACTGTAAGCCTTTTTATGTAATTGTTACGAAGATATGATATTTTCCGTCTAAGAGGTCTATCTAATGTACAATTACTTAATATTTAGACGATCACAAAGCCAAATTATTGTTGCGCTATGAGTGACTTTTTAGCATCAATCAATCTTTTAAACGCGGTAATATTTGTAAGTATAGCTACAACTGCAATTGGAAAAGTAAATATCGTCATGGTTTCAAAAACGTGAAACTTAATCCCCGGTACATAAAGCTTATAATCGCCGCCAATATATAGTGAGGTAAGGCCGCAAAGCATGGCACAAAAGCCAATAGTAACTACGCGTTCAGGTCGTTGCATTAAACCGCCTTTGCACTCAATGCCAAGACCTTCTGCCCGTGCCCTTACATAGCTTACCATCATTGAGCCGATAAGTGCAATAAAGGCGAATATCGAACTTAAAAAATAATGGTGGCCAACAAGATAATAGCAAATGCCTAAAAACATTATCAATTCGCTGTAACGGTCTAATACCGAATCATACAGTGCACCGAATGTTGATTTCATATTTCCCAGGCGGGCAACCTGGCCGTCAAGCATATCAAACAAGCCGGCAAAAAGTATAAGGCCGCCTGCCCATCCCACATAAGTAAGATCGCCGCGGTTACCTTCTTCGGCACCTATAATAAATATTATAGCTACCCCAACGTTCAGTACAAATCCAATTGATGTAACTACATTTGGTGTAAGGCCCAATTTTATAAAAACCTTAACTACAGGGTCTATAACCTTATAAATGCCCAACTGAAGGTTAGTACGTACAGATGTTTGCTGTTCCATTTTTTATGATGCCAATAATTTAAAAATCAAATTTTACCCGTGCACGGATCCCCATTTTTGAAACATCAGGATGATCTAAATAAGTAAATCGCCTAACTAAATCAATTCGTACAAATTTAAATATATTTTCAATCCCAACACTACCTTCAACATAAGGAGTATTTCCTAACGCATATGTTATTGGTTGTCCGGTTGCAGTTACAGGAAATTGATATAATGACGGATGCAATGAAGGATTATTCTGATCATTCAACCCGCCATAAATTGCTTTAAATGTAGCAACCTCGCGCCATTTTAATTTTTTTAACAATGGGATCTTATTGAAGAAGAACCCTGCAAAATGCTGATCAATGTTTATGCTTGCATAATGATCGCCCACAAACTCTAAAAAGTTCATTAAGTTGTAGGAGTAAATATCATAAGCATAAGTTTGGTTTGCACGGAATATATCAAGCAGGGGATAAGGCACCTGTCCAAACATTTTTGCTCCTTCAATAGTAACATCGGCATAGCCCAGGTACGAAAGATAAAAACGCTTATCCATTTGCAAATGCAGATTTTGATAGCCATAAGCACTGCTTAAAACATTTTTTAAACCGGCAGTATAATCAAGCGATAACACAGGGTATTTGCCAGGTATTGGAATACGGTATATTTTACCCTGGTAAAACTGCTCCTTAGGGGCATATCTTAAGCTTAAGCCCACTTCGCTGGTTGTAAGATCTTTTACTTCGTTTGCGGTATTATTGTCTACTGTATTTAAAAAATATAAAGAACCCGCCGGTGCCTGGGTTAATCTTTTCAGGCTAAAATGATAGGAGAAATGGTTTAGAAATTCCTGTACATAGTCAAAATTGTAGTTTCTGTCATACAGGTATTTATCATTCTGGCCTCTTTTAAATGAGAGCAAAAAGTTGTCTTCCTGTACAAATTGGAGGTTAGCCCCCGGAATATGCGTATCATATTGAGTGCTTACCCTAATATAGTTTTGTGGAAACTTGTAGATAGATTTATTATTAAGCGAGTAAGTAGCGCTTAAGAAGTATTTAAAACGCTCATCTTTAAAACCATAAGCGCCATAGGTTTCAAAATAATATCGTTTGCTTAATTCGGGAGTTGTACGGCCGCCAACACGGAGTTTAAAACCTTCAACCGGGTTAAAGCTATAAAATGTATTTGCCGGACCTAATTCAAATCCGCCAAAGCCTTTATAACCCGCCAAGATGAGTGTCGCAATATCCATGGTACGCCTGAAAGATGGCATATTTCTTAAGCTATCTACATTTTTATACACCTTTGACTCTGCCACGCTAAGCGTATCCAAACGGTTTTGGTCCCAAAATTCATCACTTCTGTGTTTTACTTCGTCAGATTCTTCCAGCTCCTGGTGTTGGTAAGTGGTATCAGGGCGCTGTTTATTAACCTCATAATTAGCATAAGTAATAGTCCGGATCCCAAACAAGCCGCCTTTCTTATTTTTAGTTAAACCAAAATCAGCGAGCGTAGTGCTTTTACTAAGGTGAAACCGCCCATCAGGGTTTTGTTCAAACTCCTGGTTAACTTTCATGGAGTTAACAAAATTAAGATTAATGTTTTTGTTGATGTTAAGCTCAACTTTTTCAACAGCATAGTTGCCATCAAGCGTTACATACAATTTACCTACAAAAAGCATATCGGCTGTATTTCTTGGGGTAAAGCTTAGCTCAATAAGCTTGGTGTTTTTAAATGCAATGGTGTCAGTTATAAAAAATTTATAAAAGGTTGGAGATGAGTTGGCTATGGGGCTCAAAAAGTTATTGGTCATCAGGAAGATTGTATTATCATAAATATCAACCTTGTAATACATGTGTTTAAAATATGCACCTAAACCTTCACTATCAACCGAACCACCAAAATTTACATTTTTTTCGCCAAGTACAATTGTTTTTTCTTTTTCGGGGTTTTTGCGGTAATAGTATTGAGTAAGTTTTTCATTAAGGAAAATAGGCAATAATGATTTACCGGGCACCGTAGTGCTATCACGGTTGTTTATAACAAATGCATATTTGCGAAAAAACTTTTTATCAGCTAATGTTGGTGAGACATTGCTTAGTGAAAACTGCATTTTATCATACTCTTTATACTCTACATATGGATAACTTTCGGGACGGTTTTTTTCTTTATTTTCAATAACCTTACGGATCAGCTCGACTGCTGGATTATCTTTATTACGATATTTGGGCTTTTTACCCGCGGTGACCGTAACCTCATTCAATTGATTGGACACCGGAACTAACTTCACATTTATTACTTGCGTAATACCCTGTTTAACAGGTAAATAAACATCTTTATAACCCAGGAAAGAAACTTTGATCTGTTTAACAGCACCATCAGTGCTGATATTGAACTTACCATCATTATCGGTTGGCCCGCCTATTGTTGTACCTGCAAATGCAACAGTTACAGAAGGCATTGGCTGTTTATTACTAGCATCAGTAACAATGCCGCTAACAACCGTTGTTTGTGCATATATTATTGTGGTAAAAAGTAAAAAGAAGCTTAACAAAAATAACTTCTTGTATATAAATGTATAGTTCATGTAGTTAACGCGGATACAAATTTTATAGATATACGTGATTGTGGGCTATAAAATATGTATGAAATCATCTTTTAACAATAATTAACCAATTTACTTGCAATAAGCACTCCAAAGATTACAGATAATATAATCACTCATTAAACCAGCCCGCTTCAAGACAGATTTACTTTTAAATTATAGAAACCTTAGCTTCAAAACTCTATTCGGAAAGCATTTTTAGATATGTGTGACAAATTGTAATTCTGTGCCAAAGGTAAAAAAAATCCTTACAGACTATTGTGGTCAAAAAGTCAAATATGATTTGCAGTTTGGATAGGTTTAGCGTGGTTTTCAATTGCATGGGTATAAATTAAACCCTACAACGTTGAAAAATAGGATGATAGTATAAGGCTAACGAATTGTAACTTAATTGATAAGGTTGTATATGATTAGGCTAGGTTAATGAGTTGGATTAAATTGATTTGGATAACAATAGCTAACAAAATCAACTTAATCAGCAACTCATGCAGTCAACTTTTACAACACATCAACCAGTTCCTGGTAATAATCAAGACCAAGGTGAGTGATCAGGTCTTCACCCATTAAATGGCGGAGTGTATTTTGTAATTTGATTAACTGTTTAAAAATGTCATTTTCAGGCGGCAGGCCTTCCGCTGTTTGTGGTGATTTAAGGTAAAATGATAACCACTCCTGGATCCCGCTCATGCCTGATCTTTTAGCCAAATCACTGAATAAAGCCAAATCCAAAGCAATAGGAGCAGCTAAAATAGAGTCGCGGCAAAGAAAATTGATCTTGATCTGCATTTTATAGCCTAACCAACCAAAAATGTCAATGTTATCCCAGCTTTCTTTATTATCGCCATGCGGCGGATAATAGTCGATACGAATTTTATGATAAAGGTCGCCATATAATTCGGGGTTATCTTCAGGCCTCAAAATGTCTTCAAGTACACCCAGTTTTGAAACTTCCTTAGTTTTAAAGTTATCCGGATCATCCAATACCAAACCATCCCGGTTTCCTAATATATTGGTTGAGAACCAGCCTTTAACACCTAATGACCGTGCAGCTAAGCCTGGTGCTAAAATAGTTTTCATTAAAGTTTGGCCTGTTTTAAAGTCTTTACCTGCAATTGGGGTTTCAGTTAATTTTGCAAGCTCAATCATTGCCGGGATGTCCACTGTTAAGTTAGGTGCACCGTTTGCAAACGGGATACCCATTTTTAAAGCAGCATAAGCATATATCATACTTGGCGAAATACGTTTATCATCATCAATTAAAGCTTGCTCAAACTTGGCAATAGTTTGGTGAATATCTGAAGCTTCGTAATATATTTCTGTTGATCCGCACCAGATCAATACGATCCTATCGCAGCCATTCTTTTCTTTAAATGTGGTAATATCATTCATTACCTCCTGCGCCATTTCATAACGGGTACCAGTTTTAACGTGTGTACCTATCAGGTTTTTTGCGTAGTTTTTATCAAAAGCAGCCTTCATTGGCACTACAGCTTCAAGCTCTGATTTTACCGCGTTTAGTAAACCGGCTTCAAGCACTTTAGCTTTTGTTGCTGCTTCAAAAACATTATCTGAATATACGTCCCATCCGCCAAATACAATATCGTCAAGTTTCGCCAATGGAACAAAATCCTTAACCTTTGGGTAACGGTTTTCTGTTCTTTTTCCTAAACGTATGCTCCCCATTTGGGTAAGCGAGCCTATGGGTTGTGATATGCCTTTTTTTACCGCTTCAACGCCGGCAATCATTGTTGTGGCTACCGCTCCCAGGCCCGGAATTAAAATACCTAATTTACCATTAGCTGGTGTAATATTAGTTTTCATATTTATTAATTATAGTGTATACAATTTTTATAGCCAATTATTGGCTTTATACCATTTCAGTGTTTCGATCACTCCCGATCTCAGATCATACAGGGGAGAAAATCCAAGATCAGCTTTAGCTTGTGCAATATCACAATTCCAATTAACGGCCATGAGCTCATTTAGTTTCTCAACATTCAATACAGAAGCTTTGTTGCTCAAAGAACTCACTTTTTCAGCTATATTAGCTATTAATTTTACAAAGTTTACAGGCAAATGAAATTTAACGGTTTTTAAATTTAATACTTCCTTAGTAATATTGCCTAATTCATACCTGTTATAAAAGCTTCCGTCACTCAGATTATATGTTTTTTTATTGCCTGCATATAAAGCTTTAATTGCCGCTTTTGCCAGATCTGAAACATATATAAGGCTCAAATTTTGCTCAAAATTACCTATGTACGGCTCAATGCGATTATTAAGCTGTTTAAAAAAAATGAAAATATCACGGTCGCGCGGACCATATACGCCGGTGGGCCTTAATATAGTATAGTTTAAAGCAGCTAAGCTTTCTAATTTTTCTTCGGCAAGCAATTTGCTTCTGCCATATGCCGTAACCGGGTTTGGGGTAGTGTTTTCGGTTATTATTCCATTTAAATTATTTAACGGGCCAACAGCTGCCAGACTGCTTACAAGTACAAATTTTTTAAAGTCGATGTTGCTTTCAAGCGCGGCTAATGCAAGATTATAAGTATAGCCGGCATTTATATCGTCATACTCTTTTGATGACCTGGCTTTGGTAACTCCGGCAGCATGAATAATATAATCATACTTATTTTCATTTATATTATCCTTTAACGCCTGCAGGTTGGTAAAGTCAGGGTAAGTATATTTAATGTCAAATCCTTTTAAATGATCGGTTTTACTGCTTTTACGTACAGCTGCAAAAACTTCGAGATTGCTATTTAATGCTTCTTCAATAAGGTGGTATCCAACAAAACCACTTGCACCGGTTATTAAAACCCGTTCCTTCATATTTCTTTTTCGTAGATCCTGTATGTTTTATATGGATCTCCTTTAATAGCAATAATGGCTTCGTTAATAAGCACGTTATTTTCCAGGGTCCAGCCTGCTTCTGCGTGCAGAAGACCTTTCCGCTTATATGCACTTATTATCGATCCGTATAAACAAGCTTCAATACCCATTTTGCGATAGCCGTCAACAACGCCGAGCGCATAAATACGGATGCTTTTTATTTTCTTTTTATTTAATAACAATTTAAAAATGCCAGTAGGGAATAGTCTGCCCCGTTTAATTTTTTGAAAAATTTCATTAAAATTTGGCAAAGCCAAACCAAATCCAACAATTTTATTATTCTGTTCGGCAACCCAAACAAAATCCTCATCCAGGATCAATTTCAGGTCTTTAGCCAGGTAGTCAAACTCCTCATCTGTAAATGGCACAAACCCGCTGTTTTGATCCCATGCGGAATTGTAAACCTCACGCACCTTGGCAACTTCATTTTTAAAGTCTTTCAAATTAACTTTACGGATAACGATATTGTTGCGTTTTAGCCTTTCCTGCAAAGCAGTTAGCAACCTTATTGATTTATCATCATATCCATCGCCATCCCAATGCCAGGCAATTAGGTCGATTTGTTTTTCAAATTTTGCTTTTTCAATCAGGTCGATGTAATACGGATAATTATAGGTCATCATCAACATAGGCGGGCTGTCAAAACCTTTAATTAACAAACCGCAGGCTTCGTTGGTCGAAAAGTTAACCGGGCCGATGAACTTTTGGTCTACACCTCTTTCCTTAAGCCATTTTGTAGCTGTTTCAAAAAGCAGATTGGCAGTTTCCTGGTCGTTTATACAATCAAAAAAGCCCCAAAAGCCATCGTTTCGCTTATTGTATTCGTTGTGGCTATTATTCAAAATGGCAGCAATGCGGCCAACAATCTTATCACCATCATAAGCCAAAAAAGCTTGCAGCGAATTATGCTTGTGAAAAGGATGTATGGTTAATAAGTCGCGCTGAGCTATAAATAATTCCGGAACATAGTTTGGGTCGTTCTTATAAAGGTCATGCGGAAAATCAATAAATGCCCCAAGTTCTTTTTTAGAATTAACCTGTACTATTTTCTTCATTAGGATATAAAGTTCTGTAATGTGTATTTTTCCTTAAACGTAATAAGCATCGCGGATAAATTAATATCTGCGATGCTTGTTTTTTTTTGCGCTAAGCTTTTGTTATTTCGGCACAAGCCGGCTTATATGTTTTCTTTAATTGATGTAACGCCAACATCTTTAAATGCTTTAGTGATTTTTTCAATGGCCTCTTCAATTTGTTCAAAAGTATGTGTAGCCATTAATGAAAAACGTAGTAAAGATGAGTCGGAAGGTACGGCAGGAGAAACAACCGGGTTAACAAAAATACCTGAATCCTGCAGGTGTTTGGTAACAAGGAATGTTTTATGATTATCCCTGACATATATTGGTAAAATTGGACTTTCTGTAGGACCCAGGTCAAAACCTTCCTCTAAAAGAAGTTTCATTGCATAATTGGTATTATCCCACAATTTGGCAATACGTTCAGGTTCTGATTCAATAATATCCAATGCTGCAATTACACTTGCCACAGATGCCGGAGGCATACTTGCACTAAACATTAAAGCGCGTGCGCGGTGTTTAAGATAATCTATCGTTTCGGCATCGCTGGCAATAAATCCGCCTAATGAGGCTAATGATTTACTGAATGTACCCATTATCAGGTCAACCTGGTCGGTAAGGCCGAAATGCGAAGCGGTACCTGCACCATTATGGCCAATTACCCCTAAACTATGAGCATCATCAACCATTATATTGGCACCAAATTTATCAGCAATCTTAACAATTTCAGGGAGCTTAACAATATCGCCCTCCATGCTAAAGATACCATCAACAGCTATTAGTTTCACAGCTTCCTCAGGTAAAATGCTCAGCTTGCGCTGAAGATCTTCCATATCGTTATGTGAATACTTAATAACTTTTGAAAATGACAACCTGCTTCCGTCAATTAACGAAGCATGATCATATTCATCCAATATCAAATAATCATTACGGCCGGTAATGCTTGAAAGCACACCCAGGTTAACCTGGAAACCGGTACTGAATAAAACAGCTGCTTCCTTATCAACATATTTAGCAAGCCTTTGCTCCAGCTCAATATGTATATCAAGTGTTCCGTTTAAAAATCTTGATCCTGCACAGCCGGTTCCATATTTATCAATCGCCTTTTTTGATGCTTCTTTGATTTTAGGGTGACTTGTTAATCCTAAGTAGGAATTGGAACCAAACATTAATACACGTTTGCCATCTATAAATACTTCTGTATCCTGACCTGATTCTATCGGTCTGAAATACGGATATAGGCCCATTTCCCGGATTAGGTTGGCATCCTGGAATTGTGCTATCTTCTCATGTAGTCTTTTAACCATGTATTAACCCTGCTTAAATTTTTTGTAAAAATACCATGAATTAGGTTATATCTTATATTTAGTTAGTAATTTTTTTTAATTACGATAAAAGCAAACCAGCTCCCATTCGGCAAATTAATTAATTTTTTTAGTTATTTGGTGACACTATTTTTCATTTTTTTATAAAAACTTCAAAAACAGCTTCTAATTGTTGTTTTTATGACATACTTGCGTAAAAATATTGTTGCCTGATTTACACCAGAAAGAAAATGTAACCATATTAGCACATCCTTATGAAAAGTTAAAAATAACACAAACTTTCTCATATTTTTGTGTTAATACCAGGACGCTGCACCTCAATATATGAAAAAAACTGTTTACTTCCTTATATTTTGTTTAACAATAATATTGCCAGTTACTCTTTTTGCGCAAAACAGCGGCGATACCGTTGTAACCTTAAAGCAATGTGTTGAATTTGCTTTGCGCAATCAGCCGGTGGTAAGACAAGCCTCCATTGACGAGGCTATTAATGAAAGGGATATAAAAATAAGCCTTTCAGACTGGTTACCACAGGTTAACGGTTCCGGCCAGTACCAGCATTATTTTAAGGGCACCCCTCAAAATACCGGCACGGGTACAACACCTGCTGCAGGTACAAGAATAGACGAGTTTTCATTATTGGGCCTGCAGGCCAGCCAGGTTGTTTATAATAATGATGTGCTGCAGGCGGCTAAAGCTGCCAAATATTCGCGCCAATATTATAAAGAGAATATTTTAAGCAGCCAGATAAATGTGGTATCGGATGTTAGTAAGGCATTTTTTGATGTGCTGCTGTCACAAAAGCAACTGGATATTTTAAATGAAGATATTACCCGCCTGCAGCGCAGTTTAAAAGATGCCTATAACAGGTACCAGGCCGGCGTATCTGATAAAATTGACTACAAACAAGCAACTATCGCGCTAAATAATTCAATAGCAAGCCGAAAACAAACTGCTGAGGCAATTAATAGCAAACTTGCCTTTCTGAAACAAATTATGGGAATCTCTGCCGGTCATAATCTGGTATTGTCTTATGATTCAACCCGGTATGAGCAGGAAGCCAACATTGATACAAACCAAAAGCTGGATGTAAACAATAGAATTGAATACCGTTTATTGCAAACGCAAAAAAATCTGCAGGGCGTAAACGTAAATTATTACCGGTATGGATTTTTGCCATCCTTATCGGCATCGGGCAGCTATAATTGGGTGTATTTAAGCGACAGATTCAATAACCTTTATAATAAACCGTACCCAAGCGCTTATGCAGGGCTTTCATTAGCGTTGCCTATTTTCCAGGGGGGGAAGCGCTTACAAAATTTAAGCAAAGCACGTTTGCAGGTTACACGTACTGACCTGGACATTGAAAATTCGGCAAATACTATTAATACCGAATATGTACAGGCAATGGCGGGTTATAAAAGTAACTATACCAGCTGGCAGCTGATAAAACAAAATGTTGACCTTGCCAAAGATGTGTACAAAATAGTTAGCCTTCAGTACAGGGAAGGAATTAAAACTTACCTGGATGTAATTGTGGCGCAATCTGATCTGAGGACTGCTGAACTGAATTATTATAATGCGTTGTTCCAGTTATTATCAAGCAAGATCGACCTGGAAAAATCATTGGGCATATTGTCTGTACAATAAAAATTGAATATGAAAACAAGAGATATACTTTTAACAGGAACGGTTTGTATGTTAGTATGGTCGTCATGCCATAATAAGGCAAAGCAAAACGCTGCACCGCCGCCAACACCGGTAAATGTTACAGAAGCCAAAAAAGCCGAAGCCGTTTATTATGATAAATACCAGGGAAGCGTAATTGCTTTAAATACTGTTGAGCTAAGGAGCCAGGTTACCGGCTTCATAACCGGTATATTTTTTAAAGAAGGCGAGATAGTTACACAAGGCAAACCTTTGTATGAAATTGACCGCCGTAAATTCCTTGATGCTTATGAGCAGGCGCAGGCAAATTTATCAAGTGCCCAGGCAAATCTTGTAAAAGCACAAAAAGATATTGATAGGTATAATATGCTGTTGAAAAACGATGCCGTTGCCCGCCAAACTGTCGACCAGGCTGAAGCAGCCTATGAAACCAGCAAAAGCCAGGTAGCGGTAGCAAAAGCTTCGTTAGCATCAGCCAAAACAGATCTTTCATACGCAACCATAAGCGCTCCTTTTACCGGCCGGATAGGCATTTCGCAGGTAAAGCTTGGCGCCCAGGTTACGCCGGGGAGTACTTTGCTGAACACCATATCAAGCGAGCACCCAATTGGTGTTGATGTGGTAATTAATGAGCAGGATATCAATCGTTTTTACGGGCTCCAAAAAAGCAGCACAGATTCTACCTTTAAACTTCAGCTATCTGATGGTACAACTTATAACCAACCAGGTAAAGTTCGGGCTATTGACCGCGGGGTTAATAACCAGACAGGAACCATTAAAGTAAGAATTGAATTTCCAAATCAGAATGACGTACTTAAGGATGGCATGAGCTGTGTGCTAAACGTATTGAACAGCGAATCGGGAAACAAACTGCAGATCCCATACAAAGCAGTGTCTGAAAATATGGGCGAATTTTTTGTATTTGTTTCTCTTGATACTATTGCAAAGCAGCATAAAGTAAAACTAGGCCCCCGTATAGGTACTGATGTAGTTATAACCTCGGGATTAAACCCGAATGATAAAGTTATTACAGATGGCTTTCAGCGTTTGCGTGACAGCGGAAGGATAACATTGGGAAAACCGGCACAGCAGGTAGCTCCGGCTAAGGCTAAACAATAAGCTTTTGCATTATAAACAGTAAAGGGGAAATAATTGACTTTTTTCTAAAAACAACCGAATGATCGCAGAAACTTTTATAAAAAGACCGGTTACAGCAATTGTTATTTCGATAGTAATTGTGATAGTTGGTATTTTATCAATCACCAACCTCGCAATAGGGCAGTACCCGGAAATTACACCACCAACTGTACAAATTTCAGCAACATACAGCGGCGCGGATGCTTTAACAGTTGAGCAAACTGTAGCCACACCAATTGAAGTGCAGGTAAATGGCACTCCCGGAATGACCTATCTGCAAAGTAACAGTACCAGCAATGGCCAAATGACCATGACAGCTAATTTTGAGGTAGGCACTGATATTAATATAGCCGCGCTTGATGTGCAAAATCGTGTTGGTATAGCTACACCAACTTTACCTCAGGATGTGCAACGTTTAGGATTAACCGTACGGAAACGTAACCCAAGTATATTAATGCTGGTTGCAATGTTTGCCCCTAAAGGGACACACGATGTTACCTTTATGGATAATTACACCAATATTTTTATAAAGGATGCGCTTTTACGTACCAAAGGCGTGGGCGACGTTTTTACCCGTGCCGATGACTTCAGTATGCGAATATGGCTAAAGCCTGATAAGCTTGCCGCGCTTGGAATGACCGCTGCCGACGTAACCGCCGCATTAAATGAACAAAACGCACAGGTTGCAGCAGGTACAGTTGGATCAACACCTCAGGAAAAGGCACAGCCTTTTGAATATACCGTATTAGTAAAAGGGCGCTTATCAAAACCCGAAGAATTTGCTAATGTTATAGTAAAAACGCAGCCGGGCAATGGCTCCGTAGTGCACTTAAAGGATGTTGCGCGTGTTGAATTGGGCAAGTTTAATTATGCCGGCAATTCATTTGTTGACGGTAAAAGAGCATCGTACCTGTTAGTATACCAGGCCCCTAACAGTAATGCGATTGAAACAGCTGATGCAGTGTATGCTACTATGAATGAGCTTAAAAAAGCATTTCCTACTGATGTTGATTACGTAGTGCCATTTGAATCAATAACCGTAGTAAAGGTTTCGGTTCAGGAGGTTGTTCAAACATTGGTAATTGCACTGGTATTGGTTATAATAGTCGTGTTTTTGTTTTTACAAAGCTGGCGTACAACTCTTATACCTGTACTCGCCATTCCTGTATCAATTATAGGTACATTCATATTTTTTATCCCTTTACACTTCACCATAAATACACTTACCTTATTTGGGTTTGTGCTTGCTATAGGTATCGTGGTTGATGATGCTATTGTGGTGGTTGAATCGGTACAGCATTATATGGATGAAAAGGGAATGTCACCAAAAGAAGCTACTGTTCATGCCATGCGCGATATATCTGCGCCGGTAATAGCAATAGCGCTGATATTAGCCGCCGTATTCGTTCCGGTAGGGTTTATACCTGGCATTGTAGGCAGGTTATATCAGCAGTTTGCCATAACCATTGCCATATCTGTTTTAATCTCGGCATTTGTAGCCTTATCATTAACGCCGGCATTGTGTACCCTTATTTTACGTCCTCACAAAATTGATGAGAAGTCAAAAGGGCTCAATAAATTCTTCTTTAAATTTAATGAATGGTTTGAGCGCATAACCGGAAAGTACAGAAATGGGGTTGATAAAAGTATAAAAAACTCCAAATTTGTGATCATTATTTTGGTATGCATGGTTGTAGGTACAATTATTTTATTCAGGAATAAGCCAAGCGGATTTATTCCGCTGGAAGATGACGGCCGTATTTATGTTACCTATGACCTGCCGGAGGCCTCATCAACCCAAAGAACGGTAACCGTTTTACATGAGATGATGGCCACCATGGACAGCATACCGGGGATATTGCATTATGCAGCTCTTGGCGGTTTAAATGCGGTGAGTTTTGCCAGCAAATCGAACAGTGCCACCATATTTGTTCAGCTTAAGCCTTGGGACGAAAGAAAAACTGATGAAACGCAGATAGGTGCAATTACAGCCAACCTGCAAAAACGACTGGCAAGGTTTAAAGAAGCCAGCGTGGTTGTAATTCAGCCACCGGCCATTCCCGGTCTGGGAAGTACGGGCGGCTTTTCATTTATAATGGAGGAAAAAGAAGCTGGCGGAGACATTAAAACGTTTGAAAAAACACTCAAAGATCTTACAGCTGCAATAAATAAACGGCCAGAAATCGGTAAGGCTTTTTCATTTTTTACTGCAAGTACGCCTGCATATCAGTTAACCATTGACCGTGAAAAGGCTAAACGTTTGGGAGTAGCAATAAGTGATATTAATAACGCATTGCAAACCTACATGGGAAGTATATTTATTAATGATTTTACCATTTATGGGCGAAACTTTCACGTTTTGGCACAGGCGGATACCAATTACCGGACAAATATTGATAACATAGGCCAATACTTTGTACGTAACCAGGCAGGCGGGATGGTGCCATTAAGTACATTAACCACCTATAAGGTAATTGAAAATGCACCCTTAATATCGCACTACAATCTGTTCCGCTCTGCTGAAATTGATGGAAGCCCTAAGCCGGGTTATAGTAGCGGCGATGCCTTAACGGCGCTTAAAGAAGTTGCTGACAGTACTTTACCACAGGGGTATGGATATGAATTTTCTGGTTTAAGCCGGGAAGAATTACTGTCAGGGTCAAAGACCGTTTACATCTTCCTGCTTTCTATAGGCTTTGTGTTTTTATTCCTGGCAGCATTGTATGAGAGTTGGTCGGTACCATTTTCGGTGTTGCTGGCTGTGCCTTTAGGGGCTTTCGGAGCAATTTTGTTCTTATATTTAAGTCCATCGCTTACTAATAACGTCTATGCCCAGATAGGGCTGATAACACTTATTGGTTTGGCGGCTAAGAATGCTATTTTGATTGTTGAATTTGCCAAAGAACGTGTAGACAGGGGAATGGAGCTTGAAAAGGCGACATTAGATGCTGTACGATTACGTTTACGCCCCATCCTGATGACATCCCTGGCATTTATATTTGGTGTGTTACCTCTTGTATTTGCATCGGGTGCAGGTGCCCAGGCCAGGAGAACTATTGGTATGACAGTTTTTGGCGGAATGCTTACAGCAACATCATTTGCAATATTTATTGTGCCTGTTTTATTCTTTGTGATAACCAGGCTTGCTTATGGCAAAGAAAAACTGGCTGAACTCGAAAAAAACTATAAACCCGATCCTGAGATCGATCCTCAGACGTAAATAAAAATCTTTTACTACAAAATAAAATGCTTTTCGTCAATCCGCTTCGGTAGATGATGAAAAGCATTTTGTCGTTTTAAATGACTCAAATTCTGAAACAGCGTGACCGGAGATATTCTCGTTATTTGTTTAAGTGCAGATATATTCATTTGTTAATAAAATTAAATTGATGAAAGGATCGAGGTACGTCTTTCCGTCATAAAAATATTAATCTCTAACCTCTGGCCTCAGATCTCTCGTGCCAATTCGTTGTTTGAAAAGTACATTTCTGACCTTTTTAGGCTGCAAAAATGTTGCGGCAATAAGTTAAGTTTCATTTTGCGGAATATGTTCTGTCTTCTTCATTGTAAAAAATTATTAACTAATATACTCACTAATAGTAGGTGAAAAGTTAGCTAATTGTCACATGTGAGCCATTAACAATTGTTAATAAATTATGTTAGATCATTGCGGATATTGCTTGTTTTACATAAAATAGACAATGAAAATGGCACAGTGGCAAAGTATTTGTAAAGCCGATGTGTATATAGAATTATCTATTATTTACTAAAAACACAACAATGAAAAATTCAACCAAATGGATAGCAACGGTAGCAACTGCTGCTGCTATATTCTTTTCAGTTAATGTAAAAGCTCAAACAACAGATAAAAGCGCATGGCGCCTCGGCTTTGGAATTGAAGGCGGCATACCAACCGGCTCTTTACACACCGACCCGGCCTATTCGAAATTTGAATTAGGCGGGACTGCCCGCTTGCAATACGGTGTTGCTAAAAATGTAGCTTTAACGCTAACATCAGGTTATTATAACTTCTTCGCTACACAAGCAGCAAAAGATGTAGGTGGTACCAGCTTTGGTGTTGTTCCTGTTAAAGTTGGTGCTAAGGCATTCTTTACTGAGAATGTTTATTTTGGAGGTGAAGTAGGTGCCGGTTTTGAAACAAAATATGCTAAGAACACAAAATTGATCCTTACACCAGGATTAGGTTGGGCAAATAAATCATGGGACGTAGGTGTACGCTATGAAAATTTCTCAGGTCAAAGTGATAACTATGGCTTAGTTGCACTACGCTTAGCTTATGGTTTTTCTTTATAAGTAAGTGTAAGCAGAACTCAACAAAAAACCCCTTGTCAATTTGACAAAGGGTTTTTTGTTGATATTGAGTCCGGAATATATTTATTTACACCTCAAGACACAAATCTCTCTAACTCAACCTTCCTAAAGCTTCTTTTATTCTTTTCATTGCCTCTATCAACTTATCCTCGGCAGCAGCGTAGCTGATCCGGATAGATTTTTTATCACCAAAAGAATCACCGCCAACTGTCGCTACATGGGCTTCTTCTAAAAGGAAAATGCTTAGCTCATCGGCATCATTAATGGTTTTGCCATTGCAGCTTTTACCAAAAAATGAGGTAACATCAGGAAAAAAGTAAAAGGCACCTTCGGGCAGGTTTACTTTTATTCCATCAATGTTTTTCAAAAGATCATAAACAAGGTCACGACGTTTTTTAAAGGCATCGCGCATTTCCAAAACTGATTCCAGTCCGCCTTCATAGGCGGCAACACCGGCACGTTGTGTAATTGAACAGGTACCTGAAGTTATCTGGCCCTGCATTTTATCACAAGCGTTAGCAATTTCTTTGTTCGATGCGGTATAACCAATGCGCCAGCCTGTCATAGCAAATGCTTTTGACCAGCCGTTTATTATAATTACCCGGTCTTTTATATAATCAAACTGAGCAATTGATTCATGCTTGTCAACAAAATTTATATGCTCATAGATCTCATCAGAAAGTATATAGACCTGAGGATGTTGTTCAAAAACCTTAGCCAGGCCTTCTAATTCGCTTTTGCTGTAAACGCTGCCGGTTGGGTTACATGGCGATGAAAACATAAACAGTTTTGTTTTTGGCGTTATAGCAGCCTCTAATTGTGCGGGAGTAATTTTAAAATCCTGCTCAACAGGTGCCTCTATAAAAACGCTGACACCTTCGGCAAGCTTAACAACCTCAGAGTACGATACCCAATAAGGAGTAGGGATAATTACTTCTTCGCCGGGGTTTACCAAACACAGTACAGCATTGGCTATAGCCTGCTTAGCGCCTGTTGAAACAACTATTTGACTAAAATCATAATCCAGCCCGTTCTCATTCTTAAGCTTCGCTACAACGGCTTTCCTTAAATCAGGATAACCCGATACAGGAGTATAATAGGTGTAATTTTGATCCATGGCCTTCTTGGCAGCTTCTTTTATATGCTCAGGGGTATGAAAATCAGGCTCGCCGAAGCTAAGGCTGATCACATCTACGCCTTTTGCGGCAAGTTCGCGGCCCATTTTGGCCATCTTGATGGTTGCTGATTCAGACAGGTTATTGATCCTGTTACTTAATGTACTCATATAATTTTTTCTTATTGCGGCAAATATAGAAAAACTCCTAAGTCCTATATAATTGGTGTTAAGTCATTTCTTGTTTTCCAGGTAAGAAATTTTTACGATCAGTTTAAGTTTTTGAAAAAAAGCCAATTTTTAATCCTGTTTTTGTTTCCTGATTAATAACTTTTCAATTTCCGCTTTAAATTTTACAAAAAAATTAATTTTAAAGTGATTTATTTCTTTTTTAAGCAGGAATAAATATTATTACCCTAAAGCTTATTAAAACCGTTAAGCCTCAAGCCTTTTCTTTCTTTTTTATGATCCGGGGGTAATGACTATCTGATTAAGACTTAAAAATACATATTTTTGCCCGCTAATAAATATAGTTTTGAGAGAGCAGAAAAGAATAATACTAATAGCATTGATAGTCGGTATAGTTCTGATGCTTGCAAAATTCGGGGCTTATTTTGTAACCGCGTCAAACTTTGTACTCACAGATGCAGCCGAAAGCATAGTTAACGTTCTGGCAAGTTCCTTTGCATTTTTTAGTATTTACCTGGCAGCACAGCCACGTGATGAAAATCACCCTTACGGGCATGGTAAAGTTGAATATTTCTCAGTTTTTATCGAAGGCGCGTTAATCGGCATCGCTGCCATTATCATAATTGTAAAATCCGTTTACGGAATATTTTATCCCCATGCTATACATGATCTTTTAACCGGGGCCATAATAATTGGAGCCACGGGAGTAATCAATGGCGCTTTAGGCTATTATATGCTAGGCAGGGGGAAGGCATTGCGATCAATTACTATTGAAGCTGATGGAAGACACCTGCTGGCTGATATGGTTACCAGCATAGGCCTTGTGGTTGGCTTGCTGCTTATTCATTTCACAAAAATATTGTGGCTGGACAGCGCCTTGTCCATATTAGTTGCTTTATATATTTTATATAGCGGTTACAGGCTTGTCCGCAGATCTGTATCAGGATTGATGGATGAGGCCGACTTTGGCGTTGTTACTGAAATAGTAGCTATTTTGAATGAAAAGCGAAGGGAGGAGTGGATTGATATTCATAATTTCAGGGCTCAAAAATATGGTAACGAATTGCATATTGATTGCCATTTAACTTTACCCAATTATTTTGACCTGAATAGGGTGCACGAAGAGGTAAAACTAGTTGATAAGCTGATCAATAACGAGGTTACAAAAACTGAATTGTTTATTCATGCTGATCCTTGTGTGCCCGAATGCTGTCACTATTGCAGCATGCCTAACTGCCCTATAAGGAGTGAGGCTAAAACAGAGGATATAACCTGGACACTGGACAAAATCATCCGCAATAAAAAACACTTTGAATAATGTATCCATTTAACGTTAGGGTTTATGGCATTTTAATTAATGATGCTAATGAAGTACTGATTAGCGATGAGCAGGAATATGGCATGCGTTTTACAAAGTTCCCTGGTGGTGGTTTGGAGCCTGGAGAAGGTTTAACAGACGGATTAAAACGCGAATTTGTTGAGGAGTGCAATATTAACATTGAGATTATAAGCCATTTTTATACTACAGATTTTTACGTAAAATCGGCTTTTAACGATTCACAGGTAATAAGTGTTTATTATATTGTGAAAAACATTGATCCGATTAATTTTACCATAAAAACCGTTGTATTTGATTTTGACGGAGAAGGAGATGTGTTGCAAGCCTTTAGATGGGTAAGAGTGACGGAATTAAACCCCGAAGATTTTATTTTTCCAACTGATAAACGTGTGGTTGAGCTTTTAATAAATAATATATGAGCCTGGTTGATAGAGATTTAAAAGTAATATGGCACCCTTATACACAAATGCAGACGGCTTTGCCTCCTATGCCGATAGTAAGGGGCGAAGGTGTCTGCCTTTTTGATGAAAATGGCAAAAAATATATTGATGCTGTTTCATCATGGTGGGTTAATATCCACGGGCATGCACATCCTTACATCGCTCAAAAGGTTTCTGAACAATTAAATAAGCTTGAGCATGTGATATTTGCAGGCTTTACACATGAGGGTGCAGTTGAATTAGCTGAGCGGTTGCTTAAGCTATTGCCAATTAACCAGAAAAAGGTTTTTTATTCAGATAATGGTTCAACTGCTGTTGAGGTAGCTATTAAGATGTGCCTGCAATACTGGCATAACAAGGGTGAGGGTCGTACTAAAATCCTGGCCTTTAAAAATGCTTATCATGGAGATACTTTTGGCGCCATGGCTGTAAGCGGCCGAAGCGCTTTTACTGCAGCATTTGATTCTTTATTATTTGAGGTTGAGTTTATTGATCTTCCAACTGAAGAAAATATTGAAAGTCTCAAATCTCAAATCTCAAATCTCAAATCTAACTTAGCGTGTTTCATATTCGAACCTTTGGTACAAGGCGCCGGGGGGATGTTGATGTATGAAGCTGTGTACTTAAACGAGTTGATGGCGCATTGCCGCAAGGAAGCTGTTTTGATGATTGATGATGAGGTGTTTACCGGCTTTGGACGCACAGGTAAATCTTTTGCCTGTGATTATGTGGCTGAGCAGCCTGATATTATGTGCTTTTCAAAGGGATTGACAGGTGGCACAATGGCTTTGGGTATTACCACCTGCAGCCAGCAGATCT
This sequence comes from Mucilaginibacter sp., assembly GCF_028288225.1. Lineage (GTDB taxonomy): Bacteria > Bacteroidota > Bacteroidia > Sphingobacteriales > Sphingobacteriaceae > Mucilaginibacter. The sequence continues at coordinate 52,544 of NZ_JAQBOC010000038.1, forward strand.
ACAATGCTTTTTTATCTGATGACAGGTTAAAGACTTTGTTTCACGGGCATTCATTCACTGCTAACCCAATTGCCTGTGCCGCTGCCCTGGCAAGTATGGATCTTTTTACGGAGCCCTCAACGCGGGAAAATATACAGCGGATTGAGGGGTTACACAGCCAATTTTTAGAAAAGATCAGGCATCACCCTAAAGTTAAAACAGTAAGACAAACCGGGACCATTTTGGCTATGGAATGGGAAACCGGGAATGATACCTCGTATTTTAATTCATTGCGGGATATTTTATACCGGTATTTTCTGGATGCCGGTATTATACTGCGCCCGCTTGGAAACGTTATATATATTTTACCTCCATATTGCATAACAGATGTTGAGCTGAATTACATTTACAACAAAATAGAGCAAGCATTGGAGGAAATTTAATTGATGGCACCGATTTGAAGAAGATTACACCGATTATAAAAGGATTACACCGATCAGAAAAGATTTTACTAAATATTTCTTTGTAATCAATAGATCAATCAGTGAAATCAATTAAAATAATCAGTGTAATCATTTTCAAAAATCGGTGTAATCAAAATTTATAATATGGAATTAAACAAAATATTACCTTTAATAATAGCGGATAAAGTGTTGCATGCCAAATGGTTAAATACGTTATCATTAATGGAAAATACCGGCGCACGCAAAATATCAGCCAGTGAAGATCCGCTAACGGTTACTTATATCATCCTAAAGCACGCCGCCGAAGAACACCGCCATGCCTTCTACCTAAAAAAACAAATAGAAAAAATAGGCGGAGAGATCTGCCCAACCTACGCTCCTGAATTTTTATTAGCCCCGGCTTATAGCAAATTTTACCTCAATCAACTGGACATACAGGTAAGCAGGTACCTGAAGCATACATTAGGTCTGGTTGGGAAAGAATTGCGCTTTGCAGCCTACCTGCTGGTTACCTATGCAATTGAAGTACGTGCCGATGAGCTTTACCCGGTTTACCAGGAAGCATTGGAAAACGCCGCAAGTAAGGTTAACGTAAGGTCAATAATATTAGAGGAAGAGGGACATTTGGAAGAAATGATTAGCCAGCTGAAAAAATTTTCGCCGCACTGGGAAGAGCACGCCAAAATAGCAGCCGATTATGAGAGCCATTTATTTACCGATTGGGTAAATGCTTTATCAGGTGACCTGCTACTGCTAAATTGAGCATGACCTGCTGGACACAAAAAAACCATTTACTGCGATGAGCAAATGGTTTTTCTATTGAATTTTTTCTATAATTATTGGGCACTCAAATCGGCCATTGAACCCTTGATATAATCTTTACCTATGCTAAATGTTCCGGCAGGTGCTATTGTATCGGCTATGCTTGTAATAGTGATGCTGGTTTCCTGACCCTGCTGAAAAGCAGTATACTGCACAGGGAAACCACCTATTTTAGCATAATATACTGGTAACGCAGTTTCTGGTACTGTAAAATCATTGGTGATCCAGATGTCATACGTTTTGCCGCTTTTCGCGTCCTTGGCTACTACTTTTTTACAGTTAAATCCTGAAATTTGTTTGGTTTCAGTACCTGGAGTAAAAGTAAAATTTGGTAATTGGCTCATAGCTTCTTCAACCTCAGCAGGTGTGGCTATGCCTGCCTTTTTGATGCTTGCAACAGGTACATCAAGTACAACAGCAAAAAAATCATGCTTGGCATTGCTTAATATTTTTACATTGGCAGGGCCCATTGTTATTAAAGCAGCTGTTGAATCGGCTGTAAAATATTCTTTAACCTCCGCAGGTTGTCCGCGCATTTCGGTAGTGAATGACACAACACCTTGCGTGTAATTTTTTTGTGCGCTTGCACTTAAGGTAGTTGCTGTAAGCGCCATGCCCAGGGCAACGTTAAAAAGTTTAATATTCATATCGTAGGGTTTATTTTAATACAATTTAGATTTTTAATGACTCAGATGCAAATTTTGTTGATCTTTTATTGTTTTCAATTAGATACAGCAATTAGCGAAATGTTACGCTTTAATATTTTGTATTTTACTTTTTTATTTTCAGTCTCTTCCTTTAACTTTCCTATATAATTATCGCTATTACTGCCATCCACTATAAGTAATTTATAATCAAAGTTGTTGTTTATTGCTGTTAAACTGGTATGCGGGTTGCCTGTTAGATAAATATAATCGATTTTTAGTTTTGGGGTGAGACTTTCATCCGCCGGTTGCCCGTTTAAAAGAAACATTTTAGTATTTAAAAACTGAACCAGTCCATCCTTTTTTGCCATCCAGGGGATTTTAATATTTTGGTTGAGCCGCAGCAACCGGGTATTACTTACCTGGCAACTATCAAGATAAGGTTGTATGGAGTAACGATACGTTTTATCGGTGTCTTGCAGGTCAGTAAGCACAATAGCTGCATTGCCTTTTTTAAAGATCACTGCCTTGTGCTTGTTAAGGGTTAGCCATGCAATATTATTGCTTGCAGATGCGTTCATTCGCTTTAAACTGATGCTAATACCAAACAGCAATGTACATACAAGGCTTACTTTAAGCAACCAGGATTTTTTATCATAAAAAAAATAAAATAAGCTGATGATGATGGCATAAAGCAACAGATATTCGGCTGTGGTTAGCCAGATTTTTGAAATAGAAGCGAAAGGTAAATGTTCTATCCAGGTTAAAAACTTATTCATAAGCAGGATTGAATTTTCGAGCACAAAGGCAATGGCTTTGGATACAAACGTTATTTGCGGCAACAGCAAGTAGCAGATCCCCGAATACATGATAATTATAGTTGGAATTATTATAAACAGGTTGCTCGCCAAAAAATAAACCGGGAACTGGTGAAAATAAAACGCGCTTAAAGGAAAGGTGATAACCTGCGCAGCTATCGATACTGAACAGGCCATCCATAATTTATCAATCCATTTGTTTTTAAACTTTAACCAGTTATACACAACAGGCTGAAAAACAATTAATCCAAATACAGCAAGATAGGAGAGTTGAAAGCCAACATCAACAATATAAAGCGGATTATAAAGTAACAACCCGAAAGCAGAAATAGCCAAAATGTTTAAGGTATTGATATACCGGCTATAAGTTTTGCCAATAACAACCATGCTGATCATTACGGCTGCCCTGCAAACAGCCGGTGAAAATCCGCTAAGCAATGAATAATACCAGATTATACTTATTATGATAATGGCCTTAAGTAATCTGCCATATTTAAACCTGTTTAAAAAGCTAAGTGTAAATGCCAGTAATATATAAATGACCGCCACATGGGCACCTGATACCGAAAGCACGTGTACAGTTCCGGTTTTTGAATAGGCCTGTAAAACATCATTGCTTAAATCGGCTTTGTAGCCTAATATAAGGGTTGATGCTACTGCAATGGCGTTAGTATCGCGCATGTTTAGCTTTAGCTTTTCAACCAGGTTATGTCTTAGCTGTAACGAATAGCTGATTATGGCATTGCCCTTACCTGTGGCTAATAACTCATATTGTTTAGGGAATAAAAAGCCCTGGTAATAGATATTCTGATTGGCAAGGTATTTTTTATAGTTGAATTCTGCTGGGTTAAATGGTTGGTTTACAGTATTGTATTTAGCCGGGATAAGCAGCTCATCCCCATAGGTTAGATCGCTTGTATTATCTTTTAAAGATAAAAGTAAAGTCCCCGCAGATGGAGACTTTTTGCCATTATTTACGGTTTCTTCAACATCTGCGGTAAACCTGAGCCAGCCATTTTTAAGGACGGGTTCATTATTGATCTTTACTACAAGGTACTGTGCCTGCGCTTTTGAAAAATGGCGTTTATTGTTAAGCTCGTTGTTTTTGATTACGCTGATATAGCCGGATAAAAATAAAATGAAAGTGATAAGTATGCCGCCAATCCATCTGAATTTATAAAGTTTGAGTTTTGCATAAGTTAAATTGAGTGTGATAAATATAAGGCTGATGAAAAAGAAGGAGATTACAAGCCCGTTAATATTTGTTGTCTGCGATAAATTAATAGCTAAACTGATCCCCAATATAAATGGAAACAACAGGACAAGGAAAGGTATTTCGCCTTTGTGGTTGGCTATCATATAGACACGAATTTGCACGAATTTATTCGAATTTCACGAATTGAGTTGAACACAAATTGCACGAATTTATTCGAATTACACGAATTAAATAAAGATGAATGTTGAATAAGGCCACATTATTATATCCGCTATGATTGGTGAAATTCGGATAAATTAGTGAAATTCGTGTCTCTTCTTTATAACTGATCCCTAACTTCAATAAGAAATTTTTTGAGGCTTTCAAGTGAGCTGATCACCCTATGGCTGTCTTTACTGTCGGCCATGTTATTTTTTAAATATTCCTTTGCGCCATTAAGAGTATAACCCTTATCGCGGATGAGGTGGAAAATAATTTTCAGGTTCTCAATATCCTCGGGGGTAAAGTAACGATTGCCTTTTTTGTTCTTTTTAGGCTGTAGAACATCAAACTCCTTTTCGTAAAATCTTATAAGCGATTGATTTACATCAAATAGGATGGCAACCTCACCCATGGTGTAGTACATCTTGTTGATTTCCCGTTCTTTATAAGGCATATGCAAATGTAATTGTTTAATTGGAAGTGAAAAAATCCGATAGCTAAATTTAAAAGTTTTCGGATGTGAAAATTAAAATGGTTGCCACCTTAACTTATTTCGCTTTTTCACGTAAAAAAATGTTTTATATTAGAGAGCCTTCACTAATTAAATATGATTAAACCTTTACTACTATGTTGTGCGTTGTTGTTTGCTGATTTACAAGTATTTGCCACTCTGCCCGACTCCTCTGTTATAATTGCATCTGCAAAAAATACTTATCAGTTTGTTTATAATTCAAAAGCCGCAAGGGTTGAGATCAAGCATATTTTAAATACAGTTTATGCCAGTAATAATTATACGGTAACACTGCCTGTTGCTGAAACCTATAATGACCAGGTAACAATTGACAAAGTTGAATGCAGGGTTGACAACCATACACCCAGCAATTTTCAGCCAAAATATTCCTATTACTCGGTTAATGATGTTTTTTATTCTGACGAAAAGATCTGCTATTTCCAGCTGTTTCTTCAAAAAAAAGGCAGCATTGCAAATGTGACTTTTACCGAAACAATTGCTGATCCGCGGTATTTAACCTCAGCCTATTTTTCTGACAACTATGCTGTTAAAAAAAGAGATATGGTTTTCAAAATTCCACGATGGATGAATGTTGAGCTAAAGGAAATGAATTTTGGCAGTTACAATATTACCAAAACAACAACTTATGATAAAGGAGATGACACCGATATTATAACCTACACTGCTGTAAATTTACCGGCCTCTCAAACCGAAGAGAACAGTCCCGGGCCAACATACATTTATCCGCATATATTGATCTTATCAAAATCTGCGAAAGCAGGAGGTCGTGATTTTAGATATTTGGGTACTGTTGAAGATCTGTACTCCTGGTGCCATGGCCTAACTAAGGCGGTTGTTAATGATAGGGCTCTATTAAGTGCTAAGGCCAAAGAGCTTACAGCAGGATTAACTAACGACATGGATAAAATTAAAGCTTTATTTTATTATGTGCAGGACAATGTAAGATATATAGCCTTTGAAGATGGCATGGCCGGTTTTAAGCCCGAAAAGGCTGATGAAGTGCTGCGTAAAAAATATGGCGACTGTAAAGGAATGGCCAACTTAACTAAGGAACTGCTTACAGCAGCAGGTTATGATGCAAGATTATGCTGGCTGGGGACGGATCATATTGCCTATGATTATCAAACCCCGTCACTGGCTGTTGATAATCACATGATCTGCGCTTTAAATTATAAAGGAAAGATCATATACCTGGACGCTACCGAAACCTACCTCGGGCTTAATGAATATGCCGAAAGGATCCAGGGCAGGCAGGTAATGATGGAAGACGGCGATCATTTTGTTTTAAACAAGGTCCCTTATGCAGTGCCATCTCAAAATTATGATTTTGAAAGCAGCAAGCTGGTAATAGATGGGACAAGCCTGAGCGGAAGTGTAAAACATTTGTGGAAAGGGGAAGATAAAGAGTCGGTTTTAAGCGGGTTAAACAGTGTAAAAAAAGAAAAGGCTGATGAAGCAATGAATCATTATTTATCAAATAATAATAATGATTACGGTATAAAAGAACTGAACCTTTCAAGTACTGATAATATAGATAAGGATCTTACCGCCGCTTACAAGTTTGATTATAAAAACGCAGTATCGTCATTCAGTAAGGCTTATTATGTTGACCTGGATTTTAAAAAGGAATTTTTAAATTCAGCCATAAAAACAGATGAAAGAAAACATGATTACTGGTTTGATTATAAAACCAACCTCTATAAAGAAGCTGAATTAACAATCCCTGCGAAATATAAAGTAACCAATGTGCCTGCGCCCCTGAATATTGTTAACCCGGACTATGAATTTCACATTGCGTATGACAGCCAGCCCGGTAAATTGATCTATAAGAAGAACATCATTATAAAAAACACCCATTTGTCCGTTTCAAAGTTTGCACAATGGAACAAGGATGTTGAACAGCTTGCCAAAACCTATAACGAGAATATAACACTTAAACCTTTATCTGAATGAAAAGATCATTACTATTATTAATTTGCTTAATATCAGCTGTTACCACATTTGCCCAAAGCGATAAAGAAAAAGCGGCTTATATTGAAAAAGCAGCACAGTTAAAAACTGAAGTTTGGGGCAGCCCGGTTGCTGAATTTAAAGCAACCGCTGTTCCGGCCAATTTTAGTAAAGAGAGCGCGGTGATCCTTGCCCGGTCATTCAGCTTATCAAGGGCTTCAAGTGGCAAGCTCAAATTTGGCAGGGCAATTGGAATAACTACCCGGACTACAAAATTCAGCATATTTCATGAAAGGGTAAAGATCAATGACAAAACAGCGCTTGAAAGTTTCTCTACGCTCTCATATCAGAAAAGGCTTGACAAAACCACATCCCAGCTGTTTGCAAAATTTGCGAATGTGAACAATACTTTTATAGGTGCAAAGGTTATAAAACCGGCAGGCAAAGAAATAATTGTTAATACCAGTGAAGAGGTTTTAACAAAAAATGAGTCAAAAGATCAGAAAGGTAAACTTGCCATTCCTGATTTACAGGTTGGTGATATACTGGACTATTATATCTGTAAGCAGGATATAGCTGACAAAGAAGAAGGCAACTTCTATAAAGATAATGATAACTTGTTTTTTTTGGTGGATGAATATCCGGTTTTGTACTACAGCATAGATTACCAGTTCAATAAAAAAATTAAAGTTAAAACCGTATACGCAAACGGTGCTCCGCACTTTGAAGAAAGCCATAATAACGAAGGTGACCAAATGCTAAGCCTTAAGCTTAGCAATATCCCTAAATACCAGAGCCAGTTGTGGATTTCGGGTTTTCGCCAATATCCGTACATTGAAATAGGAAGCGCTTATGACGACCCGATTGATAAAATAATTGAGAAGAATAAGTTTGAAGGTAAAACAGCAATGCTCCAGGCTCAAAAATATAATTTTGAAAAAACCTTTAGTGAAAGGGAGTATTCCTATTTTGACCTCACTGATAAAGTTAAAGCCGCTTTTAAAGATAAGAAATCGCTACGGGCTGCACCCGCTGACAGTGTTGCAAAAGTGCTTTATAACCAATGGAAGTTCGAGACTTTTTGTCGTTTTTACCAGCCAAATGAATTGCAGAACTTGCCTGCAATGAAATATCGCGCGGCTGCAAGTAAGGTAAACATATTAACGCTTTGCTTTATTTTAACTGAGTTAAAAATTGATCATGATGTTTTGCTTGTAGCATCGCGCAACGGCAATAGCTTGGATAATGTGTTTAACTATGAAGATTTTGACGCCCTTATCCGCATAAACGGGAGTAAGCCAACTTACATTTGCTTTGATGACGTAGTTACGCATTATAACGAAATCCCAGCCCATTTCCAGGGCGAGAAGGTAATTGTATTACACCCCAAAAGGCACAACGACCATGAATATGATTTTACCGAAGGGGAAGATGTTTTACCGGTAACAGCCGCCAGTCAGAATTATATCAATGAACAATTGAACGTTAACCTTATCGGGGCGGACCTTAAAAAAATAAAAATTGAGAGAACGGTAAAAGAAGCGGGTTCGTTGCAACATGATGACCAAAAGGACCTGATGCTTGCCGATGAAATTGATGCAGGTGTGAGGGAAATAGCCAATGGAGATTTGATTGTGAAACGCTATAAAAATGGTACCTCCGTAAAAAATCTCCCGAAAAATATAACCGATGCTTTTGCAAAGGAACATATTGATAAAGAAAAGTACTATACCGACGAGATTAAAGCAAAGTTTGGCCAGGAGCCCCAAAAAGTAACTAACTGCAAAATAATAAACAATGGGCTTAATAATCCCTACCCGGTATTTGAATACAGTGAATCTTTTGAAATGGATAATATGGTGAAAAGAGCGGGCAATAACTATATTGTTGAGGTTGGTAAGCTAACAGGCGGATTTTTAAAGATTGAGGAAAAGGATAAAACGCGCGACAAGGATGTTTATATGCCTTCGGCGCGCAGCTTTAGTTATACCATTACAATGGCTATTCCGATGGGATACAGCGTTAAGGGAATTGAAGAGCTTTCAAAGAAAAAAACTAATAAAACGGGTTTTTTTTCGGCAGAAGCCTCTGTAAAAGGTAATGCACTTATTATTAAGGTAACACGCGTTTACAATAAAAATTTTGAGAAAACGGCAGAATGGCCCTTATTAAAGGATATGATAGATACTGCTTCAGACTTTGATTCAGCCAAAATTTTACTGGAAAAACAAGGGTAATTATTAAAATCAAATTTAAGTCCGGCAAATCTTTTTATCAAAGATCTGCCGGGCTTTTTCTTTAAGAAACTTTCGGACTTTCAGACTTCCCGACTTTCGGACTAATAATTACCTTTGCAATTATGACAGCTACTCAAATTCGTCAGGCTTTTCTTGATTTTTTTGCTTCAAAGGGACATACTGTTGTGCCCTCTGCGCCTATTGTAATAAAAAACGATCCTACGCTGATGTTCACCAACGCGGGAATGAACCAGTTTAAAGCGATTTTTTTAGGCGAGGAAACCCCCAAGTTTAACCGTGCGGTTGATACGCAGCGTTGTTTGCGGGTATCAGGCAAACATAACGACCTGGAGGAGGTTGGTATTGATACCTATCACCATACCATGTTCGAGATGCTGGGCAACTGGAGCTTTGGCGATTACTTTAAAAAAGAAGCCATTGCCTGGAGCTGGGAGCTGCTTACCGATGTTTATAAAATAGATAAGAGCCGCTTATACGTTACCTATTTTGAAGGTGATGAAAAAGAAGGCTTAGAAAAAGATACCGAAACCTATAATTTTTGGAAGGCGTTTGTTGATGAAGCAAACATCCTCCCCGGAAATAAAAAAGATAACTTTTGGGAAATGGGCGAGACCGGCCCATGCGGACCAAGCTCAGAGATCCATTACGATAATCGCCCGGATAGTGAGCGGGCAGTTGTTAATGGTGCAACCCTTGTAAATGCGGATCATGACCAGGTGATTGAGATTTGGAATAACGTATTTATGCAGTTTAACAGGTTGAAAGATAGCTCATTGCAACCCTTACCTGCGAAACATGTGGATACAGGGATGGGATTTGAACGTTTGGTAAGGGTGTTACAGAATAAAACTTCAAATTACGATACTGATGTTTTTCAGCCAATGATCAACTTTATTGCTGAAAAGAGCGGAAAGAAATATAACAGCGCAGCCAAACCCGGTGAAGATGGATGGAATGAAGCTGTGGCTATGCGTGTATTGGCAGATCATATCCGTGCTATCAGCTTTGCTATAGCTGACGGGCAGTTGCCATCAAATAATAAGGCAGGTTATGTGATTCGCCGTATTTTGCGCAGGGCTGTTAGATATTCTTATCAATATTTAGAACGTAAAAATCCGTTTATTAATCAATTGGTGCCTCTACTGGCCGACCAATTTAAAGGTGTGTTTGATAATTTATACGATCAAAAAGACTTCGTTCAGAAAGTAATATTGGAAGAAGAAATATCCTTTTTGAGAACATTAGGCACAGGTATCGAAATGTTCAACTCACTAATTAAAACTGGTGAGAAGGGGATAATGGAAGGTCATATTCCGTATTTAATAGATAATGAAATTACATATACATCTGGTAAACAAGGAAGAATATTTCCCGGCGACTTTGCTTTTGAATTATCAGACACCTATGGCTTTCCAATAGACCTTA
>NZ_JAQBOC010000047.1 GCF_028288225.1 Mucilaginibacter sp.
CAAAGGTAGAAACCTTTTTTAAACTTGCAAACTTTATTTTTTTTATTTTTTGTTTGCCTTTTTTTACCCGCCTTCCCTCTTTTCTCTTCCTCGTTTGCGGGCTGCAAAGATGTGACTTTTTTATTTATCTGTCAAGTACTTTTTTTACTTATTTTTCAGCCCTTTTATTAGTCACTAACTTCTCAAATAACAACGCCTTTTTCCAAAGCGGTCACAAATGTACAGAGTTTTTGGCTCCCTGCAAAAAGAATTTTACATTAATTAAAACAATCCATGTAACTGCCTGTAAACTACCATCATTTTTATGCTATTATCTTTAATAAACATGCCTTAATAATGGCAATTAACGAATTCGTATCTTTGAAACTGATATGAGCGAATACATTTTTCCCGAAAATTTTCTTAATTCATTAAATGAAGAGTCCGATTTTGAGCGCGAAAACTTTGTGGATGCACACCAAAATAGCGCGTCGCCCACCTCTATGCGGATAAATCCTTTTAAAAGATCAATATTAAAAACAGACGGACAGGTGCCGTGGTGCCATGAAGGGTACTATTTAAATACGCGCCCGTCCTTTACATTCGACCCGCTTTTCCATGCGGGGTGCTATTATGTGCAGGAAGCATCGTCAATGTTTATTGATCAGATCCTTAAACATATTAAGCAAAATAATGACGGTGAGCCTATCAAGGTGCTTGACCTTTGCGCTGCGCCGGGCGGTAAAAGCACGCTTATCAATTCGGCTATTAATGGTAATGATCTCTTAGTATCAAACGAAATAATAAAAACCCGCGTGCCGGCTTTGTGCGATAACCTTAACCGCTGGGGCACGGCCAATACTATAGTAAGTAATAATGACCCGCGGGATTTTGGCAGGCTTCCCGGCTTTTTCGATACAATACTGGTTGATGCACCATGCTCAGGCTCGGGAATGTTCAGGAAAGATCCGGCAGCCATGAATGAATGGTCGGAGGCAAATGTGAACCTGTGCCACCAACGCCAGGAACGCATCCTGGCTGATGTTTACCCGGCATTAAAAGAAGATGGACACCTTATATATAGTACATGCTCCTACTCGCACCAGGAAAACGAGGAGATCCTTGACTGGCTGTGCCGTGAATTTGATATGGAAAGCATCCGGATACCTATATATAAGGAGTGGGGAATTGTTGAAACGCTATCGCCGGAGCAAAAGGCCTGGGGTTATCGCTTTTACCCGGGCAAGGTAAAGGGCGAGGGCTTATTTGCAGCCTGTTTAAAAAAGAAAGAGCAAACTGATGAACCACCAGCCTTTAAGACAAAAGGACATCAGAAACTGGCGCTATTAGAAATAGAGCTTATAAAGAAGTATATCAATGACCCTGAAAACTACTATTATAATAAGGTGAATGATGACTGGCTGGCTATAAGCCGTGAGCATAAGGAAAGTTTGGACACTTTGCAACGACATCTATATATAAAGAAATCAGGCGTGCGGATTGGTAAGCTGATGGGAAATGACCTGGTGCCCGATCATGAGCTGGCGCTTAGTATATATATTAATAAGGATAAGGTGCTGCAAACCGATCTGAGCCTTGAACAAGCCATACAATACCTGCGCCGCGAAAACATCGACATAAATATTACCGATAAGGGCTGGAGCCTGATGAATTTTGAAGGACACGCGTTGGGATGGGCAAAGCTGCTGCCAAACAGGATAAATAATTATTTCCCAAAGGAGCTAAGAATTCTGGCGAGCCCCCCAGTATTATAGAGACGCAACACAATGCGTCTATCATTTTCTATCATATGCATGAAACCTGTTCGCGTTTATAAGGATGCATTGCGTCTCCTACGAATTCATCCTTATAAACTAATGCGCAAGCATTTCGCTCCTACAGGTTACATTTTCCACATTTAGTCTACTCATCCTATCAACTTTATAAACATCTATAAAAAATCAATCTAAAAAATCCGCACATTTGCACATCCGCATATTTGCACATCAATAAACAATGGATCAATACTTTATTATAGACTTCGATAGTACTTTTACACAGGTTGAGGCACTGGACGAACTGGCCCGCATATCATTAAAAAACCACCCCGACCGCGAAAATATTTACAAACAGATCGAGGATCTTACCAATGCCTCGATGGAAGGCAGGCTATCTTTTACCCAAAGTTTGGAGAGCCGGGTTAAACTGTTACAGGCAAACCGTGAACATTTAAAACAACTGGTTACCCATTTAAAGAAAAAGGTATCAACCTCATTCAGCCGCAATACCATTTTTTTTAAGAACCATTCCGATGAGGTACTTATCGTATCAGGTGGATTCAAAGAGTTTATTATTCCGGTAGTAACCGAATATCATATTAAAAAAGAGAATATTTATGCCAACACTTTTGTGTTTGATGCTGATGGTAATATAATAGGCTATGATCGCGAAAACCCTTTAAGTCAGGAAGGTGGCAAGGTTAAACTTTTAAGGGAGCTGAACTTGCCGGGTGACATATATGGTATAGGTGATGGTTATTCTGATTTCCAATTAAAAGAATCAGGTATGATCAAAAAGTTTTTTGCCTTTACAGAGAACATCGAACGCAAATCAGTTGCTGAAAAGGCAGATCATATTACACCCAGCTTTGACGAGTTTTTGTTTATCAATAAACTGCCCCGTGCAATATCGTATCCTAAAAACCGCATCAAATGTTTAGTAGTAGGCGCGGTAGAGGACGATGCCTTGGCGCAAATGAAAAAGGAGGGCTATAATATCCGCCATCATGAAAGCATTGATGATAAATACCTGGAAGAGGCGGGGATATTGTTTTGTGATGAGGCCAATCAGCCCACACCTGAACAGGTACAGAATGCGGGCAGGCTAAAAGTTATAGGCATTTTTGGCAGGATAAGCAGCCGCAAGTTAGCAGAAGCAGCCTGCGAAAATGGAGTTATTATTTTCGACGACCCTAAACACAATCCCCGTAATGATGATTTTATTCCTAAAAGGGTAATGGCATTTATGAACGAGGGAAAAACACATACCAGCTGCAACTTTCCAGACCTGCAACCACCACGCATTAACAATGCGCACCGCTTAATACACATCCATAAAAACGTGCCAGGGATCTTAGCCAAGATTAACGAAGTTTTTGCGCGCCATAACATTAATATAGTCGGCGAGTTTTTGGTTACCAATGCGCAAATAGGCTATGTAATTACTGATGTTAACACCGGTTATGACGCAGAAGTATTAAATGAGCTGAAAGCGATAGAGCAGACGATAAAGTTTAGGTTGTTGTATTAGAGGAGTCCATAGACCATGGTCTATGGTCCATAGTAAAATTTTTAAAAGTCAGCGATCGATAAACCATGGTCTATGGACTATCGACCATGGACTACTCTTCAACCTTAAACGGCACCACCAGCACTGGCACTTCTGAGTGGCGCACAACATGTTCAGCAACGCTGCCCATCAGCAAGCGATCAAGTCCGCTGCGTGAATGCGTACCTATAACAATAAGGTCGGCACCAAATTCTTTGCTGCATTGTATTATACCGTCGGCTGTTGAGCCGTATTCTGTAAAATGAGTTACCTGCATACCACCGGCATATTGTTTTATGGTGCGCTCAACAATATTCTCCGCTTGATTTTTTTGAATATCCAGGATCTCCATATCCTGTAATGTTGCAGTATTCAGGGACGATCCCATCATAGGATCGATACCACCGGATGCAGGCATTATCATGGGTTCAACAATATTTACCATGCCTACTGCGGCGCCAAACTTATGTGCTATATCAAAACCATATTCGGCGGCGTGCTCTGCCTGCTTGCTGTCGTCAATTCCTATAAGGATTTTACTGATCTTCATGATTGAAAGGATTGGCTTTAAGTAATAACAACTGATAGCGAAAATGTTTTGAGATGGAATAAATTTAAAAGAAGTAAATTATGGCTTTGGTTTATTTAATTGAAAACCTATAGCAAATTGGACCGTACCATTGCCGGACCTATAGCTGCCCAAATCGTTAGTGACAGCGTAACCTCTTAGGCTTTTCAAATAAGTGGCTTCAAAAACAAAGCGTTTAATATGAAAGTTTACTCCGCCTGAAACGCCCAGGTTGAGCTTTTGCTCATATTTGGTCGCATTTAATATTCCGGCCATCTTAGAATAATAGGTACTATCAGACCTTATACTATTCGGCTGCAAAGTGCTGTTAATATTTGTCTGTTTTACCGGGATACCGATCACCGGACCAGCCTTAAGGCTTACATTATTTGTTACTTTATAAACTAAGTGCAACGGAATATTAACCGAATACAATTTTCCGGAAGTTGTTATTCTTAATGATTGACCGGAATCAACCTTACTTTCATTGGCATGGGTATAGTTGACAGTACTATTTTGCGCACTTAAGATTTGAATCTGTGAGCCTATTGCCCATTTATTGTTTAAATTGTAATTAGCAAATAAACCAAAATAAACATCAACTGGTAAACTTCCGTAAAAATTGGCATTCTGTTTTGCCGGCGTAAAACTGCCTGATGCATTAGCGCCCATTAATACTCCCCAATCGATATTTGAAACATCCAGGTTTTTTAATTTTGTTTTTTTATCCTTTATAGATTTCGATGTGCCTAAAAAAGGTATTTTAACAACACCATAATTTGATCCTTGTATTATATGTGGCTGTTTACCAATTAACCCCGGATACAAACTCAGTTGAAGTGCGGTTGTTTGCAATGCAGGATAATTCTGGTTGAAATTATTAACTGCATTCTCATTATTATTTGGTTTTCCAACCTCCCCTTCACTGTTATAAGATCTGAACGCGCTATAATTTACTACTGAACTTACTAAAGCATTATTTTTACCGGCACCCAATAAATTAGTTTTACTCAGGTTGGTTTTACCTATTGAAAAACCAGTCCCTAATTTATTATTAGTACGATTACTTGCAAAGACACGGTTTTTATTTAGCAATGGTTTTACCAAAGTGCTGCTGTTTTTAACCGAGCCTGCGGGCTTATTTTTTAAATCAATATTTGCTGTTGAACTATTTGCCGGGTTTTTATAATCGCCGGGGTTATTTATCGAACTATCCGCTACAACCTGATTTTTTAAAACCAGGCTATCCTCAATATTATTAATTGAATCTTTATTTAAAGTATCAATAACTGATGAATCAGGTACGGATTGACTGCCCTTATGGATTTTATGTTTGGGTTGCTGTTGATGCGATTTAGATAAAATTATATGCGATACCGTGTAAACCATAGCAGCTGCCGAAAGGGTAATGAACAATTTGGGCAATATTTTAAAAAATTTTAAATTGAATTTACCTTTACCAGTCGGTTGGCTTGTATGAGGCATATGTTTATTTAAAAGCGAATCCATTTCAGCCCAGTCGGATTGAGGATCATCATTGATTGGCAATTCACTCCTTTTTTTTTGCCAGAGACTGAGGTAGTTTAATTTCTTCATTTTGCTTTACCACTCCTTTCTGTTAGCTCATCAGTGGTTTTTGCAGATGTTTTAAGCAAAGCTCTTAATTGTTTTTTTGCTTCGGATAAATGCCAGCGGGAAGTACCCTCGCTTATATATAATTGTTCGCTTATTTCCTTATGCGTAAAACCATCCAATACAGATAAATTGAACACGGTTTGTGTTGCATAAGGCAATGTCCTGATGTTTTTTAAAACATCCTCAAAAAATAACTTCTCTAAAACTGACGGTGAAATAAAAAATTCAACTTCATCTTTCTCTGAAAGTTGTATGGTGTTAAATTTCAATTCACTTCGGCAGATATCTATTGAGGTATAGATCATTATCTTCCTGATCCATCCACCCAATTCACCTTTTTTTATATCAAAATCTTTTATGGATTGAAATACTTTTAGAAAGCCCATGTTAAAAGCCTCCTTTGCCAGTTCTTTATCAGGCAAATAGTTATAACATACCCTTAACATATCGGCATGAAATAATTTGTACAAGGCCTCCTGAGCCGTACGTTCATTATTTACACACCCTTTTACAAGCATTTCCGCCTGTTTTTTAGAAAAGTTCATTTAAAAATTCATTCCTCATCCACTTGAATTACGCTTCGTAAGCTGCTTATAAAACGTTGGGTCAAAATCAAACTATTTTTATTTAATTAACTGTAATAGTTGATGATGTTGTAAAGGCTGTAATAATTAAACCCTTTAATATTTACGCCCTTACAACATTTATCACTCTATTCAATACATCACTTGCTGATTTGCTTAGGTGCAATTAAAACCCCGGCATTATAATTCCAGTTAAATGTAATGGTTGTGGTTGTTGCAACTATACTCCCAGTGTAAGTTATGCCATTTAAAGTAACATTGAGCGGGAAAGTCCCATTGGGCAAAGAATCAGGTTGATTTTGGGTAAAATTAATAACTGCAGCAATCGGTGTAATACCAAGTGTACATTGGGCTGGCTGGATCACATTGAGAAAACCGATGCCATAACTATTATTAACAACGCTGTCTGCAAATTTGAGTGAACTATTACTGCAATAACTATTATGAGTTTGAGCTACAAAAGACAAGTAAGCTGAATCAGAAGTTTTACTTTTATAATAGTGGGGCACCAAAGTAACCTGATCGCCAATAAGCGACACAATAGTGTGTTGACCTGCAGGATGGTAAACAGAATCACTTACTGTTACAGAGGCAGTTGCTGTGGTTATGCCATTAATAGCCTTAACCAGGTAACTCCCTGGTTTTTTGAAGAAAATTAATGCCGTATTATTTTTAGTTATAATGGAATCGTGTCCCGAAGGAACTATACTCCAGCGGGTAGTATCAGTTGCTTTTGCACCAACCAGCAGCAGGGAGTCTGGTTGATTAATTTTTACCTTATAACTGGAAGCGGTTAATTGTCCGTTCTTGTTATCGGATAAACTACCTTTGTTACAGGCTGATATAACAAATAAAGTAAGTGAAAGAGCCAGAAGGCCATAAATTAAGTTTTTCATTTTTTTGATTTTAGATAATTAAAAATCCGTTTTTATTACATCATCGTAATGAAGATGATAAACGTTGGGTAGCGATGAAAATAAAGAATTGGTATGCTATAGATTAAAAGCGAATAAAAATCAAGCTGATTTTATATGAGGTTTCTGAATCGTGATTTAAATAGCAAAACTTTCTACCTTTATCCCATGCATTTCTCTCCCGAAATAGAAGAACGACTGGCACAATTACAGGAAAAATATGAGGCAATGGGCCAGGATATGGTATCATACCTGGATGGTTTGCTTTATGCTGATTTTTTAACCTACTGGGATTATATCCATTTGGATACACTATTAAGTCTTCAAAGTCCGAAAACACCATTTCCGGATGAAGAGATCTTTATTATGTATCACCAGATAACAGAATTGTATTTTAAACTGGTTTTACACGAGTGCAAACAAATAACCGCGGCACATCCGTTAACAGCGGAATTTTTTACCATCCGCTTAAAGCGAATTAATAAATATTTTGAAGCGCTTACCCAATCGTTTGATATTATGATTGATGGGATGGATAAAGAACAGTTTTTAAAGTTCAGGATGTCGCTGCTTCCTGCAAGCGGTTTTCAATCGGGTCAGTACCGGATGATAGAGATCTATGCCACTGATTTTATTAACCTGGTTGCCAAAGACAAACGCGAAGAACTAAGGAATGCCCCCATTGACGAGCAGTTTGAATACATCTACTGGAAGTTTGGCGCAACTGAACTATCAACTGGTAAAAAGACGCTAACTCTTAAACAGTTCGAAAAAAAATACGCCAAAACATTTATTGAACTTGGTAAGACAAGTGCTAACCATAATTTTTATGCATTATTTAATCAGCTTAAAAGCGCAAGCAAATCAAGTATTGAGCTTGAAAACGAATTGAAACAGCTGGATATAAATGTAAACGTGAACTGGCCGCTCGTACATTATAAATCTGCCGTACGCTACCTTAACCGCGAACCTGAAGAAATTAAAGCCACCGGCGGCACCAACTGGCAAAAGTATCTGCCTCCGCGTTTTCAGAAACGTATCTTTTATCCTGCATTGTGGAATGAACAGGAAATTGATGAATGGGGTAAGGGTTGGGTGGAAAAGGTTTTGAAGGAAGTTAGGTAGATCGTTCGTGATTGATAGTATATACCCCAGTCACGAACATGGTTTAAGATCATAACCTGAACAACTCCGGCTTCATATGCTGTACTTCTATGAATACTTTGTGTAGGTGGTTAAAATCAGAATCCGTTGTTACAAGTTACAACCCAAGTAAAGCAGCTATCGACGCGAGCCACAAATCATTTTTACCCATGTTTCTTGGCGTATTAAAAGAGTATTCAGAATATGAAGGGTTTCGTCGCTGAGAAAAAGCATCCATTTCAGCGTAGATATTTATCAGGTTTTGATTAACCTCAATAATCACAGCCTGCTCTATTATGAAGTTAAGTACCTGCCATCTTTTTATACCCCACTTGTATTGTATTGATAATGAATTTAGTTCGGCAATAGAGACAACGGAGATGAAAATCCTTTGGCCTTCAGGATTTACAATTTTTTCCAGCAATTTAAAACTGGGATCTTTGGAAAGGAAAATCAGAATATTGGTATCAAGCAATAATCTCATTTACTCGTCTTTAAGGTCTCTAACGCCTGCCTTACTTCCTCGTCGGTAAAAAAAGCATCTTTAGGTAGTGTTTTTAAGTTTTTTATAATATTCTGAGGGTTTTTGCCTAATTTATTAGCGAACGCTGTAGCTCCGCCTGCAGCAATTATTTCATCTATGGAGTAAGATTTATAATTAAAAAATGGCCTTAATTCGTCCTCTGATGTTTTGATATTATTTTTACCCATTTTCCTAAACTCCTTTCTTATTAACAAATTTACGAATATTTGTGTAATACCAGACATCCTTATGCCGAATTCACATTGTCTTGACGAGGTAAAATTCTCATTATCTATTGTTTTACTAATCATCAACCGTTAATTCAAATTATCATCTCATGAAAAATTTTCCTAACTTGCCATTTTCCGAATTAAATACACTAAGGCCATGACAGAGACGCTGGACATCAAGATCACTAAAACCAATCATTCCCGTTTACATGAAACGGATTTCAACAACTTACCCTTCGGTAAAACATTTTCTGACCATATGTTTGTGGCCGATTATGCCGATGGCGAATGGAAGAATTTTCAGATAGTCCCTTATGGCGAAATTGGTTTAAGTCCGGCTATTTCATCGCTGCATTATGGCCAATCGTTTTTTGAAGGAATTAAAGCTTATAAACATGAAGACGGACAGGTAACTATTTTCCGCCCGGATAAAAATGCGATCCGTTTCAATAAATCTGCCGAACGCTTATGTATGCCGACTTTACCCGAGGAGATCTTTATCCAAAGCATTGCAGCGGTGGTTGATATTGACCGCGACTGGGTGCCCTCAAAAGCTAACCATGCACTATATATAAGGCCGTTTATGTTTGCTACCGATCCTTTTTTAGGCGTAGCACCATCAAGCACCTATAAATACATGGTTTTGTTATGCCCTGTAGGACCCTATTTCTCAAAAACCTTACGGGTTAAAATTGAAACTTTTTATACCCGCTCAGCAGAAGGCGGAATGGGTTATGCAAAATCATCTGGTAACTATGGGGGCAGTATGTACCCGGCTAAAAAAGCTACCGAAGAAGGTTTTGACCAATTAATTTGGACCGATGCGAAAGATCATCAGTATATAGAAGAAATGGGAGCTGCTAACGTAATGTTTGTGCTTGACGGAACGCTAATAACCCCATCAACCCGCGATACTATTTTAGATGGCGTTACCCGCGATACCGTATTAACCCTTGCCCGCGAATGGGGTATGCCGGTTGAAGAACGCCGCGTATCAGTTGCTGAAATTATTGAAGGCGCTAAAACGGGAAAACTCCAGGATGCTTTTGGCGCCGGAACTGCCGCTACCATTGCAGCAGTTGGTTCAATAAGCCATAACGGTGAAGAGTATTTTTTAAGCGATCCTAAAACACGCGAATTTTCGCAAAAAGTATTAAGAGAACTTGATAGTATTAAATATGGCCGTGCAACTGATGCACATGGCTGGAACTACCCGGTGCTGTAAACACTAGCAGCGTCTGAAATAAAGCCTCAATCTAAATAGTTATATAACCACTTAGATTGAGGCTTTTCAATTTTACCACCTGCAACTAATTCCCCTACTCCACTCTCAAACTATTTATCGGGTTTGCCATTGCCGCCCTGATTGTTTTGAATGCGATGGTTGAAAATCCGGTGATTAGTCCTGCAGATAATGAAACCGCAAACATCCACCAGCTTATATTTACCCGGTATGGGAAATCCTGCAGCCAGCTATGCATAAAATACCAGCCCAACGGCCAGGCAATAACATTGGCTATCAACAATAATTTAAAATACTGTTTTAAAAACAACGCAACCACACTGGCAACACTGGCCCCTATAACTTTACGGATGCCTATTTCCTTTGCCTTTTGAGCAACGGAGTAGGTTATCAATCCTAACAACCCGAGGCAGGAAATAAATATGGCGATAACAGTAAATGTGCCTATCATTTTTTGCTGTCGCTGATCTTGCTCATAATCACTTTGGAAAATATCATTCAAAAACCCATAAGAAAAAGGGGTATCAGGGTTCAACGCTTTCCAGTTTTTTGATGCGTGGTCAATAGCTGCTGATATATGGCGCCCATTAATTTTTGCCACAATGGTACTGCACCTTAGGGGGTTTACATTCATAATAGCGCAGGGCCCTATTGCTGCGTGTAACGAAAAGTAATGATAGTTTTTAGCTACACCCACAATCTTGTAATTGTAAACCACCCCGTTGTGCAGGTGCGATACATATTTACCGGCCGCTGTGTACGGATCAAATCCTAATAGCTTTGCCGCTTCTTCGTTTAAAATTACCTCTTTGCCAAAGTCATGCAATTCTGTGTCTTCCTGCATATTGGTATTGGTAAATACTTGCGGACTAAAATTGCTCCCTGCGATTAGTTTAAGGCCCAGCGTTTTTAAATAATTTTCATCGGCAAAGTCAAAGAAAACTATTTGCTTATCATTTATTGTCTTTTCTGCCGGGTACAAGTTCATATCACCAGACACCAGAGGCGCGGCTGCAAGGGTAACTGATTTAAAATTTATATTATTAGCAAGCTGCCTGACAAGCAGCGAACTGTTTTTTTGAGATTGCTCGCTGTTAAGGTTTAAAACCAGCTGCTGATCCTGATCGAAGCCTGTTTTTGCATTGATCATAAAGTGCAGCTGGTTCCATATAACAATGGTAGCAAATACGAGGCAGGTAGAAATAACAAACTGGGATACGATAAGTACTTTACGGACGCTAAACACACCCGATGCATCACTTACCTTACCCTTTAATACTTTAACAGCCTTAAATGCCGATAAATAAAATGCTGGATACAATCCTGCTGCGATGCCCGTTATTAAGGCAATCAGCACCATCCATAAAATCAGGCTGCTATTCTCTTTTGCAAAAAAAGACAGGCTTTGCCCGGTAAAATTATTAAATACCGGCAGAAACAGGAACGCAAGGCCAACGGAAATAATGAGTGCACAGATACTGATGGTAATGGTTTCTATCAAAAACTGGGAACGGATGGATCCCTTTCCTGCACCCATTACCCGGCGTACGCCAACTTCACGTGCGCGGCTTATGGCCTGGGCAGTTGTTAAATTCATATAATTGATGCAGCCTAGTAACAATATCACCAGAACTATAGAACCCAAAAGATACAGGTACTTTATATTACCCTGCTTATATGCCAGGTAATCCTGGAACTCTGATGAATGAAGATGAATATCATGCAGTGATTGTAAGGAGTTAGTTATATGATCGCTATGCTCCTTCATTTCTGCAAGCGCATGTCTATTAAGGTAAGCGTTTAGCTTTTTTATCAAATATTGAGGATTGGTGCTATGCTTTACTTTTATATAAGTGTAAAAATTATCGTTTACCACCCAGCTGGTATTGTTAGCCATTTGCTCCCTGATGTGATCGCTGTTGTTTGAAGCGAAAAAGCCGGCTTGGATGTGATTTAAAAAATCCTCTTTAAAAACCCCGGTAATTGTATAAGTATTATTACCGGCTTTTACTGTTTTACCTACCGGATACACTTTCTTAAACAGCTTTTTAGCCAGCGATTGTGAAAGCACTATAGTATTTGGCGCTGCAAAAGCCGTTTTACGGTTTCCCTGTAAAAAATGAAAGGACAGCACATCAAAAAACTCAGGATCGACCCAATAGCCGGAATTTTCTATAAACGGGGTTGAAACTCCTACGCCCTGTGCCTGCACTATAACAACGCCATTTGTCGGGTCAAGGCGGGTAACCTGTTCAATTTCGGGGATCTCGCTTTTTAAATATTTTGCATAAGGCAAACCAACTGTCGGCGCTTTACTGCCATCTTTAAAAGTGGAAGTTACGCGGTAAATGTCATCACCATTATCAAAACCTTTATCAAAGCTCAGCTCGTGCTGCCAAAACAAAAATACCAGCGCGCAACAGGCCAAACCTGCTGATAGGCTTAAAACATTAATAAGAGTAGTGGTTTTGCGTTTCCACAAATTGCGAAGGGCAAGTTTTAGGTAGCTTTTGAACATAATTGAATTAAACTAATTAGCACGAATTTTTTCGAATTACACGAATTGATGGGCAGTGATAAATGCTTAAATCAAAAATAATGAAATGAGGCTTTGCTGTAATTTATTTAACAGAATTTAACGATAAGCCTGGTTATCAGTATGTCAATATTTGTACGGAAAGTTTGGGCAGATGCCGGAATGGAAATAAGCAACCGAAAAATGGGCTTTTTCATGTGATGGGATTGTAACAACTAATATAGTAAATTAGTTGATTGGGGTAGATTAGGTTTATTAAGTTAGATTGGCTTTTGTTATATTTCAACTCAATCAACCACTCTCTCAATCAACTTAATCAACCCTTCAAAATCCCTTAGTTACAGATGTTGCCTAAGCTGTTGCGGCCAGCTTGTTCATGCTGCGGTAAATGTAGTTATTGAAAATGTGCCTGCGGGCAAATCTTCCGGGCGAATCAGCATTGATGAATTTTCTGTACACCTCTTTTGGCACATCAAAGTATTCATAGGTGTTGCCGTCTAAAAAATTAACGGTTAACACTTGCGATTTGTAATCAAAATCGAGAATGTTTGATGTGGTAGTTGTTAGTGTATATTCCGCAAAGGATTGATCGCGGGTTTCGGGCGCAATACTTACCAGGAAATGATAAGCCTCAATTATAGTCTTACTTTTCTCTTCAGCCTCTAATTTGCTTTCGGCACTATCCTGGAATTTATCCGGGTGCCAGGTTTTCATTAAGCTGCGGTAAATAGTTTTTAATTCCTGCAATTCTGCTGCTTCACCTACATTTAACAGCTTCCTGTAATCGACAATTTTTTTCATAAATCTAATCTTTGCTTATTGTCGTTGAGGTGTAAAGCCATGCGTTAAAAGCCTTGCCCAAGAAAATAATTTTGCAAAGGTACGCTTTATCTGGCAGAAAAATTGACCAGGTTTGTTAATAGAAGGTAAAGTATTAGATATCAACTCGTTAATAGTCAAACTTACGAAGTTTTCAAAACTTCGTAAGTTTTATCGCAGGGTATGCTATTTGGCCGATAGTTAACTTAATCAACCACTCATTCAATCAACTTACTCAACCAATACTCACGATACCGTTATCTCACCCCTGATATCTGTTTCCAAGTACTGTTTAACATCCTGCGGATTTTCAAATTGGCCTAACAGGTACATCATTTTGGTAACAGCAGATTCATAGGTCATATCATAGCCGTTGGCTACGCCCACATCTTTAAGGTGTTTGCTGGTTTCGTAACGGCCAAGCTCAACAGTGCCCACTTTACATTGTGAAATATCAAGGATCACTTTGCCACTGTCGATTGCCGTTTTTAGCAGATCAACAAACCATTGATCGGTGGTGGTATTGCCTGCACCGAATGTTTCCATAACTATTCCACGTACATCTGCTGTTAAGATGGTTTCTACAACCTTCGGGCTAATACCAGGGTATAGCTTTAGCACAGCAACATCACTTACCAGGTTTTTATGAACCTTTAGCGTTTCTCCCTCCTTTGGGTGCCTGATATCATTGGCGCTAAAGCGAAGATGAACGCCTGACTCGGCCAGGATAGGATAATTTGGCGAACGGAATGCCTCAAACTTTGATGAATTATATTTAAATGAACGGTTCCCCCTGAATAACTTATAATCAAAATAAATACAAACCTCGGGCACACGGGAGCGTTCATGCTTTTTGGCTTTGGCAATTTCAATGGATGTCATTAAATTTTCCTTGGCGTCTGTACGGACAGCACTTATAGGCAGCTGTGAGCCTGTAAATATTACCGGCTTATCCAAACCTTCGAGCATAAAACTCAATGCCGAAGCAGTGAATGCCATAGTGTCTGAGCCGTGCAATATCACAAAGCCGTCAACATCATCATAATTTGACTCTATCAGGCTGGCCAGCTCACTCCAGATGGCGGGGTTCATATTTGATGAATCAATTATCTGCTCGAATGAATGTACCTTAATTTTACAATTAAGCTTCTCCAGCTCGGGCACATTATCCATTATCTGCTCAAAATTGATCGGTTTGAGCACCTTGGTTTGAGGGTCGCTCATCATACCAATTGTCCCTCCGGTATAAATGATCAAGATCTGACTCATGCGTATCTAGGTTCTGAAAAAAATAAAACTATTGAAAAAAAAATATTCATATACCAAATATCTTTTTTGAATTTTCTGTGGTAATAGCAGCCACAGTTTCAAGATCTGTTTGGTGCAGTTCTGCAATTTTTTGGGCAATATAAACCAAATAAGAGCTTTCATTAGGTTTACCCCGGTACGGAACCGGCGTAAGGTACGGAGAATCTGTTTCTAAAACTATATGATTTAAGCTGGTCTGTGCAACAACTTTATCCAGCCCGGCATTTTTATACGTAACTACGCCGCCAATCCCCAGGTAAAAACCTAAATTAATTAATTTATTAGCTTGTTCCAATGTTCCGCCAAAGCAATGAAATATTCCACGCAGATCATCATCTTTTTCCTGCAGCAATACTTCATAAACCTCGTCAAATGCACTCCGGCAGTGAATATTAATAGGCAGCTTTAATGATTTTGCCCAGGCTATTTGCTTTTTAAAGGCCTGTATTTGTTGCGACAGGGTGGTTTTATCCCAATACAGGTCGATCCCAATTTCGCCGATCGCGTATATTTTATGCTGATGAATGGCTTGTTGTATCAGGTTCAGCTCTTCTTCCCAATCATCCTTTACAGAGCAGGGGTGCAAACCCAGCATGGGGAAACAAATATCCGGGAAGGATGCCTTCAGCGAAAATACCATAGGTACAGATGCGGCATCAACATTGGGCAGAAATAAGCGCGTAATTTCATTGTCTTTACAACGCTGCACTAATTCAACCCTTTTGGCATCATCTGTTTCGTAATACAAATGGGTATGTGTATCTGTAAGTAACATGGTGCAAAAATAGAAAAGCCTCCTGATGTATCAGGAGGCTTTCACCTAATTTTTCTTTGTTGTGACTTTCTTTTTATAAACAGGCTTTTTTGCCGGCGCTTTTGCCGCGGGCGCAGCCGCATGTTTTACAGGTTTAATTTTAACTATCTCAACATCAAATACCAATGTACTGAATGGTTTAATATCGTTACCATTTCCCTGCGCACCGTAAGCAAGGTTTGACGGAACAACAAATGTTGCTTTTGAACCTTCGTTTAATAAAAGCAATCCTTCATCCCAACCCGGGATAACACCGCCGGTGCCAACAATTACCTCAATGGGTTCATAAGTACGGCCGGGCTGTTGTAAGCCTGCACCTTTTGCAATTGCTTCAATGCTCGAGTCAAAAACCTTATCATCAAGACTGCGTCCTGCATAATTCACCAGCAAGGTATCGCCCTTTTGAGGTTTAAGCTTTGTTGATGGCTGGGTAATTACATATTTCAAACCGCTTGCTGTTGTTTGCAAATTAAGCTTATGATCTGCAGTGTATTTATTAGCAGCGTTAACTTCAGTTGCCTTTATCTCTGCCATAAAGGCATCCATTGATTGTGCCTTTAAAATCTTAATTGTAAAATCAAGGTTGCTGCCTTTCGGAAAAAATGCCGGGCGCTTGTCCTCATGCTCCTTAAATAAAGAATCGGTAGGAACTTTCACCAGCACACTGTCACCCACAGCTAAAAGCGGGAAAACCTCCATTAAATCAGCAACGTTTTGTGAAGGCTGGATCCTTGCCTGGCCAACATTGCCGCTGGCATATGTGCTGTAAAGCACGGAATCTTTATCCGTTTTTTGAATGTATTGAAACGTAATAATATCACCGTCTTTAAGTTTTTCGCCGGTGTTATGAGTATAGATCTGGCACAACGCTCCTTTAGGTGTACGCTGCATATCACTTTGCGCACTAGCATTAACTGCTAATATTAAAGCAAAAATAAATGGAATATATTTCATCATAAATAAAAAAGCCTCCCTGTTAAAACAGGAAGGCGGTGTTAAATTAAATATTATTTAGCAGGCTGAACAACCGGTGGCGGCAATTGAGCCGGCTTTGGTGCATTTGGATTAGGATGAATAATATCAACCAGCTCAACTTCAAATACAAGCGGTGTATATGGACCAATCTCACGGCTTCCCTGTTCACCATAGGCCAGGCTTGACGGAAGGACTATTGTGGCTTTTGTACCTTTGTTAAACAATAAAAAGGCCTCATTCCATCCCTGGATCATTCCCTGAACACCAAGCGGAAAACGGATAGGCTTATAAGGATTCATAGGGCTTATAGGTAGTTTATACTTTACAGCATCAGATTTTACACTTGTTTCAAAAGCTTTCCCGTTCACGAATTTGCCTGTATAATTAACAACTACGGTATCGCCTGCAGCCGGTACCGGACCGGTGCCCTGTTTTGTAATTACATAATTTAAACCGGATGGCGTTGTAGTAACCTTAAGGTTATTATCAGTTATGTATTTTTTTATAGCTACCGGCTCTTTTGCTTTAGCTGCGTCTGAAAGTGATTTAGCATATGCATCTTTACGGCCCTGGAAAACCTGGTCGCTAAGGTTACCCTTGGATATAACCTTTTCCATTTTAATAACATATACAATGTATTTGCCTTTCAGCTCTTTCGGCCTTGGATGACCTTTGGTCATGGTATCAATATTAACTTTAATTATAGCGCTGTCGCCCTCGCTAAGTAATGAAAACACTGTCATAATATTGCCCTTAGGCTGGCCCTTTAAGCTAGGCATAGTTAGTGGCTGCGGCTGGCCTTTATCAAAGGTGCTTTGCATTACCGAGTCGGCGTCATTTTTAACTGTATAGTTAAATACCATAAAATCGCCTTCTTTTATACTCGGGCCAGATTTATCGTCAACTATTTTATATAGTAATCCTCCCTCGCCTTTATTAAAGCCACCATTGCAGCTTGCTAAACCTATTGCAGCAAGCGCTAAAAACATCAGTCTTTTTTTCATTTTTTTTTATTGTATTAATAGTTTTTTATATTCAGGTAATATTAATTTAAATTGAGTTACAACCTGCTCAAGGCTCCCGGTTGATACACCGCCGGCAGCATTACGATGCCCGCCGCCGTTAAAGTATTTTTTACAGATCTCATTAGCCGGAAATTCACCTTTTGACCGTAATGAAAGTTTTACCTTATCATTCCGTTCAACAATAAAGGCAGCCAGTTTAACCCCTGATATTGACAAGGCATAATTTACTATTCCCTCTGTGTCGCCTGTTACAACATCATATTTTTCAAGATCTGCTTTAGTTACAGCTATTACAGCGGTATTAAACTCGTGCAAAACCTCCAACCGTTCCGAAAGGCAAATACCTAAAAAGCGTAAACGATTTTCAGATGAGTTTTTATATATCTGCTCATAAATTTGCCAGTTAACCGCGCCTTCATCAATCAGGTCAGCAATTATGCGATGTACTGCAGATGTTGTTTTAGGCAGCGAAAATGAAGCAGAATCTGTCATAATACCCGTATATAAACAGGTAGCAACATCTTTATTTATTAATTTTTTATTGTTTAGTTCTTCAACAATAAAAGTATAGATCAATTGTGCGGTAGCACAGGCATTAATATCCCAGTAACGATAATCATCAAAATCCTGAGGTTCCAGGTGATGATCAATCATTATTTTAACTGCATTGCTCCCGCCAACGAGCTCACCCATTTCATTAATGCGGTTTAAGGCATTAAAATCAAGGCAAAATATCATATCGGCTGCTGCAATCAGGTCAGCCGATTCCTTAATCTGTTCTGTATAAATAATAACTTCGCCATTACCAGGCAGCCAGTTTAAAAATTCAGGATAATCAGTAGGCGTAATAACCTTAACATGATGGCCCTGCTGTATAAGGTAGTTATATAAACCTAAAGACGAGCCCATAGCATCACCATCAGGTTTGTGATGAGTAGTAATTACTATTTTTCTGGGCTGCGCTAAAAGTTTTATAAGCGAGGCTGTATCTAACATCAATTTTTTTTAAAAAAGAGTTGCAAAGCTAAATAAATAAATCAAATACAACCATCTTATTTAATGTAAAAGCCTTTATGTTTTAATTGTAAAAAGCTACTTTTGCGGGAAATTAGAAAACGGTTCATAGTTGATGGCTCATGGTTCATAGCCGAAAACGGAAACAGTTCGGTCATTAACCATCACTACAAAACAAAAAAGCAAATTATTAAGATGAGTAACAATAAAACATTTACCATGATTAAGCCTGATGCTGTTGCAAACGGGCATATCGGTGCAATTTTAGACCAGATAATAAAGGCCGGCTTTAAAATTAATGCTATGAAATATATTGCATTAACTGAACAAACTGCCGGAAAATTTTACGAAGTTCATAAAGAACGTCCTTTTTATGGCGAGCTGGTAGGCTTTATGTCATCAGGCCCTATAGTAGCCGCTATTTTGGAAAAGGACAACGCTGTTGACGATTTCCGTAAGCTTATTGGCGCAACTGACCCTTCAAAAGCTGAAAAAGGAACTATCCGCCAGTTATTTGCTGAGTCTATCGGTGCAAATGCTGTTCATGGATCTGACTCTTCTGAAAACGCCCAAATTGAAGGCGATTTCTTTTTTTCAGCCCTCGAAAAATTCTAATGTATTAGTTAACAGGGTGTTTTATCATTAAAAAACATCCTGTTATTTTGTTTTTCAATAAGAAGTCCTTATTTTTATAAAGTTTTGATAAACTGCGTTTTGCAAAGCCCCTATTATTTCTAAACTGAAACAAGAATTATGAGACTGCTTCTTAAATATATCTTATATCTGTTACTTATAATAGTTTTGGTTTCGGGCACTATATTACTGTACAGAACCCACCCCGAAGCTCAGCTGGCTTTTATACTTCCGGGACTATTTATTCTTGCGTTTTCAAGAATGAGTGATGACTTAAATTTCAGGTCAATTTTCCCAAGGTGGACTAAAGGAAAATAATTTCTTCAACCAGGGTCCCCTTCGCTTCATCATTTATTTTATCAATTATTTGCGTACGCATCATCATCAGTTCATTTTTTATTACTGATGACTCTACCCGCAGGAACAATTTTTTATCGTGGATAAATAATTCTTTTGTCCGGTTAGCTACGGGTTTGCCAACAAGCTCGGGCCAGTGAGCTATTATTGATGTTTCATCAAACTTCCGTTTAATTTTGTAAACATTCAGCATTTGCTCAATAGCATCTTTTAATGATTTATCGTTAGCTTTACGCATCAATCTCCCCTCCCTTTACTTTAAACAGTGTAATAGCCACACCTATATTATTAAATATATTTTTAACCCGGCTTTCATTAGTATCGGTAATAAATACCTGTCCAAAATCGTGGTTTGATATCATCTGCATTAGTTTAGTAACCCGCTGGTCATCAAGCTTATCAAAAATATCATCAAGAAGCAATATGGGCTTAAACTTATTCTGCTGATCTAAAAAACTATATTGCGCTAATTTTAACGCTATCAAAAAAGACTTTTGCTGCCCTTGTGAGCCAAATTTTTTCATAGGCATGCCATGGATAGAAAATACCAGGTCATCTTTATGGATCCCTGCATTGGTGCGCTCAAGCACCCGGTCTTTTTCGATATTTTTTTTTAACAAGGTGGCAAAGTCACTTTGCAGTAATTGTGATTCATATATCATTTCAACCTGCTCCGCATCATCACTCAAAAACTGGTAATGCTTATTAAATATTTCGGTAAAGCTTTCCATAAAGAGTTTTCGCTTTTCAAAAATGCGATTACCAGAAACGGTTAACTGCTCGTCAAGCACTTCCAGCAAGCCCGGATCATACCGGCCGGTATCCGCAATTTGTTTTAGCAGGGCGTTACGGTTAGCCAGCACTTTATTATATACCATCAATTCATCAAGGTATGCGTTGTCTGTTTGCGAGATCACGTTATCAATAAATTTCCTCCGCTCATCACTTCCTTCAATAATAATGCTGATGTCATAAGGCGAAACCATAACCAGCGGGAGCAAGCCAATGTGATCGGCCAGTCGCTGATAATCTTTTTTGTTGCGCTTAAACTGTTTTTTTTGATTACGCTTAACCGAACAGGCAATATGCTCGGCTTTGCCGTTCCTGTTAAAATTACCGGTTATAATAAAAAAATCAGTACCCTGCTTTATTTGCTGGCTGTCAATTGGGTTAAAATAACTTTTACAGAGCGATAAGTAATATATGGCATCCAATAAATTGGTTTTCCCGGCACCGTTGTTGCCGGTAAAAACGTTAACACCATCGCTAAAGGTTACCCCGGCTTCTGCGTAATTTTTAAAATTGATGACCGATAACTGCTGTAGATACATAAGGAGTTCAAAGGTAGTGATTAGTGGTTAGAGATTGGAGGTTAGTTGAAAAATGCGGAAGGCGAAATGTTAATGCGGAATGACTATGAGATTTAAAAGTCATCGTTCTGAAAAGGTCATATTTGTAAGCGCAAAGCAAATCCACGTATTACTATATTTATTGCTGTTTTACAAGGCCCTGATCTCTAATAAACTAACCTCTAATCTCCGACCATAAATATTTAATTTAAAAGGTATTGTTAAAAATTTTGAAAACCGTATTTTTGCAAACTTAATTTTAGAAGAGAAATGTCAAAAACCCAGGCGAATACCAAGGTAACAGTAGAAGAAAAGCGTTTTAAACCAACAAGTAATTTTGTGCAAGAGAACCAAAAAAGCTTGCTATTTATTGTTGGCGCCATTTTAGTAATGATTGTTGCTTACATTGCATATCAAAAATTTTATATAGCCCCACAGGAAATCAAAGCATCAAACCAAATGCATGTTGCGCAGGATTTTTGGGCTAAAAAAGAATGGGACAAAGCAATTAAGGGCGATGCCGGCTATCCTGGGTTCCAAAAAATAATTGACGACTACAGTAATACCAAGGCGGCTAACCTGGCTTATTTTTATTTAGGCACGGCTTATTTAAATAAAGGTGAATTTCAAAAAGCTATTGATAATTTAACCAATTACCGCGGTGGTGACAGTATGTTAGCCGCCGAAGCATTTGGAAGCACAGCAGATGCTTATGTTGAATTAAAGGATTATGATAAGGCATCAACCTACTTCAAAAAAGCTGCTGATAAAGCAAACAACAAATTTTTGTCTCCGCTATACTTAAAAAAACTTGGCTTAGTTTACGAAACTCAGAACGACAACAAATCGGCTGTTGAGGTTTACAAAAAAATCAAAAGCGATTATCCTGAAAGTACTGAGGCACAAAATATTGACGAGTATATAGCACGCATCGAAGCGAAGTTATAGAATTTTGGAAGTCGGAATTTCGATTTCGGAATTGTTTTATTGGGATTTTTGAAGTTCTGATTTATCATTCCGCAACCGGCATTCCGACTTCCGCATTTAAATAAATCCGAAATACCACATGGCTACTCATCTTAAAAATTTATCTGATTTTTCTGAAACCGAAATACCATCGGCAGCTCCGTACCAATTTGGGATAGTTGTTGCTGAATGGAACGCGGGCATTACCAATGCTTTGTACCAGGGCGCTTATGAAAGCCTGCTTGAACATGGCGCATTGGCGCAAAACATTTTCACCTACCAGGTTCCGGGGAGTTTTGAATTAACATCAGGCGCCGATATATTATTAAAAAATAGCAAATTGGATGCGGTGATATGCCTTGGCTGTGTTATACAAGGCGAAACAAGACATTTTGATTTTATTTGCAATGCGGTAGCTAACGGACTAAGCAATGTTGCTATCAAATATTCAAAACCTGTTATATTTGGTGTGTTAACTACTGATACCCAACAGCAGGCTGCTGACCGCGCAGGTGGCAAACATGGAAATAAAGGCATTGAAGGTGCTGTAACTGCCATAAAAATGGCTTATCTTGCTGAAACTTTAAATGGTTAATTCCGTATAAAACCCAATCGGAGAATAAAATGAAAAAAATAATTTACATAGCATTCATAGCATTAGCATTAGGAACCCTTGCTTCATGCTCAAACAAACTGTGTCCGGCTTATGGCTCTTATCCAAAAAGCGGGCGTTAACAGTAAAATGTCATTTTTTCATCAATTGCCTAAAACCGCAATCTGTTTTGTGTTGTTTTGCGTTTAATAGGTATTCATCCTTACAAATATTTTATGAACTGGACATCGCTGGAATCGGCAGAGCAAATTAATGCTATAAAAAATCAGGAGGGTTATAGCGTAATTTTTAAACATAGCACCCGTTGCTCCATCAGCATGATGGTAAAAAAACGTTTTGAGCTCGACTGGGATAAATTACCCCAAAATTTGCCGCTTTATTTTTTAGACCTAATAAAACACAGGGATTTGTCGAGCCAAATTGCCGCTGATTTTATAGTTCACCACGAATCACCCCAAATGCTGATAATAAAGGACGGCGAATGTGTACTTGATCTTTCGCATGGTGAGGTTTCTGTTGAGGAAGCGATGTCAGTAATTAGTTAATTAGAGATCAGAGATTAGTTAAACGCGGAATTCGGGCTGCCGATTACCGAATGTTTCAAAACTGTAAAACTAATCTCTAACCTCCGGTTACTACTCTCTAATCACAACTTTTTACCTACTTTTGTACCCATGATTGATTTGCCTGTAGTTCCTGTAAACCAACCACAACGCAAGCCGGATTGGCTTAGGGTGAGATTGCCTGTTGGCAAGGAATATGCCCATGTGCGCGGTTTGGTTGATGAGCATAAGTTACATACCATTTGTGAAAGCGGAAACTGCCCGAATATGGGCGAGTGCTGGGGTGCCGGTACGGCTACCTTTATGATATTGGGAAACATTTGTACGCGATCGTGCTCATTTTGCGCAGTGGCTACCGGGCGTCCGCTGGCTGTTGATACGGATGAGCCTAACCGGGTTGCAAATTCAGTTAAGCTGATGCAGGTTAAGCATTGTGTTATTACTTCCGTTGACCGCGATGATTTAAAAGACGGCGGTTCAATTATATGGGCCGAAACCATTAATGCTATCCGCAGGGAAAGCCCTGATACTACATTAGAAACTTTGCTGCCCGATTTCAGGGGCATTTGGGATAATCTTGAACGCGTGCTGGAAACCAGGCCCGAGGTTGTTTCACATAACCTGGAAACTGTAAGGCGCTTAACTAAAGAAGTACGCATCCAGGCAAAGTATGACAGAAGCCTTGAGTGTTTAAAGCATGTTTCGCAGGCAGGCCTTCGCACCAAATCAGGTATTATGCTGGGTCTTGGCGAAACGGAGGCCGACGTTTTGGAAGCTATGGATGATTTGCTGGAAGCTGGGGTACAGATCCTTACTTTAGGGCAATATTTGCAGCCAACGCGCAATCATCACCCGGTGATTGACTGGATCCATCCTGATCAATTTGACCGCTACAAACAATTTGGCTTAAATAAGGGTTTTAGATATGTGGAAAGCGGGCCTTTGGTTCGTTCTTCATACCATGCAGAAAAACATTTGTTTGAAATCTGACAATGCATTTATAGCTTCAAACCACTTTGAGTAAAAAACGAAAAATATCGTTATCGGAAGATGAATTGGTGCTTGCACTGAGAAATCGCGAAAAGATTGCTATTGAAGCGCTTTACGATATGTATTCGTCCTCATTATACGGAGTTATTTCGCGCATAATAACTGATACTGCAACCGCAGAAGATGTGCTGCAGGAAACTTTTGTAAAAATATGGCATTCGTTTTCAGGTTACAGCGCTGAAAAAGGCCGTTTATTTACCTGGATGGTTAATATTGCACGTAACCTTGCAATAGATAAGATCAGATCAAAAGATTTTAAGAACCAGAATAAAAACCAGGAGCTGGAAAATAACGTAGCTTTCATTGACGGACAAAAAAACACAGTTTACAAACTTGAACTTTTGGGTATTAAAGAATTAGTGGCGACACTAAAGCCAGAACAAAAGTCGATTCTTGACCTGGTGTACTTTAAAGGATATACCCATGTGGAAGCTGCTGATGAATTGGGCATTCCGTTGGGAACCATTAAAACAAGGTTAAGAATGGCTATTCAGCAACTCAGGAAACACTTTAATTGAAAAGGCGGAGTGGAAGATATTAAAGCATATATAGAATCAGGCATTTTGGAACTTTACGTACTGGGGGATATTTCCCGGAAAGAAAAGTTACAAGTGGAGACTATGGCTGCAAAACATCCGGCAATTAAAGCTGAGCTTAAAGAAATTGAGCAGTCAATGGAGCTATATGCTGAACAAAATGCTATCGAACCATCTGAAAACTTACGCAGCCGGGTATTAAACAGCGTACTCACAAACTTTGGCGACGACACTAATTTTGATACAAGAACAGAGCCAGTCGAAAATAATGTTATAGCATTGCCTGCCCCAAAAGCCAATGGTTTTTATAAATATGCCTTTGCTGCCTGCCTTGCTTTGTTAATTACAAGCGGCATTGCTTTAATGAATTTAAATAATAAGCTGCAGGAATCAAATACTCAGTTAGCTGCACTGCAGATAGATAAACAGCATTTTGCCAACAGGGTAAACCTGATGGATCGGCAACTGGAAGTGTTTCGCGACGCGTCATTCAAATTCCTTAAACTTAAAGCAACTACACACGCTCCATCAGGCGCAGCAATTACTGTTGCATGGAGCCCGGTTAAGAAAAAGGTAATGATTAATATGGGCACCATGAATATGCCTGTGAATGATAAAACACATCAATACCAGTTATGGGCGCTTGTAGCCGGAAAGCCTGTTGACCTTGGCGTTTTTGATAAAAACCCCGATTCGACAGATATGAAGGAAATGAAATCTATTGCCTCTGCCGATGCCTTTGCCGTTACACTTGAACCACGGGGCGGCAGCGTAAACCCTACTATGGACCAAATGATGGTTTTAGGTAAGTTTTAATTGATTGAGTTGGATTAAATTTAAGTTTCAGCCAGATCTGATCTCTCCAAAAATTATTTTACAGTCCTCTCTTCTAGTTAAAATATCTGTTCACTCAATCAACTTCAAAAAAAAATCTAATTATTTTGTTTTTTATAAAACAATCTGTAAAACAGCTTGTTTCTTAGCTAAATTTACATCTATAAAAATGACCGGAATAATTTTTCAGTTATTTTTTGTAACTAAACAAATAGTCCAAACGTCTTATAGGTGTAAGACGAACTTAACATTGGTATAAGTTAAATATCAAAACAAAGTTCACAATTGCCCCGTTGAGTATTTTGTTCTTTATAAGATCAGTTAATAGTTTAAAAAAGGTTGTACGATACTTACAACCTTTTTTTATGCCATCAATTTTGCCATAGTTGCTGGTAAACGGGCTGCAAGTTGCCCTGGCATTACCACGTTAAGCCTGTTAGTCAGTGCCAGCTCATCTCCGGCTTTACCATGTATGTAAGCGCCAATAAGGCATGCCTCTTCCGGGGAATATTTTTGAGCCAATAAAGAAGTAATTATACCGGTAAGTACATCGCCCATGCCACCGGTCGCCATAGCCGGGTTACCGGTTGTATTAAAATATACGTTTCCCTGCGGTGTTATAGTTATGGTGTAATCGTTTTTTAGCAATATATACAGCTGATGTTCTTTTGCTTTTTCAATTCCTGTTTGGATGCGTTGCCACCAATTGGCATGCCCGCCAAAAAGCCGGTCGAACTCCTTCATGTGTGGGGTTAAAATACTATTTTCCGGAATCCCGTTCCAAAGCTCCCTATGTGTTGCCAGCAGGTTAAGTGCATCAGCATCAATTACCATTGGCTTTTTGCAGCAGGTTAAAGTATCGGCAAATAAAGCAAGGGCATCATCCTGTTTACCTATTCCGGGGCCTATAGCTATCGAATCAAATTTTTCCCATTCAATTACCGGTACTTCTGCCCCATTTTTTACTATAGCCGTAAGCTCTGGCATATAGCTGTTTAATGCAGCTAAGCCGTTTTTGGGCACGCAGGCGGTAGTTAAGCCACAACCTGCATAAGCACATGCAGCAGCGCTTAATAAAGCAGCTCCCATAGTTTCGTCCTGTCCGGCAACAATAAGGGCATGCCCATAAGTTCCCTTATTACTAAAACGGTGGCGCAGCTTCAAAAGCTTGCGAATATCTTTTTCTTCAACAGCCTGGTATGGTGAGCTAAGCGAACGTACAAACTTTTCATCAATACCGATATTTACAGCTTCCCAGCATTCGATATACGAAGCGGAATCAGGCAGTAAAAAATTAATTTTAGGTTGCTGAAAAGTGATAACCAGGCTGGCTTTTAAAATTATAGCATCCTTTGGCACCTCTCCTTCAGAAAAGAAACCCGTAGGCACGTCAACGGCAACTACCGCCCTTTTTAAGCTATTGATATGGTTAATCAATCTTTTATAATCTCCTTCAAGCGGCTTATTTAAACCAGTACCAAGTAAAGCATCAATAATAACCGGACTATTTTCGGATGGTAAATCCCCATCCGGCTTAATCTCTATTAAGGAAATTGTTGTTTGTTGCAGCCTGTTAAAGTTTTTGTTAAAATCATCCGATGCCTTATCTGAAAACCGAGCAACTTTAACGTTCAAAGCTTTGTAGTGGTGCTCATCCAGCATCCGGGCTATAGCAAGGCCATCGCCGCCATTATTCCCGGTGCCGCAATAAACACTGATCGCCTTCTTTTTATCGGGAAAATGATTAACAAACCAACCTACAAAAGCTTTGGAGGCGCGCTCCATCAAATCAATAGAACTTATGGGTTCATTTGCAATGGTATAAGCATCAGCTTCGCGAATTTGGGGAGAGGTTAACAATGGTAACATATAAGTTAAAGTTACGATTGTTTGGTTTTGTTTGAAGAATTAGATTTACAAGTTAAAGAATTTGAATAACACTCAAAAACTGTTCTACAGATATAATTTTCACTGATGGGAAAGCCAATTTTTTTGCTGCATTAAAATGTGCATCATTGGTTACAAGATAATCAGCGTTTGCTGCAACAGCAATGTCGAAGAATTTATTTTCATCAGGGTCCTTTTTTATCGCATCCCATTTATAATAAATCTGTTGGAAAATAATATCGGGAGATTCAATAAATACTTCAATCACTGCTTCTGCAACACCCAGGGCAGAATGTTGATTTAAGATTTCATTATATTCGTATACAATTTCATCAGAAATTATCATTTGATATTTGCCATCTGCAAAAGCTTCCCAATTGGCCTTATATCGACTTTTTCTTCCAAGAGCAACCAGCAATACATTTGAATCAAGTACAACTTTCATTACGATTTTGGGCGACTACGAAAATGCATTTTGCTCATTTGCTCATATGTCTCTTCCGTAATATTATTTTCGTCCTCCCATTTTTCAATGGTTTCGCCAATTTGTTTGGACAATAGCTTCACTGCAAGACGTCTTATTTGGATAAAATCGTCTTCCGGCATCGGCTTTTTTAATAGCCGCAACATCATTAATTGTTGTTCATTTAAAGAATCAGATATTAACTCCGGAACTTTCATATTCAAATATAAGAAATTGAATATATATTATTGCTTATTTTATCCCCATCTCCTTTTTCAAAAACTGCCCTGTAAAGCTTTCTTTTACCTTGCATAAACCTTCGGGCGTACCGCTAAAAAGGATCTTGCCGCCGCCTGAACCGCCTTCGGGGCCAAGGTCAATTACATGATCCACCACCTTTATCACATCAAGGTTATGCTCAATTACCAGCACGGTATTTCCTTTGTCAACCAGTTGCTGTAATACGCCCAGCAATACATTAATATCTTCAAAGTGCAAGCCGGTAGTTGGCTCATCAAGAATGTAAAAAGTATTGCCGGTATCTTTTTTTGAAAGCTCAGTAGCCAATTTAACGCGCTGCGCCTCGCCGCCTGAAAGTGTGGTTGATGACTGCCCTAAGGTGATATAGCCGAGGCCTACATCAAACAGCGTATTAACTTTGCGGTAAATAGCCGGGATGTGCTCAAAAAACGGTGTAGCATCTTCAATGCTCATATCAAGTACATCGCTTATTGATTTACCACGATAACGTACTTCGAGTGTTTCACGGTTGTATCTCCTGCCGCCGCACTCTTCGCAAGGTACCTGTACATCTGGCAAAAAGTTCATTTCAATAACTTTTAAGCCCGCTCCCTGGCAAGTTTCGCAACGGCCACCCTTTACATTGAACGAAAAACGACCGGGTTTGTATCCTCTTATCCTTGATTCGGGCAACTGTACATATAAATTCCTGATATCAGAAAACACACCGGTATAGGTTGCCGGATTTGAGCGCGGGGTACGCCCGATAGGTGTTTGATCTATCTCTATTACTTTATCAACATACTCAAGCCCTTCAATTTTTTCATAGGGGAGCGGTTGCTTTTTCGCCCTGAAAAAATGATGGTTCAAAACAGGATATAAAGTTTCAGTTATCAAGCTTGACTTACCACTGCCGGATACTCCGGTTATCCCGATGAGTTTGCCTAACGGAAAATCCACAGAAACCTTTTTTAAATTATGGCCTGTCGCTTTTTTAAGGCTCAGTGTTTTTCCATTGCCATCACGCCTTTTTTCGGGAATGGCAATGCTTCGCTCACCGTTAATATAGCTGGTTGTAAGTGTGTGTACTTTCATTAATTCGGCCGGGGTGCCCTGTGCAACTATTTCGCCGCCATGTACACCGGCTGCAGGCCCCATATCAATAACATGGTCGGCATGCAATATCATATCCTTGTCATGCTCAACTACCAGTACGGTATTGCCCAGATCGCGCAGGTTTTTTAAAGCATTTATTAAACGCTCATTATCCCGCTGATGGAGGCCGATGCTTGGCTCATCCAAAATATACATTACATTCATCAGCTGTGAGCCTATCTGTGTAGCAAGCCTGATGCGTTGTGCTTCGCCGCCTGATAATGTTTTTGCAGTCCTGTCAAGCGTTAAGTAATTTAAACCTACGTCCAGAAGGAAAACTATCCTCGCCCTTATCTCTTTCAGGATCTCTTTGGCAATAACATTCTGGCGTTCGGTTAAACGGTCTTCTAAATTAGCAAACCATTCCTGCAGGGTGCGGATATCCATACAGGCCAACTCAAAAATATTTTTATTATCAACCTTAAAATGCAGTGATTCTTTTTTAAGCCTGGCGCCATCACAAACCGGGCATGTTTTTAAAACCCGGTAATTTTCCATATCGTCCATACCCTCTTCACTGCGGCGTTCCTGCTGCTCTTCCAGCATGCGGATAATGCCATCAAAAGCTACCTGGTAACTCTGCACATTCCATTTGTTATATTCAACGGCAACGGTTATCATTTCTGTTGATCCGTTCAGGATAATATCCAGATGATCTTTTGAAAGTTTTTCGATGGGAGTTGATAATGTGAATTCGTATTTTTTGGCCAATGCTTTCAATACCTGGAAGATCCATGTTTCGCGGTATTCACCCAGCGGTGCAAGTCCGCCATTAAGGATGCTTAATTTGGGATTTGGAATAACTGATGCTTCATCAACCTCAAAAATATATCCGAGGCCATTACATTTCTCGCAAGCGCCATAAGGCGAGTTAAAAGAAAAAGTATTTGGCTGCGGTTCATCATATGAGATCCCCGAAATCGGATCCATTAAATACTTGCTGTAATAGGCAACATTATTATCCTTATCGCCTATCCTGATAATTCCTTTTGCAATTTTTAAAGCTGCCTGTATTGATGTATATAAACGCTTGGTGTCGCTTTCGTCAACTACCAGGCGGTCAACAACAATATCTATATCATGGATCTTATAACGGTCGACCTGCATTTTTGGTTCAACATCGGCAATGGCGCCATCCAGCCAAACTTTAAGATAACCCTGCTTACGGATCTGCTCAAAAAGCTCACGATAATGTCCTTTCCTGGCTTTTACCACAGGGGCAAGAATATTAACGGGTTCGCCGTTAAACTTTTCAGTAATGGTTTTCAGGATCTGGTCTTCCGACATGCGTTCCATCTTTTCACCCGTAACGTAGGAGTAAGCCTCGCCGGTACGGGCGAAAAGTAAACGCATAAAATCATAGATCTCGGTTATAGTACCAACTGTTGAGCGTGGATTTTTACTGGTTGTTTTTTGTTCAATGGCTATAACAGGGCTAAGGCCCGAAACCTTGTCAACATCGGGCCGTTCCATACCCCCCATAAACTGGCGCGAGTAAGCCGAAAATGTTTCCATATAACGGCGCTGCCCTTCGGCATAAATGGTGTCAAATGCCAGTGATGATTTTCCGCTGCCGCTTAAGCCGGTAATTACTACCAGTTGATTACGCGGAAAGGAAACGTCGATATTTTTTAAATTATGTATCCTGGCCCCATACACTTCAACTTCGTTTTGCTCGCCCAGGTCGATGGATTTGTTTATCATATATTGAATTAGCGAGTTAGTGAATTAGTGAATTAG
Source organism: Mucilaginibacter sp. (assembly GCF_028288225.1). Lineage (GTDB taxonomy): Bacteria > Bacteroidota > Bacteroidia > Sphingobacteriales > Sphingobacteriaceae > Mucilaginibacter. The sequence continues at coordinate 31,024 of NZ_JAQBOC010000047.1, forward strand.
TGATTAAAAAACTGTCAAATCACTAATTCACCAAATCAATAATTCAGTCATTATTTTGCTACAAATATACGCAAAAAAAGGCCGATCTCCCATCTGGAAGGCCGGCCTCAAGTGCTCCGTAATATATTTTTACTTTGTGCGGATTAAAATCCGGTTATTAGTTAATTGCCAGCAGTTCAAGTGTTCCGATGCCGGAATTTCCTACTTTATAATAATTATAGCCATACTTTTTAGGCTGGGTAATAATTGCTTTCATTGCAATCAGGTTATAAACATAAGCACCGGTTTCACGGTTTAAATGCATGCGAAAATAATTGTCCTCATTTTGCTTATTAATAACCTTTGCCAATTTGATCGACCCATTGTTATAGGCAGCGGCAGCCAATGTCCAGCTGTTAAACTCTACATACAATTCTTTGATGTATTTACAAGCTGCTATTGTTGATTTGCGTACGTTTAAGCGATCATCAACTCCATGCCCTACTTTTAGTCCATAAGTGCGTGCAGTGCCCGGCATAAACTGCCACAAGCCTCTTGCACCTTTAATGGATGTCCCTTCGCACAAACCCGACTCAACTAAAGGAATATATTTAAAGTCGTCAGGAATTCCATACGCTTTTAAAATGGGTTCAATTATCGGGAATAATTTTTCTGCCTTATGTTGCAGAACATTTGATTGAACGCATTTAAAACTATGCTTTTGAAGCGAATGCTTCAATTTGCGGGTTACATTTGCATCTCTGAGTGGTATAGCTTCATTAGCGAAGGTATAATCATTTACAGCCTCAGCGGTTTTGTAAATAAATGATGAGATGCGGGGGCTTGCTTTTTCCGTTTTATTAACAGCCAAAGGCGCCTTGTCGTTGCGGATATCTGTAGTTGGCATGGCCTTTGTACCACAAATACTGAACGCGGAAATGATAACCAGCAACACTATTACGGAGCACGTAATTAGGTGTCTCTTAGTCATTTCTTTTTTATCCATAAATTATACATTTGGTAGAATGCGCTACAAAGGTAAGTTATATAAGTCAGATTATCAAATACTTAGCTTTTTAGCGCATTTTTAAACTATGGTTTTCGGTCTAAAAACTGGCTTTAAAACGTTTAAAGACAGCTTTTGTTTAACACAAAAAAATTATAATTATCCCCCAAAAAACGCTAACTTTGACCCTCACGCTGCGAAAGCGCAAAAGAAAAAATTATGGCATTTAACAGACCAGGGAACAGTCGCGACGACAAATCCGGCAGATCATCAAACAGGGCTCCAAAAGCCGGTGACCGGCCAAAAAGATCAACCTCATCAAGAGGAAATTCTACACCAGGTTCTGATCAGGCCAAAAGTACCCGACCATCAAAAAAATATAACAGTGAAGCTCCCGGCGAAAAACGATCTTTTTCGTCACCCGGAAAAAGCAGTTATGATAAACCTGCGAGCAGCTTTAGCGGCGGCCCGGGCGAAAAGAAATCATTTACCGGAAAAAGCCGGCCATATAGCGGAAGACCGTCAGATGGTGAGTCATCAGGTGAAAAAAGAGCATTTGCCCCAAAAAGCAGGCCATATACCGGCAGAACTGCTGACAATGACCCAAGACCGGGAAAAAGCTTTGGCGGTGAAAGAACAGGTGACAAAAAACCTTTTACATCGCGCAGCAAATCATCAACAGGTTCATTTAATGCTGATGACAGGCCTAAAAGAAGCTTTGGCGGCGAAAGATCAGGCGATAAACCTTTTACATCGCGCAGCAAATCATCAACAGGTTCATTTAATGCTGATGATAAACCCAAAAGAAGCTTTGGCGGTGATAAAAAATTCGGCGACAGGCCATCAGCGGGCAGCGGGTTTAAAAAAACAGGCAGCGATAAGCCATACGATGCCGACAGACCACAGCGCTCAAAACCAACATACGATAAAATAACAAAAGACCGGGATGCACCCGTAAAAACGTTGCGTGGCCGTAAAAAAGGCCCGGAAAGTAAAGATACCGGCTTAATAAGGCTTAACCGTTACATTTCAAATGCAGGCATCTGCTCGCGCCGTAAGGCTGATGAGCTGATAGCTGCCGGTGTAGTATCGGTTAATGGCACAGTAATAAATGAATTAGGGCACAAAGTTGATCCGCAGAAAGATGAGATCCGTTATAACGGCGAATTGCTTAAGCGCGAGAAAATGGTTTATGTATTATTAAATAAACCTAAAGACTATATCACAACTACCGAAGATCCGCAAGAGCGCCGTACGGTAATGCACCTGGTTGAAAAAGCCAGCAAAGAACGCATTTACCCGGTTGGCCGTCTTGACAGGAACACAACCGGTTTACTCCTAATGACCAATGACGGAGACCTTGCAGACAAGCTTTCGCATCCACGCAACAGCATTGTTAAGCTATACCAGGTTGAGCTAAATAAGAGCCTAACCCAGGGCGATATGAACAAAATAGGCTTCGGCCTTGAGCTTGAAGATGGTTTAATAAAGCCTGATTCAATATCATATGTGGCAGGCGGCTCAAAAAGAGAGATAGGGATCCAGATCCACAGCGGCAAAAACCGCATTGTGCGCCGTATGTTTGAACATTTAGGCTATGAAGTTGTAAAGCTTGACAGGGCAGTATATGCCAACCTCACCAAAAAAGACCTTCCACGCGGTAGATGGAGATTTTTGGAAGAAAAAGAGGTGATACAGTTGAAGCATTTGATTCAGGGCTAAAAGCAGAACGCTAAAAGCCCAAAGCTATAAAACACAAAAAGTTAAAGCTGAAAGTTGTTGCCAGTTAAGGCAAAGCTTTCAGCTTTTTGCTTTACCTTTCACCTCCAATCACTATCTTGCAGGCTGATAACCAAATTCACCCTGCAATGAAAAAATTCCTGATACTAATTTCGATACTGTTTCCGGTGCTTATTTATGCGCAAAAAAAGAAAGCCGGGCCACCAACTACTTTTGATTTGCTTATCGGCACTTATACCAAAGGTAAAAGCAAGGGTATTTATGTATACCGTTTTTATGCCGAAAAGGGCAGACTGGAATATTTAAATCAAATTGATGGGGTTGATAATCCATCATACCTTACCGTTGCCAGCAATAACAAGTTTGTTTATGCGGTAAATGAAAACGGCAAACTAGGCGAGGTAAGTGCATTTAAGTTTGATGCGAGGCAAGGCAAACTGGAGTTTATTAACAAGCAATCGTCATTGGGTGCCGATCCCTGCTATATAGCTGTAGATGAAGATCAAAAGAACGCGTTTATTGCAAACTATAGCAGCGGCACAATAGCTGTGTTGCCTATAAATAAGGATGGATCGCTAGGAAATGGCATACAAAGCATGCACGATGATGGGCATGGGGTAAATAAGGAAAGGCAGGAAGCAGCACACGTACACACCGCAGTATTATCTCCGGATGAAAAATATGTGCTTTACACTGATTTGGGTACAGATAAGCTGCATGTAACCCGCTATAAGGCAGGCAAAGAAAGTCCGCTGACTGATGCAAAGCCTCCTTTTGTAAGCGTAACACCCGGCGATGGACCACGACACCTCGTGTTTTCAAACGATAAAAAACATGTTTACCTGATAACCGAAATGGGTTCAAACGTTTATGTTTATGATTATGACAATGGTAAGCTAAAGGAAAAGCAAAAGATCTCCTTTTTACCGGCAGGCTTTAAAGGGCAAACCGCAGGGGCGGCTGTACACCTTTCACCCGATGGTAAATTCCTGTACGCATCAAACCGTTTGGAAACCAATAATATTACAGCTTTTGCGATAAATGAAGAAACAGGCGAACTTACCCAGGTTGACCAGGTTTCGAGCTTTGGGAAAAACCCACGTGATTTTGCGATCGATCCCAACGGCAATTTCCTAATTGTAGCCAACCAGGATAGCGACAGTATTTTTATTTACAGAATTAACAAAGCTACCGGTAAATTAGCCCTGATGCAGGGAATGCTGGAAATAGGAAACCCGGTTTGCCTGAAGTTTACAGCAGCGGAATAAGATAGCTGAAAGCTAAAAGCACAAAGTCCAAAGCTGTTAGGTTTTGGACTTTGTGCTTTATTATTCCCGGTAATCGTATGAGCTAAAGCGCTTCAATCTCGGTTATTACCGAAATATTTGGAATTAAATCTATTACTTCTGTGAGAAAATCCATTGCTTTTTCAGAAAAAACCTCAGAGAAATAGCTTGAAATTACATTATTATCAATTAAGTATTGTCCCATTCCTTACGCATTGCTTTGGTATGGTCATCAAAACTTTTAGCATCTTCTTTTGAAAATACGCCCCTGTACTTATCAGAAAGCTTGGCTTTAACAGGTACTACATTTTCTTTCAATACTTTAATTATTTGCAATTCCTCCAACTCATGTAAAAGGCCTGCCGCCTTTTGATTGGTAAGTTGTATCAGCATTGTATTTTCCATCTTTGTAATTCTTTAGCGTAAAAACAATTAATGTAGCCGCATGATTATTTTACAAATTTAACTTAAAAATCAAGCAAGATGTAAAAATAACTTTGACAGGATTATTTATGAATTTAATACAAATATTTCTATTATCAATATCGAATAATGATAAGAAAAAGATGGAGAGTAATTCCGTATATTATGGTGACTACTCTCCGGCTTTTACCTTTTGTTTTTAAATTCTTTACTGCGCTTTCGTAAACGAGTAAATAATATAAGCCGTTTTATTGCCTACCACAATTGGCGATTTTAAAGTCATGCTGTTACCATCATTTGAGGCTACAACAAGTTGGTAACCTTCTGTTACTTTTTGTGCTTTATCACCCTGGAAAAGTTTTTTGAACTGGAACAGCTGATTGCTGCCTGCATTGTTATTTACCGACCAGAATATAGTTTGAGATGTACCATTTTGTAAAGTATAGATCCCATTACCACTATTAGTCAGTTTCCAGGTGCTGCCCACAAAATCCTGCGGCGGGGCCTGGTCAAATACATTTTGAACCGCTTGTTGTACAATACCGTCATAGCTAACGTTATTTACAGTCCAGGTACCCGTGAATTTGCCACGGGAAACATTGCTTGCACCGGTTACGGCATTTTTGGAAGAAGAACATGCCGATAATACCAGGGTAAAGGCTAAAACTGCAAAAGAGAATTGAACTAATTTTTTCATGATATGTTTATTTCCACATGCATAAGCATAAATCCTGCCAAAGTATCGGTTCTTGTTTTCAAAATTTTTATTATACCGCCTTTTCCTTTACGCGATCAAGCACCTCTAAATAGTAATTTTCATATATCGGCAATATAGTAGCCAGGTCAAATATTTTTGCCCGGGCAAGGGCATTTTCTTTAAAGGTTTTCAGGCGATCTTCATCCTCCAGTATATAAATAGCTTTTTCGGCCATGCCATCAACATCACCTACATCTTTCAAAAATCCGGTTTCGCCGTCAACATTCAATTCAGGTAAACCACCGGCATTTGAGCTGATTACGGGCACTTTACAAGCCATGGCTTCCAATGCTGCCAAACCAAAGCTCTCGGATTCGGAAGGCATTAAAAACAGGTCGGATACAGACAAGATCTCTTCTATAGCATCCTGTTTGCCCAAAAAGCGTACTTCATCACAAACATCAAGATCACGGGCCAGTTGTTCGCAATAAGAGCGTTCAACCCCGTCGCCAACCATTAACAGCTTTGCCGGGATCTTTTTAGCGATCTTGGCAAAGATCTTTATCACATCCTGTGTGCGTTTTACCTTCCGGAAGTTTGAGGTATGCACAATTATCTTTTCGCCTGATGGCGCTATTGCCTTTTTAAAGTGATCTTTAGCCTTAAGATTAAAACGTTTAAGATCAATAAAGTTGGGAATAACCCTGATATCATTTTCGATCTCAAAAAAACTAAAGGTATCATTCCTTAAATGCTCTGAAACGGCTGTTACCCCATCAGATTTATTGATAGAAAATGTAACTACCGGTTTAAAAGTACGGTCTTTCCCTACTAATGTAATATCTGTACCATGCAGGGTGGTAACTACCGGGATATAGATGCCGTAGGTCATCAGGATCTGTTTGGCCATAAACGCTGCCGAAGCATGCGGAATGGCATAATGCACGTGAAGAATATCTAATTTTTCAAACCTTACCACATCAACCAGTCGGCTTGCAAGTGCCAATTCATAGGGTGGAAAATCAAAAAGCGGGTAATTGGATACGGAAACTTCGTGATAAAAAAGATTTTCGGAGAACAAATCCAGTCTTGCGGGCTGGTTATAGGTTACAAAATGAACCTGGTGACCACGGTCGGCAAGGGCTTTGCCCAGCTCAGTGGCTACAACCCCGCTCCCACCAAAGGTCGGGTAACAAACTATTCCAATTTTCATTGATGTTTTTTAAGTGATAATGAACCTGCGTTAAGCTAAATTATGTTTTTTGCCCAAGCTAATTCATTAGTACAAGTTTAACAGCAATTTATTGGAATAGTGTTACGCGGATGTAAAATGATTGATGCGAATTGTCTGAATCAGAATTTACAGAATTAAAGAATTAGCAGAATTCAAAGCAGCATCTTGAAAATTTTAAAATTCTGTAAATTCTGATTCAGACCAAATGTTTACACACTCGTTATCCACCAGGTATTCCCAAAGGCATCTTTAACACCGCCACTGCGGCCATAGCTTTGATCTGCGGGCTCCATTACTACTATTGCGTCATTATCCAGCGCTTTTTGAAACACTGTATCACAGTCATCAACATAAATAAATAAACCGGCGTTTTGTTGGTTAAACTCATCGGTAGCATCCGCCATCATTATTACACTGTTGCCTATGCTGATTTCAGCATGCATAATTGTGTGCTCATCGCGCATGGTTTTAAACTTTTCTGTAGCGTCAAATACTTTTTGGGTAAAGTCAATAAATGCTGCCGCATTTTCAACTATTAAGTAAGGCATTATTTGCGGATAGCCTTCGGGGATGTTTACTGTTTTCATATTTAGTTTATTTCGGATTTAATTTTAATCAAACCTAGCAAAACCAATATCTTATAAATTGTAAAAACCGGACGTTTTAAACATAAAGGTATTCTGTCCCTTCGGCCTTCCCTGAGAAATAAAAACCGGGATGATAACCGGTGAAGGCTTTAACATCATGTATAAAGTGTGATTGGTCATAATAACCACATTCGTAAGCTATGCGGCCCAGAGATTTATTGTTTCCCTGCTGTTTCAGCGCATTGCTTAGCCTTACCAGCCGCATATACATTTTAGGACTAAAACCTGCATATTCTTTAAATTTCCTGTCGAACTGCCGTGTGGAGAGATTAAAGCGGGAAGCAAGTTGCTCAACGGAACTTACTTCGCCGCAATGGATCACATGTTTTATAGAGATTGCAATGGCGTCATCCTTTAAACGCGCATGCTGCAAACGCTTTTCAAGGAATGCTGCCAATATTTCAGCCCTTTTGTTATTATCGCCAGCCGTCATTATTTTTTCTTCCAGCTCTTTTCCCTCGATGCCTAAAAATGTATCCAGATCAAGCATTTCATTACTGGTTTTTTCAGATGGAACATTAAAGAAATACGGAACTGCAAATGGGTAAATATAAGCGCCAAAAATGCCGAAGCTCTGTTTGGTTTCAAACCGCCGGTATGTATTCGATTGAAAATGGATTCCGGATTGCCAGTTATGTGCAGCACCATCCTTAATAAGCTCATCAAAAGCAGCCTGGTAATGAAACACCATCTCCACACATCCGTCGGCAATGGAACGATAGATATATGATTCTTCATCCGCACCAAAATCATGTTCCAGCACCCAAAAGCACCTTACATAGGGCATTAGTATTAATGGGGGTTGGATAGTGTAGTAGTTCATTTTTGATTTCGGATTTCGGATGTTCGATTTCGGAATTAAGAAATTTATAAATGTTTAAAAATCATATTAACCACCCATTAGTTTGCGCCAATTATCATTTTCTCTCCATTCTGGGGGCGGCGTAAGTAGGTAATCTTCACTATAACCTCTAACATCAAATATAAATCCAATTCCAATCTTTTCGTCTAATAATCGGTCAAACCTTTTTTTAAGAAACAAACGCAGATTTTGGTCATCCTCGTCAGTTATTAGCTCATCCATAGAATAATCTTCAATAACCAAGTAATCATCTACAATAGTTATAGTAGTAGTAACAGTATTCCCAAAACAATTAGTAAATTTCACATACAAGCGCAATTCATTTGTTAGGGTTTTTTTTGCTTGATTTTTGGTGAGTATCCTTTGTTCTCCCTCGTAATTAAGACTTAATATATTTTCAGCGGCATCTAAGAAAAGCTCGTAATTTTCACTTATTTCTTTTATCCAGTCCTCATAAAATAAATGTGACTTTTCTGAAATAATTTTTGCGTATCCAATCATAATCTCAATAAATGTATTAAGATTTTTAAATAAATGATAGATACAATTACCAAAAGAATTTCTCAAATGCGAAATCGAACATCCGAAATCCGAAATCCTTAACCTACATTCCACTCTGTATTGCCTGGTAAACCACATCCTGAATGCGGGGCCTGATATTTAAGCTGGACAGCTTACTGCCAACACTTGGATGTACCCTGTTTGATAAAAATATATAAACCAGGTTATATTTAGGGTCAACCCAAACGCAGGTGCCGGTAAAGCCGGTATGCCCGTAAGTTTCGGTTGATGCTAATTGTGATGGATAATGCCTGTCGGATATTGGATCCCACCTGTCGAACCCTAAACCACGGCGGCTTACGTCTGATTGTTTTGCAGTAAACATATCAACCGTTGCTGGTTTAATATATACTGCACCACCATAAGTGCCACGATTAAGCATCATCTGGTATAAAATAGCAAGATCATTTGCGCTGGCAAACAAGCCCGCATGGCCTGCAACGCCGCCCATTAAAGCAGCGGTTGGATCATGCACATAGCCATCAAGTAAAGCGTGCCTATCCTTTTTATCATCTTCCGTGGGGATTATCTGGTCAACGGGGAAGCGGTAAAGCGGTAAAAATCCAGCGGTTTGCATTCCTAACGGTTCATAAAATTGTTTTTGGACAAAAACATTTAGCGGGGTTGCCGTCAGTGTTTCCTCTATCTGCTGCATAAAACACATACTTACGTCGCTATAAACATACTGCCCCCTCGTTTTAAGCGGCGAGTTTAGCATTTCGGGCCACATCACCTCTTTAAAATAATCCTTCCGCAAAAAATAATTATCATTAACCTTGGTTGGAAAAAAAGCAGATGAATCTGTTGAGTGGTCTGTCGGAAGTATTTTGTCAAAGGTTGGAATATCGGGGATCAGGCCGGCCTGGTGTTCCAAAATTTCACGTACCAGTATGTTGTTCTTATTTGTTTTACGTGCCTGCGGAAGATAGTTGCCTATTGTAGAATCAACATTTAGTTTCCCCTGGTCAGTAAGCATCATTGCTTCCATAGTGGTTGCCGAGATCTTGGTCATTGATGCCACATCAAAAATATCAGTCAGCTTATCAGGCTGTGTTTTGCTGTAGGTATGATAACCATAGGCTTTATTAAATATCACCTTGCCATCTTTTGCTACCAAAACTATACAACCCGGCGTAGCCTGGTTAAGCATGGCTTCAGTAGCTATATTATCAATACCAATAAGGCTTGCCGAGCTGATACCCACATCCTCGGGCACAGTATACTGCAACCGTGTTTTTGTGGTGATAAAACCCATACCAGCTTTGTATAAAGGAGATATGTTTTTACTTAGCTTTTGTGTAATGGCAACTCCACCAAATATAGCCTGGGCGCTATAAAATGCAGTAACAGGCGAAATCCGCTCACACCAGATAACAGGCACGGCTGCATTGGTTAGTTTTGCCAGCGTATTGCTGCTGCCAAATAAAGCAACTACCACATTTTTAACCTTTTTATTGGTATTGATAAAATCAACAATGAGCGGATTGTTCAGATCGGCATCATTTAGCTGCACAATGAGGGTATTATAAAACTTCAGGTCGGACGATAGATCATCCAAACTTTTTATGCCCGAGTAATCGCTGCCTTTATAAATGGCAACCTTAGCATATTTATTTAAAAGGCTATCAAAACCTGCAGCATACAAATTTGTAAAGTGAATGCTGGCTATTTTTTGTTCCTCCAGGTTTTGTAGCGGAATTAAATACGATGCATTATTTAATAACACCGTAACTTTCTCTGCAAGTTTTTCTTCATTTACATATGACAGGCCCGTGAATGGCGGATTTTGTGCGCAGGCAGAATTAAATAATATAAAACCTGTTAAAACTAATGGATATAACCGCCACTTATTTTTTCTCATATACCTGCTCTCCGTTTATAAATGTTTTTAAAACTTTAACATTAGGTAATGCTGAACCTTTTGCCTTCATAATATCATTATCCAATATTACAAAGTCGGCATACTTGCCCGGCTCAATACTTCCCTTTTCTTTTTCTTCGAAATTTGCTTTAGCTGCCCAAATGGTTATGCCCTGTAACGCTTCTTTGCGACTAATAGCATTTTCCATCTGGAAACCACGTTCAGGGTATCCCTTTAGGTCCTTGCGCGCAACTGCTGCATAAAACGTGTACATTGGGTTAATATTCTCAACCGGGAAATCAGTGCCTAACGGCATCCACCCGTTTTGTTCAAGCAGCTGCTTATAGGCATATGCTGTTTTTAAACGTTTTTTACCCAGCCGGGTACCTGCCCAATACATATCAGACGTTGCGTGGGTTGGCTGTACCGATGGCACAATATTGTAATCGCCGAAATACTTAAGATCCTCCGGTGATACGATCTGTGCATGCTCAATGCGCCAGCGGCGGTCGTTCTTGCCTTTTAACACATTTGCATAGATCTTTAACATCACCCTGTTTGCCGAGTCGCCAATGGCGTGGGTACACATTTGGAAACCTTTATCGGCTATTTTCTTTGCCACTTCTTCAAAATGCTTTGGCTGGCTCAGTAAAAATCCACGCCAGTTTTTTTGATCGGCATAGGGCTGAAGGAGGCAGGCCCCCCGTGAACCAAGAGCACCATCAGCATAAACTTTAAATGCACGCACGTTAAGTGTAGGGGTTTTATAAGCGCCACGTTTAAATAAATAATCATAGTTCTCCGGGGCATCTGAAAGCATTACATACATACGCATTTTTAGCGCGCCCTTATGCTGCAATTGCGCAATAATGTTTACCATAGTATATGGCAGGCCGCAATCATCAACAGTAGTTAAACCTACGGCAAAGCATTTTTTTTGTGCCTCTAAAAATGCTGATTGGGTTACCTGTTCAGTTGGCGGTGGTATTTTGCGGGAGATAATGCCCTGGGCGTTATCAATCATCATACCCGTAAGCTTGCCATTTATGGTTTCAATCTTTCCGCCTGTAATGGTTTGCCCGGGTTTAACACCTGCTAAATTTAACGCAGCCTGGTTAACCATTATAGCATGCCCGTCAATCCGGCTTAATATTACCGGCCGGGCCGGGAACATGGAATCCAGTTTAGCTTTATCCGGAAATTGTTTTACTTTCCACTTGTTTTGATCCCACCCGCGGCCAACTATCCATCCTTCCGGATTTTTACGGGCGAATGATCCTACTGAGTCTACAACCTCCTGCCAGCTTTTGGTATTGTTCAAATCGGCTTCTTGCAAACCAAGGCCATATTCATAAAAATGGGCATGGGCATCAATAAAACCGGGGTATACAGCTTTACCACCTGCATCAATAACCCGGCGGGCCCTGTATTTTTCTTCTAAACTATCAGCGCGGCCAACTGCCACAATCTTTCCGGAGTTTATTACAAAGGCCTCCGCGGTATTAAATTTACTGTCAACAGTGTATACCAATGCGTTCTTAACCAGCAGGTCTGCATTGTAATCCTTTTCTTTACATGCGGTTGCCAGCAGCAAAAGAACGGGCCATATTTTTTTCATGTGATGTAAATAATATTAGAAATTGCAAACTACAAAACTATATACAAATTCAAATACATAAAGTTGTACGGGGAAATATTTAATTTGATGTTTGAGGCCTGCACAAGCACCGCCACCTGGCCCTAAACCGCTTCACAAATCTACCCGGCCAGACACCGGTAGGCGCAAAATATTGGAGGAAAAATCATTTTAATTATTTAGCATGCCATAAGTACGCGACCTGTAAATAATGCACAACAATGTTACGTACCTATGGTACTCATTCCGGGTGATCTGTTTGCAACGGATTAAAATCCGTTGTTACAAAATATGCCGAGCCTATGGCTCTTTAGATTAGGGTTTAGATTTATTTCATAAAATGATCGATCCAGAGGCGTAGGCTCGGCCAATATTGTAGCAACGGATTTTAATCCGTTGAAGTTATGCGGTGAAATAATTAATTTAGCATCGAAAACGCAATTGAAGGGAATTTTTACAAAATGTCAGACATCATACAGCTTTTACCAGACTCCGTCGCCAACCAGATAGCCGCAGGCGAAGTAGTGCAGCGGCCGGCATCGGCGGTAAAAGAACTTATAGAGAATTCGATAGATGCCGGAGCCGATAAGATTCAGCTTATAGTAAAAGATGCAGGGAAATCATTAATCCAGATTATTGACAATGGCTGCGGCATGAGTGTTACTGATGCAAGAATGTGCTTTGAGCGGCATGCTACCTCAAAGATCCGTAAGGCCGAAGATCTTTTTGCCATCCGTACCATGGGTTTCAGGGGAGAGGCAATGGCGTCAATAGCTGCTATTGCGCAGGTTGAGCTAAAAACCCGGAGGATAGAGGATGAACTTGGCACCTGCATATTTATTGAAGGGTCGGAAGTGATAAGCCAGGAAGCTTGCTCGGCTAACCCCGGGACCTCTATATCGATTAAAAATTTATTTTATAATACACCCGCCCGCCGCAACTTTTTAAAAAGCAATTCGGTGGAAATGCGGTATATTATTGATGAGCTTCAACGAATAGCCCTGGCTAACCCACAGGTATTTTTTACCCTGCACCATAACGGGCAGGAGGTTTACCATTTACCAGCCACAACAGTTAAACAACGCATTATCCATTTATTTGGCAATAATTATAATGAGCGGCTGGTACCTGTTGAGGAAGATACCATGGTGGTTAAGTTGCAAGGCTTTGTTGGCAAGCCGGAGTTTGCCCGTAAAACACGCGGCGAGCAGTTCTTTTTTGTAAACAACCGGTTTATAAAAGATGCTTATTTAAACCATGCGGTGCTGATGGCCTTTAAGGAATTATTGCCCGAGGACACCTTTCCGCTTTATGTATTGTTCATAGAGATTGATCCGGCTAAGATTGATATTAACGTTCATCCAACAAAAACCGAAATAAAATACCAGGACGAGCAAACTATTTATGCCATAATCCGCTCGGCGGTAAAACGTTCTTTGGGGCGATATAACATTACCCCAAGTTTGGATTTTGACCAGGAAAACAGTATCGGGCATTTGGTCACCCTTAAGCCACTGGAAGAAATAGTTCCGCCTACTATTACCTTTAACCCTGATTTTAATCCTTTTAACACCAACAGCAGCACAGACCGCGAAATGCCTACCTTACGCAACAGCGGCGATTACCGCAGCTCACCCATTCCAAAGAATTGGGATACGCTTTACGAGATCAGTAAAAAAGAGGATAATGTACAGCACCAAATGCATGAAGAAATAAGCATTATTGCTGATGAGCAGGAAATAAATAAGCCAAGTGAGCGGCAGCTTTTCCAGATCCAGAACAGGTTTATCCTTTCGCAGATAAAATCGGGGTTTATGCTGATCAATCAGCAAGCGGCGCATGAACGGATCTTGTACGAACGTTTTTTACAACAGCTGCAAAATCATTCAGGTGTTAGCCAGCAAAGCCTTTTTCCGCAATCGGTTACATTAAATAGCAGCGATTTTGAGTTATTAAAAGAACTTTTACCCGATATTCGCGCACTGGGATTTGATATCAGGGAGTTTGGCAAAAATACGGTAGTGGTTGAGGGCATCCCGGCGGACTTGAACAACGCCTCGGAACATGAGATATTGGAACAATTACTGGAAGGCTTTAAAAATAACCAGTCGATTTTAAAGCTCGACAAGCGCGACAGCCTTGCGCGGTCATTAGCAAGAAACGCTGCAACGAAAGCGGGGATAAAAATGTCATTAGAAGAAATGAATATATTGATAGATCAGCTTTTTGCCTGCCAAATGCCAAACCTTGCATTGAACGGTAAGCTGGTAATTACTACTTTTACACTGAACGAACTTTTAGAACGATTTGAAAAATAACCGCAAAAAGCGGTATAACACATAACTATGAGCGCATACAGGCCATCACCATTCGCCAATTTAACACCGGTTGTAAAAAACCTGCTGATCATCAACCTTATTTGCTTTTTACCTTATGTATTATTAAGCGATCATAATTACCAGGTAATTACTAATTGGGTAGGTTTATCATATTTTAATTCACCAAATTTTAAGGTTTGGCAATTTTTAACCTATATGTTTTTTCATGGAGGCTGGCAGCATATACTCTTTAATATGTTCGCTTTATTCTCGTTTGGCCCTATACTGGAATACTCAATCGGTCCTAAACGCTTCTTAAATCTTTATTTTATATGTGGTATCGGGGCCGGTATATTACAGGTAGTGGTGCAGGCATTTGAAGTGCATGCAATAATAGGGAGTTTTACTTTATACAATGGGATACAGGGACTTGACCAGGTGGCTCTTACTAAATTAAGTGCAATTTATGCTTATCCGGTAATAGGCGCTTCGGGGGCAATTTTTGGTTTATTGGTTGCCTTTGGAATGCTGTTCCCAAATATGGAACTGATGATGCTATTTATTCCGGTACCTGTTAAAGCCAAATATTTGATAATGGTTTACATTGTGCTTGAACTATACCTAGGTTTTGCCCAGTACGCCGGCGACAATGTGGCGCATTTTGCGCACCTTGGCGGTGCATTATTTGGTTTTATATTGATAAAAGCTTGGCGCTTACAAAGGCTCCAGTGATTTTTTCAATCAAAATAAAGCTTTAACTGTTTACAAATTGTAAAATAGAAAAACAACTGACAACTTTTTCTTAAATTAGTAGTTATCAGCTAATAAAAGGATTAAAATATTATGAGTACCCTTTGGCAAAACTTACAATACAAAGTGCTGCGATCAGGCAGCAAATTAAACCTGCTTATTGGTATTAATGTTATTGTTTTTTTGCTGATAAATATTGCCGACACTTTAGGCAAATTCTTTTTTAAAACCGGCATAATTGAGTATTACAGTACTGAGTATCTTTTATTGCCATCCAATTTATCAAAGTTACTTACCCATTTCTGGACGCCTATAACCTACATGTTTATGCATGCAGGTATTTTTCATATCCTGTTTAACATGCTATGGCTTTATTGGTTTGGGCAGATATTTGAAGAATACCTCGGTAAAAAACGCACCCTGGGCCTTTACATTATGGGCGGCCTGGCCGGCGCATTTCTGTTTGTTTTATGCTATAATACCGTTCCGTTATTTGCCAACGAAAGTGCACCGTTAGTAGGTGCCTCGGCAAGTGTAATGGCAATAATTATTGGCACAGCTACCTTATTGCCCAATTACACTATATCCTTAATTCTTATTGGGCCTGTTAAATTAAAATGGATTGCACTATTTATTATAATTATTGATTTTTTTGGAATAGTAGGCCCAAATGCCGGCGGCGAAATTGCTCACCTTGGTGGCGTGCTGATGGGTTTTGTATATATTAAACAAGTGCAAAAAGGCAGTGACTGGATTGCCGGGATAGCGAATTTATTTAAGGCAAAATCGAAATTAAAAGTGGTTTCAAAAAATTCTTCGGGAAAATCGGGTGGGAAGCCGCGACAAGAAGAGATAGACCTTATCTTAGATAAGATTTCACAATCGGGATATGACAGCCTGAATAAACAGGAAAAAGAAATACTATTCCGGGCCAGTAATAATGAAGGTTAAAAAAAGGCTGTTTTTTATCGATAAAATAATCCTGTGGCTAAACTGCCTGCTGTGTTTTGCGTTATTGACCAGCTACCTTGCTCCCGTTGTAGATCCTAAAACAATCTGGATAATTGCCTTTTTTGGATTAGCCTACCCGCTTTTGTTGCTGGGTAGTATTGTATTTATCATTTACTGGGCACTGCGAAAAAATTGGTATTTTATGATATCGGTGTTATGTATAGCAATAGGATATAATGTATTGCTTAATAACTTTCAGCTGCACGGTCCATCATCCTATTCAAACGGGCCAAATCAAACCGTGATAAATATGATGACGTATAACGTGCATAATTTTAAGCGTTATGGCTCAAACAATGACATATCCACCAAACATGAGATCCTGCAGCTGATCTCTGAAAATCAACCGGATGTGATAGGCTTCCAGGAGTTTTATACCCGTAAAGCCGGACAATATGATATGCGCGATTCCATATTGAAAATAATGGGGACCACCTGGTACTATTTTGAACCGGCAATTGCGAACAGCCAGGAAGCCATTGGGATGGCCATTTTTTCAAAGTTCCCGATCATGGCTCATGGTATTGTTCCGTTTGCCAATAAGCTGGGCGAAAACGCTTGTTTATACATCGATGTAAAAAAAGGCGATAAACAATTCAGGGTTTATAGTGTGCACCTGCAGTCTATCCGGTTTGATCCTGAAGATTACAGGTATCTTAGCAGCATAGCCAAACAAGGCAAGGCAGAAGGTTCATCGGCACGGAGGCTGGGAAGCAAATTGAAAGCTGCTTTTATAAAACGAAGCGCCCAGGTAATTAAAATAAAAGAACACGCTGCGCAGTGTCCATACCCTTACGTAATATCAGGCGATTTTAATGACACTCCTGCCTCATACGCCGTTAACCAGATGGCAAAAGGTTTAAAGAATGCATTCCGTGAAGGGGGTGTCGGCTTTGGCCGCACCTATAATGGCGATTTCCCCAATTACCAGATAGATTATATTATGGCAAGTCCGCAGTTTGATGTCCGCAGCTACCAGATCATCGAAAAAAAATTATCAGATCATTACCCGGTGAAGAGTGATTTGGTCCTTAGGTAGTCATTGGGCATTTGTCATTAGTGGCCCGGTTTGCTATCGATAGTCACTGGGCATTGTCAGGGTGTTTTGTTATGGCCATTACCTAATGATAATTCCCCAATGACTAATGACACAATGACCAATGACTAACTCACTTTTTCATCTCTTCTTTTATCGCTCTTAAAAACTCGTTTGCTTGTTGTGAGCCGATTATGTAAATAAGACCATCCCTGTCGGTTAGGTGAATGGCATCTTTGCCGGCTGTGTAAAAGCGGATGGTGCCTTTTGTATGCAGATTATATACCGGATTATTAAATAAATACCTGCTGTATTCGCCTTTCTCGGCTTTAACAATGCTGTTAAGGTCAATTTTAACCAGGCGGGTGGTCCATAGTCCGTCCACTAAAATGCTTTTATTTTCTATCCGGGTGCGAAAATGGAGCAGGAAACCCATTATAATTGAAATAATAATAATGGCAAAGCCAACCACCACCAGCAAGTCGCCGTTGCGTTCGCGCTCATCGGTAAAAAAATAAGCAGCAAAACAAAACATTGCTAAAACCAGGCGGATGGTAATTGGAATAAATTCCCTGCCGAGATACTGTTTTTCAATAAAAGCCGGTCTATCTGTCATTTTAATTTGATGATTTGATGGTGCGTTGATTTGAAGATGGGTTGGTTTTGAAAATTGGTTGTTTAGTATTTGTTCAATTATTTAAAGTTAGCTTTCATTTTCAAATCTTCAAATTATCAGATATTCAAATTGACCAATTCGAATATAGTTACTTTTTTAGTGTTATTGGTAACTTTATAATGATCATCAAGCCGATAGCCGCCTATCCATATTATCCCGCCATTACCGTTTATTACCAGCGGGATCTCGTCCTTTTGATGCAACGGAATCTTCTGATCTATAAAAAAATCACTTAACTTTTTACTGCCCTTCATCCCCAAGGGGGAAAAATGATCGCCCGTTTGCCAGCGGCGCAAAGTTAACGGATATATCAACAAGTCAGTATCAACTGATACTGCCATCGGGTTGTTTTTTACAATAAGCGGACTATCATCATGCAAAATATTCAACTTATAACGCCCACAGTTAACTTCCCTATCCAATGGATTGATCAGGACGTTCTCTTGAGCTCCAATTTCTTTTTGTGCTATGATAAGCTTTTCCCTGTCTACTATAAGCCTAAAATCCCCTGTTTCAAAAAACCGTCCCGAATGTTTATCCAATGAAGATATCAAATCATCAATAACAGTTTCATTAACGCCATACTCCCGTAGCAGGTTAAAAAGCAACAAACGTTGGGGCTGCAACGCCTTTATATCATCCAATAAAATATGGGTCTCGTTTTTATGGGCGATTAACAGCTTGTCCTTCAACTCTGCTACCCGCAGATCCAGTAATAATTCAAGCTCCCTGAAATGCTTAAGATTACTTTCAAAGGTTTGCTCCAGGCCCGGGTTTAACTCTTTTAGTTTTGGGATAACTTCTAACCGTATTTTGTTTCGGGCATATTTTACAGAGGTATTTGAGCTGTCTTCACGGTAAGAGATCTTAAATTCATTGATTAGGTTCCGGATGTCATCCCGGCTTAAAAACAGCATGGGGCGAACCAGCATGCCGTTTTTAGGCAAAATACCGTGCAGGCCCGCAATACCTGTGCCGCGGGTAAGATTTAACAATATTGTTTCAATTGCATCGTTCTGATGGTGAGCAAGCGCAATAACCGAATAATCAGCCTGTTGCCTCACCTGTTCAAACCATTGGTAACGCAAAGTACGGGCCGCCATTTGGATTGAAACTTTATTATCTGCCGTGTGTTTTAAAGTATCAAAGCGGATGGTGTGGAACTTTACATCAAGTTGTTGGGCCAGCTGAAGACAAAATTGCTCGTCGCCGACTGATTCATCATTGCGCAGCTGAAAGTTACAATGAGCTATGCCAAAATGAAAACCTGCTGATTTGAGTAAATGAACCATGATAACAGAATCCATTCCACCACTCACAGCAGCAAGTATTTTACTGTCCTGATTGAAAAGGTTATTTTGCTCAATAAAATCAATGAATTTTTTAACCGGCAGCATCCTTCAAAATTATTAATTTAAAACCCCAACAAAAAACTAATTTTGCCATCGTGAGGAAATATGTTTTATTCGCTTTTTTATTGTTTGCATCGGTGACAGCTATTTGCCAGAAAAAATCAGTTGTTAACCTGATCAAATCAAAAGAAAGCTATGGCATAAAACTTAACGGCAAGGACCTTATAAAGGTTTACCAGGGAACTTTCAGGCAAGATTTTTCGACGCTAACTTCCGACAGCGCATACTTTTATCCGCAGGACAATGCCTTTGATGCATTTGGGCATGTGATTATTAACCAGGGCGATACCTTAAATATTTACTCAGACAAGCTTAATTATAACGGCAACACCAAAGTTGCCTTGCTTACAGATAATGTAAAAATGGTTGATAAGGACGCCACGTTAACTACCAATTATCTTACTTATAACACCGCAACACGCATTGGCACCTATGTTGATGGTGGCAAACTGGTGAATAAGGATAATACGCTGCTTAGCAAAAATGGTTATTATTTTGCTTTTTCGCACGATTCCTATTTCAGGTATAATGTATCGCTTACCACGCCTGATGCTTTGATAAAAACTGATACCATGCGGTATAATACCAAAGACAAGATAGCTTATTTTTACGGGCCAACCCATATTTATGGCACCAAAAACGAGAAGGGAAAAAAGGATAAAGACACACTTTACACAGAGAACGGAACTTATAATACCGTAGTTGAGCAGGCAGCGTTCGGGAAAAACAATTTATATACATCCGGAACAAAATCATTAAAGGGTGATAGCTTATTTTATGATAAGCTTAAGGGCTATGGTCGTGCCGTTAAGCATGTTACCTTTACTGATAAGGAACAGAAAACTACTATAAAGGGCAATTTAGGTACTTACTTTAAAGCTGAAGAACGTACCATTATGACAGAGGACCCTTATATAATTATTGTTACCGAGCAAAAAGATACCACCAATGCCGATTCTGTAGCGAAAGCCGATTCTGTAAAAAAAGCTGATTCTTTGTTTAGAATAAATCCTGCAAAAAGTAAGGGCGCCATGAACATGGCCCAGCTGATAAAACAAACCATTCCGGGCAAGGGGGATACTGTCATTAATACCCGCAAATTTAATCCGGCTTTAATAAAAGACGGTAAATTAAAGGTTGATTCGGCAGTTAAAAAATTACCCGCAGATACAAACGCACTCCGTAAAAAAATCGATTCTGTTATAAAAAAATCACCTGTTGATATGAAAAATATCAATTTGAAAACGGTGCAGGCAAAAATAATTCCGGCTGGTTCTAAAGCTAAAATCACGAAAAAGCAGGACAGTAGTCCGTTGGTAGCCGGCCAGCCTAAAAACATACCGGAGCCTAAGGCTGTAAAAGATACCGGCCACATCAAGCGCGACTCTGTTTATATGTCGGCGGATACTATAGAAACGCAGATTTTGACCTACAAAGATCTGAAGATCTACCAGGAAAAGCAGCGGCTGGCACATATAAGGGACACCACTACAAGGCCTAAAGCCAAAATACCCGACTCCAAATTTTTAACGGGTAAGCTGGCAGGGATTCCTGCGGATAGCAGTTTTCGTCGTCGTGAGTTTTTTGGCAAGCCAAAGCCAATCCCTAAAAAATTACCAATAGTTTTAAGTAAAAAACAGCTGGCCGCCGATAGCCTTCGAAAAAAACTTGGTGATGATTCCCTTACTACAGCAAGAAAGCTGGAACCAAGCGATACCGCCAGGATAAGGATTGTGATAGCACACCATAATTTTAAACTGTTTAAGTCGGACATGCAGGCTAAGTCTGATTCCATGTTTTATAGCAACAAGGATTCAACCATCCGGTGTTTTGTTAATCCCCTTATATGGACGGAGGGCTCGCAGCTATCAGGCGATACCATTTATTTACAGATGAAGCACAAAAAAATGGATAACATGACCATGTTTCCGAATGCCTTTATTGTAAATATCGAAAAGGGAGACTCCGTGCATTTTAACCAGGTTGCCGGCAAAAAGATGCGTGGCTATTTTAAGGATGATAAGCTGCACCAGATGTTTATTGACGGCAATGCCGAAAGCATTTACTTTAATAGGGATAGCGGAAAAACTGAAGTAAGTGGTATGGAACGCTCATTGAGCACCCGCATTCGCGTTAACTTTGAAAAAAACCAGGCCACCAACATCGGCTTTTATCTAAAGCCCGAGCATAAATATACACCTATTGATAAAGTGGTTGATGACGATAAAATACTAAAAGGGTTTATATGGAAACCAAAAGAAAGGCCAATATCAAAAGAATCCATTATACCATCATACAACAAAAAGGCTGACGCAAAAGTGGCGAAGGGTAAGGCGAAAACAGGTAAAGCACCTGACAAAGGGCCACCAGGGGCTAAAACAACTAAGGATAGTACTAACGTTAGCGCACCAAAACTGCCGGGCATAAAAGCCGCTAAGGACAGCTTGAACAATATGCCTCAAAAACTGCCGGGGGTAAAAGCGGCTGGCGATACCTCAAATAAGGCGCCATCAAAATCGCCGCTCATAAAAACAGCAAAAGATAGTTTGCAAAAGAACGTTCCAGTTAAGTTGCCTGCGGGGAAGGCCGCTAAAGACACTGCTGGCGCTAAACCGGCGGTGGAAAAGAAACCGGCAGAGAATTAAAAGATCAGGAATGATCTTGTAATCCATCCCACAGATTTAAAAAAATCTCTTTCCTTGTTCAAGCCAAGTTATGGTAATAATTTGTGGGCCAAACCCCAGGGTTGCTTTTTATTTCAGATTCAAGGAATAGAATAATGTTTTTCATTACCCCGCTTGAATCTGAATTTAAGTGGTGTAAATCAAATTCGGGTCCAAAATCAATATTTATTATGCCATTGCGAAGCGTTGGGATGGCTGTAAACAGTGGGACCTTCGCAATTCTTGCCAAACGCGCTGGAAGCAGCGATACATTACAACAATTTCCAAAAAAATTGACCGGGCAATTATTCAAATTATTAAACACATCAAATGCAATAATGATCCGCCCATTTTGTTGTAAACATTTTACAATCTGCCGCAAATCACTAAATCCTTCACCCTCTCTTTGAATGCGTCTTTTTCGGTGGGTCCATTTGCCGCTTGCCATAATTAACGCAAAGTTATTTTCAAGGCACCATTGAACAAGCAAGCGTTTCCATGGGGTATGGCAAATGGCAATAATACAGCCTGAATCAGCGCGAAGCGGAACAAGTAAATTTACCATGCGAAGCATACTGGGACGAAGAGGGCTGCGAACACATACAGAAATTATTCTTCTGACAAATTGAGTGCTCCATATATTTATCAGGTTTTTAAGTACACCGCCTTTACTGTTTAATACACATAACGGCACCTTTAGAAGCCGGGCAGATATTAAACAATAATGAATGCCCGCACTTATATATGGAATGAAGCTGCAGATGAATATGCATTCAATTAAAAGGACAGGCTTGCGGATCTTCATTTAAATATTTTACTGACTTATAAAAAATATTTATTTGAATAATATTACAATAAAAATAATTGGTTCAAAGCCGAATAAGAATATTGCTAATTTATTGTAAACTTATACACACTAAATATTGAGATGGTATAGCAGGTATTATTTTTAATAAGCTGTTGCAGATCAAATACAAGCTTTAGGTTTAAAACAGGCGGCCCGCTTTAATCTCTGGCTGATTATCTTTTTTGGGTGGCATGATAGTGCTATTTATTACCGCGATATATTTTTAAGTGATGAAGTAGGTTTATGAAAAATATACGTTTTACGGCAAAAAGTGCAGTAGTACTTCCTGATTTTTAGAAAGAACAAGAATGTTTTAATAAACCAGCCTCTGTGCTTTTTGCAATTAAAATCTTCTCCGCATGAAAGGCAAAAATGTACAGGATTTAATTTTATAACTGTTTTCAAGAATAGCTGTTTTTCCGTTTTACGGAAAACAGAAACGCGTGGTTTCGATAAATTTAATATTTAGGAGAATAATTATTCATTGGTTATCCATTTTTTGCTAAAGACATGGATGACAGATGAGTATACGATGACAAACCAGAATATTATGTTGAAACAAGTTAAGCAGCTTTAATTACGATTTAAATCTTATTCAAAAACGCCACCAATTGCTCCATAGCCTTAGCCCTGTGGCTAATGCTGTTCTTTTCATCCAGGCTCATTTGGGCAAACGTTACATCATAACCGTCGGGTTGAAATATAGGGTCATAACCGAACCCTTCTATACCCGAACGTTCATGGCGGATAGTTCCTTCAACTGTACCTTCAAAAAAGTATTCAGCGCTGTTCCATATTAATGATATTACAGTGCGGAAACGTGCTTTGCGGTTTGCTTGATTTTGCAGCCCGGTGAGTACTTTATTAATATTGGCATCATGATTGCCATGCTCGCCTGCATATCTTGCGGAGTATACCCCCGGGTCGCCGTTCAGGGCATCTATTTCCAGTCCGCTGTCATCGCCAAAGCAATCCAGCTTATACTTATCAAATATATAATGACTTTTTATTGATGCATTTTCATGAAAGGTTAACCCGGTTTCGGCAATATCATCAAAGCAGCCGATATCATCCAGGCTCAATAATTTTATTTGTCCATCAATTTTAGCGGAAACCTCCTGGAGCTTATGAGCATTATTTGTTACAAAAACTAATTGGTGCATGCCGTTATAATTGCTTCATTTGTTCCCAAAATGCCTTTTTGTTTTCCACGCTGTCCATCATCTCATCAAAGCTGAAAGTTAGTAATACCGGATAGCCATTTAGTTGAGTAAGTTTATTTAGCTCAAACACTCCAATATCTGCGGGCATGCTGTTTTTACCTAGCAAAAGTAACTTTTGTGGTTTAAAGAAATCGGCCATCACCCCAAATTCAGTATCTAAATATTTGGCCCTGTTAAAAATAGCTACATCATCCCGGCTAAAACCTAAACGGGTAAGCGTGCTTTCCAAAGCCATAAGGTGTTTATCATGCATCAAATCATGTTCAGGATAATGCACAATAACCAGGAAATTCTTTTTGTGTCCGCCCAAATAATTAAAGCTAACGGGTTTCGGCTCTGTTACCGGCACAGCGGCGGCTGGGATATACTCCGGCTCAGGCTCAGCAAAAGTATTCTCCGGCTTTGGTGCAGCCGGGGTGCTATATGCTAATTTATCTTTATTCAACAGGTAAATATCATCCTGCATAATAAAACTAAAAGCTATAGGGTTTTCTATGTTCATTGTACGCGCCGGTTTTTACCTGTCTCCTTCTAAAAGCAGAGGGAGAACAGGAGGGTATTTAACAAATTTTAACCAAAAGTAAGTAAACTGTTTGAAGCATTATCGGCATATTCGCACAATTATATTCGGTTTCAATTAATTGCCGTTATTTATACCGTAGGAATTCATAATTTTTACCGAAATTCGAAGGTTTTTAATCCGCCTTTGGCGGAGCAGTTTAATTAGCACATACAAGGTACATGAGAAAGTTTGGGATAGCCATTTTAAGCATTATTTTATTTATACAAGCCGCAAAGGCACAGCCAAAGCATACACTTGATAAAATTGCAGGGGTAGTAGGGAGCAGTATTATACTTCAATCTGACATTGAGTTAAAATATGCAACATATATTGCTCAGGGTAATCCGCCAAACCCTGCTGTTAAATGTCAGATTCTGCAAGGCCTGTTAACGCAGAAGCTATTGGCGGCGCAGGCAATTATTGATAGTATTGAAGTAAAAGATGACGAGGTTGATAATGATGTTGACCGCAGGATGCGCGGAATGATACAGCGTGCCGGTGGACAAGACAGGCTGGAGCAATTCTTAGGCAGATCTGTTATCCAATATAAAGATGAGATCCGCCCTGATATTAAAGAAGGGCTTATCGCTCAAAAAATGCAGCAAAAGATAACATCAAACGTAAATACTACGCCACAAGATGTTAAGAAATTTTTTGATGGCATACCAAAAGATAGCTTGCCAACCTTTAACAAAGAAGTTGAAGTTGGCGAGATAGTATTTAACCCGAAAATGAATACTGCTGAGAAAGAAGCTTACCGAAGCAAAGCCGAAGAACTGCGCAAAAGGGTTTTAGCCGGTGAAGATTTTGGATCACTGGCCCGCCTGTATTCGCAAGATCCGGGTTCAGCTCCAAACGGAGGTGATTTAGGGTTTAATGACCGTACCGCGTATGTTAAAGAGTTTACAGCCATGGCATTTAAACTGAAAGCCGGTGATATTTCGCCTGTATTTGAAACCGAAATAGGGTTTCATTTTTTACAGGTAATTGAACGCAGGGGTGAGCAGGTGCATGTGCGGCATATATTAATTATACCTGCTGTTACACAGGAAAGCTTAAACAGGGCAAAAACTAAAGCAGATAGTATTTATACTTTACTGAAGACAAACAAAAAAATAGACTTTTCATCTGCGGCAGCCTATTATTCAGACAATAAGGATACCAAATTTAATGGTGGCATGCTTTTAAATGCGGAGAATGTTGAGTCCCGTTCAACCTATATCCCTACCGATAAGCTGGATCCGCAAGTTGCTCTTGTTACTGATACCATGAAGGTTGGAAGTATTTCGAAACCGTTTTTATTTACGGGCCCCGACGGAAAACAAGGTTATAAAATACTATACCTTAAATCAACCACAAATGCGCATAAGGCTAACATTACGCAGGATTATCCAAAAATGAAAGAATACGCAAATAATGAAAAGATAAACCGTACGGTAAGTGAGTGGTTTGAGAAAAAGAGGAAGGAAACATTTATCAGGATCGATCCTCAATACCAGGGATGCCCAACTATAAAAGGTTGGGGAACACCAACACCTGCAACCGCTGAAGTTAAACCTTAAATTAAAATATGCAACACCGCTCGGAAGTGGAGGCTGCTGATGCTTTAAGGCAGGCTTACCAGCAAATTAGTGCTGAAATAGGAAAAGTTATTATAGGCCAGCAAGAGGTTCTTAAATTTGTGCTTATTTCTATTTTTAGCAATGGGCACTGCTTATTGGTTGGCGTGCCCGGCCTGGCAAAAACCCTGCTTGTTCAAACTGTTGCACAGGTGCTTGACCTTGACTTTAAACGCATCCAGTTTACTCCTGACCTGATGCCATCAGACATTATAGGCTCAGAAATATTGGGTGAGGACAGGAATTTTAAGTTTATACCGGGCCCTGTTTTTGCAAACATCATCCTGGCTGATGAAATTAACCGTACACCGCCAAAAACCCAGGCTGCCTTGTTAGAGGCTATGCAGGAAAAAGCGGTTACTGCCGCAGGTATTACACACCGCCTTGCGCAACCGTTTTTTGTTTTAGCCACACAAAACCCTATTGAGCAGGAAGGTACCTATCCATTGCCTGAAGCGCAGTTGGATCGTTTCATGTTTAACGTTGCCTTAGATTACCCCACCTTCCAGGAGGAATTGCTTGTAGTTAAAAATACTACCAGCACTAACCAGGTGCAGGTTAATAAGCTATTAAATGCCCAGCAGATAATTTATTTTCAACAATTGGTACGGAATATACCTGTTGCCGATAACGTGCTTGAATATGCAGTTAAGCTGGTTGCTAAAACCCGTCCCAATGGCGAATTAGCTGCTCCACAGGTTAAACGGCTGTTAAACTGGGGTGCAGGTCCCAGGGCGTCGCAATTTTTAATTTTAGGAGCTAAATGCCATGCAGTGATTAGTGGCAAGTACTCGCCTGATATTGAAGATGTGCAGGCCATTGCAAAACCTATATTAAGGCACCGCATAGTACGCAGCTACCACGCCGAAGCAGAAGGTTTATCTGCTGATGATATTATTGAACAGCTGTTTTGAGGATTTCGGAAGTCGGAATTTCGATTTCGGAATTTTTTTGAATGACTATAATTCATTCAATAATTCGCTTATTGGGTGAGTATTAAGTTTTCCTTGTTCAAATAGCTTTGCATCTTTAAATGCCTGTTTATAACGAAAGATAATTCAGCCTCCTGTAATTTATGTTTCAGTTCTTCACGTTCTTTATTAAGAGCATCCCACATAAAATCAATTACCAGTTATCAGGCATTCCGACCCTAACTGCCAACTGCCAACTGCTCACCGCAAACTGCCTACTTCTTCAACACCATTTCCTCCAAAGCACCAATCCAGGTTGGTGAATCGTTAAGGCTTTCTACCAGTTGTACATACTCGCCGCCCAGGGCTTTAAATTCTGCTCCGTATTCTTCGGTAACTTCATAAACGGTTTCAAGGCAATCGGCAACAAATGCCGGGCAAAACACCAGCAGTCGTTTCTTTCCTTCTTTAGCTAATTGAGCAACAACTTGGCTGGTGTAAGGCTGTACCCATGGGTCGTTACCTAAACGCGACTGAAAACAAACAGTGTATTTTTCTTTGGGGAGATTTAACTTTTCGGCAATCAGGTGGGCCGTGTGATATGATTGGGCCGAATAACAATACTTATTTACGTCGTTTAATGTATCGCAGCAGCCGGCAGATTTTAAACAATAATTTCCGGTATGGTCGCACTTTATAAGCTGCCTTTGCGGCAAGCCATGAAAGCTGAATAAAATATGGTCGTAAGTTTCAGGCTGGTATTTCCTGCCATTATTGGCAAAGGTTTCAATCATCAGCTCATTATCATGAAATGAGTTTGCAAATGAAATAGAAGGTATTGTTTGCCATTTCCTCACCAAATCCATCACCTTATCATAAACCGACCCGGTACTTGCCGAAGCATATTGCGGAAACAAGGCTATAACATGGATACTTTCAACCAATGACACCTTTAACCTGTTCAATGCCGACTCGATAGAAGGGCTTTGGTAACGCATGGCGAGCTCAACCTGGTATTCATCACCCAAGCGTTGCTGCAATGCCTGATGTTGTAATTTACTGTAATGCAATAGCGGAGAGCCCGTTTCAGCGCTCCAGATCTGTTTATATAGCTTTCCTGATTTTGGAGCCCTGAAAGGTGCAATAATCCCCTTTACCAAAAGCGCGCGAGATATTGGATTTATATCAATTACCCGCGGATCCATTAAAAACTCATCAAGGTACTTACGAACGTCCTTAGTTTCCGGGCTATCAGGCGTACCTAAATTAACCAGTAAAATTCCTTTTTTACTCATGATTTTTGCATCGCAAAAATAGTGATTTTTCAGTCCGAAAGTCGGGAAAGTCCGGAAGACCGAAAGAAATGATAGAGAGTTGACCTGGATGTTATTTTACGTCTGCCAACTGCCAACTAAAAACTGCCAACTCAATAATCCTCTAAAACGGCTTTCACGTCCTGCATTAGCCACATTGGAGTCGAGGTAGCTCCGGCTATGCCGATTGTATCACCGGGAGAAAACATGTCGCTTTTCAATTCGCCAACTGATGATATAAAGTAGGTATCAGGATTATGCTTGCGGCAAACTTCAAATAAAACTTTTCCGTTTGATGACTTCTGTCCCGATACAAATACGATCTTATCAAACTTGGTTGCAAATTTTGGCAGGTCCTTATCCCGGTTTGATACCTGGCGGCAAATGGTATCATTAGCCTTCAGGTTATATCCGCGTTCCAAAAGCTGGTCTTTTATGTTATAAAACTTTTCCATGCTTTTGGTGGTCTGGCTGTAAAGGGTAATATTATCAGGCAGCTCAACGTTATCCAGCTCGGCAAGATCCTGGAAAACCAGTGCCTCATTATTGGTTTGGCCCTGTAAGCCCACTACTTCGGCGTGGCCGTGTTTGCCAAATATCAGGATCTTCTCATTGGCATCGTACGATGTTTTGATGCGGTTCTGCAGCTTAAGCACCACCGGGCACGATGCATCTATCAACGTAATATTATTTTCTAAAGCTATACGGTAAGTATCGGGTGCTTCACCATGGGCGCGGATCAATACCTTTTCGTTGCTCAGGTTTACCAGGTCGGCATGCTCAATTATCCTGAGACCTTTCGCTTTTAAGCGCTCCACCTCTTCATCGTTATGCACAATATCGCCAAGGCAGTAAAGGTACCCGTCATCTTCCAGGATCTCTTCGGCCATATCAATGGCATAAACCACCCCGAAACAAAACCCCGAATCCTGGTCAATAGTAACCTTTAACTGATAATCTCCCATGGTGATGCAAAAATAATGAAAAATGTTTGTTAGTTGAGCAGCAACTTTTTACGGATGCTGTTAGTGGTGCCGCAAGTATTTTGTCGCTGCAGCAACCCTGATCATTTAAATTTATTAAAAAAAATAACGTTTAATGCAAACAATCTCCTTTATTTGCTTGTCGTTATATTTTTTTATATATAATGATTTTATTTGCCACATTTTGCCTCAACTTAAATAATTTATGAAAAAAAACTTACGCTTACCCCACTGCAAAACTATCAGTTACCAGCTATTGCAAATTCCTTTAATTACAATGGTGATTGCCGCATCACTTTTACCCGGAACCACATCCGCACAAATAAAGGACGTACCGCCCGATTCGATACGATACGCAGGATCAGTTTACCAAAAAATAAAGCCGAAGCCAACCTACCCAAAAGTAGTGGGCTACCTGAGTTTTATTCTACCGCTCGAAACTTTATCGGCAGGAAAATTCACACCCAACTTTTCACATCATACCAGCAGCATCGGTTTCCCTGTGGGTGTAAATGTATTATACAGCGAGCGGTTTGGCTTTAGCTATGAGCTTACACCAACCATAAAAGCATCCGGCGGCAGCAGTAAGGTAAGTAATCTGCTAATTGACCCGGGTACCATGTTTCGTTTCGATCATGGTTTTACCATTATCACCCGTCTGGCTTTTGAAACATCCGGCCGGTATGGCTTTACCCCGGTTTTTAACCAGGTTTATGCCCGTTCCAAAGCTGTGAATTATTTTGTCGCCTTGTCGCTTCCAAACCGGTTCGGGAATAGTGATCCCTATTCATTGGGTTTAAACCTGCAGTTAGGTTTTACATTCAATTAGCCGAATATAGCAGTATAATTGTTTCAGGATTTCCCGGAAAACGAAAGGCGGCGACCGATCGTCTTCCGGTAAATCGGCATTCGCCAATGCCGCGCTCATTCCTTTTTCCCTGGCGCCAGCATCACACCGTTTTTAGGTCGGCATAATCATATTGTTCCTTCAAAAATTTTGTAACTTCTGATTCAGGCAAAAGTATGAGTCCGCACATCCGCACATCCAAAATTTGCACATCCACCCATCATCACACCCGCCTCCCCTTCCATTCATTCGTTTTAGTCAAATGTTTCTGGATGGATAAAAAAGCAATAACAACCATGTTTATCATTTGTAACGGGTGCAAAATCATATTGTACAACGCGTTTTGGCCTGATGACAGGGAGATCATTACGCGGGTAAGTATAATCAAGCCGCCCATAAAAAATATCAGGTTAAAGTTCAGGGTCGTTAATATTATCATTGGGCCACCAATAAGCAGCAGGATATAAACTAACAGGCCCGGTATGCTGTAGTTAAAAGCTGCCAGCGCATTCTTGCTGAACCCGTTTATTGCCTCTTTATAGGTTTTATACATGCGGCAGCTTACCATACCATTGGCCAGTAAAACCTCTCCATTGTATGAGGTTGCTTTAACAAGCCTCATAATTTCGGCGTCTTCAACTACCTTATCTTTAACAAGTTCATGCCATTGGTTTTCGTTGTAAACGGCTGCATCAAACAGCATAAACTGCCCGCATGCAGTAGCCGTGGCGGCGTTTTTAGTTAAAAAAACTAATCGCAGGGGCAATAAATTCAGCAATAAAAAATGCAAAAGCGGTACGGTTACTTTTTCGCCGGTGGTTTGCATCAGCTGGTTAGGGAACAAGCTTAGCAAGCTCAGCTTATTAATATACATGCGGTGTACGGCGCTGTTAATCAAATGGTTGTTTACTACATCGTCGGCATCTAAAAATAAAAAATATTTTCCTTTAGCTTCTTTTGCAAGCTGATAGCAGGCATGGTTTTTACCCAGCCATCCTTGCGGTACTTTATCACCTTTAATAACCCTAAAATTTGTATGGGCCGCAGCAAATGCCGAGCAGATTTTATAGGTATTATCAGATGAGTCATCGTCATAAACAATTACCTCATAGTCTTTATAATCCTGGTTATGGATTGATTTCAGCAGGATTAATATGTTACCCCCCTCGTTCCTCGCCGGAATAAGGATAGACACCAGGTCGGTATAATGCCTGTTTACCCTGGTTAGCTTGGGGTTTGATATAAAATTAAAAAGCGTTACCGTAAAACGCAGTACAATAAATAATAAAGTAACTGATATAATTATGATCACTTTTATAAATCTATTTCGGTTTGAAGTTTTTTTGCAGCATTATAATGTTGCTGGTATGCATCTTTTAATTCGTGGATGCTTTTATCAGCATAGCTTTCAGTTTCACTTTTTAAATAAACATTTATACTTTGCTTTCTGTGTTTATAAAACTGAATAAACGTTGAAGCAAATATTAGCTGGAACTTGCCAGTTGCCTGCTTTATTACTCTTAGTATTCCTTTTTCAAAATGAACATCTTCAACAAAGTTTGAAAAAAGCTTGCCTTGCGGAAAAAGCAACACCAGGTTTTGAGGATCGTTTAAAAGGTTTGCTGCATACTCCAATGATTCAAGTATCCCCCTCGAATTTTTATTGATTGAAAACGCCCCTCCATATTGAAGATAATTGATCTTATATGCGGTAGCCTCGTTAATCATTACATAAAAATTCTTTTTAAACAGCTTATCATTTATACAATGAAGTATCAATCCATCCCAAAAACTAAAATGATTGGCCAATAAAAGAATGGATCTGTTTTTATCTATCTCTATATCATTAAATAAAAGCTCCTGAAATTTAGTGCGAATTAAAAACTTTAAATACTGATGCATGCACCAATAAATAATTTTATTTTTTTTTGGATACACCATCTTTAATGTGCTCAATAATAGTATCGGTTGCACCGGTATGCGCTTTTACGTAGGCCTTAGCTTTTTCACTTGCACTGCCATAAAATGTTTGATTGTTAACCAGGTTATTTGTTACTGTTTTTAACCCCGTCTCATCGGCAATGCTAAACCCGGCCTGTAAAGCAAGCAGATCATTAGCTTCTTTAAATTTTGAATATTCAGGACCAAAAATTACCGGCAGGCCAAAAGCTGCAGCCTCTAATGTATTATGGATGCCAGCCCCAAAGCCACCGCCTATATAAGCAATGTCGGCATATTGATATAATGAAGACAGCATGCCGATGTTATCTATGATTAGACATGAGATGTGAGATGTGGGATGTAAGATTTGGGAATATCTTATGGTTGAGTTTTCAGGCAAAATTGATATAAGTCTTGCTATTTTTTCTTCGCTTATCTCGTGCGGGGCGATGATAAATTTCCAGTCGGGGTATTGGCTTACCAATGTTGCAATCAATTTTTCGTCGGGTGGCCAGGTGCTGCCTGCAATAAATATTTTATGCCGGTTTTTAAATTCATCAATAGCGGGGATTGCTTTTGGCCGTTGCGCATTGGCCCAAACCCTGTCAAACCGGGTATCGCCGCTTATGGTTGCATTATTTATTCCAAGCTGTTGCAGCAATATTTTTGACCGGTCATCCTGTACAAAAAACCAGCTTACAAAGCTTAATATTTTACGGTGCAAACTCCCATACCATTTAAAAAACACCTGTTTGGGTCTGAAGATCCCTGAAATTATATACAGCGGAAGATCCTGGCGGTGCAATTCATTAAAAAAATGATACCAGTATTCATATTTGGTAAATACGGCCATTGTGGGCTGTATAGTATCAATAAAGTCTCTCGCATTTCGTGCGGTATCAAGCGGTAAATAATAAACAGCATCAGCCAGGGGAGTGTTTTTTCTTATCTCATATCCCGAAGGTGAAAAAAAAGTGATTACTATTTTATAATCAGGATATAAAACCCTGAATCTTTCTAAAACAGGGCGCCCCTGTTCAAATTCGCCCAATGATGCAAAATGAAACCAAATACTCTCAGAAAACCGTATAAGGGGCTGGTTTTTCCGGCCACTGATCCAGAGTTTGGCTTTTTTGTTGAAAAATGAAGCTAAGTAAATTGTAATGAAATATAATCTGACCCCGGTGTTATATAGTAAGAGCATTTTAATTATGAATTATTAACTTCGCGGGGATAAATGTAATCACAATAAAAATATTTATTTATGAAAATTGCTGTTATCGGAACGGGCTACGTTGGCCTGGTGACCGGAACTTGTTTAGCCGAAACCGGTAATGAAGTTGTATGTGTAGATATAGTTGAAGAAAAGGTCAACAAAATGCGTGCTGGCGAAATGCCAATTTATGAGCCGGGCCTTGATCTGTTATTTCACAGGAATATAAAGCAGGAAAGATTAACTTTTACAACCAACCTTGCCGAGGCTATTGCCCCTGCAAAGGTTATATTTTTGGCATTGCCCACGCCTCCGGGTGCTGATGGCTCTGCCGACCTGAGCTATGTGCTTGGGGCAGCAAAGGATATAGCTAAGATCATTACAGAATATAAGGTGATAGTTACCAAATCAACAGTTCCGGTTGGCACTGCTGATAAAGTTACGGCGGTAATGAAAGCAAATACCGATGTTCCGTTTGCAGTGGTGTCGAACCCTGAATTTTTACGGGAAGGTGTTGCCGTTGAAGATTTTATGAAACCCGACAGGGTGGTTATTGGCACTATGGACGAGAAAGCCCGCCAAATAATGGGCGATCTGTATGCACCTTATGTACGCCAGGGTAACCCCATCATTTATATGGATGAGCGTTCATCTGAGCTGACTAAATATGCCGCCAACTCATTCCTGGCAACCAAAATTACTTTTATGAACGAGATTGCTAACCTGTGTGAGCTTGTTGGCGCCGATGTGGATATGGTTAGGAAGGGAGTAGGCGCTGATGCCCGTATTGGCAAGCGCTTTTTGTTTCCGGGTGTTGGCTATGGCGGCAGCTGTTTTCCAAAAGACGTACAGGCACTTGCAAAATCGGCCCAGGAAAATAAATATGAGTTTAAGATCCTGAACTCGGTAATGGAAGTTAATGAAACACAAAAAAGACGCCTGGTTGTTAAACTGCGTGAATATTATGGCGAAGGCGGATTAAAAGGAAAAACTTTTGCGCTTTGGGGACTGGCCTTTAAACCGGAAACTGATGATATCCGCGAGGCCCCGGCTTTATATATAATTGATGAGCTGCTTGCCGAAGGTGCTAAGGTTGTTGCTTATGACCCGGAAGGTATGCCAAATGTTAAGAAATTACTTGGCGACAAAATAAGCTATTCGTCCGACAGGTATTCGGCGCTTGATGGGGCGGATGCTTTGCTGATAATAACTGAATGGCCGGTTTTCAGAACGCCGGATTTTGATTTTATGAAAGAAAAGTTAAAAGCACCTGTTATATTTGATGGTCGTAACCTTTATGACCTGGACAGGATGAAAGATAATGGGTTTTATTACAGTAGCATCGGACGCAAAATAGTTAGTTAAATGGCAGGACGTAAAAGAATATTAATAACCGGGGCAGCCGGTTTTTTAGGCTCGCATTTGTGCGATAGGTTTATTGCTGAAGATTACCATGTTATTGGCATGGATAACCTGATAACCGGCGATCTGAGAAATATTGAACATTTATTTAAGCTGGAAAATTTTGAGTTTTACAACCATGATGTTTCCAAATTTGTTTACGTTCCCGGCGATCTGCATTATATACTTCACTTTGCTTCGCCCGCAAGCCCCATTGATTACTTAAAAATACCCATCCAAACTTTAAAAGTAGGTTCATTAGGTACACATAACCTTTTGGGGCTGGCACGTTCAAAAAAAGCAAGGATGCTGATTGCGTCAACATCTGAAGTATATGGCGACCCTAACATAAACCCACAGCCCGAAGAGTACTGGGGTAATGTTAACCCTGTTGGCCCCCGCGGTGTTTATGACGAGGCCAAACGTTTCCAGGAAGCCATTACCATGGCTTACCATACCTTTCATGGTTTAGAAACACGGATCATCCGCATATTTAATACCTATGGCCCCCGCATGAGGCTTAACGACGGACGCGTATTACCTGCCTTTATTGGCCAGGCTTTAAGAGGTGAGTCACTAACCATGTTTGGCGATGGTTCACAAACACGGTCTTTTTGTTATGTTGATGATTTGGTTGAAGGCATTTATCGCTTATTATTCAGCGATTATGCGCAGCCAATGAATATCGGCAATCCTGACGAGATAACCATCCGCGAATTTGGCGAGGAGATAATTAAGCTAACAGGAACCGATCAAAAATTGATAAGTCTGCCATTGCCAACCGACGACCCCAAACAGCGCAGGCCTGATATTACCAAAGCTAAAAGCATTTTAGGCTGGGAGCCAAAAGTTTCAAGAAGCGAAGGGTTGAAAATTACTTACGAATATTTTAAATCGCTTCCGGAAACAGAAATACAGCATAAAGATTTTACATACTATAATAAAAACTAATGGCTAAAATATTAGTAACAGGCGGTTTAGGTTATATAGGGTCGCATACCGTAGTTGAACTTGTAAGCGCCGGGTATGAACCTATAATAGTTGATGACTTGTCGAACTCCAACGTTAAGATATTAGATCAGCTGAGCAAAATTATTGGGTTTAAACCAGCTTTTTACCAGTTTGATATTTGTGACGAGCAAAAACTGAAAGATTTTACAGCCGCTGAGACTGATATTGATGGCATTATTCATTTTGCAGCTTTTAAAGCGGTCGGGGAATCTGTTCATAACCCGTTAAAATATTACCGTAACAATATTTATTCATTGGTTAATTTATTGGATGCCTATAACGGTAAGCCCGTGAAGTTTGTTTTTTCATCAAGCTGCACTGTATATGGCCAGCCGGATGAATTGCCGGTAACTGAAAACGCACCGGTTAAACCGGCGCAATCGCCATACGGCAATACAAAACAAATAGCCGAAGAGATCTTAAAAGATGCCATTATTGCAGGTAACGCCCATAAAGTTATTGCATTAAGATACTTTAATCCGGTGGGAGCACATGAAACAGCACTGATTGGCGAGTTGCCCAATGGCGTTCCGCAAAATCTTGTGCCTTTTATAACTCAAACCGCTATTGGCAAACGCGAAAAAATAACTGTTTATGGCAATGACTATCACACCAAAGACGGTAGCTGCATACGCGATTATATTCATGTTGTTGATCTGGCAAAAGCACATGTAGCAGCTTTAAAGCTAATGGCGAACAATAGTTTTAAAGGTTATGATGTATTTAATTTAGGAACCGGCAACGGCAATACAGTATTAGAAATAATAGCTGCTTTTGAAAATACTACCGGCGTAAAATTAAATTACGAAATTGGCCCCCGCAGGGATGGCGATGTTGAGAAGGTTTGGGGCGATGTGACAAAATCATCACGGATATTAAACTGGACAGCGAAATTAGGTATTGATACCATGATGGCATCTGCCTGGGAATGGGAAAAATATTTATCGCAAAACCCATTTTAACTTTATAATAAAGGCATACCATTGTATATTGGTACTACAGCCAATAGTATCAACCCAAATAACAATAAATACTATCTAATGAAAAAGATAATTATTACCGGGGGGGCAGGTTTTATCGGATCGCACGTTGTACGCCGCTTTGTAAAAAACTATCCTGGTTACAGTATTATTAACCTCGATAAATTAACCTACGCAGGTAACCTGGCTAATTTGAAAGATATTGAAGATGAGCCAAACTATCAGTTTATAAAAGGTGATATTGTTGATATCGAATTTATACAAAATCTATTTGCTGATGAACAGCCTGATGCAATAATACACCTTGCTGCCGAATCGCATGTGGACAGGTCAATTACTAATCCGCTTGAGTTTGTTATGACGAACGTTGTAGGCACAGTAAATCTTTTAAATACCGCTCGCAAGGCCTGGAAGGGCAGGTATGACCAAACCCGCTTTTACCATGTATCAACCGACGAGGTGTATGGCTCATTAGGCGAAACCGGGATGTTTACTGAAGAAACGGGTTATGATCCTCATTCTCCATACTCAGCTTCAAAAGCAGGCTCTGATCATTTTGTAAGGGCTTATCATGATACTTACGGGCTTGATACCGTGATTTCAAACTGCTCAAATAATTACGGCTCGTTTCACTTTCCCGAGAAACTGATACCGCTTGCTATTAATAACATTAAACAAAAGAAACCGGTACCTGTTTATGGCAAGGGCGAGAACATTAGGGATTGGCTATGGGTTGAGGACCATGCCAGGGCAATTGACCTGTTATTTCACAAGGCCAAAGCAGGATCTACCTATAACATAGGCGGCCACAATGAATGGAAAAACATTGACCTGATAAAATTGTTGTGCCAGATCCTTGATGTTAAGCTAAACAGGCCTGCAGGTGAGTCTGAAAGTTTGATTACCTTCGTAACAGACAGGGCCGGGCACGATCTGAGATATGCCATTGATGCATCAAAACTTAAAGATGAATTAGGATGGGTACCTTCCATTACTTTTGAAGAAGGCCTTGAGAAAACCGTTGAATGGTATCTTGATAATGAAGAATGGCTGAATGATGTTACTTCCGGTCATTACCAGCAATATTATGGGGAGCAATATAACGATCGCTAAAAATGTTTGGGTTATTTAAAAAGAAAGCAGAAAAAAAGGAAATCACATTTGACTATAGCTCAATAGCGGTTGATATGCATTCTCATGTACTGCCGGGTATTGATGATGGTGCGCAAAATCCGCAGGAATCAATCTTTCTTATAAAACAAATGATAGCGGTGGGAATAAAAAAAATAATTGCCACCCCGCACATTATGGTTGATTATTATAGAAATACTTCCGAAACCATTAATGGTGCGCTTGAGATACTTAAGGCCGAGCTTGTAAAGGAAAACTTAAATATAGAATTACAGGCAGCGGCCGAACATTATTTTGATGAAACTTTTGAAGCCCGGGTTGATGATGGCAAATTGATGGTGATGGGTGACAACTATGTGCTTTTTGAATTTTCATTTATTAGTAAACCACTCAATATGATCCCGGTAATTCAAAAATTACGGGATCTGGGTTATAAGCCGATCCTGGCCCACCCTGAAAGATACCCTTATATGGACCTGGAACAATTTAAAACACTGCACGATTGGGGTGTTGATTTCCAGTTAAATACAATATCATTAACCGGTTATTATGGTAAAGAAGCAAAAAAAATTGCCGAAGAGCTGATAGACCATCAACTGATCAATTTTATATCAAGCGATATGCACCACCCAAGGCATGCCGAAGCATTTAAAAATGCTTTAAGAATGCCTTACCTTGAAAAGGTACTTTTTGATTATCCGTTGAAAAACACGTTGTTGATGTAAGGAATTAATGTACGTATGTGCAAATATGCAGATATGCGGATGAAAAATAAAGGTGTAGATGTAGATATTACATCAAATGGAGCATTTGCACATCCGAAATTCGCACATTCGCACATCTGCACATCCGAAATTCGCACATCCTTACTCATATCTCAAAGCCTCAACGGGATCAAGCCTGGATGCTTTTTTGGCAGGGTAAAAGCCGGATATTAACCCGATACCGGTACATAAAGCAATAGCACCAAATAACCATTTCCATGGGGTCACAAATGATCCGCTAATATTTACGGCAATCAGGTTCCCTATTGCCATCCCCAATATAATGCCGCCAACGCCGCCAATGAGGCAAATTACAATAGCTTCTATTAAAAATTGCTTCCGTATTATAGCCGGTGTAGCGCCCAATGCTTTGCGCAGGCCTATTTCGCGGGTACGCTCAGTTACCGAAACCAGCATAATGTTCATTAAGCCAATAGCAGCGCCAATTAGGGTAATAATACCTATTGTTGCCCCGCCAATAGTCATATATGAAAGTTGCCCGGATAATTCCGCTTGTATGGAATCACTTCTTTCTATTTCAAAATTATCATCATTCCCCACGTTAAGGCTGCGGATGTTTCTAAAAAGCGAAGTAGCTTCGCCGATGCTGGCATCCAGCGCTGCCGGGTTGTTCACTTTTATTGTAATGGTAAATGAGGTATGCGTAGAGTCTTTAAGCTGATTTGCCTTGACAACCGGAATAACACAAAACTTATCACCCCCAAACCCGGCGCTTGAGCCTTTTGACGCAAATACACCAATTACTTTAAACTGATTGTAACCTACAAATATCAATTTATTTATCGGGTCATTATCCTTAAAAAGCTTTTTCCTTATTTCATTGCCGATAATAACCACGTTTGTTCCGTGTTCCAGTTCCGAAGCGGAGAAGTTACGGCCAAAAGCTAATTTTTGCCCGTTAGTCACTAAATAGTTTTCGTTCGATCCGCTTACGGAGATATTAGGATTGGTTTTTTGATTGCCATATTTAGCGATAGCAGTGCCGGACAACTGTAAGTTTATAGCAATGACGGACGGTAACGAGAACTTTTTCTTAAACCTGTCGGCCTGATTATAGCGGATAGAAGGGTAAATTTTTCTATGCCCCCCATTCCCAAAATTCAAACCCGACCCCCTGTTTTGAATGGTAAATGAATTAGCCCCCAGACCCGCAAACGCATCATTGGTAAACTGTTTAACACCCTCAATTGCCGTTAAAATACCCACCAATGCCATAATACCAATAGCAATAATTAAAGCGGTAAGCGATGTACGCAACCTGTTGCCCGCTATTGATTGTAAGGCTATTGAAATATTTTCTTTGAAGGAGGTTTTTACGGCCATGGTATAAAACTAACAAAAAACTTGATGATAAGACTGTTATACCTACCGGTTTGTTACAGACGTATAGCTGTTAATATTTATAGTGGCTGAACGTGTTAAATAATAAGTAATTTATTGAAAATTAGTTTTTTTCAGCTAACTGAAGCGCTAAATCCATTTGCACATCCTTATGCTGCAAATAATCCTTGATTGTTGGCACTATGGTATAATCGGGAATAATCCCCCTGTCTTTATATTTCGATGATTTTACGGCGTTAAAGTATTCCCATAATGGAACATTAACCTTTATATGCGTGTTGGGCAGCTCAAGCGCTGTTCTTGCCCCTGAAGTATTGCCATGATACCCACCTCCCGTTTCTTCTCCAATAAACTTCACGTTGGGGAACTTTTTGGCAATACTGCAAAAGTCAGATGTGCCGGAAAAACATAACCCGTTGATCAACACATATACCGGGCTGCTAAAATTATTTTCATGTGGCTGCTGTATAGCAAGCTGCTCATGATCTTTAACCTCAAATTTTCTTGTAGTAGTTTTAATAGAATCATAATAGGAAAACGGGCGATCAGTAAGGTATGAATTCAATAAGGCCCCGTTGCCATCCTCCCCTCCACCATTATCCCTTACATCAATAATCAATTTTTTAATGTGCTTTCCGGCTATTGCCGCAAAAGCATCTTGTAAAAAACGGGCCAGGTTTTCGTTAGTTTTTTCAAGCTTAAAATTGTGAAGGCTTTTAACAGTCAGCACAGCCACATTACCCGGCTGATAGGATAATTTTAAATATTGTGAAATTGGGATTGGCGCCGTATGACAATCGATATTTTGAAAAAGCGCTGCTTGTAGCTTAATATTTCCTTTTTTTCCATCCGGACCTATAAAGCCCACATCAAAAACAGGCTTTTCGCCATAAACAAGATAATACAGGTAAAAGAAAGGATCATCGCCATCATTCATTTGCGCATATTTACCGGTTTTAATGCTCCCATCTGATGGAATGTACCCCAATAACTTCCCCCTGAGCTTATTAACGCTAACATGATCAATGGTGGTGATCTCTGACCCGGCTATAAGGCCTTTGGTATTGCAGGTGATATAGGCTTTTGTACCTATCAGGCGCAACATCAAAGGGGAAAATTTAGCCTGCGCAATTAACCCCTTTATTGCATCACCAGGTAGAAAAGCAGATGTATGCTCATCTTCAATTTCGCTCACAATATTGCACACCATGGCATAATAAGTTATTAGCGTCATCGGATGCTCCAGTTGTTCACTGCAGCTTTCAAATAATTGATCCATTTGCTTTTTGGTCTTATATCGGTATAGTCCGCCATGTAATTTTTGCAGCGAATCTTTGAGAATCGCAAGATCCTGTTTTAGTAGCCCGGCATCTATTATTTTAGCTGCATCATTCGCAGACTGCGCGAAAGAAACTGTGACTACTGTAAATAAAAGGATAAAGGCCAGTAGTCTTTTTTTATACTGAAAACAATAGTTCTCATCGCCCGCCTTGGGGGTCAGTTGTAAGGTGATGCCAATTCTTCTCATGTTCAACCATTTTTTAATTCACGTCAAATATAGTACTATTTATAACATAGTACTATAACTTAATTGGAAATACACTTTATGATTTCGAATTATTATGAAGAATATTGAAGAAATGTCATGAAAGAAGGTGTGCTCAACCCTGAGATATTTTCAACTTAAAAGAGAACAGGAGCCGTATTATCCCTACGCCAAAGCCGAAGGCAGGCTTAAGTAAAAGGTAGTGCCTTCGCCAAGCTGGGTTTCAAACCAAACTTTGCCCCCGGCATTTTCAATGGAATTTTTAACAAAGGCTAATCCAAGCCCGGTGCCTGAGCTTTTAGTAGTAAAATTGGGCTCAAAGATCTTTTCCCTTAAATTTTCGGGAATACCATTGCCATTATCTTTTATAGTGAGCAAAATATTTTTATTGGTTACCAGGTAGTTTATTTCAATTAAGCCAAACCTGTATGAGGGAGCTGCCTCAATTGCATTTTTTAACAAATTATTAAAGCATCGTAGCAGCTGGTCGCGGTCGGCATTTATAATAAAAGGGGTTTCGGGCCTTGGGTACACAATTTTAACGTTATCCATTTGCTTAAAAATGGTGACCGCCTGGGTTAGCACATCAAAAATATTTATGCGTTCAAGCTTGGTATCGGGCATTTTTGCAAAAGCCGAAAATTCGGAGGCGATGTTCGATAAGCTTTCTATCTGCTCAACAAATGATTTGCTGAACCTTTCAAACTTCTGATCAAACTTAGGATCTTTATCTTTCCATGATTTATCAAGCAATTGCAGCCCAAGTTTTAACGGCGTTAAAGGGTTTTTAATTTCATGTGCTACCTGTTTAGCCATTTCGCGCCAGGCGCTTTCTCTTTCACTTTGAGCCAGCTTTTGCGCACTATTTTCAAGTGCGGCTATCATTTTATTATACTCCTTTACCAATGCACCAATCTCGTCATTACGGTCCCAGCGAATGGGTTCATTCTTTTTGCCATAAGTTGTTTTACTTAAGCTGAACTGAATGAAGCTTAGGGGCGCCGTTATCTGTCTTGCAATTATAACTGCTAACAGGCCAATAGCTATAAAAATTAAAGCATAAACATTTATCATTATATTTAATAATGATCCGATGCGCTCTTTATAGTCAGCCTCGTTACTGAAATACGGCAGCTGTAAATAGGCTATTGTTTCGTTTTTTGAATTTCGAACCGGCACATAGGCCGCCTTATAACTAAGCTTTCCAATAATTTCATCATTAACAAATTCCGACCTTTGAAACTTACTTAAGTATATAAAAGCCAGGGCATTCATATGCCTTGTTATTAAACCAACCTCGTAAATTTTCGGCTGGGTGTTAATCAGCTCCAAGCCATTAGTATCAAACAAGGTAAGGTCGGCAGAGTAAGTATTGGCAAAATCATTAAAATTCACCTGGCTTTCCTCACTAATGTTTGACAAGTACTTATTATAGGAGCTGCTTTCAAATGCACTGGCTATGCGGGTTATTTTTTCCCTTATGGTTTTTTCCTGCTGAGTTTGATATTGGGTACTTATTGAAAAAAAAGTAATAAAACCAACGGCTATCAGGGTGGCTACAACAGTAACTATCATTGAAAACTGAATACGCGTTTTGTATAATATCAGGTCGAAATTTAATCTGAAATTCCACCTTATCCTATCGTTTTTTATATTGAATATTTTAATCCTGATCCATAGCCAGCTGGTTAATAATATCAAACAGCTAAACAGCAAAAAAACTACAAAAAAGAAGGTGATAGAAGTAATGCCCAAAAACAGCAGATTTTGCTCTTTGCTTACTATAATTAAGTTACGTTCGCTAGGTTTATAAATTAAATGATTGTAAGTAGTAAACCGCGAATACCATTCGGGCTGTCTGCCTTTGGTAGTTTTAGTTACATATTTTTTTAGCTGGCCCTGAAGGCTATTATTTTCGAGGTTATAAACATAAGATCCGCTTTGTGTTACCAGCTTATTATCATTATAAAATGCGTACGAGTAGTTTTTAAACTCATCGTCCCGGCTAATCTGCCCGTCAATTAAAAGATCAGGAAAAGAGGCATAAGTTTGCAGCGGTTTAGACTTAAGCTCAACAACTATAGTCCCAAGGCTTACATCATTTTGAGCGATGGGCAGAATGGCAAAATAATTCTGAAATCCAAATGATTCATTTACACGATAAAAGAAATCTGAAACTTTAAATGAACTATAAAGCACAAGATCTTTAAATACCCCTAACGAATAATTTCTATCATTAGATAGCGGCTGATCTTTGCTGTCAAATTCATGTACATTAAAATCGTACTTTGATAAATATCCGTTAAAATACAGCTTCTGCAGGCGGGTCTTTATATAATTTGTATTCCGGACCGTATCTGTAAAATATTCAATTATAGATGGATCTGAAATTATTTGCGGACCGATTTTCTTAAATATAAGGTCGGCATTAACATCATCAGGTATTTCCAATTTCTGAATAAATGCTTTCCGGGTTTCTTTCTCTTTTATCGATTCGAAATGATTTAAATTCAGAGCAGATATCAGCGAGCAAACTAATATCATAAATGATAATGAAATGGCATTTATACTGCCGCCATGGTACCTGTATGCATACGCCCTTGTAAAAACGAGTATGGCCAACAGAAAATAAAACAGGGTAAAGCCCTGGTACACGGAAGCAATAACCGTAGCTAAAATAACTGCAATAATTAAAATTAATGCCTTGTATGTATCGGAGATGAGAAGCCTATGGGTTACAGTTAAAAAAATCTCATTCAAAAGGTAAAATATAAGGAAGCTAAAACAAAGCATTATAACCCCAAGTGCACTAAAAAAGGAAAGGTTAAGCACATTGCTTACATCAAAGCTTATTTTTGAGTTTATAACCAGC
Organism: Mucilaginibacter sp.; assembly: GCF_028288225.1. GTDB lineage: Bacteria > Bacteroidota > Bacteroidia > Sphingobacteriales > Sphingobacteriaceae > Mucilaginibacter. Next base: position 75,348 of record NZ_JAQBOC010000047.1, read on the forward strand.
CCATAAAAAAGATTTAAAAGTAAGGCTGCAACTATAATAAGTATAAGTATACCACACGTTACCAGTAAATAGCTGCCAATAATATTGGTAACGTTTTTAAACAAATGCCGCCGCCAGGTATATAAAAAACTTACAAACCAGGTTATAAATAATATATTGATACAAAAATCTCCAAGGGAGCGGAACGCAGTACTGGAAGCGTATAACAGTGGATCAAAAACAGCAAGTTTATAAGTAAAATCAGGCCAGTTGTAGTATAAATTTATCCATCGTACTAAAATAATAAATGCGGCCAATAAAGCTAATGAAATTACCAGGTAGCCCTTTGATGCTATATAATTACAAATATTGTTAATGAGGATACAAAAGCATAGCAGGGTTAAGAGCCATATAGTTATCTCAAAATAAAAAAAAGAATGATTAACCTCGCCTTGTTTTATTTTTACTGCAAATAAGAACGAGTGGTTAGTGCTGCGTATTTCATAAACATTTTTATCGGTAAAATCCGCTATCTCAATATTATCATCGGTAGTCAGATCAATTGCAAAACGATTTTGCAGGTATTCATTTTGATAGGCATAATCAATTTTTACCGGGATAAAAAAGATGGCTGAAAATTTACCTTCTCTTTTTTTTATAACCTCGTAATACCCATTTGGCTCTTTCCGGAATGAATATCCCTCCTTTATAGAAGCGGGGTACTTTGGTATAACCTTTACACCGCTCCAAAAGCTAATTTTATTATTATTTAGTGTTATAAACCAAATGTTGTTTTTTGTGGTAACATCGTTTATGAGGTCAATTGATGTTTGTGCAGAATTTTGAAGATCCTTTAATTTATTAAAGCTGTTTTTATCACTTAATAAATCATTAACGTAGCTTTCTTTTTTTTGCAAATTGCTCTCAAGTACTTTAGCAGTTTGATCGAGGTTGTTTACAGGGGTATACGTTTTACGGATAATAACAGCCGTTAAAAGCAAGCTGGCACACAATAAAGCCAGCATTAAACGTATTTTCCCGGATGTAGTCAATGGATATCAAATAATTTCAAATGTAACCAAAATTACAATCAGAAGTTTTTGGTCCTAAGTCTAAAGTTAAAAATAACAAATTAATACCTTCTTTACAGCCAGAAATCTTTAGTCCTGAGCCTGAAGTTAAAACAATCAATATAAACTTAAGACTCAGAACTTAGGACTATCGACTACAAGACTACTGTATGACTGCGCTTTCGGTAGGTATGTGGCGGTCAACCTTTTTAACCAGGCCTTGCAACACGCTGCCGGGCCCAACTTCGGTAAATGAAGTTGCCCCATCTTCCAGCATGTGTTTAACAGTTTGTGTCCAGCGCACAGGGCCTGTAAGCTGGGCAATTAAATTATGTTTTATCATTGCCGGGTCGGTATATGGTTTGGCATCAATATTTTGATACACCGGGCACATGGGTGCTTTAATTTCGGTATTTACTATAGCATGCTCCAGCTCAACCCTCGCAGCTTCCATTAACGGCGAGTGGAATGCACCGCCAACGTTTAGCTTTAATGCTCTTTTGGCACCGGCAGCTGTAAGCTCCTCGCAGGCTTTATCAACACCGGCTATCGTGCCTGATACTACCAGCTGACCAGGGCAATTATAATTAGCAGGCACGACAACATCACTAATGCGTTGACAAATATCTTCAACGGTAAAATCATCCAGGCCTATAATAGCCGCCATGGTTGATGACTGCAGCATACAGGCTTTTTGCATGGCATTGGCACGCGCAGCTACCAAACGCAGCCCATCCTCAAATAACAATGATTTACAAGCAACTAAGGCCGAAAACTCGCCAAGTGAATGCCCGGCTGCCATTTCGGGCTTAAAATCATCACCCATAACCCTGGCTAAAATTACTGAGTGTAAAAATATGGCCGGCTGTGTAACGTTGGTTTGTTTAAGGTCTTCATCGGTACCTTCAAACATCAGGTCTGTAATACGGAAGCCAAGTATTTCATTGGCCTGTTCAAATAAGACACGGGCCTGCTCTGATTTTTCATACAGATCTTTACCCATACCGACAAACTGGGCACCCTGCCCAGGGAAAATGTATGCTTTCATTGTGGTTATAGTTGATTAAGTTAGATTATGTTGATTGAGTTGACTAAGTTATAATATGTTGATTAATTTGTTTAATTTCTGATCAACTTAATCAACCACTTAACCCCATCAACTTAATCAACCTAGCTTAGCTGATATTAAATTTAGAAATTCGGTACGTGTCTTTTCTTTTAAAAATTCGCCGGTAAAAGCTGATGTTGTGGTAACTGAGTTTTGCTTTTGTACGCCACGCATGCTCATGCACAAGTGGCGGCACTCAATAACAATGCCTACGCCCCATGGGTTTAAAGTATCCTGGATACAATCGCGAATCTCATTGGTCAGCCGCTCCTGAACTTGCAGGCGCCTTGCAAAAACATCAACTACCCTTGGTATTTTACTTAGACCCACAACATACCCGTTAGGGATATAAGCAACATGCGCCTTGCCAAAAAACGGCAGCATATGGTGCTCGCACATGGAATATACTTCAATATCCTTTACTATAACCATTTGACTATACTCCTCTTTAAACATGGCAGAATTAAGGATCTCTTTTGCATCCAGATCATATCCCTGGGTTAAGTACAGCAAAGCCTTTGCTACCCGCTCGGGTGTTTTCAATAAGCCTTCGCGCTCGGGCTTTTCGCCAATTTGCTTTAAAACTTCATGATAATGACCAGAAAGGCTGGTTATCAAATCCGGATTATAACGATCTATTTTTATGTAGCCGTCAATATCTTCATCCCTGTCAGGGATATGGTTTTCTTTATTCATTTTTCAGGATTAATCACCAAAATACTCGGCAGAGTTATTTTCAGTTTCGTATAATTTAACCGAATGTAAAAACACACCCTCGTACGCTTCAATTGGTTTTTTTAACTGGTTAAAGATCTCTATACAAAGCAGCTCGGTTGATGCCATTTTGCCGGCCATAAAAGCAACATCTTTATTAATGTTCTTATGGTCAAGCTTTTCAATCACATAATCATTTATAATGATCTTTAACTCTTTTAAATCAATCAAATAACCGGTTGCATGGGTAACTTCACCCTTTACCGTAACAAACAGGTTGTAATTGTGTCCATGCCAATTGGGATTGGCACATTTGCCAAATACTTCCGCATTTTTCTCTTCGCTCCACTCCTCGCGGTACATTCTATGTGCCGCATTGAAATGTTCTTTGCGTGTAATATGTATCATCATAACTAATAATGGTACAAATATACAAAACAAAATCAGGCGTTATGTTTTATCTTAGCTGTCAAAAAAATGCAATATGCGGATATTGATTGTTGCTGCTACTGAGGACGAAGTTTCTCCGTTAATTTCGGAATTCGGAATTTCGATTTCGGAATTTTTCGGAAGCGCAAAAGCAGACAAAAAAGGTATTGAAACGGGATTATTTAATACTACATCCGAAATCGAACATCCGAAATTCGAAATCTCTTTACTCACAACCGGTGTAGGTATGGTAGCCACAGCATTTGCCCTTGGCAGGCACTTATCATCAAACAAATACGATCTGGTACTTAACCTGGGCATTGCAGGCAGCTTTGACCGGAATATTGCTTTAGGAGAAGTAGTGGAGATAACCGAAGATACCTTTGCTGAGCTGGGGGCAGAGGATGATGCTGATTTTTTATCGATAGATAAGATGGGTTTCGGCGAAGCAACTTATCAGCCAACAACAAAACTTGCTGACCTATACAATCTGTTTAATACTTTTAACCTTAAAACAGTATCTGCAATTACAGTTAATACCGTACATGGTAACGACAACACCATTAAAAAAATAACTGACAGACTAAATCCGCAGGTTGAAAGTATGGAAGGGGCCGCCTTTTTTTATGCCTGTAAACAGATGGATGTACTATGCCTGCAAATCAGGGCTGTGTCAAATTATGTAGAAAAACGAAACCGTGATAGCTGGAATATAGGGCTTGCCATAAAAAATCTGAATACCTTTGCCATCGAGTTTTTAAAGCTGTATGCCTGATGAGTTGATTGGGTTGATTAAGTGAGTGGTTTTGTCGACTTAATCCAACTTAATCAACCCAATCTAACTTAATCAACTTAAAATATGAAACTATCCCTCGGCTTTTCGCCCTGTCCTAATGATACGTTTATTTTTGATGCCATGATCCATCATAAAATTGACACCGAAGGTCTTGACTTCGAAGTATTTTATGATGATGTGGAAACCCTTAACCAAAAAGCCATGCGCGGTGAGCTGGATATTACCAAACTCAGCTATCATGCCTTTGCCTACGTAGCCGATAAATATGTTTTGATGGATGCAGGCAGCGCATTAGGCTTTGGCGTAGGTCCTTTACTAATTTCGGATGTCGAAATTTCGATTTCGGATTTACAAAGCGGAACAATCCGAAATGGAAAATCCGAAATCCGAAATCCTTTGATTGGCATTCCAGGCAAGTACACCACCGCCAACTTTTTATTAGGTACGGCCTTCCCAAACGCAACTAACAAAGTTGAGCTGGTGTTTTCGGACATTGAAAGTGCAGTACTTGATGGCAGGGTTGACATTGGCCTCATCATCCACGAAAACCGCTTTACTTACCAGGACAAAGGTTTAAAAAAGATCATCGACCTTGGCGATTACTGGGAAAAAGAAACCGGCTGCGCCATTCCGCTTGGCGGCATTGTTGCTAATCGCAGACTGCCATTGGATATTCAGCACAAAATAAACCGGGTGATCCGCCGCTCTGTAGAATTCGCTTTCGAAAACCCAAAATCCGGACTGGAATTTATCCGCTCACACGCCCAGGAAATGAGTGAAGAGGTGATGTATAAGCATATTGAGCTGTATGTAAATAAGTATTCTGTAGATTTGGGCGTTGAAGGAAGGAAAGCGATAAAGCTGCTTTTTGATAAAGCGCTTGAAAATCATATCATCCCGGAAGTGAAAGAAGATATCTTTTTGTCTGAACCGAACCGGGATTAAATGATTAACAGATTCCCTTGGATAACAACGCGACAAGCATTATGAAATCTTTTAATCAAGAGAATCATGGTTCAAAAACAATCATTGAAATCAAATAAAAATCAGTGCAATCATACAATAGAATAGAAGAATTTGCTGAAGGCCAACTATTACTGGTAAACAAGCCTTATAACTGGACCAGCTTTGATGTTGTGGGCAAGATCCGCAATTCATTTAAGCCTTTAAAACTTAAGGTTGGCCATGCCGGCACGCTCGATCCGCTGGCTACCGGGCTGCTCATCATCTGCACCGGGAAAATGACCAAGCAGATAGATACCTTCCAGGCGCAGGAAAAGGAATATACCGGCACCATGATACTGGGTGGAACTACCCCATCCTATGATATGGAAACTGAAGCCGATCAAAAGTTCGACATCAGCCATATTACGGAAGAGCAGATAAGAGCGGCATGCGCTCAGTTCATTGGCGACATACAGCAATACCCCCCCGCACACTCCGCTATAAAGATTGACGGTGAACGCCTTTATGAAAAAGCCCGCCGCGGCGAAGATGTTGAGCTCAGGCTGCGCAATGTTACCATAACAGAATTTGAAATAACTGGCATTGCCCTGCCCGAAATAAATTTCAGGGTGGTATGCAGCAAAGGCACCTATATCCGCTCGTTAGTGAACGATTTTGGGAAAGCCCTAAACAATGGTGCTTATCTTTCAAAACTCAGGCGTACCCGCAGTGGCGAATATAAAATTGAAGATGCCTGGGAGGTAATGGAACTGGTAAACACAATTAGAGAATTAAAGGTGATTTCACCGATTATAGAATAATGATTTCACCGATTGTTTTTATTTGATGATTTCACAGATTTTGGAGAATGATTACACCGATTATTTTTAAAACGGTAATAGCTACTACTTATGGGGAATTATGAAAATGATGAACTTACCGAAAAGATAATTGATTGTTGTTTTGAGGTGCATCGTTTATTAGTACCAGGCTTTATTGAAAAAATTTATGCTATGCGATATTTTTGTGGAAGGCAGGGTGATAGTTGAACTTAAATCAGTAACCGGGTATATTCCCAACTTATTCAAGGGCCAACTACTCTCATACCTAAAAGCAAGTAAAGTAAAAACCGGTTTATTAATAAACTTTGGCAACGCAAGCTGTGAGGTATAACGTATATCAGTTTAAAAAACTATAAGAATCGGTGAAATCACAAATCAAAAAATCGGTGAAATCGCTCCTACATCAGTGTAATCACAAATTAATAAATGAAAATCTACCATAATATAGATGAATTTACCCGGTTAAATAATGCGGTGGTTACCATCGGCACTTTTGATGGCGTACATACCGGGCACCGTAAAATTATATCCGGCTTAAAAAACCTTGCTGTAGAAACAGGCGGAGAAACAGTACTGCTCACTTTTTTCCCGCATCCGCGGATGATATTACATCCGGAGGATGAAAGTATAAAGATGATCAATACTATTAATGAAAAGGCAGAGATGCTGGAAGAGCTTGGGATTGACCATTTGATCATCACCCCATTTTCGCGCGACTTTTCAAACCAAACCGCTGAAGAATATATCCGCGATGTGCTGGTAAATAAGATCGGCACAAAAAAGATAGTAATAGGTTATGATCATCGTTTTGGTAAAGACAGGCAGGGCGGCCTTGAAGACCTGTTGCGCTTAGGGCCGGTATATGGTTTTGAGGTTGTTGAAATTCCTGAGCAGGACATTTACGAAGTCGCCATCAGCTCCACAAGGGTAAGAGAAGCCTTGCTAAATGGTGCAATTGAGCTTGCCAACACTTTTTTAAGCTACCCGTTTTTTATCACCGGCACCGTTATCCACGGCGACCAGCTGGGACGTACCATTGGCTATCCTACAGCGAACATAGTGATAGAAGAAAAATATAAGCTGATCCCTCTTGATGGCATTTTTGCTGTTAAGGTTAAAACCGGCGATATGGTTTACAAGGGCATGGCCTACATTGGCAGCCGCCCTACCGTTAACGGCCATACCCGCAATATTGAAGTGAATATTTTTGATTTCGACAAAGAGATCTACAACCAACAGGTCCGAATGGAGTTTTACAATTTTGTTCGCGACGATATGAAATTTGATTCACTTGATGCGCTGAAAGAACAGATCCGCAAGGATAAACTGGATGTGGAGGCGCTGTTGGGGGAAGAATAGTCCATGGTCCATAGTCGATGGTCCATAGCATTCATTTGGGTTCCATTTACAATACTTTATAGGATTAATATCTTAGGATCTCGCAATAGTTATTTAACTTGCAGATAAAACCATGGTCTATGGACCATCGACTATGGACTAAATATGGCCAAACTCAACTTAGATAAACAGGAAAGCGAATTCTTAAACAAGGCGATACAGCATTGGGAAGAGGAACATTTAATAGATGCCGGACTTGCCGAAAGCTTGCGCAACTCATATGAGGTTAAAGGGTTCGACTGGATGCGGCTGGCTAAATATTCATTCTGGATAGCTTTGTTTTGCGGTATCATTGCTGTTGGTTCATTAATTATTGATGATAAAGTTATCGAGTGGCTAAAAAAGCTTTATTACACGCCTGATATTGTTATCAGCGTTGTATCGGCAATCATAGCTGTTGTGTTGTTCTATTTTGGCCGGCGCTGGGAAAGCAAGTATCCTGAAAAGATCTTCAGTAACGAAGCTATTATTTTTACCGGTGTATTGTTTACCGCCTGCTGTATTGCCTACCTGGGCAAAACCTTTGATAACGGATCAGGCCATTATTCCTTATTGTTTTTATTATCCGTGTTTGTGTACGGTGTATTAGCCTGGCGGATGAATTCACGACTGATCTGGCTGTTCGCCCTGGTATCGCTGGGCAGTTGGTTTGGTACCGAAACCGGCTATCAAACCCGCTGGAGCGATTACTTTTTAGGGATGAACTACCCACTACGTTTTGTGCTGTTTGGCATGGTGTTGTTAACCAGCATCTATATACTTAAAAACCGCAAATGGTTTGAGCGTTTTTGGGAACTTACCTATGTGTCCGGAATGCTTTACCTGTTTATGTCGCTTTGGTTGCTCAGCATATTTGGCAATTTAGGCAGTATAGATACCTGGTGGCACATCAGGCAGATCAGCCTGTTTTACTGGGGCATTATTTCGGCAGTAGTTGCTGCAGGTTTTTTGTTTTATGGCTTAAAAACCAAAGACGTAATTGCCCGCGAATTCGGGATTACCTTCCTGCTTATTTTCATCTACACTAAATACTTCGAGTACTTTTGGGACCATACCAATAAAACATTATTCTTTGCCATACTTGGCGCATCATTCTGGCTGATTGGAAGGAAGGCGGAACGGATTTGGAATTTCAGGAGTAGAGTAGTTGATTGAGTTGGATTAGGTTGATTGAGTTGAAAGGTACTTTAACCCAATCAACTAATGCTTAAAAAACACCAAATAAACCTGTTTTACCACATGATAAGCTGCAAATGCAAAAAACAATATGGCTATGCTGGTATTAACCACTCTTGTGCTCAGTGCAAACTTGTCCTGTATGTATTTGGCGAATTTAGCGTAAAGAAACAGCGCTAAAAATGCACCGGCAGCTGCGCCAATACTAAATATCACTAAAGCTATCTGACCGTCAACAATCCACTCGTGTGTGATGAGGTAGGTTCCGGTTATCATCCAGAAGGGGATTTGTACCGGATTTAAAAAACCAAGCAGAATCCCATATCTTATACTTTCATGCTCTGAATAGTTTGCTTCAGGCGGTTTTTTGCGGTGGATCCAGGTTATTGTACCAAGCACACCGAATAAAACAACCATTACCCAGTCGATAACCATATCCAGCCGCACCTCGGCGCTGAGCCATTTGGCGGCATGCATTATAAAGTAAGTGAAAAAAAATTCGACAGATGAGAATGATATAATAAACAGCATAGCCTGTTTAAGGCCGCGGTTCATGGTAATTTTAACAAGCGTAAGGTTTATGTTTCCGGGTGGAACGTAGCCAATAAAGTTTGCTATCAACCCGATAAAAAATGTTAAAAATATCATTAATTAAAAGTAACAGGTTTATTAAACATGTTTAATAGCATTGCTTTATAGGAGCAAAATATTGGTAGAAAATATGGTTTATGTTTATTAGCATTAAGTTAAGGGGAAACACATAATAATTCTTCCCACAAACTTGGTCGCCTCACCCTGCCCTCTCCAAAGGAGAGGGTTCTGAAGAAGCGCGAAGTTTAAGTCCTCTCCTTTGGAGAGGATTTAGGTGAGGCCAAATCGCAAGGATAACCTTAACTTGATGACATTGACCTACGGCACGTTATCTTTTGTTATTATTTTTCTACCCATATTTGACCCCGATGGGCAAATTGGCAGAAACTAATCTCTGATCTCCAGCCTCTACCCCCTATTCCTCAACCATCTCACTATTCGGACTGCTCACTTCAGGTACTTCATGTTTAAAGTAACGTTTTTGAAAGATCAGGATAGCAATTACACCCACCGAAATAGATGCGTCGGCAAGATTAAATATGGGTTGAAAGAATTCAAAATATTGCCCGTGCCATACCGGAAACCATGACGGGTATGTTCCTTTAATTAAAGGGAAATAAAACATATCAACCACACGTCCTTCAAATAAATGCCCGTTTTGGTACAGCAACCCGTAAAAAGTGGAATCGATAATATTACCAAGTGCTCCAGCAAATATCAGGGACACACACATGATCAGTCCGCGGTGATATTTATGCCGTACCAGGTAAACCAGGCCATAGCCAATACCGCAAACTGCAACAATGCGAAACAATGTTAATATAAGCTTTCCAATTTTGCCGCCTAATTCCCAGCCAAAGGCCATACCGTTATTTTCGGTATAGCGCAGCATGCCATGCTGCCCCAGGAAATGGATCTCAGAATTAAAATCCATATGTGTGCGTACCCAGGTTTTTATCACCTGGTCAAACAACACAATAAAAGCAGCTACAAGAAAAGGTTTTAAGTAGGCTACCTTCATTTATTGCTTCAATTTTGCTTCCATGCTTAAAGTAGTATGCGGTACAGCACGTAAACGCTCCTTAGGGATCAGTTTACCGGTTTCGCGGCAAACACCATAAGTTTTGTTTTCAATACGTACCAATGCTGCCTCAAGCTGCTCAATAAATTTTTTCTGACGTGCAGCTAACTGGTTTATTTGTTCTTTTTCCAGCGTTGCAGATCCGTCTTCCAGTGTTTTATATGTACCGGCAGTATCATCAGTGCCGTTAGCATTAGGTGAGCTTAAGGAAGTTGCCAGGTTGTTTAATTCTTCCTTCGCACTACGCAGCTTATCCAATAAAATGCCTTTAAATTCCTGCAGGTCTGATTCTGAGTACCTGGTCTTCTCGTTTTCTTGTTTCATTTATATTTTACTAATAGCAATCAAAATTTCATTTCCATCAATCTCAACTAATTCACCCTCATTAAACTCATTATCAAGTAAAATGCACTCCGCTAAAATTTCGGCGCAAATATAGGATAAATTATTGTTTACTGCTTTGCTTATAAATGGGTGGTCACTAAGCTTAACATTTATCTTATCGGTAACTTCAAATTCTTTCCCCTTACGCAGATTCTGGATCCGATTGATAAGCTCGCGCGATATACCTTCCTGTTTCAGTTCGTCGGTTATAGTAACATCTAAAGCTACGGTTAGTTTTCCTAAATTTGCTACCTGCCATCCCGGTACATCCTCGGCTATAATTTCTACGTCACTTAGATTTAAAATGCAGTAATCAAAAAGTTCTACGGGCATTTCATCTTTTAATTGACTACCAACCTTAAAATCTAATTTAAAATAATCTTCTTCCTCTAGTTCGCCGATATCTCCCTGTGTCATGTTAGCGATAGCTTCGGCAACGGCTTTCATATTCTTGCCCACTTTAGCGCCAAGGGCTTTAAAGTTTGGTTTTATCTTCTTTTTGATAAAGCCTGCAGTATCGGTTATGTATTCAATGCCTTTGATGTTGGTTTCAGACAGGATCAAATCCTTTACCTTTTCAACCTGGTGCTTAAAGTTTTTATCCAATATGGGCAATAAGATCTTGCTCAAAGGCTGCCTAACATTGATGCCCACCTTTTTACGCAACGATAACACCAATGACGAGATATCCTGCGCCATTTGCATTCTTTCCTCTAAAGCAGTATTTACAAGGTCGGTATGATATTCAGGGAAATAAGCAAGATGCACTGATTCAAATGCCTCTTTTTTGGTGATGCTGTTCAAATCGGTATACAAACGCTCCGCAAAGAACGGCGCAATTGGCGACATCAGCTTTGCAATAGTGGTTAAGCAGGTATACAGCGTTTGATAAGCCGACAGCTTATCATCCGAGTTATCCGACCTCCAGAAACGGCGGCGGCTTAAACGTACATACCAGTTGCTTAAATGCGCATCCACAAAATCCTGTATTGCACGCGCGGCTTTGGTAGGCTCAAAATCGGCATAAAAGGCATCAACCTCTTTGCTCAAAGTATTTAGCAGACTGATGATCCACTGGTCAATTTCCGGGCGATCTTTTAATGCTATTTCTTCTTCGCTGTATGTAAACTTATCGATGTTGGCATACATCACAAAAAAGGTATAGGTGTTGTAAAGCGTACCAAAAAACTTACGCCTAACCTCATCTATCCCTTCCGAATTAAACTTCAGGTTATCCCATGGCGCCGCATTGCTGATCATATACCACCGCGGGGCATCAGCGCCAAACTTTTCTATGGTTTCAAACGGATCAACGCCATTGCCCAAACGTTTTGACATTTTGTTGCCGTTTTTATCAAGCACCAAACCGTTCGAGATCACATTTTTAAAAGCAACGCCTTTATTGCCAACTTCAGCATTTATTTTTTTTACCTCATCGCTGGTTTCGCTCAGCATTACCGCTATGGCATGCAGGGTAAAGAACCAGCCGCGGGTTTGATCAACGCCTTCGGCTATAAAATCAGCCGGGTAGGCATTTTTAAATTCGTCTTTATTTTCAAACGGGAAATGCCATTGTGCGTAAGGCATAGCACCACTATCAAACCAAACATCTATCAGGTCTGGCTCACGGTACATTGGCTTGCCTGTAGGTGAGGCTAAGATCACATCGTCAACATAAGGGCGGTGCAGGTCATCGATTACAAAACCGGCAGGCATTAACCCTGCTGCTATCGATTTCTCAATTTCAGCGGTAAGATCAGCTATTGAACCGATACATTTTTCTTCACCACCGTTTTCTTCACGCCAGATCGGCAATGGGGTACCCCAAAAGCGGGAGCGCGAAAGGTTCCAGTCCACCAAATTTTCAAGCCAGTTACCAAAACGGCCTGTTCCGGTCGATTCGGGTTTCCAGTTAATGGTTTTGTTAAGTGCAACCATTTTATCCTTTACCGCAGTGGTTTTAATAAACCAGCTGTCGAGCGGATAATATAATATCGGCTCATCGCTCCGCCACGAGTGCGGATAGCTGTGCTCATATTTTTTTACATCAAAGGCTTTATTCTCTGTTTTAAGTTTGATAGAGATCAAAACATCGGTTGGTTTAAAACCGGGTTCTTCACGTTCTTCCTTGCTGTAATATTCTTCTTTTACATAGCGTCCGGCAAAATCGGTAACCTCATCCACAAATTTACCCTGCTTGTTTACCAGCGGTACATCTTTGCCAAACTCATCTTTCACCATTACCGATGGCACACCATTTTCCTTACATGCCCTGAAGTCATCCGCACCAAAAACAGAAGCGGTGTGAACGATACCTGTACCATCTTCGGTGGTAACAAAATCAGCCGGAATAACACGGAACGCATTTTTCTCGAGGTCGGCATTGGTTACATAAGGCATCAGCTGCCAGTAATGCAATCCTAAAAACTCCGAACCTTTGTAAGTCCCCTTTACTTTCCATGGAATGATCTTGTCGCCGCCCTTATAGTCTTCAAACGAAGCGTTTTCACCTTCAGCCTTAAAGTGCTTGCCTACCAAATCCTTAGCCAGTATTACCGTAACCGGCTCATAAGTATAAGGGTTAAAAGTACTGATCTTTACATAAGCAATTTTTTCACCAACAGCTAAAGCACAGTTTGCCGGCAAGGTCCACGGGGTGGTTGTCCATGCCAATATGTACAGGTCTGTATCGATGTTCTTAAACAAAAATTCAGAATCCTGATCTCTTTTTAGTTTGAACTGGGCGGTTACGCTGGTATCCTTCACCATTTTATACGTGCCCGGCTGGTTCAGCTCGTGCGAGCTTAGGCCGGTACCTGATTTTGGCGAATACGGCTGTACTGTATATCCCTTGTATAATAAGCCTTTGGTATGAAACTCTTTCAGGATCCACCAAAGCGATTCAATGTATTCGTTTTTGTAGGTAATGTATGGATTCTCCAAATCAACCCAGTAGCCCATTTTTTCAGTCAGGTCATTCCAGATATCGGTATAGCGCATCACCTCCTTGCGGCAGGCATCGTTATAGTCTTTAACCGAGATCTTTTTGCCGATATCGTCCTTTGTTATGCCCAAAGCCTTTTCAACAGCCAGCTCAATAGGCAGGCCGTGGGTGTCCCAGCCGCCTTTGCGTTTTACCTGGTAACCTTTAAGGGTTTTGTAGCGGCAAAAAATATCTTTTATGGCACGCGCCATTACGTGGTGAATGCCGGGCATCCCGTTTGCACTCGGCGGCCCCTCGTAAAATGTGTACGGGTTATTGGCCGGGCGACTGCTGATGCTTTTTTCAAAGATGTTGTTCTGCTTCCAGAAATCAAGTACATCTTTGCCTGTCTGCGATAAGTTTAACTGCTTATATTCCTTGTACATCCACCTCAAATTTTAGAGGCTGCAAAAATACGGATTTTTAAATTAAATAGTATGATATTAAGCATTATTTGGCGGTTTGAATGGTGAAATGACGGAAAGATTGTTTTGGGGAAAGGCTCGCGTAAAACTTGTAAGTTTTTAAAAGTGCCTGGGTTTAAATCATGGTGGGAATTTGTCTGAACCTTGATTTTTGGGATTGGGGGATTGGGTTGATGAGAAGCAGTGGACTGGAAGTAAGATATTTGTAATACAAAATTTGTACTTTTAAGTCGTTTGTGAGGGGCATGTTGGCTATCGGTCGCTTTGTTACCTATCAGCGGGGCACGAGGAAGCCACCTCTTTAGGCTTGTGCTGCATTCTCGCCAGAATGGGGTGGATGAGCGGATCGGTTGAATTTTTAAGGAATAAAGTTAAATTTGATGGTTTTAAGAATGGTGTTTTGTTGGAGGCTAAGGGTGCGTATCTGTGGTTATTTAAGACTGGTAGAGCTACTCAAAAAAAAAATTATACAAATTTCAAGAAAAACACCGCTGCGGGCGAAGAGATGTTAAAAAAGGTAGAATTAAAATTTACTCCGGTTAAGAAATTATGACAGATAGAAACATAATAAGGATATATTTCAAGTCAACCGAATTGAATATTAAAGAAAGGGCTAGTTTTATAGTAGAAAAGCAAGCTCAAATTAGTGAAAGCCTTGATAAGTTTGATTGGCTGCTTTTCGATAAAACGAGCGTTAATTTAAAAGACAAAGATTATGCGATCCAATTATTTCTTAAACGATTAAAAAAAGGAATCAAAACATTTACATCTAAAAAGAATATAACTGAAGACTATTTTGATACGATATCATGCATTGATGGTTATTATGCTTCAAGAAAATTTGACAATGACGCCTCATTTACCTATACTATTGGTCATATTGATGCGAACAAAAATGCCTCGTCTTTAATAATAACAAATTTTGATTGCTTGAATAATCTAAGCCAATTTGAACAGTTTAAAACATTTATACTCGATCTTATAATAATTTTCCAACCATATTCTATCGAGGTTTCCGAGTATGCTTTTTATCGTGAACGTATGAATTTGAAGTCCAATGAGTATTGGTTCGGTTGGCTCACTTATTTTTCAAAATATATAGAGATTCCTCGGGTTATAGCCGACGCTGAGATAGAAGAATTAAATAATGGAGGTAAACTTCTTATTGTTACCAAGGAATATTTTAACAGTGAAAATCCTGAACATTTAAAAAGAGCAAAATCCCTAACAGAATTATTCAGAAGGAGTAACGTAAAGCCATTAGTGAAAAATTTATAGGTGGTTATTTCCCCCCACGCTGCCGCCAAGGCTTTATGCTGCTTCCGCTACCGCAAAGCTCCAACCTTGTGGTCCGCATTTAGGGTAGACCGCTTGGCTAACGAAGCGACTTATTTAACAAATAGAGGAATTTGTACCTTAAGTTATGGTTGACTAAATAGTTTGCGACTTGTCGCTTGGTTAACTGTCAACGGGCCACAAGTCGGGAGCCAGCGGAAATTGCTTGCGGTAGCAGGGGAGATCACACTCCACTCATATATCGCTGCAAACCATCGCAGGGTCCTCTGCGAGAGAGACCCGGCGGAGACGGGAGTGTAAACCCAAAAGCGGATAAGCGCCCATGGAACGCATGGAACAAAGTGAAACACGCTGATTATAAACTAATTACACAAACTCATCAAAAAACATTCAATCACGGAACGCTTGATTATCAGGAATTTACAATGCGTAAAAATGGAACACACTGATAATGAGAATGTTTCATAGCGTTCCAGGTGTTCCGCTGTGAAAAATGGAACGCTTGTGATAATTTGCGGGGTGCAAAAAGTCGCAGATAATCATGCAGCATTCTGCAAAACACAAACATCGTCAGTTGTTGGTGACAGTACTACGAGTGTTCGAAAGATTATTTTTATTCCCCTCTTGAGAGGGGGCGCGTTGGGTTGTGTGATGGCAGGGGTGTGTTCACCGCCATCCAAAGACGTAAAAGCATGGCGCAGAGGACACACCCCTCCACCCCTCTCAAGAGGGGAATCGCACATTCCCGCGCTTTTTTTATTCTTCCGAACATCTATGGTGACAACATCAACAGCGGCGAGAGTCAACTAAAAAATGGAACACATTGATTATAAATAAATTACAGCGACACATCAAAAACCATCAATTTTGTATCGCATGATTATCAGCCACTTGCATTTTAATAAAATTAAATGTACTGATAATGAGCGTGTTTCACAGCGTTCCGGGTGTTCCGCGTGACCTTCCCTAAAATAAGTTGACAGTTTTTAAATACAATTATAGAAGGTTTATGTTAAAGAAAACGTTGTTGTTTCTTTGTCGTGTTGGAATGTGGGAAACTCCTTCAGTTTTCCATATTTCAACACGTTTTTCTTTTTTTGCTTCTTTTTTTCTTTTTAAATAAGCAAGCATCTTCGTGAAAAACTATCCGTCCATCATTACCTCCTCCGATTGCTTTTTTGGATAATAATTTCTCCAACACCGTTTTAGCTCTCCTGTCTTGCCGTGCGCCTGTTGTGGAGTAAGCATTGCTATGCTGCTATGAAGCCGCTGGTTGTTGTAAAGACTAACAGCTTTGGCCACCGCTGATTGTGCCTGATCATAATGATCATATTTTTCCGCTAACAACTCGCTTTTTAATATTCCATTTACCCGCTCTGCAAGTGCGTTCTCCAAGGGATCGCCGCTCTCGGTCATACTAATACCGATGTGGCTTTCCCCCAGCAACTTTATATACCCAGAGCTACAGTATTGTACGCCCCTGTCCGAGTGATGCAGCATTTGCTCACACCTGACAGGATTATCTCTAATGGCCATTTTTAGCGCCTGTTCACAGCCCACCGACTCAAGCGTTTTTCCTAAATTGTATCCTACTATTTTGCGGCTGTAAGCATCGGTTACTAAACTCAGATAAGCAAACGACTCGTTAACTGGCAGGTAAGTCATATCGCTTACCCACAGTAAATTAGGTTCGTTTGGCACAAAGTCCTTTACCTGATTGGGATATTTATGGAACCGGTGATAGGAAAATGTTGTCTTTGCCCTGCGCCGTTTCGGCCTGATTAACAAATGTTCTTCCCGCATCAGGTCAAGCAATGCATCGCGACCCATTTTTATTCCGTGACATTGCTTGAAATCTGCTAATAGGATATGAACTTTATCACTTCCTGTACGGGGCTGGTCTTTCCGGATTAATTTTATCTGCTCAACTATTGCCTTTGATTTGACGCCTTTGGTAGCTTCTGTTTTGATACCCTTATAATAAGCCTGCCTGCTATAGCCAAGCAATGAACAAAGTAACTCCGTGCAGCGCTTTTTTTCTCTTTGTTCTATTCTCATGATTGCCTGGCGCCATGTTTTTTTCTGATGGGTACGTTTAACTCTTCCTCGGCAATGTTGAGCATTTCATTAAGCAACTTATTGTGTAGCCGCGATTTGTGCAGCTCGGCCTGTAAAGCCTTTATATCTGACGGCATTGCTTTATCCATCCCTATCTCCTCTTCCGATAGCACTTCCCTCACCTGTTGGAATACTATGGCTTCCTTTTCTGCTGCTTTATATTCTTTCCCCTGCATATATTCATGTACCCAACGGTGCAATGTCCCAAGTCCGCAGCCATATTTGGCCTGCAAATCCCGGTAAGATACTCCACCTTTTAAATACTCTGAAACGATGGCTGACTTGTTTATATTATGATTCATCTTTCCACTGTTTATTTGTCAACCTATTTTAGGGAAAGTCA
>NZ_JAQBOC010000050.1 GCF_028288225.1 Mucilaginibacter sp.
AACCAAGCCGTCCCCAAATGATCATCTCAAAAATACATCGCTAATAAAAAAGCGATCAAGTAAAAATCCGTCTTACTTGATCGCTTAGTTGCTCCCCGATTAAAGTGTCACTTTTTCAGTGCCCTCTAGCAATACCGGGGGCTTTTTTTGTAGACAACATTATGACCGGAGAAAAAGACCTAAAAGCATTATTAAAAACCATGAGCCCAAAACTTAATGAGGGTGACTATGTTTTGCACAGTAACTACGATAGATAATATCGACCCTAATGAAATAGTTTGCTTATTTAAAGAGGATGAAGGCTGGACGGTGATAGTTAACAAGGAACTTGCCGATAAATTAAACCTTGGCTACTTCTACATTGCAGCGTGGATAATATTAACAATCCATTCATCTTTAGAAGCTGTTGGGCTTACAGCAGCTTTTTCAAACGCGCTTGCAAAAGAAGGGATAAGCTGTAATGTTGTGGCAGCGTTTTATCATGATCATATTTTTGTGGCGAAACGGGACGCTAAAAAAGCGATGAGTGTGCTTAAAGCGCTATCGCTTTTATAATTTCGTACTCATTGATTAAAACAGGCAACAATCATCAAAATTACAGCCTCATTCTATTTATGCTAATTTATTATTTGTAAATTTGAATAATAGCAAATTACTTATGGAGACGCTCACTATTAAAATTAGGGATAATAAGGCTTTAAAGCTAATTCATGACCTTGAAGATTTAAACCTGATACAGGTAATTGGCTCCAGTGAAAAAAAAACTACAGCAAAACTTTCTGATATACTAAATGGAAGTATTTCTACGGAACAAGCTAACAATATGCAAAAAGAATTAAAACAAATGCGTGACGAATGGGAGCGAAATACTTACTAGATACAAATGCAGTAATTGACTTTTCCTCTCATAAATTACCTGATAAAGCGCATAAAAAACTATCTGCTATTATTGATTTCTCTCCACAAATTTCAATTATTAATAAAATTGAATTATTAAGTCTTTCTAATGTACCTCATCAGATTGTGTTTTTTACACAAGAGGCCTACGTCTTTCCACTAAATGAAGATATAGTCGCAAAAACAATTGAGCTTCGTAAAAAATACAAGATTAAACTCCCGGATGCTGTTATTGCGGCTACGGCTTTAGTGTTCAATCTTGTATTAATCACTCACAACACAATCGACTTTAAAAACATTAAAAGTTTAAAGTTGATCGATTCTTATCTGATGGATTCAAAACCTATTTAATTATCGTTACTTCAACGCCGGAAAAAGCCTTCCGCCATCAAAAATACTTTTCTCGGCAACTGTTTTTTCAACATCCTGCCATTTGCGGGGTGCATCAATTGAAAGCACAGTACCTTCAGTTTTGCCTATCAGCACATCGTCTTCAATGCGTACGCCAATGTTCCACCATCTTTTATCACACGGACTTCCCGCAGGGATATAAATGCCCGGTTCAACGGTAATTACCATACCTGCCTTTAAATTACCACCGTATTCGCCCTTATCATGCACATCCAAACCTAAGTGATGTGATACGCCGTGCGGATAATATTTGCCTACATCTTTGGCGTCTTTAATAATACCCAGTTGTATCAGGCGTGCTGACAGGATCTCACGGGTCTTGTTTTCCAGGTCGCCATATTTTATCCCATCCTTACACAATTTAAATACCTCTTCCTGGGCGTCATAAACTATCTGGTATATGGCCTTTTGCTCTTCAGTAAATTTTCCATTAGCAGGGAAAGTACGGGTAACATCGGCACTGTAGCCATGGTATTCAGCGCCAACATCCATCAGCACCAGCTGGTTGTCAACCTTGGTAGCGCTATTCTCTTCATAGTGTAAAATACAACCATTAGCTCCGGCACCCACAATTGGCGGGTAGCCCTCATCTTCGGCGCCATAATGTCTATGCACATACAGCATAATGCCTTCCAACTCCTGTTCACCCATTTGCGGCTTAATGGCACGCATGGCTTCAGCATGGGCAAAGCTCGAGATCTCGACAGATTTCTTTAACAGCACCAATTCTTCCGGCGTTTTAATACCCCTCAGATCAGTAGTAAATTTTTCAAAAAGCGACAAACCTGATGGATTGGCATCAATTTTTGCTTTTACATCCATCAACGTAACTGAATCAGGTTTATTAATCAACTCCTGTATTAACGCATTGTTCTTGTATGCATCCTGGTTTAAACGCGGTTTTATATAGGCTATTATGCGGTCAAGATTTTTGGGCGTACCATACCGGCTTATCAGATTTAAATCGTTCGTTAATCCTTTATCAACATCCTTAATTTCACCCTTTGTTTTAAAAGTGCTGAGCAATTCTTTAAGGCTCCCAGCCCCGCCGCCACCTACATCATCCGGCAGGTCATCGTATAATACGGTTTTAAATTTTTTAAAATCGATAGGGAATTTTGCAAATTCTTCGCTGTTATAAGCCCGTTTAAAGCCCAGCTTAGTTTTTACACCGGCAACACCAAGCCGCCTGCCCGTCCATGATTCCCGCTGCGGATCGCGGTGACGCACAAAAAACAGTTCGTTGTAGCTGCTGTCGCCATCTGCCTGCAATTCTTTAAACACCAATAAAACAGCATCAGGCTCTTTATATCCCGAAAAATAAAACAGATCAGGATTTTGATGATAAACATAGTTTACATCTTTTGAAAATACACGCTCAGGATAGGCAAAAATAACGGCTACAGAGTTTGCAGGCATCATATCGCGAAGCGCCTGTCTGCGGCCGGCATGAAATGATGCAGTAAGATAATCGGTTGGTAAGCTTTCCGGGGCAGTATCTGCCTGCGAAAAAGCATGGATAGAGGTGCAGCAAACCAAAGCTGCAACCAAAAAGGTTTTACTAAAAAGGTTCATTATAAGGTCAGTTATGTAATCAGTTAAAACTTGTTTAAGATACGGATTATATTTTATTTCAAAATACTTTGCCCGCGTGTTAAGTGTATGTAAAATTTATACAAGTATAAACTTTAGCATTCAAAAAAATCATCACCCTTAAAGGGGGAGATCTTCACTTCGTATCCTTACATCTTCCGGACTTTCCGACTTTACTGTCTTTCGGACTAAAACAACTAATCTCCAACCTCCAATTAACTAATCTCTATTTCCACTAATCTCCAAAAAATATTTACCTTTGCCCAAATCCACCCATACGATGCAAAATCTTACACTGCTCGACGGTCAGAAATTTCAAATAACATTACAGCGTTTATGTCGTCAGTTAATAGAAAATCACAACGATTTTTCTGAATCTGTGCTTATAGGCATCCAGCCGCGGGGCATATATCTTGCCAAACGGATAGCCGAAGAACTAAGAAAAATATTACCTGACAAAACAATTCTTCAGGGCGATCTGGATATTACCTTTTACCGCGACGACTTTCGCCGCCGTGACCAGCTGGTACCCAATCAAACTAAAATAGATTTTATAATAGAAGGCAAAAAAGTGATCATGATGGATGATGTGCTTTGGACAGGCCGTACTATCCGTGCCGCAATGGATGCCCTGCAGGCATTTGGCCGCCCGGAAAAGATAGAGCTGCTGGCACTGGTAGACCGCCGCTATTCAAGACATATCCCGGTTGAAGCAGATTATGTAGGGATTGAGGTAGATTCCATCGCATCGCAAAAGGTTGTGGTAAGCTGGATTGAGACTGACGGTGAAGATAGAATAACATTAATATCTGACGCAAAGTAATATATAAATAAATCAATAACCACGCGTCATTGCGAGGTACGAAGCAAACCCCGATTTGCAGGGCGGATCTGTGCAGTTCGCGATTGCTTCGTACCTCGCAATGACAAAGTGTAGAACAAAATATAATAAATCCGAAATTCACACCCATGGCAGGACTCAGCACACGACATCTTTTAGGAATTAAGGACTTAAACCCGGCAGATATTCAATTGATATTTGAAACTGCTGATAACTTTAAGACTGTTTTAAACAGGCCGATAAAAAAGGTCCCTTCCCTTCGCGATGTAACTATTGCTAACATATTTTTTGAGAACTCAACCCGTACACGCCTGTCGTTCGAGCTGGCCGAAAAACGTTTATCTGCCGATGTAGTGAATTTTGCGGCATCTTCATCGTCCGTTAGCAAGGGCGAAACGCTGATAGACACTGTAAACAACATCCTTGCCATGAAGGTTGATATGGTGGTGATGCGCCACCCTTATGCCGGAGCGGGGATCTTCCTTTCAAAACACGTAAAAGCCCAGATAGTAAATGCCGGCGATGGGGCACATGAGCACCCTACCCAAGCCCTGCTTGATGCGTTTTCCATCCGTGAAAAACTGGGTGATGTAGCCGGTAAAAAAGTGGTTATTGTGGGCGATATTCTTCACTCCCGCGTGGCATTGTCAAATATATTGTGCCTTAAACACCTTGGCGCCGAGGTAATGGTTTGCGGACCAACCACGCTGATCCCCAAATATATCGGTTCATTAGGTGTAAAGGTTGAACACAATTTACTAAAGGCCCTGAACTGGTGCGATGTTGCCAACATGCTGCGCATCCAGCTGGAACGCCAGGATATTAAGTACTTCCCCTCCCTAAGAGAATACACCATGCTTTACGGCTTAAACAAACAGATCCTAGACTCATTGGATAAAGAGATCATTGTGATGCACCCCGGCCCTATTAACCGCGGTGTAGAAATTACAAGCGATGTGGCCGACAGCAAGCAATCCATTATACTCGACCAGGTAGAAAATGGCGTGGCTATCCGTATGGCTGTACTGTTTTTGCTGGCCGGGCAAACGCCGTAATTGAAATGCAATGGAGAAGGCATTACAAATTTTAAAAAAACACCGTTTTGATATAATTGTTACCTGCTCTGTATTTGCATTCATATATGATGTTTATTTTACCAGGCATACATTTTCACTAACCATTGTTGCTTTATATATACTCGGCTATGCATCCGATAGTGAAAGAAACAGAACCAATATTGCTGAGCGAAAACGCTTGCTAATTGCCAGGGGAATAACACCCGAATACCTCAAAAACATTGCGTTTGTAAAAGATTGGGATGAAACCAGGAAAAAGAGCATGGTAAAATTTTCACTGGTTTACGGAGGTGTTTTTTTTGGTTTTGTATTATGCGGATTGATCAGCATTATTACTTTAATGGTTAAAAAAGACATGCTTAACTATATATCTGCCGATCCGTCAAACATGATTGGCTTTATTGGTTATACTTATATAGCAGGCATGATCGGCGGCACCATATTTTACAGGCTTATCTGGATCTACAAAGAACAAAAATTTATCCGCCTAACCGATCCCTTGCATTAAATTAACCATAAGGCCGTTATACTAAGAATCCGTATTTTATGAGGTCTGTAATTATCATTCTTTTCTTTTTCGCCATGTCATCTGCCGCATCAGCTCAAACCCAGCAACAACAAAAAGTTGATTCGGTGTTTATGCTGGTTAAAAAATACTTTAACGAAAAAAATGCTGATGCCGTTTATAACCTGGCAGGTGATGCCTTTCAAAAAGAGATAAGTATACTTGCATGGGCCGATATTGCCGCTAAGCAGCTTTTCCCGCTTGGCGAAATGCAAGAATCATCGCTGATAAACTTTGTAAATAATAGCATGGCTACCTATAAGGTAAAATTTAGCAGCGTAACACTCCAGGTTTTTATAAGCCTTGATCAAAAGGATAAGTTAGAGACATTTATTTTTAAACCATACACCGAGCCTGCTAATAACAAAACTGCATTGGTGGTCACATCCAACCCTATGCTATCTGATATGGATAAACAGGTTGATACGGTTGCGCGCAAATACATTCAAAAAGCAAATACGGTGGGTTTGTGTATAGGGATTATTAAAGATGGTAAAACCAGGATCTACCAATATGGCGAAACAAAAAAGGGTAACGGTAAATTGCCGAATGCGGATAGTTTTTTTGAGATCGGCTCCATCACCAAAACATTTACGGCAACCCTGCTGGCCTGGTATGTAAACGAGGGAAAGGTTAAACTAACCGACCCTATCACCATGTACCTTCCCGATTCTGTTGCAGTTAACCAATCGCTTAAAGGCATCACCCTGCTTAACCTGGTTAACCATACCTCAGGGCTGGTGAGCGTTCCGGATAATTTGAAGGATAACATGACTGATCAGTTTAACCCATACAAAGATTATACAAAGCAGTTAATGTACAGCTATTTAAAAATCTGCAGGCTTAACAATAAACCCGGCGAAAAGTATGCTTATTCGAATTTGGGTGTTGGTTTATTAGGCACCATTCTGCAATATGTAAGCGGCAAAACTTTTGAGCAAATGGTTACCACGGTAATAACCAGGCCCCTCGGCATGCTCAGTACCGCACAGTATTTAAACCCATTGCTCTCGCCGCGCTTTGTATCTGTATATAATTCTGACGGAAACCCAACCATTGCCTGGGATTTTGACGTGCTGGCCCCTTGCGGTGCCTTAAGATCAACCGTAAATGATTTACTGAGATATGCCAAAGCCAACATGCACCCCGGTGCCGACTCGCTTTCAAAGGCTATTGAACTAACTCACCATATCACCTTTACTAAAGATGTAAAGATCGGATTAGGCTGGCATGTGATCCCGGTTAATGGCATTAGTTATTACTTTCACAACGGCGGCACCTACGGCAGCAACAGTTTTTTAGCTTTTAATGCTGATAAAAACATTGCCATTGTTGTGCTTTCAAATGCCTATGAAGCAACGGATCCGATTGCAGCGGGGATATTGGGGAGGTTGGTTAAGTAAGTTGATTGAGTTGGATAGAGTTGGATTGAGTTGGATTGAGTTGATTAGGTTTATGATGTATTAGATTTAAGAAGATTTAAGAAGTTTTAAGCACTTCTTCTTTCTTCAATAACAGCGTCTGAAAGATCACCTTTTACATCCTTAAGCAATTCCCTGGATTTTAAAAAAGAGAAATCATTGATTGATAGTTTTTCTCCTTCTACAGTTATATCCCCTTCATCAAACATAACTATTACCTTAACAGGTTTATCAACTGCTACAATTTGATCAAGGGTTATAGTGCCTTTGTTATATGTACCGCTTATTTGTACCATACTCAAATTTACTTAAAATTCATGAAAACAAAAAGTGATTCAGCTACTGAAAAATCAGACTTACGAAGTTTTTGAAACTTCGTAAATCTTTCCTTCTTTATCTCAACCCAATCCAACTTAATCAACCTAATCAACTTTTTCCTCACGCATGTACTCCCTCACTTATCTCTTCTATCATCTTTTTGTTGAAGGCTTCAAGATCTGCAGGGCGGCGGCTGGTTACCAGTCCGTGGTCTACAACTACTTCCTGGTCTATCCAGTGAGCGCGGGCATTTTCAATGTCAGTTTTTAAGGATGGATATGAAGTTAAAGTTCTACCTCCTATCATCCCGGTTTCAATCAGCATTTGAGGACCATGGCAGATAGCAGCAACAGGTTTCCCTTCATCCAAAAATGCAGATACAAAGGCTACAGCCTCTTTATTTTGTCTTAATTTATCCGGATTTAAAACACCGCCTGGTAACACCAGCGCATCATAGTCATCCGGACTTACATCACTTAGCTGTTTATCAACATTAATTACAATACCCCAATTGGTTTTATCCCATGCTTTTATTTTACCGCTTTTTGGCGATACCACATGAACGGTTGCTCCGGCTGCTTCGAGGGCATCTTTGGGGCTGGTGAGTTCTACCTGTTCAAATCCTTCCTCGGTAAGGATAACTACTTTTTTATTACTTAAAGTTGCCATAATATATAGATTTATTAAATTTTAATTATAAAAATTAATCTATATATAATTACAAGTAGTAAATGGAATGGTTTTAGGAAAGTTTACCTAATTATCATTGTTATCCTGAACGAAGTGAAGGATCTTCACCAAGCAATAGATCTGCTATATACCTATCCTGCGTTCTTTTCCCATTTAGAAGTTTCTTCACTCCGCTACCCAAGACGAGTTATATTAAACATGCAATGGGCTGTCACCCTGAGCTTGTCGAAGGGCAACGTGCGCAGAGGCCGATCCGCGTGCTAAGCATGTTGCTGAGGCCTTTGCCCGCGTCGTGGTTCGACAAGCTCACCATGACAGCCCCACTCTTGTCATTTCCTCTTCAGATTCCTCCGGGATTTTATCGCTCAGAATGACAAAAAAATCACCCCTCGATATGCTGCAGCGCATAATTAATAAAATTGCCCGTAAGCCCGTAATCCTCTGTTCCTTTGCGGCGGATGAAAAAGAAATCGCGGGTTATCTTCAGCCCTTCAACAGGTACTTCAACCAGGTCGCCTTCCCTGAGCTCACGGATAATGGATGGCCGGGGCATAAAGCCGAGACATTGATCGGCCAATAAAAAATTTTTCAGCGCTTCCGTGCCGCCTAAACGGATCTTTACGGATAGATCTGCCGGTTTTATATGTAGGCCGGATAATGACTTTAGCAAAGCATTTAGCGTTCCCGAGCCGCGCTCGCGCAGGGCAAGCGGCGTTTTTATAAACTGCTTCAAGGTAAGCGATTTTCCTGCCAGCGGACTATTAGCTGAACATACAGGGATCACCTCATCGCTCATAAATGGTTTGTAGGATACCGTGGTCAGCTTATTATCAACCTCAATAATGCCAATATCTACCTCATGGTTTAGCAGGGCATTTAAAATATATTCCGAATTCCGGTTTACCAGTTGCACATCAACATTGGCATACTCCCGCTGAAAACCGGATAATATAGATGGCAAAATGTACAAGGCAATGGTAGTACTGGCGCCCAGTCGCAAATGCCCTGCAGCCTGTGATAGACTACTTAATACCGACAGGTCATATTCCACTTTCCGTTCAATTTCGGTAGCTTGTAACAAGTATTCGTTCAGTTTTTGGCCGGCTTCCGTTAGGGCTATGCTATTTCCCTTACGCTCAAACAGGGGTACTTTATACTGATCTTCCAGCGCTTTTATATGCTTGCTAATGGCAGGCTGCGTTACAAACAATACCTGCGCCGCCTTCGAGAAACTCAAGTTGGCGGCAACTTCCATAAAAACACGATGAGCGAAGGAGATCATGGCTTCAAAGATAGTGAAACAGTATAAAAGAAAGTTATAATGATGTTTTGATTGTGATGTATTGATTTTTCGTAGAGACGCAATGCTTTGCGTCTCCCGCATGCAAATCACGCTTGTCGTACCATTGTTGCCCTTGCGCAGTTAGACGCAAAACATTGCGTCTCTACGACGGTCACAGTTTTAATTTTTCAAAATACTCAGGTAAATTTATAGGTAAAACAGATTTAGGGTTTTCTTTTGGAAATATTTCAAATAAAAATAGGGATAATCTCCCGATCATCCCTATAATTTATATTTCAATAAACTGAGCCAAAAACTTAATCTAACCCAATCAACTTAGTCAACCTAATCAACTAAACTTCCACCGCAGCTCCAATCAAATGCTTGGCAGCCAAATACTCCGCTATCTGCACGGCATTGGTAGCAGCGCCTTTACGCAGGTTGTCTGATACTATCCAGCAGTTAAGCGTTTTTTCCTGGCTTTCATCGCGGCGGATGCGGCCTACAAAAACTTCGTCTTTGTCATGTGCATCAAGCGGCATTGGGTATTTAAGGTTTGCTACGTCATCAACCACCACAATACCTGGTGATTTTGCCAATAGTTCGCGTACTTCGCTCAAATCAAAATCATTCAAAAACTCAATGTTTACTGATTCTGAGTGCCCGCCCATAACCGGGATCCGTACAGTTGTGGCCGTTACCTGGATACTTTCATCGCCCATGATCTTTTTGGTCTCCAGGATCATTTTCATTTCCTCCTTGGTGTAACCGTTTTCGGTAAATACATCAATCTGGGGGATCACGTTTAGGTCGATGGTGTAAGGATAAACCTTAGGGCCGTCAATACCTTTGCGCTCATTAAATAATTGCTCTACAGCTTTTACACCGGTACCTGTAACGCTCTGGTAGGTTGATACCACTACCCTTTTAATTTTATATTTATCGTGCAGCGGTTTTAACGCCACTACCATTTGTATGGTTGAACAATTCGGGTTTGCTATGATCTTATCTTCAGCAGTCAATACATCGGCATTAACTTCGGGCACTACCAGCTTTTTGGTAGGATCCATGCGCCAAGCTGATGAATTGTCAATAACAGTTGTGCCGGCGGCGGCAAAAAGCGGCGCCTGGCTTAATGATGTGCTGCCCCCTGCTGAAAATATAGCAACATCGGGCTTCTGTTTTATCGCATCCTCAACAGAAACTACCTTGTACTGCTTACCCTTAAAAGTGATTTCTTTACCAACACTTTTCTCTGAAGCTACCGGAATTAATTCTGAAACGGGGAAGTTGCGTTCTTCAAGAACCTGCAACATTTTAGTGCCTACCAACCCGGTAGCACCCACTACTGCGACTTTCATTTGTTTATTTAAATTGTTATTAATTAAAAATTAGCCAAAGATGCGAAATTTTTTTGATTTGATTAACCAGTTGGTCTACCTTTTTAGTGGAGTTGGTTGTAGGGGTTGTAAATGTTGTAGTTGTTGTAAGGGTTGCAGTAGTTGTAAAAGCAGGTGTAATGCATTTTTACCATTTACAACCCTTGTAACATTTACAACTTTAACGCTTACAACTTTTACAACCCTTACAACAATTTCCACCAAATTTTTACCTTTGCCGTTTAACTGACAAATGTATGAGTGAAAAGATCCTGATCATTGGGGCAAACGGGCAAATTGGCACCGAGTTGGTAAAGGCATTAAGAAATATCCACGGGGCCGAAGCCGTAATAGCTTCGGATATTAAAAGTCCGGCTTATGCCATCCGCAACAGCGGTCCTCATGAAATTGCCAACGTGCTCGACAGGGACAATCTGCACCATATATTTGACAAACATCGCCCCACCCAGGTTTATTTGCTGGCAGCCATACTATCTGCCGTAGGCGAACAAAAACCAAAAGTAGCCTGGGACCTTAACATGACGGGCTTATTATCTGTACTTGACTTTGCAGTTGAGTTTAAAGTAGCCAAAGTTTTTTGGCCAAGCTCTATTGCAGTTTTCGGGCCGCATTCGCCACAGCAGGATACACCGCAGTATTGCGTAATGGACCCTAACACCGTTTATGGATTCAGCAAGCTGGCAGGTGAGCGCTGGTGCGAATATTATTTTGAAAAATATGGGTTGGATGTCCGGAGCATTCGGTATCCGGGTCTGATCGGCTGGCGGGCCAATCCGGGCGGTGGCACTACTGATTATGCAGTACATATTTTCCACGAAGCATTAAAAACAGGCAAATATCAGAGCTTTTTATCAGCCGGTACAGCTTTGCCAATGATGTATATGGATGATGCCATAAGGGCAACCATTACGTTGATGAACATCCCGGCAGATAAAGTAGGCATCCGCTCATCATACAACCTGGCGGGAATCAGCTTTACCCCTGAGCAACTGGCAGAAGAAATTAAAAAGCATATCCCCAATTTTGAATTGAGCTACGTTGACAGCGACCCGCGCCAGGCAATTGCCGATAGCTGGCCAAAATCAATCGATGACAGTTATGCCCAAAAAGACTGGAGCTGGCAGCTGGAATATGATTTGGCTAAGATGACAGAGGATATGTTAATTAACTTAAAAAGTGTAATTTAGAGCCCCTAACCCCTAAAGGGGAACAAAAGGGCTGATTATAAGTATAAATTTTAAATAAAACCTCCCCCTTCAGGGGGTCGGGGGGCTAACAATGGGAAGAGCATTCGAATTCCGTAAAGAGAGAAAATTTAAGCGCTGGGCCAAAATGGCAGTGCAGTTTACCCGTTTGGGGAAAGAAATTGTGATGGCTGTAAAAGCCGGTGGTGGCGATATTAATACCAATTCGCGTTTACGTACCGCGGTACAAAACTCTAAGGCCGTAAACATGCCTAAAGATCGCGTTGAGGCCGCTATAAAACGTGCTATCAGTCGCGATGAAAAGGATTATGAAGAATTAGTTTACGAAGGCTATGCCCCGTATGGAGTTGCCGTATTGGTTGAAACTGCTACCGATAATACCAATCGCACGGTTGCAAATGTACGCAGCTATTTTACCAAATATGGCGGCGCTTTAGGCAAAACAGGCTCACTTGATTTTATTTTCAGTCGTAAGTCTGTTTTCACTTTTGAACCCGGCGACCGCGACCTGGAAGAGCTTGAATTTGAACTGATAGATGCCGGCCTGGAAGACCTGTTTGTTGAAGCCGAT
Organism: Mucilaginibacter sp.; assembly: GCF_028288225.1. Taxonomy (GTDB): domain Bacteria; phylum Bacteroidota; class Bacteroidia; order Sphingobacteriales; family Sphingobacteriaceae; genus Mucilaginibacter. Next base: position 12,271 of record NZ_JAQBOC010000050.1, read on the forward strand.
GAAAACGGCAACGATATTGCTGTGATCCACACTGCTTTTGAAGATTTTGGCAAGATGCAGAAAATGCTGGAAGAGATCGGTATTGAAGTAAGATCAGCCAAACTGGAGCGTGTAGCGCAATCATTCCATGAAGTTACAGAAGAACAGGTTACCGATATAATGAAGCTGATTGACCGCCTGGAAGAAGATGATGATGTACAGGCGGTGTACCATAATATGGCGGAGTAGAAGAATTTCGGAAGTCGGATTTTCGATTTCGAAATTGCCTGTTCCTGCGTCATTGCGAGGAACGAAGCAAACTCTGAATTTGCAGATCAGGAAGTAATTATGTTGTGGCTACCTAACAGCAGCTGCAAGGTTCGTTGATTGTCCTACGCGGAGGTTGCTTCGTTCCTCGCAATGACGGTTGAAATAAAATTAAAGATATGCCACTATTCACCTCACGTAAGCAAGAGAAAAAAGTTAAAGTAACCTTTAGCAATGGTTTGCTTTTGGTTGAAAGAGATAATGGAAAACAGCAGGCTTTTCCGCTGGATTTTTTTCCAAAACTACTGAACGCTACTGATGAAGAGCGTGAGGATTGGACACAAACCGATAAGGGCATCCATTTTAATAAGCTTGATCTGGATGTATCTTTTTAGACGTGAGATTTGAGACGTGAGATATGAGATTAGGAATTAAATTGGGGCTAAATAAGTTATAAATTAACAATATGAGATCAGATTGCCACTTCGTGTCTCAAATCTCATATCTAATATCTCACATCTAATGACCTTCGATGAGTTTTTTAAAAAGAAGAGAGTTGACCTGGTTGCCTTAGAAAAGGCAGAACCGGCGCTGTTTTCTGAATTTAAAACCCATTATGAGCAAATGGGCGAAAAAAGCTTCGATCACACAAAAAAATACTGGTTCAATAAAACAAGGCGGCAATTTCCGTTGGCTCCTGAAGTTAAAACCGAAAAGCCGCATATAACAAATCCGTTAGCAGAACAAACTATAACTGAAAGTTTAACGGAATCTGTACCTGCTCCCCCGTCGCCAAAGATTGGTTTTACGCCTAAATTCAGGGCTACAACTACTCCTAAGCCTGCTGCGGAGGATAAAAAGGAAGAATTACCGGCATCAGACGAGCCTGCTCCACAGCCTGCTGAAAATGCAACAGCTAAGCCTGCCGGTTTTGTGCCGCGATTTAAAATGAAGCCAAAAGTTGAGCGTGAGGAAAGTACGCCTGCTGTAAATGATACTCCACCACCGGCCACCGAAAGTACTGAGACCAAACCCGCTTATAAGCCAAGATTTGTATCGCCAAAGCCTAAAGTTGAAGCTGAGGAAAATGAACATGCGCCTGCGATAAATGAAGTTCCGCCTACACAGGAAAACACTGAAAAGAAACCAGCATATAAGCCGAGGTTTGTTCCACCAAAGCCGAAGGAGTAATTATTTCACATCACACAGTACCGCCAACTGCCCATTCAAGTGTGGACAGTTAACGGGCGGAGGCTTAGCATCCATCCGTTGAAAAACAACGGTTTAAAGCAGTACTTATTTTATCAATTGAAACAGAAATTTGTTCTCTTACAGGCTCTTTGTAACTGTCAATCATACCCCAAAGAACGGATTCCATTGCCGAAGTCAAAAAGAAAAGATATTTAGGAACCAAATCTTTATCGGAATAAAACAATTCTACTTCCTTTAGAGCAATTAATACATCGTTTAATTTTTCATTATCAACACCACCTAAGTTCCTTATTTTCATAAAAAAACCATCTTCATCATTAAGAACATCTTCTAAATTTTTAATTACTATATCCATTTTGCATTTCTAATCAGTTACCCGCCCATTCAAGTATCCACACTTGAACGGGTGTGGTAAACCGCTTTTAGTTTTCTGTTTTAAGCTTTCACCTTACTTTGTATGCGCAAACAACCACGGTATTAGCAATGGCTCTGCGAAGGCGTCGTTCCAGCTGTTGTGGTCATCATTGGGGTAAAGGGTATATTTGGGATCGCCGCCTGCTTCTTTTATGGCTGCTACCATAGCTTCTGAATGCGCATAGGGAACAAGGCTGTCCTTTTGACCATGAAAGATCCATAAAGGAACTTTTTTTGCATATTTTTTTGCATTATTGGTATTATCGCCACCGCAGATGGCAAATGCTGCAGCAAAAACATTTGGCTTGCGCCTGATTATTTCAAACGTGCCCATCCCGCCCATTGACAGACCGCCAATATAAACCTGGTGCTTATTTACAAAAGGCTTGTCTAAAAACTGATCAACCAAACCCAGCAGACTTTGCATAGCTTTGGTAGGCGGCGCATTTGTCAGGAAAATAAATTTCGTTTTATGAGTTACTGAATCCTCTTCAAATTTATTGCTGGCCCACCATCCGTTTGCCGGGCATTGCGGGTAAACCACTATTGCTGCATATTTTTCGCGGATAGTGTCTTTTAAAAACAACTTTGTACCATATAACAGCTGCGACTCGTTATTATTCCCCCGCTCACCGGCGCCGTGCAGCACCAGTATTAAAGGGTATTTTTTTGTAGGATCAAAATTTTGAGGGAACAGGATGCGGTAAGGCAAGGTATCGCCTTTTGCGATAAATGAACCACGATCAAAAGATGAGTTATTTTGTGCTTTTAAAAAAGTGGGGCGTATTAGACAAACGATTAGTATTACAGGCAGAAATATAGCTTTTTTCATAGGTATCAAACTTTAAAACCATTAATAAATTGTGGTTTAATGAGCCAAATATAAAAATAGGTTTGATAAATATTGATTCTAAGCCAGAGGCGTTCGACAAATTGACGCCTCATCAAACGAAATAAAATCGTTTCTTTTGTCATTTTGAAATATAAAATCCTGCAGAGTTTGAGGGGGAATGACAAGAAAAGGGGTGTCATGCTGAGGCACTCGAAGCATGCGGGCAAAGGCCTCAGCACCATGCTTAGCAAGCGGATAGGCCACTGCGCTCATCCTTCGAGCGCCTCAGGACACCCCTCTCTGTAATTCTATTATTCCACTTTCATAACCTTTGTACGCTCCGATACCCCGTTCTCATTAATCGCTTCTATCTGGAAGTAATATGGCATGTTTTTATCCATCGCTTTGAAGTAGTACTCATTAGCAGTATGGATCATTATGCAGTTATAAAGTTTATCGGGAGCTGTGCCGGTGTAAATATTGTAGGCAAAGGCGTTATCAACCGTTTGCCACTTTATCCATGCGCTGCGTTTATCTTTTTCGGTACGTAAAACAATAAAGCTTTTAACAGTATCCGGCTTGCTTCCGCCGCCATTGCCGAATACACGCAGACCACTTACAGCAAATTTTCCGGTTGGCATATGCACATTTTCCAGCTTAATATAACGTGCTTTTATTGGTGATGCCAGTTCGATATAATCATGCGGCACATCGGTTTTATTTTTGCTTTTATCGGCCAATACCTTCCACTTTTTATTATCTGATGAGTAATATAATTTGTACTGTGTATAAGTGTCTGTTGTTTTACCTAAAATGGTTGCATCCTGGTCGGCGTAGTTTATTTGTACTGCGTTTACGGTGCTTTCATTGCCAAGATCAGTTGCTATCCATTCGCCGACATTTGCTGTTTTGGCGCTCCAGTAGGTCTTTATACTTTCGTCAACCGCGTTGTTTGGCAGGTAACCGCCCAGGGTCGATGATACCCAAACCGGTTTATTATAGTTCAACAGCATCCAACCGGTAAAGCGGCTTTTTAAATGATCCTCTTTTCCCTCGGGCAAATAAGTTGGGTAATCGCCAAAAGCGGTATTGCTGTACATTACACCATCCTTATCAAAACCTGTTGGCCAGATGCCGAGCCTGCGTTCAAAGCTGTTTTTAACGCCAATAACTATGGTTGCTATGTGCCAGTAATTGCCCCAGGCATCGGTATAGGTGCTGCCATGCCCTGCGCCGCGGGCAAAGCCACCGGGCTTGTAACTAAACGGCATGCTCTGCGGTGTAAAAGGCCCAAGCGGACTATCGCCTACCACTACCCCATCGGCATAGCCGCTAAATTCGGTACCGGGGGCGCCGTATTGGAGATAATACTTGCCATTATTTTTTGTCATCCAGGCGCCTTCAATAAAGGGATCCAGGAAAGTATCATCCAAATACTCGCCAAAGCGCTGCCAGCCGTAGCGGAACGGCTGCAGAAAGTACATTTCTTTACGGTAAGCTTTTAAATGAAACGTTTTGGGGTCAATCTCAGCACCATACAATGGATAAGTATTGCTGCTGCCGTTATACATATACAGCTTGCCGTCATCATCCCTGAAAAAATCAGGATCCCAGCCGCCGGGCTCAAACTCGTGGATCGCTTCCTTCCATTCATTGGCCTTGGGGTTTGTGCTCATCCAGATCGGAAAGTTTGCCGAATAAGTTGAACCAAATACCATCAGCGTATCACCCTGCACCCAAACTGCCGGCGCGCACAGATCATCATAAACTTTATGCTCGGGCCTTAAAAAATGGCGGAAAACAAAATTCCAATGATACATGTCATGGCTCCACCAGTAACCCCATTGGTTGGTTGAAAACAGGTAGTAATCACCTTTGTACATAGTTATCACCGGGTCGGCGGTGGCACGGTGCTTGCCTTCGGTTGCAAAATTGGGAATTGGGGTATAACCGTAATCAATATTTATTGGGTTACAGTACGTTTTTTGTTTTTGCTGCGCGATGGAAGCTTCAGATAAAAACAGACTTATAAATAAGCAAATAATGATACACCTCTTCATTGTTTTATATAGATTGTTGTATTCTTTTGGGTGTTCCCGCCGATAGAAGCGGTCGCGCTATCCGTTCATACGCCTGCAGGCATTACGCGCAGGCCGGTATCCACTGCTATCGCTAACACGTTTTTTTAGTTCCCCTCCCTGGACGGCGCGTAAGGCTGTGTAGCGGCAGGGGTGGGTTCGTCGCCATACATTTACGTTAATTCATTGGCGTAACACACCCCTCCACCCCTCTCAAGAAGGGAACCGCCTGGCCCTTCCTTTTTTTTCGTCTCCGCAGGGTCTCCTGAAAGGGACCCTGCGCCGCCAGACAAGTATTTTGCATTGTCTTACAGCGCAGGGTCCTCTGCGAGAGACCCTGCGGAAACAGTACGTATTATAATTATTTCAATGCCGGACTTTGAAAATTAAGCTTTTTAAGGCCATTCTTTATCTCCGGGCAGCTCATAAATAAGTTCCAGATCAGGCCGCTGCGGTAATTTTCAATCATCACTACAATGGGTCCCTGGTCTATCGCAAGATACGATTTTGCATACCAATTATGCGATTCGCTGAAAGCATCGGTAAATCCATAATCGCCCCAGATCTTATCACCCAGATCATAGTAAAAATGACGGAGCGCCTTCATAGAATATTCCGGCGTATACGGGAATGCAGACAGGGCTGCCGTAGGTGTTATTACACCCAGGTCATTATTCGGCGCATGGGCATTATACCCTTCAAAGTTATCGCTTGCAGTTAATCCCCAACAGTTTTCACCATAGCCTTTATATTTTTTAGGGTTATCAACGCAATAATCATGATTGATGAGGGTATGATTTAAATTCTGCTCCCAGTAATCAGCATATTGGTCTTTTAATCCTTTAGGGTTAAGTGCCTGGAATGTATATTGCGAAAAGAACAGCGGGCCGCCATAAGGAAAGCCTAATGGCAGTTTATGCCCATAATAAGTTTTTCCGTTAATAAAAAAGTCGCTTTGAGCCCATCCGCCGTGATACACGTTTGCACCAACAGGGTACCTATCAGCCGAAGCTGCCAGTACATAGGTAATCATGCACTCATTAAAGCCCCGGATAGGAAAGTTCATTGCCCAGCCATTGTTTGGCGACCAATGCCAGTACAGGTTATCCCTGCCATCGCGGGTAAACCAGTTCCACTCCATTTCGCTCCATAAATTATTTATCAGGCCGCGGATGCGGCCTTCTTTTTGGTTATTGGCATTAAAATATTGCCTGGCACATAAAAGGCCCTCAAAAAGGTAGGATGTTTCAACAATATCGGCCCCATCGTCTTTGCGGCCAAAAGGGATAACCTTGCCGGTTTCGCCATTAAGCCAATGCGGGAATGCGCCATGAAAAGAATCAGCTTTGCTTAAAAATAACAGCATTTTCAGCATCCGGTTAACCGCCTGCTCATGGGTGATCCATTTACGGTGATCTGCAACTATCATGGCCATAATTCCAAAACCCGAGCCACCTGTGGTAACTACTTCGGTGCCATAATCAAAGGCAATGTTGCTGCGCTCGCGGGCAAGGCCACTGGTTGGGTGCCCAAAATCCCAGAAATAACGGAAAGTTTGCCGCTGTACAACATCCAGCAGGGCGCTGTCTGTAAGATTTTTAATTATTCCAACGGGTTTAATACTATCTTCTTTTGCAACCGGTTTTTGCGCCATGCAGTAAGTGGATAGTAAAATTAAAAGGGGAAGGATAGTTTTCTTCATTGTAGTTGTTTATTCGTTATTATTGGTAACCATAGGCTTATTAGCCCCCTCTAAATCTCCCCCGGTAGGGGAGACTTTAGCTTCACTCTTTTTTATAAACTCCGTTTCCAGAGATCAAAAACCTTAATTACTTTTATTTTATTCTGTCATTCGCACATCTGCATATTCGCACATCCGCACATCGTTATTCTGTCATCCGCACATCTGCATATTCGCACATCGTTATTCTGTCATTCGCACATCTGCATATTCGCACATCTGCACATTGTTATAATTTCGGGCTGGTAAAGCCCAGATTTTTCATTCCTGTTTTTACTTCGGGACAGCTCATGAATAAATTCCATAATAAGCCGCTCCTGTAGTTTTCTGTCATTATTATAATTGGCCCCTGGTCAATAGCCAGGTACGAATCTGCAAACCAAACACTGGTTAAATTAAAGGCATCATAAAACCCATACTGCCCCCAGGTTTTATCGCCCAGTTTATAGTAAAAAAATTTTAAGGCCTGCATTGATTGCGTTGGCGTATAAGGCAACGAAGCAATTGCAGCTGTTGGTGCAATAACCCCGACATCATTAGTTGGCGAACTGGCCGTATAACCATTTTCAATATCGCTTGCTGTTAGTCCCCAGCAATCAGCACTGTAACCGTTATGAGCCTGCGGATTAGCTATACAATAATTGTAATTGATCATGGTGTGCGCCTTGTTCTGCACATCGTAGCTGGTATAGGCATCTGCCAGACCATTAGGATTGATCCCCAAAAATGAATATTGTGCAAAAAACAGCGGACCACCCTGCGGCGGCCCCAATGGCAATTTGACACCGAAATAAGTATTGCCATTTTTTATTGCCCCGTTAAGCGCCCAGCCATTATCATAAACAATTTTTGGGATAGCATGCGTGGTTGACGATGCACCTAAAACATAAGTTATCAATGCTTCGTCCCAGCCGTTAACCTGCATATTGGTTGACCATGCGTAGTTTGGGCTCCAATGCCAGAATAAAGTATTCTGGCTGTTTTGCCTGAACCAATCCCACTCCACATTATTCCAAAGAATGTTTATATCAGCCCTTAGTTTGGTTTCATCTGCTCCGGCGCCATTAAAATACTGGCGCACGGTTAAAAGACCTTGCATCAAGTATGAAGTTTCAACCAGGTCGGCACCGTCATCCTGTGTGCTGAATGGCACCACTGCCCCGGTAGCGCCATTCATCCAATGCGGGAAAGCCCCGTGAAACTTTTGCGCCGTATTTTTTAAAAACGATACGATCTTTTGCATCCGGGCTAAACCATCGGCCCTGGTTATAAAATTCCGGTTAACACCTGTAACAATGGCCATCACTCCAAAGCCTGAACCACCGGTGGTTACTACATCACCGGAAGTATTACGCTCGCGCGCCAGGCCGCTTGTGGGATGGCCAAAATCCCAGAAATATTTAAGGGTTTGTTTCTCGACAAGATCAAGCAATTGATCATCAGAAATCACCGGAAATTTATTGGTTGAGTCAATAGCAGTAATAAGCTTTATAGTTAACGAAGATGCAAGTGATGCATTTTTTGATGATTGCAGGCCGGTTGAGACATCCAGTGAATATTGTGTAATTGGCTGTAATGCCAAAGGACTTATAACCACGGTACTATCGTTATTCTCGTACGTAGCGTTGTAAGCAGCTACCACCCCTGATTTATTTTTCAGGCTGATGCTGTTTGCGATAGAGGTATGATTTACGGGTGCTGTGAACGAGAGCTTAATTACCGGTCGGGTGTTTACACTTGTGTAATTAAACCCGTTATAAAGCCCGTTAACTTTTAGTGAATTAAAACTAAAGGATTCTGGTGTGGGTACAACAGGTTGCTGAGGCGTTATTATTTTTTCTTTACCGCATGATATTATAATCACCAACACTAATAACCAGCTATAAACTTTTAAATATTTCATGCCTGAATTAAATATACCGAATGGCCCCTCGTTAAAATTTAAAAAAAGAGGCTGCCCAAAAATCCGGGCAACCTCATAATCAATCAACTGTTTATTTCCCACGGCCCTCAAGGCCTATAATTGCACCGACCTGAGAATCAGTTAGTGCTTTGTTGTAAATTCTAACTTCGTCTATCTGGCCTGTCAAATAGCTTGCCCAATCTTGTGCCCCTGTGGCTGAAGTAAGGCTCGGACTTGTCTGAAACTGAACACAGCCGAAGGCCATTTTACCTACATTATTAAACGTTAAATTACCAGTAAGACCACCTACCGTTCCGGAAGATACCTTTGACCCGTTGATGTACAATGTAGCAATTGAAGTTGCTCCATCATATGAAACCGCAAGATTAACCCATTTGTTAAAGAGATTCTGAAGGTTATCAACGGCAAGGGTGTTGTCTGTTTCACCGTTTGCGATATGTATGCGTACTTTCCCGTTATCATTGGTACTTCCATTTTCAAAAAACACCTCAATATTACCCCAAAAGGCACTTGATTTTGAAAGTGTAAAAATCCCGATAATTCCGGAGCCCGGAGGCGCTGAATTATACCATTCGGTTACAGTAAAGCTCTTCATTGAAGCAACAGCTGCCGGCACATCGGCTAAAGCATAACTATGTAGCGCTCCCTGCAATGCTTGTCTTTCAAAGCCTGTACCAAATGTGGTTCCGGTTGCTGTACCTGCACTCCCGGAAACACTATCAATAAGGTTTCCATCAAATGACCAATATGCTACCAAGTTTTCTTTTGCAATTTCTTTAACGCTTGTATACCCTCCAACGCTTAACGGCGGCGCATATGATTTGGGATCAAACGCCTTTCGGCAGGATGATAAGCCCACGCTGATAAACATAACAGCTATTATATAAATATTTAATTTTTTCATAATTGATTATAATTTAATTATTAATAACCTGGGTTTTGAGTCAACGTTCCTGCACTCAAATCAATCTCGTTTTGTGGGATAGGCCAAACTTCATTTTTATTTTCCTTCCATCCTTTTGGCCCAAAAACTTCTTTACCACGTCCCTGGCGTATAACATCAAAATAGCGGTCAAATTCCATTGCCAGTTCTACTCTCCGCTCATGCCATATAGCAGCGCGTAAGGCAGCCTGATCTGTAGTTGTTACCTGTGGAAGAATTGCTGCGTTACCACTCCTTGCACGGGCCCTAACTTTTTCAAGAGAGGCTAAAGCCAGGGTAGGATTGGCTAATTCATTAGCTGCTTCTGCATTCATTAGCAACACTTCAGCAAAGCGGATCACTCTTATATTTTGCTGGCAGCCTTCGTTATAACCGGGATGAAATTGACTAAATGGCACATATGATTTGTAGTTGTACATAGGATTGTCACCATCGGCAGGGATAGCATCACCTTCCACTGTGCTAACCCCTCTGAAAATTATTGTGCCGTTTTTACGCGGATCACCCGGCTCAAATTCGGCAACAAGGCTTGGTGTAGGCACGTTAAAGCCCCAGCCACCGCCGGTAACTCCGCGCACACCCTGAACCTGTGAATATTGTGAATTAGAAGCAGCGCTATTACCATCAACGTAAGCACATTGAATTTCAAATACCGATTCAGAATTATTTTCATTTTCAGTTCTGAACTGTTTTTCGAAATTAGGGAACAATGAATAGCCAAGGCCCATAACCTGGTTAGTAAGGTTTAGCACGTCGTTCCATTTTTTCTGGTACATAGCTACTTTAGCATGCAAAGCTAAAGCTGCTCCTTTTGTGATACGGCCCAGGTTGGTGGCGTCATATGTTTGAGGCAATACGGCGGCGGCATCGGTTAAATCTGCTTCAATTGCTGCCCATACCTGTGCTTTCGGACTTCGGGGTATGTTATATTCAGTCGCATTTTTAGGCAAATGCAAACGCAACGGCACATCTCCAAAAGCCCTTACCAGCCTAAAATAAGCATAAGCTCTCATAAATTTAACTTCTGCAAGGTAGCGTGACTTTAAATTTGCATCCATGCTGATGCCAGGTACATTATCAAGCACCTGGTTGCAAAGATTTATGGCTTTATACTTTCCTCCCCAAAAATCAGCGATCTGCCCTTCTGTAGAAGAAGCAGTAAAAGTGTCAAAATCATTCATATATGATGCATCATCAGGACTGCTTCCTTTTTCAGCATCATCAGATCCCACGCTTTCAAGTGCAATAGGTGCAAAGGCAACATTTGTCCACTCATGCAAATCGGCATAAGCAGCATTTACAGCTTTATCAGCATCACTTGCAGTTTTCCAAAAAGTAACTGCAGGAGGGGTTGCCTGCGGCGGCACATCCAAAAAGCTCTTTTTACAGCTTTGGGATAATATCAGCATTACAAAAAGACTAAATCCTAATGCTTTTTGTATATAATTTTTTCTATTCTTCATCTTTATTCCGATTAAAAAGTAACGTTAACACCAAAGGTATAAGTGGCCGATAGCGGGTAAACATTTGCATCTATACCTGCGTTAGTAGGAGTTCCCCCAACTTCAGGGCTAAAGCCTTTATATTTGAAGAAGTTAAGCGGGTTTTCTGCATTTGCAAAAACTCTTATCTTTTGCATCTTCCATTTTGACAGGATAGATCCCGGAAGCGTATATCCTAACTGGGCAGTACGAACACGGAAATATGAACCACTTTCAACATAAAATGAATTTGGAGCTGAGTTTGCCGTTGAACCTACGGCAGCAGAAGGGTAAGTAGTTGAGGTTCCTTCACCATGCCAGCGGTGATCATAAAAGTCTTGGGTAAAGTTCTCATTACCGAACCTGTAGGCAATATTAGAATTGTATACACTAACACCTGCTACACCCTGGAAAGCTAATAACAAATCGAAATGTTTGTAATTAAAATTAGTATTAAAGCCGTAAGTATATTTAGGTGTAGGATTACCCAGGTCAACCCTGTCTTTACCGTCAATAACTTTATCATTATTCAAATCAGCATACATAAAATCACCGGGTCTTGCATTAGGCTGTGCTGATCCGGTAATTTGCGATTGATTTTGGAAAATACCTGTAACCTTGTACCCGTAAAATTCACCAATTGGGTCGTTTACAACAGTTCTGGTAGCTAATGCTCCATTAGCAATCCCGTTACCGCCTGAATAAATAGGGTTTTTACCGGATGTTACCTGGGTAACCTTATTATTATTTATACTAAAGTTACCACCAATTGAATAACTGAAATCTTTGGACGTATTACTTCTGTACGTGGCTGAAAATTCAAATCCACGGTTCTGAATATTTGCCTGGTTACCAATTATATTACCGGACGCTGTTCCAACAGATGCCAAAATTGGAATTGCAAAAATTGCATTTTGCGTTGTGCGGTTATAAAAATCAGCTTCAAATGATAAATGATCATTTAATACCGTGCCTTCTAAACCAATATCAGTACCCACACCGCGTTCAACCAAAATAGCAGGCGGAACAACTGAAACTACGCTGGCGCCTGTATGGGCGGACTGATCAGCGCCAAAAATAGCAGTGTAACCGGGATCCTGGCTTACTACCAGTGTAGTCGGGTTAATTGGTACACCGGCATTTCCAACTTTACCCCAGCTGCCGCGAAGCTTCAGGGTATTGAAAATATTTTGATCTTTCATGAAATCTTCATTAGATATCACCCATCCTGCTCCTACTGATGGAAGATAGGCCCACAGATTGCTTCCGTAGAATTGTGATCCTGCATCGGCCCTTATTGAAGCATTAAGCAAATATCTATCCTTAAACGAGTAATTTACCCGGCCAAAATATGATACTGCTGTTGTTAAACTTCCGCCATCACTTACATTTCTGCCGTTTACATCACCAAGGGAAAGATAATGGTCACCATTGCTGCTGTTTGGAACATTCAGAGCTGTGGCGTTAATAAAGTAAGCTTTATAACGCTGTGCTGTTTGCCCTGCTAATACAGTTAATTTATGGTCGCCAAATGTATTGTCATAAGTCAATGTATTTTCAGCTATCCAGTTACGGGTATCAGTTCTGCCAATTGATAATAAACTGGTAGTGCTTTGCTGGATAAGTGTAGCCTTATAAACCGGTGCATATCCAATTGTTTCAGCCTGGGCAATTTCACCGCCAAAGCTGGTTTTAAAGGTAAAGTGTTTTAAAAACTTCAACTCTGCATAAGCATTACCTGTAAATGTGTAATTTTTTGATGTATGATTATAAAAATCAAGCGTGGCCTCTGGATTATAATTATTACCGCCACCGAGGTTAAAATCAGTTGGATCGCCATAACTGCCGTCAGCATAAAAAACAGGAACTACCGGGGCGGCGCCATATAACTGATGAAATATGCCTCCGTCTATATCTTTCGACTGGCTAAACAAACCGCCGACAGTGTAGCCTAATTTTAAACCTCTAATTGGAGTATAGTCATTTACAAATCTTGCTGTATAACGCTTATAGTTATTGTTTTTTACTAAACCGTCCTGGTCAAGAAAACCCAATGAGAAATTATAGGTTGATTTGTCTGTTCCGCCGCTAATTGAAACGTTGTGATTCATTTTAAATGCATCGCGCAGGATCTGTCCGTACCAGTCTGTACCTTTACCATATTTTGTTGGATCAGGAAAAAGAAGGGGAGTAGTATGATTTACACCATACAATTCATTTATTAGCGTGGCATATTCGGTACCATTAGCCATTTTTACCGGGTTGGTAACTGTTTGCCAACCTGCATAGCCATCATAAGTTACCCTTGTTGCGCCTTTTTTACCTCTTTTAGTGGTAACCAATATAACACCGTTTGCTGCCCGTAAACCATAAATTGATGTGCTGGAAGCATCCTTTAAAATACTTATATTATCAATATCAGACGGATTAATGAAACTGATATCATCATACCAAACCCCATCAACTACATACAATACCCCGGTATTACCGTAAATGGTACCTAAACCACGGATATTGACCTGCGGTGACGCACCTGGTGACCCAGAGTTTGTTACCTGTAAACCGGATACCTTACCCTGTAAAGCGCTGACAGCGTTTGTTGAGGATTGTTTTGAAATTTCTTCGCCTTTAACTGTGGATACAGAGCCGGTAACATCTAGTTTTCTTTGGGTACCGTAACCAACTACAATTACTTGTGCAAGTTCATTTGAGCTTACCTGCAGCTTAATATCAACAGTTGCTTGTCCGTTTACCGCAACTTGTTGTGTAGTGTATCCTATATAGGATGCTTTTAAAGTTGCATTTGATGGGGCATTAATTGTAAATGCACCATTTACATCGGTTTGAGTACCGGTCGACGTTCCGTTTACCGCTACGCTAACACCAACAAGTGCTTCGCCGGTAGTTGCATCAGTAACTTTACCTTTAATAGTAATGTTTTGTGCAACTGCAGCATTAATAAACATGAAACATAACAGTACTAACCCTGAGATTGTAAAAATTCTCTTCATAGTGGTTAATTAAATTTTAAGAAAGTAGGATTAAAAAAATTGGTTTTTTTGTAGGTCGAAGTTGGCGAGATAATACAATTTTAACAAATTATATAACTCTACATTATTACATCACTATAACTAACACTTTCTCATTAAAAATGCTTGTTCTTTATACCAAATTGATAATCAACTATTTAAGTAAATGATAGTGTATTCTTTACATACTACACCAGCAAGGCCCCAACTACTACATTTAAAAAGTGTTATGAGAGGTAATGATGTAGTATTAAAGCTCGATGAGAAACTCTACAAGGTTTTTATCATGCTCCAAATTGAGCTTTTTACGCAGCCTGTAACAGCGGATCTCAAACAATATTCAATGAAATTTTTATTAAGGCAGTAATAAACCTGCGTTTTGCGCCAGACGAAACATTAGGGAAAAGGAATACTAGGGGAATATTTGAGAATCAGAATTATTTGTCTCTGTAATGGCCACTGGCAGAAACCACAGTTACAGTGACCAACTTATCTTCTATGAGGTAAATTAATCTGTCTTTCTTATTTATTTGCCTTGACCAGTATCCTGAAAGGTCAAATTTTAATCGTTCGGGTTTCCCAATACCTGTTTCGGGATGTTCATATAACTCCAAAAAAATATTCGCAATCTTTTTGATAGAAGCTTTATCTCCAGATTTTTGAATATCTAATAATTCTTTGTTGCCCTATCAGAAACAACTACTTTAAATTTTCCCATATCGATTTATTGGGATCAAGTGTTGTGTATTTCCCCTCATCAATTTGTTTTTTACTTTCTTTAATTTTAGCAACAAAATCAGGATTGTAAGGGCTTGCTTCTGTTTCAAACTCAACTTTCAATGCCTTAGCGACAGCCTTTAAAGCAGATAACTGCTCTTTATTTTTGGGGTGCATAATCATTGTTTCCATACACAAATTTAAAAAATAAATTTCATCACAGTTCTATTAAAAACTCCACCAAATTTTTATCATGCTCCAAATTGAGCTTCTTACGCAGCCTGTAACGGCGGATCTCGACCCCGCGCAACGAAATATTTAATAATGAGGCCATTTCTTTACTGCTCATATTCATTCGTAAATAGGCGCAAAGTTTCAGGTCATTAGGTACCAGATCGGGGTGGCCTGATTTTAGTTTTTTGAAGAAGTTTTCGTGAGCCTCGTTAAAGCTGCTTTCAAATATGTTCCAGTCGCGCTCATCATTCATACCCTCATCAATAACCTTTTGGATGCGGCGCAGCTGCTCATCAGCCAGCTGTTTGCCTGTGCTATCTTTAAGATGGGTCATCTCCTCGCTTATTTTTTGCAGCAGTTCGTTCTTATAAACAATGTTCATGGCTGAGTTGGCCAGCTCCCGGCTTTTACTTGCAAGGTCGGCCTGTAATTGTTCGTTTTTTATCTTTACAATTTGCTGCTCGTTTACAATTGCTTCCTGCTTTAAAAATTCCTCTTTCTCCTTCTGCAATTTTTCGTGAATATGGTGCTGGTGCCTTTTAAGCTTTAGCCGGTAATATTTAGTTGCCAAAAAGTAAGCTAAAATAATCAGCAATAAATAGCAAAACACCGCTATTTTGCCGGCATACCAGGGCGCCAGGATCGTAAATTTAAGGGTTGTTACCGGCGAAACATTTTCTTCATTTATCTTGGCCCGTACCTTAAAATTATAGGTACCCTGGTTAAGATTTGTAAATTCTTTTTGGGTCTGTGTACTCCAGTCGCTCCATTGCTTTGAATAGCCTTCAAGATAGTACTGAAATTTAATTTTTTCCTGCCTGTAAAATGGCAGGGAATAGGAGATGCGGATATTGTTTTGTGTGTAAGGTACCTCAATGTCATTCTGATCGCCGTGATTTACAATCGGGGTTACGCGGTCGGTTATGTTTTCAATGCGCCTTACCAGTACCATTGGCAATTTTGTCCGGGTTTGCTGCAGGGCGTCCTCGTCGTTCAAAATCACAAAGCCATCATCAACGCTTATTAAATAAATGGAGCTGTTTATACGGCTAATGTTCTCGTAGTCCTTAACCATCCGCCCGTCAAGGATATTAAACCGGTTTGAATCGATGCTCATTTTGCCCGGTGTTGAAAGATCGGCCAGTGCCACGCGGCCATGATTAATAAACCAATATTTTTTACCGAGCGCAGGTATTATTTTGTTTGATGATGAGAACGTACCCAGCATTTTATTTAACTGCTGGTACTTTGAAAACCGGTCGCTTATATCATCATAAACATAAAAGCCAGAATCGGAAGAGAATACAATGCGGTTATCCAGGTTAAACACATTGATGTTATAGCTGCCCGGCAAACCTGAGCGCTTATCATAGTATTTAACTGATGCTGCCTTTTTTAAATCGTTGGTTAATGTTACCCTGTAAATCCCTTTATAAGCATGGCTCACCCAGATCTGCCCTTTATTATCCTGCTCCACATACCGCGAGGGCTCTCCAAAACCTTCCAATTTATGGTCAAAAGCCCAGTTACCGGCATTATCTTTTTTATAGAACACAAGGCCGGTATAAGTCCCCTGGATTAGTTGATTGGTATTTAGTTTTTTTATTGTCCATCCCCCGCTTATGCCAGTTATTCTTGAAATAGTATTCCCATTAACCTGGAATGTACCCGTATTATGCCCACAAAGCAATTTACCATCCTGCAATGCCAGCTCCCAAACCTGGCCTTGCGAACCGGGAATCAGCTGAAAATCAAATGATTGAAAGAGCCTTTTATTGCCACTTTCAATCCAATCACTATAAAATAGTCCCTGGTTGGTGCCCAGGTAGATCTTATTATTAAAAATAATGCTGGAATAAACTGTACCGAAACGGCCGCTTTTATCAAAATAAAAATACAGCGGCGAGTTTACTTCAATACGGTCTATTCCATTATCAAGGCCTGTCCACAGGTTGTGCTCATTATCAATAAACAAGCTTAAAACCGTATTATTTTGTAAACCGCTCGATTTGTTAATGTGCTGCACCACATTGCCTGCAGTATCAATTATGATAATGCCATTTAATATAGTACCATAGGCAATATATTTACCCAAAAGTAAAACCCCATTATTAAGCTGGTAGGTTTTTAAAAAATCATTAGCCTGGTTACGCCACTCGTTAATTTGCCTGCCATCATAAATAAACAAGCCATTTCGGGCCGTGCCGATCAGGAATTTATTTCCTGGCAGGGATAGTATGGATAAAACCCCGCTGTTGCCCATTTTATCGCTGCCTTCAATATAGTTAAGCTGATTGTTCTTCAGCTCAAATAAACCTTTATTTACTTCCTCAACAAAATACCTGCTGCCTGTTTTATATAAAAACAAAAAAGGGTTTGCGCCTTTTATTACGTTGATCTTCCCCTGTCTATAAATGTAAATGGAGCCAAACGACTGGAAGATAACTTGTCCGTTATCAATGTAGATTTTCCATACCTCCTCGTTTACCGGCTGGTATTTTTTGGGTACCAACTGTATGAGCGAATGATATTTTAATGAGCCGTTTTTATTTGTTTCCCAATAGCCGAACTCGCCAAAGCCGCCAGCGTACACTTTGCCTTTGCCATCAGCCGCAACTGAGCGCACAATAAGTCCGTTAGGCATAGGGTATGATTGCCAGTACTTGCCATCGAAAGTTAGCAGCCCTTCGGAGTTGCCAAAATACATTATACCATGCTCATCCCTGGTTATAGACCAGTTTTGATTACCCGACTGGTATAAAGCCTTGGTATAATTTTGCACATAAGGCACGCCAATGCTTTTTATATCGGCAGCATTAGCGCTTACAAGATTTAAAAATAAAAAAGCAAAAAACAGAAGTGCTTTACGCATAGGGTTTATACAACAAAGACGCAATGCATTGCGTCTCTACGAAAATACGGATTGAATTTGAAATATTGTAGAGACGCAATGCATTGCGTCTGCTCTGCTTAATTATTCTGCAGTTACCTTTGCCTTCTTATTGACGTTTACCGGCTGTGGAATTTTTACATAATAGCCTGTACCATCATAAACCCTTTTGCGCGGATGTTCTTTACAGGTAATGCTGCAGCAACCGTCCATAGCTGTGCCGCATTCATCGCATTGTGTAAAATGCTCATTACACTCAGGGTTAGCGCAATTGATCATTTTTGGGGTTGTTTTACCGCAGTTAAAACAAGTTGAGATCACTATAGGGTTTACGCTGTTCACATCAACAGAAAGCCGGTTATCAAACACGTAGCATTTGCCTTCAAAATCCTCGCCGCCTGCTTCCTTGCCATATTTTATAATGCCACCATGCAATTGGTATACATCATTAAAGCCCTCATGCAATAGTAAAGCTGATGCTTTTTCGCATTTAATACCACCGGTACAGTAGGTTACTACTTTTTTGTTCTTGTATTGAGCCAGCTGATTGATCATCTCCGGAAAATCCCTGAAATTCTCAATATCCAGTGTTATTGCATTTTTAAACTTGCCCAGGTTATGCTCATAGTTTGAGCGCACATCTAGAATCACCACATCTTCGGCATCCTTCATCGCCAAAAACTCTTTGGGCTCCAGGTGCTTGCCGGTTTTTTGTTGTGGATTGATGATTTTCGGATCGCGCAGACCTGAATGCACAATTTCGGATTTGTAACGCACATGCATTTTTACAAATGAAAGCGCATCAACCTCATCAATTTTAAAATCTATATTAGCAAAGCGCGGATCGGCATGCAGGGTGTCCATATAAATCCTGCAAGATTCAGGCGAACCGGAAACAGTGCCATTCAATCCCTCGGTAGCCACAATAATACGGCCAGCCAGGTCCAGGCTTTTACAGAATTTTAAATGATCGGCAGCAAATTGCTCCGCATCAGCTATTGTTGAATAACAATAGTATAGTAGTGTATTATATTTTGCCATAACATTCATTGATACTGCTGCAAACAGTGGGAAATGAGGTGCAAAAGTACGAAAAGAAGGTGAAAGCTGAAAGGATTTTTGAAGTCGGAATGCGAAATGCCGATTGCGGAAGTATTAAGAGCAATATGTTTTTACATTCCGCAATCGGCATTTCGCGTTCCGCATTTAAATTAATTCCCTAATTTTGCGCTCTCAAAAACTGACTCATTATGTATAACACATTGCAACCGGTATTACAGCAGGAACTAACCGATATTGAAAATGCCGGTTTATATAAACGGGAACGGATAATTACCTCGCCGCAGGGTGCTGATATTACAGTACAAGGCGGAAAAGAAGTTATAAATTTTTGTGCGAATAACTATTTGGGCTTATCAAACAACCCGAAAGTCATCGCGGCGGCAAAAGAGGCAATGGATACACACGGTTACGGACTTTCATCCGTACGCTTTATTTGCGGCACCCAGGATATACATAAAACACTTGAAAAAAAGATAGCTGAGTTCTTAGGAACTGAAGACACCATATTATATGCTGCTGCTTTTGATGCTAACGGCGGTGTTTTTGAGCCCCTGTTTAATGAGCAGGACGCTATAATATCTGATGAGCTGAACCATGCCTCAATTATTGACGGCGTACGTTTATGCAAGGCCCAGCGCCAGCGCTACAAACATGATGACATGGCCGACCTGGAAGAAAAGCTAAAAGCTACTGCAGATTGCCGTCACCGGATTATTGTTACCGATGGCGCTTTCAGCATGGATGGTACTATTGCACAACTTGATAAAATTTGCGCTTTGGCAGAGCAATACAATGCTTTGGTAATGATAGATGAGAGCCATTGCTCGGGCTTTATGGGTAAAACCGGGCGCGGTACACATGAGCATCATGGTGTAATGGGTAAGATTGATATTATTACCGGTACGCTGGGCAAAGCTTTGGGCGGAGCATCGGGTGGGTTTACATCTGGCCGTAAAGAGATCATAGATATGCTGCGCCAGCGTTCAAGGCCTTATTTGTTTTCAAATACACTTGCTCCATCAATTACCGGCGCTTCAATAGCTGTATTGGATCTGCTGAGCGAAACAACTGATCTGCGCGATAAATTGGAAACCAATACCCAATACTTCCGCCAAAAAATGACCGAAGCAGGTTTTGATATTAAACCAGGTGTGCACCCTATTGTGCCTGTTATGCTGTATGAAGCCAAGCTGGCACAAGAATTTGCCGCCAAAATGCTGGAGGAAGGTATTTATGTGATAGGTTTTTATTACCCGGTAGTTCCGCAGGGAAAGGCACGCATCAGGGTGCAGATCTCTGCAGGCCATAATACGGAACATTTGGATAAAGCTATTGCAGCGTTTACCAAGGTGGGAAAAGAGTTGGGAGTGATAAAATAATACGTGTAAGTTTATTATATTTGTACGTATAGAGTTTATTATTATGGCAAAGTTGACATTGAGTATCGAACCTGATAGAATTGCAAAAGCAAAGAGATATGCTTATAAACATCAGACGAGCATTTCAAAAATTGTTTCAGACTTTTTGGCCGATATAACAAAAAAAGACGAAGTTGAAGAGGAAGATCCTTTTATTAAAAAGCTTAAACAGATAGAAGTCTCGGACGAAATAAAAGCACTCAGCGGAATATTAAAAGGCAAAGTGCCCGATGATATTAATCTTTGGGATGCCAAATATGAGTATTTAAAGGAAAAGTATGACTTATAAAAAAGTTTTTGTTGATAGCGACATACTTTTAGATTTATTACTTAACAGAGAGCCTTTTTTTATTTACAGCAGGACGCTGCTTACAGATGAAATAAAAAAAATAATTGAGTTAAATACATCAGCATTGATTTTAGCAAACGTTCATTACATTATTTCAAAAAATTTAAACAAAAACATTGCTGTAACTTCAGTTAAATATATAATGGATTTGATAAACGTTCTTCCTTTTGGAGCAAGCCATATCAATTCAGCAATTATCGCTAATCAGGCAGATTTTGAAGATAGCATCCAATATCACATTGCAAAAGAAAACAAATGCGATTTGATTGTTAGCCGAAATATAAAACATTACAAAAAATTTGACATCCCGGTTCTTAACGCCGAGGAATTTTTAAGAAAAATACTATAATGCAAGCCCAAATAGATCAATACACCGCCGAGATCAATGCTTTTTCACCTGCAAATGCAGAGGAACTGGAAGCATTCCGGATAAAATTTTTAGGCACCAAGGGAATTATAAAGGACCTGTTTGAGCAGTTTAAAAATGTTGGCCCTGAAGAGAAACGCACCTTTGGTAAAGTGCTTAACCAATTTAAACAATTGGCCGAAGCAAAGTATAATGAGTTGAAAGAAGCCACCGACTCTGGACTTAAGACTCAAGACTTAGGCCTTGATCTCACGCTGCCCGGCGATGGCTTTGCAGTAGGCTCACGCCATCCCCTGTCGCTGATCCGTACCGAGATCATCGATATATTTAAACGCCTGGGCTTTATTGTGGCTGAAGGGCCGGAGATTGAGGACGACTGGCATAACTTCTCGGCGCTGAACTTCCCGGAAGAGCACCCGGCAAGGGATATGCAGGACACCTTCTTTATCAAGAAAAAACATGGTAAGGATGATATTGCTTTGCGTACTCATACCTCATCTGTACAGGTTAGGATGATGGAGAATGGCAAGCCGCCTTTCCGCGCAATTATGCCGGGCAGGGTTTACCGCAACGAGGCTATCTCAGCACGTGCACATTGCTTTTTTCACCAGGTTGAAGGTTTGTATATTGATGAGAATGTTTCATTCTCAGATTTGAAACAAACCCTTTACCACTTTGTACAGGAGCTTTATGGCGAAGGCACTAAAGTGCGCTTCCGTCCCTCCTATTTCCCGTTCACCGAACCTTCGGCCGAGATGGATATCTCCTGTACTATTTGCGGGGGATCAGGCTGCAATATGTGTAAATACACCGGCTGGGTTGAGATTTTAGGCTGCGGGATGGTTGACCCGAACGTTTTGGAAAATTGCGGTATTGACAGCACAAAGTTTACCGGGTTTGCTTTTGGTATGGGAATAGAAAGAATTGCCAATTTAAAATATGTTATACGTGATCTGCGTTTATTCTCTGAAAACGATGTTCGTTTTTTAAAGCAATTTCAGGCAGACATTATATAATATGAAGAAATTTTTACTGTTAATAGTTATTCCGCTAGCATTTTTATCATGTGGCAAACAGGGTGACGCGGTACCCAGTGTGCCGGTAAATTTCCAGGCATCATTATTTGACCCGCGAATACTTCCATTAAACGCCAGCGGAGGCTATGTTGTAATAAGCGGATACGGCGTTGCAGGCTTAATTTTATATCGGACGCCAGATAGAAGATACGTTGCTTATGACCGCTGCAGCAGCTATCAGCCGCAAAATAAATGTGCAGTAACTATTGATGGTTCGGGTTTTACAGCCACCGACCCATGCAGCGGATCGAAGTTTTCATTAACAGACGGCACCCCTGTAAAGGCGCCCGCTACCAAATCTCTCAGGGCTTATTACGTAACTACAAACTCTTCTGAAATATTTGTATCAAATTAATGATATGGCAATTTTAAAAGCCTTAGTAACCAGATTACTCAAATCACATGCTATAAATGTCAGTAATTTTGAGATATTTGTATCCAACTGACATGGAAGCCGATAAAATAAAAGAAAGCATTAAGCGCGCAGCGCAGGATCTGTTCCGAAAATTCGGTTACCATAAAACCAGTGTAAACGAAATTGCCAAACGGGCTAAAATAGCCAAAGCCACTATTTATAAGTATTTTGACAGCAAAGAGGATGTTTTACACTCCCTGCTGATGGATTATATCAAGCTGAGCGTGAATGACCTGATCCATCATAACACACCTGAAATGGACGAGGAGGCGCATTTAAACATTCTGATTATGAAAACCTGCCGCCTCAGCTACACTGTGTGTAATGAGTTTATCGGCTGGGACTTTATCCGCGAATCAGCCAACTCACAGGATTTTCTTAAAAACCTCTCCAATGAGCTGGAAGAAATGCTGGTAAGCGCTTTCTCACAGCTAAGCGACCTGCGCAAGCAGGAAAACTACCTGCAGCGCCTGCGTTTTTTAATAAAATGCAGCAAAAGCATTGTCTTCAGCTTTGCCTTTACCTCGGTAAGCGACTCAGACGTTCGTAAAAACTTTGTTTCATTTCAAAAAGAGATCCTGCCCTACTTGGTGAAGGCGGCGATAACTATTTGATTTCGGAATTTTGTCTGAATCAGAATTTACAGAATTTTTAAATTTTCAGGATAACGCGGGCGAGATTCTGTTAATTCTTTAATCCTGTAAATTCTGATTCAGACGAAAGAAATGCTCAAAAATACATCAGGCTTGCGGGATTATCCAGTTCAGCATATGTAAAAATATCATATATGATCCTGGAGAGCAATATTTTGACAGCAATAGCATCCTTGAAATTTCCCATATCATATTTATAGATCAATTTATTGCCTGCGTTATTCAACGCGAAGCCCAACCCTTTGAATTTATTTAATGGTCTGTCTTCTTCATCGTCATCACCAAAAAAATATTCAACGTTTAATGCTGACTTTGCACTGATTGAAATATCCAGTAGCTCATCATCAGTTGATTCAAAAGTGAAGCTTAAGTTATCCTTCTTATTAAGATAAAGAATAAAACCTCTGTAAATGCCAGCCCAGAGACCGAACAAAGCGTCATCTATTTTTTGGTCGTCGTAAAATGGCTCGCTTCTCTGATCCGTCAGTTTTTGCAGCTTAATTTTATCTTTATCAATTATTTCTTTGTAGTAAGCGTTAATGGCTTCGTCTTTGTTGAACCTTTCACGAATCTTAATCATCCTTTCCAGTTGTACTTTTTCATCATAAAACGGATCTTTCATTTTATGAAGTATTCTTATTTTTGATTGACTTTAAACAGTGCCAGTGAATTAGAATGAGCATTTAAATAATCCCACTCCTCTATGTTGTCCTTAATACAATCCTCTAATAATTGTCTTTCAGCCTCGTATAATTCAATAAGCTCCTCTAAATCCGGTTTCATGGAGATAATTTAGGTTAGGTATAATAGCATAACAATTGATCTCCTTCTCTCTTGATCAGGCAATTTG
Source organism: Mucilaginibacter sp. (assembly GCF_028288225.1). Lineage (GTDB taxonomy): Bacteria > Bacteroidota > Bacteroidia > Sphingobacteriales > Sphingobacteriaceae > Mucilaginibacter. The sequence goes on from NZ_JAQBOC010000050.1 coordinate 36,202, forward strand.
CACTACCCTGGCGTTTTCACATTCAGGGTTAGAATTTATCAAATTCGCAATAGCATCCTTCATCCCATTAAATGATTCTCCATAAAAATACATTCCTGATTCTGTATTTCCATGCCAATATCTAACTATATCACTTTCTATATTAGTTAGTTTTTTTATATCAAGTATAAGTGCTTCAGGGTTAGAATTTTTATAAACCTCATCAGAAAGATTTACACCGTCCAGGTACAAGGCAAGCCCTTCAAGTTTCCCAAATTCAATTTTCTCACCTGTATCTTCAATTATAAGTTTAGAACCTTTAGGAGCACCCAGTTCTTCAAGCTTGTTTATTATTTCAGCAATTGCCTGCCTGCTTATATCTTTTTCCCTAAGTTTTATTTCCACATCACAATATTCAATTTCATTGCTTTTGCTTAGTAAAGTCCCACCACCTGAAATTTCACCATACCATTTTTGCTTTAAAAACTCATCCAATGGATCTTCATAAACTTCTCCCCTGTCAATAGGCATTAATTTATCGTTCAATTGAGCAACAATATAATTGCCGGGTTGTGGTTCTTCTGCCTTGTTAAAAAGCTTATTCCAAATCTTTTTTATCATATAACTCTTAATTAAAACTAATTTCTAAATAAAATTTGCATTATCAATTTAAAAATGCTTACTTTGAACAACAAAGTACTTTCAAGTGGAAGAAAAAGAAATACAGGACGAGCTGGCCTCCATCCGCAACCTGATGGAGCGATCCTCAAAATTTATATCCCTCAGCGGCCTCTCGGGGATCCTGGCAGGCATTTATGCGCTGATTGCTGCAGGCCTGGCCTATAGCATAGTTTACAGCGGAAGCACAAGAACATATACAACATTAAATCTTCACTCCGATCCGGTTCCGCTTTATAATTTAATCGCTATAGCTGCTGTTACTTTGCTGCTTTCGGTAGTTACCGGGGTGATATTAACAACCAAAAAGGCAAAACGAAAAGGCCAGCCGGTTTGGGGTAAAACAAGCCAGGCTTTATTATTTCACATGGCAACACCTTTGGTAACAGGAGGCGTGGTAATACTTATTTTTCTTGTCCGTGGTTATTATGGAATAGTTGGCCCAACATCGCTTATCTTCTACGGCCTCTCATTAGTAAGTGCAAGCAATTTCACTTTTACAATGGTTAAGTACCTGGGTCTGTGCGAAATAATTTTAGGCCTTATTGCCGCTTGTTTACCCGGTTATGGTTTGCTATTTTGGGCCTTTGGTTTTGGTGTGCTGCATATTGTTTACGGCAGCATGATGTACTTTAAATACGACAGGTGAAAATCCCCTTTGATAAACTTGATAGAGCATTTGAGAACCGTCTGAGGTTACAGATCATGAGCGTGCTGATGGTTAACGACCGGTATGACTTTAACTCGCTTAAAGAACTGCTTGACACTACCGATGGCAACCTTGCATCGCACCTGAAAGCGCTGGAAAAGGAGGAATATATTGTAGTGCATAAAGCATTTTTAGGCCGCAAGCCAAACACAACCTATGAATCGACAGAAAAAGGGAAAAAAGCATTTAAACAGCATTTAGATGCTTTGGAGCAATTAATTAAGCAACAGAAAACCAACTAATTTTTCACCACTAAAACGAATGATCATGCAGAACAAAAATTTAACCTTTTTGATGCGTTTTGCCGCCATCAGCGGCAATGTCCTGTTTATTTTATGGGTAACTTATAACGGGATTAATGAAGGGTTTAGGGGAACCTTGCCGGAAAAGATCTCATACATCGGACTGATGAGCCTTTTGACTTTAAACTCCTACCTTATTATGGCCGGGGCAAAGCAAAAACAAATTATTGAACAATAAACACAAACTTTTTTTTATTCATTTACTTTGAAATACAAAGTACTTTAAAATAAATAATCATGACAGAACAAATTGACGAAAAACGTGGCTTTATGCACTGGTTAAAGGAATCGGTAACCGTAAAGCTGGCCTTTATTGGGTTTCTTATTTTAGTGCTCCTGATCCCATCATCACTGGTAGAAAACCTGGTCAAAGAGCGGGCAACGCGACAAGAGGAAATGATGAAGGATGTATCAGACAAATGGTCGGCCAGCCAATTGATCCGCGGACCGGTATTAACTATCCCTTATAAAAAGCATGTTAAATACCTTGACGATTCACAGAAGGAGGCAGAGAAAGATGTGATGGAGAATTTATACGTATTGCCTGATAACCTGCATATTAAAGCGGAGTTAAAGACAGAGATCCTGCATCGCGGAATATTTGACGTAGTGGTTTACAATACAATTGTAAAGGTGTCGGGGAACTTTGCACCGGCTGATCTGAACGCACTTAATTTGTCGGCCACCCAGCTGCTCCCTGAAAAAGCCCGCATTGCGTTTAGTATTTCTGATTTGAAAGGCTTAAAAACAAACCCTGTAATAAATACAGCGGGCCAGTCATCACAGGCAGAGCCAATTTTTGACAGCCACTCTCCTTTTAACAGCGGCTTGCAGGCCAATGTTAACTTAACAGCTAAAACAGGTGAGATCCCTTTTGATTTTACGCTTGATTTAAAAGGCAGCCAGGGATTAAGCTTTTTACACTTAGGAAAAACAACCGATGTTGAAGCAAAAGGAAATTGGAGCAGTCCAAGTTTTGACGGCCGCTATTTGCCCGATACCCGCGTAGTGGATACCGGTGGATTCTCGGCAAAATGGCGCATGCTGTACTATAACAGGCCTTACCCGCAACAATGGGTTGGCAATGATACTTTATTAAGTGATCGTAAAAAGGAGGCTGACGCATCATTTGGCGTAAAGCTGCGCTTACCGGTTGATCAGTATCAAAAAACTACGCGCACCAGCAAGTATTCATTACTGATAATAATGCTGACGTTCATCTCACTCTTTCTTACCGAGGTTATCCGCAAACAAAAAGTCCATGTATTTAATTACCTGCTGATAGGTGCCGCAATGATCATCTATTATTCGCTCTTGCTCTCATTTTCAGAGCAGATTGGTTTTAACCCGGCTTACCTTGTGGCATCGGTTGCAACCGTAGGGCTTATCACCACATTTATTGGCTCCCTGCTTAAAAACCTGAATGCGGCCCTGCTCTTTGGTTTTATTTTATCGGTGTTTTATGTTTTCATTTTTGTGATCATCCAGCTGGAAGATTTTGCGCTGATAATTGGAAGCGTGGCCTTATTTATAATTGTAGGGATGTTGATGTATTTCTCCCGCAAGATTAATTGGGACAGGGAGTAAACAATTTCAACTCCGCGATCTCCGTGCCTTCTTAGTGTTCACTGTGGTTAATTTTTAACGCAGAGGCCGCAAAGGAGGCACAAGCTGGGAAGACCCATTAACTACATAATTATCCGTTCAGTGGTAACAAATATATTGTACAGCCTTAAGGTCTGGCTTAGCGGTGTCATTGTTGTATCTGCCTTTTACTTTTTCATTTTGAGCTATCATCGGGAAGCCTCACCGACCGGAAATGGCTTCGACGAATCAACCGGCATTGTCTATTTCATCATCATAGCTATCGGGCTATTGACCTTATTTATCACTTGGTTTGGATTCATGATAGTAATAATGCTGGTAACCCGTTTCGCACAGGACTTAACGATCGCAAGGTGGATAATTTGCATAACAGGTATATTGATCAATGTGGTAATTTTCATTATAGAAAAACATTTTCGTGACATTTTTCGTGACAGAGACGACTTTATTTACCTTATGCTGGCCAACTGCATTTGCATAAGTGTGGGTTCTTGGTTTTATAGGTTGAAACTCATAACCGCCGAAGTTGAAATTTAACTCAATAAAAATTTATCAAAAAAACACAATACCAATTTGGTTTTTGGTATATAATTGTCGTAATTTACAATACTAAAGCAATTAATATGAGTCGGGAGCTTCTTGAATTTTCAGACATGATCGATGCGAAATTTGACATTACACCCGTTGAGCCTGATGATTTTTGGCAAATGATAGTGAATATGTTTATTTGATTACGCTCTTTTTCTCTTCCTTGTTGACAGTGGATTTACCGTCACCATAATTCATTTTGCTCAAATTAAACCGGTATTTTTATACAGACCCGTCCTAAGGAAGTCTGTGAGGACACAGACTTTCGGGGTGGTGCTTTTATTTATCACAGGGCGTTGCCCTGTGCTGATATATTAGACCCTTTCCTTTGTATTACCAAAGATAGTTTTTATTAAATATTGTTATTGTTGGAAATGGGGGGTCTGGGGGGTGTTAAAAACTAAAAACTTTGTGGAAAACGTTAACATAAAAGGCAGGGTGAA
>NZ_JAQBOC010000074.1 GCF_028288225.1 Mucilaginibacter sp.
CTGCAAATCCCGGTAAGATACTCCACCTTTTAAATACTCTGAAACGATGGCTGACTTGTTTATATTATGATTCATCTTTCCACTGTTTATTTGTCAACCTATTTTAGGGAAAGTCAGTTGAAAAAAATGGAACGCTTTGCCGGCGTGAATACACAAACTTGCGCTTCGCCTCATCTAAAACTACGGCTGCTCATGGTTGGAGAAGGGTTGGGATTAGGTGACCGTTTGCTTATGTCGAACTCTCGTTAATGACATTGGTCAATCCAGGCCATTATTATTTTTAACACCATGCAACGTAGTGAAACAAAAAGTAGTCTAATAGATAAATAAACTTAAAATGATGAAAACTTACCTTGCACTATTATTAATTGCCTGCTCAAGCACGGTTGCTTTGGCCCAGGGCAATTCGGATAAAACTCCTTATCAAACCAAATCATTAGCTAATGACGCTATTAAGGATGTATTTGTAAAGACATCGGGCGGCAGTATTTCTGTTAGCGGAGGAGGCGAATCACCCCGTATTGAAATCTATGTACGCGGCAATAATGGCCAGGAGCTTTCAAAAGAAGAAATTGACAAACGCCTTAGTGATGACTATGAGCTTAATGTTTCTGTAAGTAATCACGAATTACATGCAACTGCAAAAAGAAAGCATGAAGGAAATTTTAACTGGAGAAGGCAACTGAGCATTTCTTTTAAAATATTTACGCCAAGGCAAGTTGCTACTCATCTAAATACCAGCGGCGGAAGTATCCACCTGGACAATTTAACCGGTGCTCAGGAATTTAGCACCAGTGGCGGCAGTTTGCACATGGATAACCTGGCTGGTCTGATAAAAGGCGAAACGTCAGGCGGTAGTATTGATGTTAGCAATTCAAAAGATAATATCAACCTTGAAACAAGCGGCGGAAGCATCCGTGCAAAAAATTGCCAGGGTAAAATAAAGCTGGAAACATCAGGTGGTTCATTACACCTTGAAGCATTAAATGGTTCAATTACTGCTAACACAAGTGGAGGCAGCATCCAGGCAAATGATATAAAGGGTGAGTTAATTACCGGCACATCTGGCGGCAGTGTTAATTTATCAGCCATGGCCTGCAGCCTTAATGCATCTACAAGTGGTGGCAGCATGCACGTAGATATGCAACAGTTAGGAAAATACGTTAAGCTTGATGTTAGCGGAGGGCATGTTGATCTGAAGCTTCCCTCAGGCCAGGGCATGACCCTTAATTTGTCTGCAAGTAAAATAAATACAGCCCACATAAGCAATTTTAGCGGTGAGTGGGAAAAAGACCATGTAAAAGGTACTTTAAACGGGGGCGGGGTGCCGGTTAATGTTGATGCCAGCGATAACCTGACTATAAGCTTTAATTAGTAGATTCAAATAGTTTTGATCAACGGTTCTGATGTGCTAATGGTGGCATATCAGAACCGTTTTTTGTTTTATCCCCATCATAGGTTTTAACTTCAATCAAATCCGAAATCGGAATTCCGAAATCCGAAATCAAAAACTACTGTCCGCAGGCGTAACACAGGGTGTTCGTTAATGATACAGTTATAATTAAAATTAAAATACAATTAATTGATTTGCAATATGTTATATAATTGGTATGTATTTTAAACCTATTATTAAAAAAACGAACAATACACAAGGGGATTCTAATGGCAGTTAGCAAATCCCCACCAATAAATTAATTAGATGATTAAAAACTTTATAATAACAGCCTGGCGAAATTTGAGGAGAAACAAAGTATTCTCGCTTATAAACGTTTTTGGATTAGCGGTTGGATTAACCTGCTGTATGCTTATAAGCGCTTATTTATACCAGGAATTAACATACGATACTTATTCTGCAAATGCTAAACAGCTGTATAGAGTAGGTTTGCGTACCGATGCAAATGATGCCAATAATTATCCGAATGTTGATATAGCAGTAGGGCAGGGCATAAAAAATGCGTACCCCGAAGTGCTGGCTACCACCCGCTTGGAAAACCGTGGACCGGTATTTGTAAAATACAATGATAAGCAGTTTAAGGAAGAGAAAATTGTACTGATTGATTCAAATTTTCTCCAGTTATTTTCAATCCCCTTATTAGAAGGTGATATTAAAACTTCGCTTACCGAACCCAATAGTGCAGTTATAACAAAAGCTTTTGCATTGAAGTATTTTGGTAATTCATCAGCTCTAAATAAAGTTCTGACCATAGCGGATGTACCTACCAGGATTACCGGTGTTATTGATAAAGTTCCGGATAACTCGCATTTTCATGCTGATGCGTTTATGAGTATCTCAACTTTTATAACTGCTTCAACAAAACAAACGTGGAGCAATATTGGCTATTACACCTACCTGTTGCTAAACAAAAACGCTGACATCAAAAAACTGGAAGCAAGTTTCCCGCAGCTGGTAACCAAACATGTGGTGCCTGAAATTCAGACTGACATGGGGGTTAGCCTGGCCGAAGCTCAAAAATCTGTAAATACCTTTAAGTTTTTTTTACAACCTATAACTGACATTCACCTGCACTCGGCAACCAAATATGAATTTGAGGCCAATGGTGATATTCACTATGTGTACATATTTGGCGCCCTGGCATTATTTATTTTACTGTTAGCCTGTATCAACTTTACCAATCTTTCAACTGCAAGCTCGTCAAAACGCTCAAAAGAAATTGGGATCAGAAAAGTATTAGGATCCGAGAAAAACAAGCTGGTTTCGCAATTCCTTACAGAATCTGTGATGCTTACGGCCTTAGCAATGCTTTTTGCACTGGGTATAATTTACCTGTTGCTGCCATATTTTAATAATCTGGCCGGCAAACACATTAACTTCGGATTTTTCCTGAATTACCAGGCTCTGATTTTAGAAATTACCCTTACAATATTTGTTGGCGTGGTAGCGGGTATTTATCCTGCATTTTTCCTATCGTCATTTAAAATCCTGGCAGTGTTAAAAGGGAATAGCGTGGCTCAAACTGCAGGCAAAGGTGGATTACGCAGCAGCTTAATTGTGTTTCAGTTTGCTATATCAACTGCACTTATTATAGCAACCTTTGTGGTTTACCAGCAACTGCATTATATGCAAAACAAAAAATTGGGTTATGATAAAAACCAGGTTTTGGTAATTAACGATGCCTACACGCTTGGTAATAATATCAATGCTTTTAAACAACAGCTTTTAAATGATAACAGAGTGGTAAATGCTACTATATCAAGCAGTGTGCCTGGTTATAATGGGGGCGTTGATGGCACACAAATTTATGCCAAAGATGTTGCTGATAAAGGCACCCGGTCTGAAATCCACACAAATATTTTTCATGTGGATAATACCTATATCCCAACATTGGGCATTCAATTAATTAAAGGGCGAAACTTTTATCCGAATGCTCCCGGCGATTCGGCTTCGGTTATTATTAACGAAGCAGCTGTACGCGATCTGGGTTGGGGAAATACTAATCCGCTTGGAAAAACAATTATTCGCTCGGGGCAGCGGCATTTTACAGTTGTTGGGGTAGTAAAGGATTTCCACTATACATCGGCCAAACAAAAAATTGTTTCATTAATGATGTTGAGCGGACATAGTACAGGGTCAGTAATAGTTAAAATAAAAGCTGCAGATGTTCATACACTTGTAAATGATATTAAAAACCAGTGGACCGCTTTCAATCCTGGCGGCGTGTTTAACTACACATTTTTAGACCAGCAATTTGCTTCGCTATACAACACCGAGGAACGTACCGGGCAAATATTCACATCATTTGCTGTTATCGCTGTAATTATAGCCAGCCTTGGCCTGTTTGGTTTAGCAGCGTTTATGATCCGCCAGCGGGTAAAAGAAATAGGGATCAGGAAGGTTTTAGGTGCAACATCGGGCAGCATTACAGTAATGCTATCAAAAGAGTTTTTAAAGCTGATAGTTATTGCATCGTTAATTGCTTTCCCGATAACATGGTATGCCATGAGTAAATGGTTACAGGATTTTGCCTACCGGATAGATATTCAATGGTGGGTATTTGTACTGGCGGCAGGTATAGCTTTATTGGTAGCTACAATTACAATCAGCTTCCAATCAATTAAAGCAGCCCTGGCAAACCCGGTGAATAGCCTGCGTTCTGAGTGAGGTTGGTCATTAGGCACTAGTCATTTGTGGATTAGACTAATTATCCAATAATACAATTTACAACCTCAAAGCACGAATGACTAATGACAGCGAAGCGAATGACAAATGACTAAATACAATGATAAAAAACTACTTCAAAACCGCGTGGCGGAATCTGGTAAAGAATAAATTTTATTCAGCAATCAATATTGCCGGACTTACTATAGGCATGGCAATCGGGATGCTTATTTTATTATGGGTACAGGATGAGCTAAGCTTTGATTCTTTTCATACAAAAACAAAAAACATCTACCGTGTTAATTCATTTTTGGGAAGCGGGAGCACCAAAAGAATTTGGGATAATGCACAGGCGCCGGTAGCAACTTATGCTTTAAAAGAAGTGCCTGGTGTTAAAAATGCGGTACGTATAACCCATGCCTACAATAGCGTTTTTGGTTATAAGGATAAGCTATTAAAAGAAGAAAATGCAGCATATACCGATCCTTCGCTTTTTAGGATGTTTGATTTTAGATGGATAAAAGGAGATGCCAAAAATCCATTCCCTAATAATCAGTCTGTAATCATCACACAATCTACAGCGAAAAAGTATTTTGGGGAAGAAGACCCTATAGGGAAAGTGTTACAGCAAGATCATAAGGACAATTATACAGTGAGCGGTGTAATTGCTGATTTTCCGGATAACTCAAGCATAAATTATAATATGCTGTTCTCAATGAACCTGGTAGCCAGGGAATATAACGGCAAGGGTTTCTGGAAATCACTTGATAGCAACTGGGGTAATTTTGGGTATACTACTTTCTTTGAAATTCAACCCGGTACGCCTATAAAACCCATTGGGGAAAAACTGATCCGGATCCAGGCAAAAAATGCACCATGGATAAAGGTGAATTTAAAGGAGAATGCCTATCAGTTACAACCACTTTCAACAATTCACCTGTACCAGGCAGATGGCACAGCATCAGGAATGCAAACGGTTAATATATTTTTAATTGTTGCTGTTTTAATATTGCTGATAGCCTGTATCAATTATGTTAATCTTTCAACCGCCCGGTCGATGATCCGCGCAAAAGAGGTAAGCATCCGTAAAATTGTAGGCGCTCAAAAAACACAACTGTTTGCACAGTTTATTATTGAAACAGTTCTGTTTTTTGGTATCGCGCTGGTATTTGCATATGTCTTAATTACCCTGCTAATGCCATATTATAACCAGATCTCGGGAAAACACATGCACCTTAACCTTGCCGATCCCGCAGTATGGAAAATAGTTTCGGTTACTGTTATCGGTACATTGCTGGCATCATCTATCTATCCATCTATATTGTTATCGTCTTTTGAACCATTAAAGGCATTAAAAGGGAAAATAACATTAGGCGTGGGTAATGTTACTTTCAGGAAGATATTGGTTACCACCCAGTTTGTTTTTTCGGTTACCCTGATAATTGTTACCCTGGTAATTGGCAAACAATTAAAATATATCCGTGAAAAAGACCCGGGTTATGACCGTTCGCAGGTTTTCTCTTTCAATATGGGCGAAATGCAAAAACACCAGGATGTGGTTAAAGCTGAATTAAGAAATCATCCGGGGATTGAGGCTGTAACTTCATCGGATAATAACCTGGTAAATAACATGCATACCACTGCAGGTGTAAACTGGGATGGGAAAGACCCTAATGCCGGTATCGTTATACATCACCTGGGGATAGATGAGAAGTTTATCCCGTTGATGAAAATTAAATTATTGGCCGGAAATAATTTTTCGGGTGTAAAATCAGACTCAGCCCGTTTTATCTTAAACGAAACAGCCGTTAAATTAACCGGGATAAAAAATCCCATTGGTAAACGCCTGAAGTTACAGGAAACCGAGGGAACCATTATTGGAGTTGTAAAAGATTTTAATACAGCATCGTTAAAAGAAAGGATTGAACCTACTGTAATTTATTTTGAGCCTAACGGTCGTTTACTTTATGTAAAAACCACCGGTAAAAATGCCGCCAAAGCCATTGCTGCGGCTAACCGCTTATGGAACCGGTATAATCCGGGTTTTCCCTTTGAGTATAGCTTTATGGATGAAGAATATGGCAACCTGTATAAAACCGACCAGCGAACAGGCATTTTATTTAACCTTTTTTCTGCAATCGCAATTATCATTTCATGTCTTGGCTTGTTAGGATTAGCAACATATACAGCACAGATCATGACAAAAGAGATCGGGATCCGCAAAGTACTGGGTGCGAGCGTATCCAGTATAGTAACCCTGGTTTCGAAAGATTTTTTGAGGCTGGTTTTGCTTTCTATCGCAATAGGTTCGCCAATTGCATGGTGGGCTATGAATAAATGGCTGCAAAATTTTGTTTACCGGATCGATATTAACTGGGTGATATTTCTTTTGGCAGGTTTAATGGCTGTAGGAATTGCATTGATAACTATCAGCTTCCAGTCAATAAAAGCGGCCATTGCAAACCCGGTGAAGAGCCTGCGTTCCGAGTAAGATTAGTCATTGGGCATTAGTCATTTGTTTAACCGGATGATTAATCAAAATGACCAATGACACAGCTTTAAGACACTAATGACCAATGACACAATGACTAATGACTAAATAAAATGATAAAGAACTATTTGAGGAGTGCTTTCAGAAATATCAAAAGGCACCCGTTTATCTCATTCATCAACATATTTGGCTTAACCGTGGGGTTAACCTGCTGCTTGCTTATTTTGGCTTATATTATAAATGAGCGCAGCTATGATAAATTTAACAAGAACGCTAAGGATATATACAGGGTAACCCGGATCTTTTACACTGCGCCGGGAGTTGAAAACCTGCACCTGAGCGCGGTTGCGCCGCCCTTTGGCCCTTTGCTTAAAAATGCATTTTCTGACATAAAAAAAATGACCAGGATGCTGCCAAACGGAACAGTTGCCTTAAAGTACAACGACAAGCTTTTTAATGAAAAGAATGCCGTTTTTGCTGATGAGAACTTTTTCGCGCTGTTTAATACACCGATAGTAAAGGGCGATGCTAAAAACGGTTTGCTTAACCCTTACAGCATAATGCTCTCAGAGGATATGGCTAAAAAATATTTTGGCGATGAAAATCCAATAAACAAATCCATTTTACTGGATAACCCAAAGCATGATTTTAAAGTGACCGGTGTTTTCAAGGCATTCCCGGCTAATTCGCATATGCATCCTGAAATATTAATGTCATTTAATACTCTAAAGGATTCGGCTATTTATGGTGAAAAACAATTGCAAACTAATTATGGCAACAACTCATTTTATACCTATCTGCTTTTCCCTAAAGATTACAATGTTGAACGGGTTAAAGCGCAGTTACCTGATTTTCTTGATAAATATGTCAGTTTCCAAGGTCTGCCCGGGAACCTGAAAACCCACCAGGTAACAAAGCTGGAACTGCAAAATTTGACTGACATTCACCTTAAGTCGCACCTTGATGATGAGATTGAGGAAAACGGCGATGTAAAACGCGTATATATATTTTCAGCAATTGCTCTCTTTATTTTGCTGATAGCCTGTATAAACTACATGAATTTGTCTACTGCCAGGTCGGCCTTAAGGGCAAAGGAAATTGGGATCAGGAAGGTAATAGGAGCACAGCGGAAAGAGATCATCAGCCAGTTCCTAAGCGAATCGGTATTAATTACCTGGATGGCGCTCATCCTTGCTGTTATATTAACGCTTTTACTAATACCATTTGTAAATAAGCTGTCCAGCCAGTTTTTATCGTTCAATAGTTTGCTGCAGTGGAATATTTTATTGCCGTTAATCGCGCTTCCGTTTGTTATCGGGTTGATAAGCGGTATCTACCCGGCAATTTTTATGTCATCATTTCTACCTGTAAAAGTTCTGAAGGGAATAATAAAAACAGGATCGGGTGGTATTTCTTTCAGGAAGGTGCTGGTAGTAGTACAGTTTTCAATTTCTATAATTTTAATTGTGGCGACAACTGTTGTGTTTCAGCAGCTCCAATACATCCAAAAATTGGCGTTGGGTTTTAATAAAGATCATATTATAACGATGAATTACCCGAATGCCTTAACCAAACAATATGAAGCATTTAAAAATGATTTAAAAAGAAACACAACCGTTAAAGAAATAGGCATCTCATCCCGCATTCCATCCGGGCGCTTACTGGACGATCAGAATGCAAAGATAATAGAGGGGGGATCATTGCAACCCATCAAAATCGACCTTAAATATATCACCGCCGATTATGGTTTTATTCCAACCTATGGCATGCAAATGGCAGCAGGACGGAACTTCTCAAAAGCTTTTGCGAACGATACCAACAATTTTATTATTAATGAGGAAGCAGTAAGGGAATTTGGCTGGAAAACAGCTGAAAACGCATTGGATAAGGATATGGTGTATGGCAGTACCAAAGGAAAAATAGTGGGAGTAGTTAAAGATTTTCATTTTGAATCGTTGCATCAGAAGATCATCCCGTTATTATTTAGTTTGCCGTCGCCTAACAATTACTATGGTAAAATTTCGATAAAGGTTGACGGCAATAATACCAAAGCCGCAATAGCTGCTGTTGAACAAACATGGCACAAATACCTGCCCGAAACACCATTTGATTTTACTTTCCTGGACGAACGGTTTGGCCAGCTTTACAACAGTGAACAGCAGCAGGGGAGTCTGTTCACAATATTCTCGTGTATTGCTATATTTATTGCATGCCTTGGCTTGTTTGGTTTATCGGCCTTTACCATAACACAAAGGGTTAAAGAAATTGGTGTGCGCAAAGTATTGGGTGCCAGTGTTCCGCAGATAGTTACCGAGCTTTCCAAAGATTTTTTAAAGCTTGTTTTGATAGCGATGATAATTGGGTTACCTGTAGCTTTTTTTTCAATGAATAAGTGGTTTTTAGGTGATTTTGCATTCCGCATTGACATTAGCTGGTGGGTATTGTTGATGGCGGGTGTAATAGCTCTGATTATCGCTTTTTTTACCATAAGCTTTCAATCAATTAAAGCAGCACTGGCAAATCCGGTGAAGAGTCTGCGTTCCGAGTGAGAGTAGTCATTGGTCATTAGTCATTAGGTCATTTGTTTAGGCGGGTGATTAGACTACAATATCCAATGACACAATTTATAACCGTAATACACCAATGACTAATGACAGCAAAGCGAATGACTAATGACCAAATAACATGATACGAAACTATTTAAAAAGCACCATCCGTAATATTATGCGAAATAAATTTATTTCGTTTATAAATATTTTCGGCCTTACAGTAGGTTTAACGTGCTGCCTGCTTATCCTTTCGTATATTATTAATGAAAAAAGCTACGACTTATTCAACACCAATGCCAAAAACATTTACCGTGTAACGCGTACTTTCTATGCTGCTGATGGAACGGCGAGCCTTCATACAGGTTCAGTAGCTCCCCCCTTCGGGCCCTTGCTCAAAAATGCCTTCCCCGATATTGAGCAAATGACAAGATTATGGCCCACGGGGTCGGTTACGCTAAAATATGGCAGTAAGCTTTTTAACGAAAAAGATGCTTTTTATGCAGAAAAAAATCTGTTCTCAGTTTTTAGCATTCCGGTTTTAAAAGGCGATGCTAAAACAGCCCTCGCTGACCCATATAGTGTTATGCTAACCGAAAGTATGGCAAGAAAGTATTTTGACGGCGCCGACCCGATGAATAAAACTATTCAGCTTAATGGCAACAAGCGCGAGTTTAAGGTAACCGGTATTTTTAAGGAACTTGCCCCAAACTCCCATTTCCATCCCCAGCTACTGCTATCATTCAATACACTTAATGATACCAGCGTTTACGGCCAGATACCTCTGACAACAAGGTTTAACCATAATGCTTTCTTTACTTATTTGCTTTTTCCTGAAAACTATAATGTAGCCCGAATTGAGTCGCAGCTTCCATCGTTTCTTGATAAATATGTCCACTTAAATAATTTACCCGGTAATACCAAAACGCATCAGGCTACAAAGCTCGACTTGCAAAAGTTAGCCGATATACACCTTTATTCCCATCTTGATACAGAAATAGAGCCAAACGGAGATATAAAGAGGATCTATATATTTTCGGCTATCGCGTTGTTTATTCTTTTGATAGCGTGCATTAACTACATGAACCTGTCGACAGCACGGTCTATATTGAGGGCAAAAGAGATAGGCGTAAGAAAGGTGGTAGGGGCACTGCGAAAGGAAATTATCTGGCAGTTCCTGAGTGAATCAATTCTGATATCCTTTATAGCTTTGGCGCTTGCATTTGCAATTAGTGTACTGGTTGCGCCGGTCATTAATAAAATATCCGGTAATAACTTTTCAATAGATGTGCTTCTGCAATGGAAGGTTTTGTTGCCGATGTTTTTTCTGCCATTTGTAATTGGCCTGATAAGCGGGGCGTACCCAGCCTTGTTTATGTCATCGTTTTTACCGGTTAAAGTACTTAAAGGAATATTTAAGGTTGGCTCCGGTAATATTTCGTTCAGGAAAGCACTGGTTGTTACCCAATTCTCTATTTCAATAATACTGATAGTTGCAACCGCTGTGGTTTACCAGCAGTTACAATATATGCAGAACAAAAACCTTGGTTATAATAAAGACAATATTATTACAATGGACTACGGCCCCGGTTTTGTTAAACGATATGAATCCTTTAAAGCCGACCTTTTAAGAAACCCGGCAATAAAGAAAATTGGTAAATCCAGCTACATTCCATCTGATCGTATTTTAAGCGCATCAGATGCTGCGGTAATGCACAACGGTTCGATGCACCAGGTTAAAATCGAGCTTAAATTTGTACAGGCAGATTATGATTTCAACTCCACCTATGATATGCATATGGCTGCCGGACGGGAATTTTCGAAAGCATACCCAACAGATACAGCTGCCTACATAATTAACGAACAAGCTGTTAAACAACTGGAATGGAAAACAGCCGAAAATGCGATTGGCCGTGATATAAGTTACGGCGGCGTAAAAGGCAAAGTTATCGGCGTTGTTAAGGACGTGCAGTTTGAGTCGCTGCACCAAAAAGTGATACCCCTGCTTTTTCAATTACCCAGGTTTGATTATTTCGGAAAGCTTTCTATTAAGGTAGACGGGCACAATGTGCAGGCGGCATTGGCGATGATAAGCAGCGTATGGAAAAAGTATCAGCCAGACACGCCGTTTGAATTTTCTTTTCTTGATGATAAGTTTGCTAAACTCTATAGCGCAGAAGAAGAGCAGGGCACATTGTTCACCATATTTTCGTGCATAGCAATCTTTATAGCTTGCCTCGGATTATTAGGGCTATCAGCCTTTACAATAGGCCAGCGGGTTAAGGAAATTGGCCTGCGCAAAGTGCTGGGTGCAAGCGTGCCACAAATAGTTGTAGCGTTATCGCGCGATTTTTTGAAGCTGGTGATAATTTCTGCACTGATAGCCATACCTGTAGCATGGTATGCCATGAACACGTGGCTGCTTGATTTTGCATTCCGCATCAGTATTAGCTGGTGGGTATTGGCAATGGCAGGTGTAATAGCATTGATAATAGCTTTTGTTACCATAAGCTTTCAGTCAATTAAAGCGGCGTTGGCAAACCCGGTGAAGAGTCTGCGTTCGGAGTGATTAGAGGCTAGAAATCAGAGATTAGGTTTTAAAAAGCATGTTATAAAATTTCGGCTATGAGCTATGAACCATCAACAATGAACTATAAATAGAACCATCAACAATGAACTATAAATAAACCAACTGTCATGATAAAAAACTATTTTAAGATTGCTTTCAGGGGATTTTGGAAGCACAAGCTGTTTACATTTATAAATATAATTGGCTTATCAATAGGCATAAGTGCTTCATTAGTAATTTACCTCATTGTTCATTACGATCTTTCTTTTGATAAATTCCATAAGGATAGCGACAGGATCTATAGAGTTGTAAGTAATTTTAGCTTCCAGGGTAACCCAAGCTATACTCCCGGCGTTTGCGGCCCGTTAGCTGAAGCCATTAAAAGCCAGGCAACCGGGGTTGAATTAACTGCTCCACTTTTTACGCTAACCCCTGATGTATTTATTGCCGGAAAAAAAAATATTCCAACAAGATTTAAGGCCCAGGATAAAATTGTACTGGCGGACCAGGCATACTTTAAAATATTTAATTACGTGTGGCTCGCCGGCTCGTCCACCAATGCGTTAGATGCACCCAACCATGTTGTATTAACGTCGGAGCGCGCAAAGCTTTATTTCCCATCGTTGTCTTATGATCAGATGATAGGCAAAACTGTTACATATGATACCATTAAAACAACTGTTACAGGCATAGTACAAACGATAACAGAAAACACCGATTTTGCTTTTCATGACTTTATATCTTTTAGTACAGGTACAGCAAATAAGGATTTGGCCGATCAACTGGGGTTAAAAGAATGGGAAAATACAAATTCAGCCTCGGAGGTTTTTATCAAATTGTCGCCAACCGCTTCTGCAGCAAATGTTGAAAAGCAACTAAATACAATATTAAAGAAAAGCAGCCCGCCGAGACCCGAATTAAAAGGAAGCACCCACGCATTTAGCCTGGAGCCACTAGGCAACATTCACTTTAGTGAAAAATACGGAACATTTGATTTTAGCTCATCAGCTAATAAAACCACGTTATATGGTTTATTGGTAATAGGCGCATTCCTGTTGCTATTGGGATGTATAAACTTTGTGAACTTAACCACTGCTCAAGCAACTCAAAGGGCAAAGGAAATTGGCATCCGCAAAACTATGGGTAGCAGCCGCATGCAACTGGTTATACAATTTTTAAGCGAAACTTTTTTTATTACCCTGTTTGCAGTTATTATTTCGATGCTGCTGGCCCCGTTAATATTGAAGCTATTTGCTGATTTTATAGCCCCGGGCATTAAAGCTGATTTTATTCATCAACCTAATATTATCCTGTTCCTTATTGCGCTCACTATCATTGTAAGCTTCTTATCCGGTTTTTATCCTGCGCTCATGCTGTCGGGATATAAACCTGTTTTAGTACTAAAAAATCAGGCACAAAGCAATAGCAATAAAACCAGGAATGCCTGGCTTCGTAAATCGTTAACAGTTTCGCAGTTTGTTATAGCGCAGTTTTTTATAATGGCAACGGTTTTGGTGAGCAAGCAAATTTATTACGCATTGCATAAAGACCTTGGCTTTAAAAAGGATGCCATCATTTTTATACAAAGCCCCTGGAAGACTCGCAACATGGACCGAAACATTACATTATTAAACAAACTGCGTTCCATACCGCAGGTTGAAATGATAAGCATTGGCGGGGCGCCTCCGTCGTCCGGAAATACCAATACCACTGCGGCCGTATATATGGATGGAAAAAAGGAAATAAGAACCGGCGTAGAATTGAAAAGTGGCGATGAGAATTTTATTAAGTTATATAAGATCAAGCTGCTTGCAGGCAGAAACATAAAAAAAAGCGACACCTCAAGGGCGTTCCTGATAAATTATAAATATGCCCAAATACTTGGTTTTAAAAATCCAAATGATGCCTTAGGCAAACAGATTATTAAGTTTAATGGTGATCATAAAATGAAAATTGTTGGTGTTGTTGCTGATTTTTATGAGCGGTCATTGCAATCGCCTATTAATCCTTTGGCTATTCTTTTTGGTAAGGACACCTATCAAACCGGGACATTTCATATTGCATTAAAACCTCAAACCGATGGTGGCAACGAGTGGAAGAAGGCTATTGCGACAATGAGAAAGCAATACAAGGAAATTTACCCCGACGATGATTTTGACTATCATTTTTATGATGAATCAATAGCCAAATTTTATGCCGGTGAGCAGCATACTGCAACCTTGCTCAACTGGGCTACCGGCTTATCAATATTTATCAGCTGCCTGGGCTTACTTGGTTTGGCTATCTACACAACCAACCAGCGAACCAAGGAAATTGGCGTGCGCAAAGTGCTCGGTGCTTCGGTTACGCAAATAGTAACCTTACTATCGTCAGAGCTGGTGTGGCTGATACTGCTGGCGTTTATACTGGTAACGCCAATAGCATGGTATGCCATGAACAAGTGGATACAAACTTATGCCGACAGGACCCCGATAAGCTGGTGGATCTTTGCAGCAAGCGGCGCGGGGATGCTAATTGCAGCGGTATTTACTTCGAGTTTTCAAACAGTTAAGGCCGCAATTGCAAACCCGGTAAAGAGTCTTCGTTCGGAGTGATTTTTTTTAGTCCGAAAGTCAGTAAAGTCCGAAAGACCGTAAGAAAGATTGCTACATGAGGCTTTCGGACTTTACTGACTTTCGGACTTTCGGAATCCCACAACTGTATCATTACCGAACACCAGGTGTTACACTTACGAACATATTCGTACACTAATACATTATATAAATATCTGATTATTAACAATTTAAATATTTGGTATGTATTTTAACCGTTTTGTATCACTAAGAATTTTATCATGCTTAAAAATTACTTTAAAATAGCCTGGCGCAACATAGTCCACCATAAAGCGTATGCCGCCATTAATGTTTCTGGCTTAACGGTTGGTATTGCCGCCTGCTTACTTATATATGTTGTTGTTCAATACGAGTTGAGCTTTGATACCTTTAGGCCAAATTACAAAAATATTTACCACGTTGTCACCCAGGAGAAACGCGAAGATGGGTTTTCCTATAATCCGGGCATCCCTATCCCCTCAACAGATGCTTTAAGGCTTGATTTTCCGCAGGCAAAAGTAGCAGCGATAAATTTAAATTACGGCAGTCAAATAACAGTACTTAGTAATGTTTCAAATAGCGCTGCCAACAAAAAGTTCACTGAAAATTTGGGTGTAATGTTTATGGAGCCACAATTCTTTGACATTTTTAGTGCTGCATGGTTAACCGGTGATAAAAAAGTACTTGCAGAGCCCAATATGGCTGTTATTGATAAAAGTACGGCCATTAAATATTTCGGCGATTGGAAAAACGCCATCGGCAAACTGCTGAAAATGAATAATGTGCTCACTTTAAAGGTAGCCGGCGTGATTGAGGATGCACAGCCAAACAGTGATTTCCCGCTGAAAGTACTGGTATCATTCATAACCTGGAAACAGCACCCTAATGATTATGGATATGTTAACGACTGGCATTCAGTAAGCAGCAATCACCAGGTGTTTATGCAATTGCCTGCTAACGAATCATTTATCAGGGTTAATGAACAGCTTAAAACGTTTAACCACAGGCATTCAGGCGATAAGGGCAGAGTTGGCCGGGTGCAATTTTTACAGCCCTTAAGCGAAATGCACTTTGATACCCGCTTTGGGGGCTCCCTTGGCGACCATATGACTACGAAAGCAACATTGCGTACGCTGTCACTTATTGCCATACTTATTATTCTAATGGCTTCCATTAATTTTATTAACCTGTCAACGGCACAATCTGTAGGGCGGTCGAAAGAAGTTGGGATCCGTAAAGTATTAGGGAGCAGCCGGGTTCAGTTAATAAGCCAGGTTATGGGCGAAACAACAATTATCGTTATAGGCTCGGTATTGCTGGCTATGGTTGTTGCAAAGCTTGCATTACCCTATCTCAAAAACATCGCCAGTGTGCCGGACAGTATCAGTTTGCTTAGCGTGGGCAGCGCGCTGTTTTTGCTATTAGTAACCGGCATAGTAATTCTTTTATCAGGCCTTTATCCTGCATTAGTGGTATCGGGTTTTAAGCCCGTATTAGCGCTTAAAAATAAGATCACAGCTGCTTCAATAGGTGGGATCCCGTTGCGCAGGGGGCTTGTGGTAATGCAATTTGCCATTTCGCAATTACTGATCATCGGTACCATCATCGCCATAAAGCAAATGAATTTTGTTAATGAGGCCGATCTCGGGTTTAATAAAAGTGCGGTGCTGATAATTCCCGGCTATACCGATAGCATTAGCCTGCGTAAAATAGAACCATTTAAGCAACAGCTAATGCAAAATGCCGCGGTTAAGTCGGTAAGTTTTGCTTCGGACGCACCATCGTCAGAAAATAACTGGGGTACAAACTTTTATTTTGATCATTCGACGAAAGAAAACGGCATCACCACATTTTTGAAATATGGCGATGCCGATTATTTTAAAACCTTTGGATTACGGTTTATTGCAGGTAAAGGCTATGACCAAAGCGATACAGCCAGGCAGGTTGTAGTAAATGAAACTTTTATAAAAAAGCTTGGCATTCAGCGTGCTGAGGGTGCGTTAGGCAAAACTGTAAGGTTAGGCGGCAATAAAGCATTTTGGGCTCCTATTGTTGGCGTTGTTAAAGACTTCAAAACCAATTCGTTAAGAGAAGAAGTTAAACCGATAGTTATTTCTCCGCGAAAAAACTTCGAATCGCAGCTTGCTATTAAAATAGAAACGAAAAATCTGAGTAACACCGTAGCAACTTTACAAAAACAATGGGAAAATATGTATCCCGAATATGCCTACAATGGCTTTTTCCTTGATGAAAACATAGCTCAATTTTACAGGCAGGAGAACCAGCTGGCCCTGGTTTATAAAATATTTGCGTGTATAGCCGTATTTATTTCATGTTTGGGCCTGTATGGGCTGGTATCATTCATGGTGGTACAAAGAACCAAAGAAGTTGGGGTACGTAAAGTATTGGGGGCTTCGGTAAAGAGCATAGTCTTCCTGTTTTCAAAGGAGTTTGTAATACTGATATGTATCTCGTTTATGATTGCGGTTCCTGTATCATGGTACCTGGTGTCGGGCTATCTTCAAACCTTTGTTTATCGGATCTCCATAAATGTTGATGTGTTTTTACTGGCTCTGGTAGCTTCAATTATACTGGCATGGGTAACAGTAGGTTATAAAGCGGTAAAAGCTGCATTGGCAAACCCGGTATCGAGTATGAGGAGTGAATAAAGTCATTGCTCATTGTGTCGTTAGTCATTGGTGGGGAAATCGCTTGACTAAGTACACCAATGATTAATGACAGCGCAGCAAATGACGTAATGACCAAATAAAATGATAAAGAATTATTTCAAAACCACATTACGCAGCCTGTTAAAAAACAGGGGTTACAGCTTTTTAAACATCACCGGTCTGGCCATCGGGATAGCTTGTGCCTCACTGATATTTTTATGGGTGCAAGATGAGCTTACCTATAATAGTAATTTCAAGAAGAAAGACAACCTGTACACTATTTATGAGAATCAAACCTATAGTGGAAAGGTCAGCACATTCCATGCTACCCCCGGGCCAATGGCAGAAGCTATCAAATCCGAGATCCCTGGGATAAAGAATGCCGCAATATTGTCAAATTATGATCAAATGGTTTTTGCACTTGGCGATAAAGCGATAAATGAGAAAGGCGCTTATGGCGATCCCGAAATATTCCCAATGCTTGATCTGCCATTTGTTTTTGGCAATGCATCAAATGCTTTTCATGAGCTGCACGCCGTTGTAATTAATGAAACCATGGCTAAAAAGTTTTTTGGCGATGCTAGTCCTATGGGAAAATCCTTAAAAATGAACAATGAACAGGATTTTACGGTAACAGGTGTTTTTAAAGATCTTCCTAAAAATTCAACTTTTCAGTTTCACTGGCTTGCACCACTAAAAAATATAGATCATAAACAGCCATGGATGCAGGTTTGGGGTGCTAACTGGGCACGTACCTATGTTGAGCTGGAGCCCTCTGCTGATGTTAATGCGGTTAACAAAAAATTACGCCACTACATAACCACAAAAGCCGCCAACAATACTACGGAATGCTTCCTGTTTACTATGAACGACTGGAACCTCCATGATAGTTTTACCGATGGTAAAAGGGATGGAGGCGGCAGGATAACCTATGTGCGCTTATTTGCCATTATAGCTTTCATTATTTTAACTATTGCCTGTATCAACTTCATGAACCTTTCTACCGCACGGTCTGAGCAACGGGCTAAAGAAGTTGGTGTGCGTAAGGTAATGGGCGCAGGGAAGAGTAAGCTGATAGTCCAGTTTATTGGCGAAGCGGTTATTATGTCGTTTATTGCTGTTCTGGTAGCTATATGTTTTATTTATTTGGCCTTGCCATCATTCAATAACCTGGTACAAAAAGAACTGGCTGTTAATATTTTTGAGCCTGCCCATATTATATATTTAATTGCGATTGGCCTTATAACCGGTTTATTGGCAGGAAGCTATCCGGCATTTTACCTATCTTCATTTAATCCAATTGCTGTATTAAAAAATATAAAAATAAAATCGAGCACCAGCTCCGGCCTTATCAGGCAGGGCCTGGTGGTTATGCAGTTTTCTGCATCTATTATACTGATAATTGGCACCGTTGTTATTTATCAGCAGATCCAGCATGTAAAAAACAGGCAGCTCGGATACAATAAGAACAACCTGATCTATATTAATACGCAGGGCAAAATGGCCGACAATTTCACCAGCGTTTACAACGACCTTAAAAAATCAGGGGTTGTGGAAGATGCCGCTTTAAGCAGTGACCCTGTATTGCAGATAGGGAGTAATAGCGACAATTATAAGTGGGATGGAAAAGACCCTTCAAAAAATCCGTTGATCAGCTGGGAAAATGTAAGCGCGCAGTTTATCCCGACAATGGGGATGAAGCTTGTTGCAGGCAAAAATTTCAATGCCAATGCATCATCAGATAGTAATAATGTAATCATAAACGAAGCATTTGCCAAACAAATGGGTAAAGAAGGCCGGGTAGGCGGGATTATACGTGAGGGTGATAACAAGCAGCGTATTATAACCGGCATTGTGAAAGACTATTTGTATAATGATATGTACACATCAGGCGCGCCATTAATGTTATACAATCACCCGGAAGGTACCTATATTTTAAGCATCCGGGTTAAACAAAACGTTAATATGCAGGATGCTTTGGCTAAGATAGGCTCAATTGTAAAAGCGGATAACCCCGGATATCCTTTTGAATACCAGTTTATTGATGACGACTTTAACCAGTTATTTAAAACAGAAACCTTAACAGGCACATTAGCAGGCGTTTTTGCGGGGCTGGCTATATTTATATCATGCCTGGGATTGTTTGGGCTGGCTGCATATACCGCTGAACGCCGGATTAAAGAAATTGGTATCCGTAAGGTACTGGGCGCATCCATAGCAGGCCTTACAAGCTTACTCTCAAAAGACTTTTTGCAGCTGGTGGGGATTTCATGCTTAATTGCTTTTCCGGTTGCCTGGTGGGCCTTAAATAACTGGCTGCAAAGCTATCAGTACAGGGTAAGCATCCACTGGTGGGTTTTT
This sequence comes from Mucilaginibacter sp., assembly GCF_028288225.1. GTDB lineage: Bacteria > Bacteroidota > Bacteroidia > Sphingobacteriales > Sphingobacteriaceae > Mucilaginibacter. Next base: position 19,345 of record NZ_JAQBOC010000074.1, read on the forward strand.
GCTACAGCAGGCGTTATGGCCATAATTATAGCACTGGCAACAGTAAGTTTTCAAGCCATAAAAGCAGCGTTGATGAACCCGGTGAAAAGTCTTAGGAGTGAGTGAGGTTAGTCATTGATCATTGTTTGGACGGATGATTAGATCAAATATCAATGACATAATTTAATGCCTTAAGGTATAATGACTAATGACAGCAAAGCGAATGACTAATGACCAACTAAAATGATAAAAAGCTATATTAAAATTGCCTGGCGCAGTATGATGAAGAATAAGTTCTTCTCCATTGTAAATATTTTCGGTTTGGCGGTAGGGCTTACCTGCTGTATGCTGATAGCGCTATATCTGCATTATGAAACCAGCTATGACAATTATCACAAAAACATTGATAACCTGTACCAGGTTGGCACAACAAACATAAAAAAAGGTGAAAAGGATGATAAGGCCCCTTATACTTCTCCGCCGGTTTCTGCTGCTTTAAAACAGGAATTTCCGGAGATTACAGCAAGTACAAGGTTGTTGAATTTATTTACTGATGATGTAAATCTTGTTCAATATGCTCCGGCCAATGGGGATAAAAAATCATTTTTAGAAGGACACGGTTTCCTTGCCGACTCTTCTTTCTTTAAAATGTTTACCTATAATTTTATTGAAGGTAACGCCCATATCGCGCTAGCAAACCCTAATTCGGCGGTGATATCAGAAACTATGGCAAAAAAGATCTTTGGCGATCAACCGGCCATTAATAAGGTGCTGCACATCAGCAGTAACATGAATGCCGACAATGATTATACGATAACAGGAGTTTTTCGCCCGGTAAATAGTCCGTCGCATATTGATGCCAATTTCTTTTTATCATTTGCAGGTGGCGGCATGGACAAATATCTCCAAAAACAGGGAAATGATTTTGCCCGTAATAATATGTTTTACACCTATATTTTATTAAAGCCGGGTACTAATGCAGCGAGGCTTGAAAGTAAGTTTGCTTATTTTGTTAAAAAATACGAAGCCAATGACCTGAAGCGCATGGGGCGCAATAAAAAGCAATTCCTTGCTTCTGTTAAAGACATCCATTTAAGCAAGGATCTTACTTCAAATGTAACTGCCCCCGCAAGCAGGACTTATTTATTTATATTAGCATCAATAGCCCTATTTACCTTATTGATTGCCTGTATTAATTTCATGAACCTGTCAACCGCACGGTCATCAAAACGATCATCAGAGGTAGGAATAAGAAAGGTTTTAGGGGCTGAAAAAAGCTCCCTTATCCGCCAGTTTTTGGGCGAGTCTGTTTTAACTACTTTTATAGCATTCCTCATTGCTGTGCTATTTACGGTTTTACTTTTACCTGTGTTTAACCAGGTTTCAGGTAAGCAAATAATTCTGTCATTTGCTGCAGATAAATTTTTGTTTTTATATTTCCTGCTGATGGCATTGGTAACCGGCCTTATAGCAGGAAGCTATCCTGCGTTTTACCTGTCATCTTTTAACCCGGTTAAGGTTTTAAAGGGTAAGCTCACCAATTCGCTGGCAGTAGTTTCAATCCGTAAAGGCCTTGTGATCTTCCAGTTTATCATTTCGGTTGTGCTCATCATAGCATCGGTGGTTATAGCCAGGCAAATGAATTATATGCGCACTGCCGATCTTGGCTTTGCAAAAGATCAGCAAATTGTGATCCCGCTCCGGACAAACGACTCAAAGGCTGTTTATGGCGCACTTAAAAACGGGACAAAAAGCAGCACACAAATTATTTCGGTAGGGGCATCGGCTTATTATCCCGGGATCACTAATCCAAGTGATGCAGTTTTCTATAGAGATGGCCAGTCGATGAATGATGCCAAACATACCCGCTTAAATTATGTAGACGAAGACTTTTTACGAACGCTGGATATTAAAGCGGTATCCGGCAGATTGTTTTCTGCTCAATTTAAGTCGGACACGGGTAACCGCATCATAGTCAATGAAACAGCCGTAAAAGAGCTTGGATTGGCAACACCACAAAAAGCTATTGGCCAAAATATCCATTATGACTTGCAAGGAAAACAATACAGCACTCAGATAGTGGGAGTTGTGAAAGATTTTCATTACGAAGACCTGCATTCGCCCGTTACACCGTACGGGTTTCAATTGGTGGCTGACAAAAGCCAATATAACTACCTTATAGTTCATGCTAAATCCGGCAATATGACACCGGTATTAAAGATGATAGAAAATTTATGGCATAAGTACGATCAGAATGACCCATTCGAGTACAACTTCCTGGATGAGCAATTTCAAAAGAACTATGATGCAGATAACAGGCTTGCAGCAATTGTAGGCTACTTTACGATTATAGCTATACTGATATCATGCCTGGGCCTGTTTGGCCTTGCAGCATTCAGCGCCGAACAACGAACAAAAGAGATTGGCGTACGCAAAGTTTTAGGAGCAAGTGTAAGCACAATAGTTTCGCTGCTTTCTATTGATTTTTTAAAGCTGATAATCGTATCTATAATTATTGCCTCGCCAATTGCTTGGTGGGCAATGGATAAGTGGCTGCGGGGCTTTGCTTATCGCAAACCAATAGACTGGACAATTTTTGCTTACACAACCATCATAGCTATAATAATAGGCGTACTTACCATCGGCTCGCAAGCCTTGAAGGCGGCTGTTGCGAACCCGGTGAAAAGTTTGAGGAGTGAGTAAGCAGTTTGGCAGTTAAGAAATAAAAATATCGAAGCGCAAAGTAATGACTAATGACCAAATAAAATGATAAAAAATTACATCAAAACTGCCTGGCGCAGTTTGCTCCGGAACAAAAGCTACACAACCATAAATATTATTGGCCTGGCAATAGGAATTGCAGCCTGTTTGCTCATTTTCCTGGTTGTGCATTTTGAAACCAGCTTTGATAATTTCCATTCAAAAAAGGATCGGATCTATAGAGTGGTTTCGGCATCCCAAACTCCAAACGGTTTTAGTTTGGGGAGTGGTGTACCGCTTCCTACTGCCGAAGGGCTACGGACGGATTTCCCGCAAATAAAGGATGTTGCAGCAATATTCCGTTATGGCGGCCATTATACTGTAGATAATAAAAAAGGGCAGGCCGTAAAAAAATTTAAAGAAGATGATGCCTATTATACAGAGCCGCAGTTCTTTAACATTTTTGATTTTGGATGGCTTGCGGGTGATAAAAAGACAGCACTGTCTGAGCCCAACACCATTGTTTTAACCCAGGATGAGGCAGAAAAGTTTTTCGGAAACTGGCATGATGCTATGGGAAAGGTTATTAAATATGAAAACAAAACCAGTCTTAAGGTAACGGGTATTTTAAAAAACTTACCTGCAAATACTGATTTTCCAATTAAGATAGCTGTATCGTACGCAACTATAAAAGAAAAAGGCAGCAATTTTTATGGTAACCTCAATGACTGGGTAAGCACTTTCGGCACGCACTATGTTTTTATGGTACTGCCTGATAATATGAATGTAAGCCTGTTTAATAAAAACCTGGAAGTGTTTACCAAAAAACATAAACCGGCCGAATATGCAAAGCAGGGTTTTCAGTTACAGGCTTTAGGCGACATGCATTACAATACTGAAGTAAGTATTTTTACTTTCCATCCTTTCGGCAAGCAGCTTTTAAGCGCCATCAGTTTAATCGGGGCATTTCTATTAATAATTGCCTGTGTAAATTTTATCAACCTGGCAACAGCACAGGCTGTTAACAGGTCGAAAGAAGTAGGGATCAGAAAAGTACTTGGCAGCAACCGCAAGCAACTGATATTTCAATTCATCAGCGAAACATTTATTATCACGCTTTGTGCAGTAATATTGGCTATTGGCTTTGCCGAAATTACTTTACCTTTATTAAACAAGTTACTTGAAATTAAGCTTAGCGGTGCTTTCCTTTCCGACTCAACAATATTGTTATTCTTATTCAGTGTTATTATTAGCGTTACCCTTCTTTCAGGTTTATATCCGGCTATGGTGCTGTCGGGCTTTAACCCCATTGCTGCACTTAAAAACAAGGTGGCCTCAGCCCGCACAAGTGGGATCTCCTTACGCCGGGCACTGGTGGTATTACAGTTTTGCATAGCACAGGTTTTGGTGATAGGCACATTGGTTATTATCCACCAGATGAATTATTTCAGAACCAAATCATTAGGGTTTGAAAAAGATGCCATACTTACGGTTCCTTTTCCTGGTGATAGTATCAGCAAAACAAAATTAAATTCACTACGGGATCAGCTAATACAGCAACCGGGGATAAAAGATGTTAGCTACAGTTTTACAAGCCCGTCAGACAATGATAGCTGGAGCAGCGATTTTACTTATAATAATTTAGGCAAAAAGACAGATTTTGCTGCCAATTTAAAATGGGCTGACGCTGAATATTTTCGCCTATATAAGTTGCAATTTCTTGCCGGACAAGCCTATGCAAAAAGTGATACCATTCATTCCTATATAGTAAACCAAACTCTGTTAAAGAGATTAGGCGTACATGATCCTAAAGAAGCGATCGGGAAATATATTAACCTATGGGGAGATAAAAAGAAAACCGCGCAAATTGTAGGCGTAGTAAAAGATTTTAATGTAAGCTCACTGAAAGAGGAGATCCCCCCGGTTTTAATGAGCTCGTGGAAGGACGTTTACCAGGTAATTAATATCAAGATACAGCCTTCAAATATCAACAGTACACTGGCCTCCGTTGAAAAGTTATGGAACAGTAATTTCCCTGATGGCCTGTATGAATATCAATTTTTAGATGATAAAATAGCTGAATTTTATAAAAGCGAAGATCAGCTATCCACCTTGTACAAAATATTCGCCGGTATAGCTATATTTATATCATGCTTAGGCTTATACGGGCTGGTTTCATTTATGGCGGTGCAACGCACAAAGGAAGTTGGCATCCGTAAAACGCTGGGTGCATCAGTAAGCCATATTGTTTATCTATTTTCAAAGGAATTTACACTGCTTATTTTAATAGCTTTTGCCATTTCGGCGCCAACAGGCTGGTATTTTATGAATAAATGGCTGCAAGCCTTTACTTATAAAGTAAGCCTGGGGCCGGAAATATTCATTTTGGCTATACTGGTATCAATTGCTATTGCATGGATAACTGTAGGATACAAAGCTATAAGGGCAGCATTGGTGAACCCGGTGGAAAGTCTTAAAAGTGAGTGAGGTTAATCATTGGTCATTAGTCATTAAGTCATTTGTTTAGGCGGATGATTAGACTAAAGATCCAATGACACAATTTACAACCTTAAAATACTAATGACTAATGACAGCAAAGCAAATGACTAATGACCAAATAAAATGATTAAGAATTACCTTAAGATCGCCTGGCGAAACATCTGGAAAAACAAGGTTTTTTCGGCTATAAATATTATTGGTCTTTCCGTTGGAATGGCAGCCTGTATTGTTATCATGCTGTTTGTTTCGTACGAAAAAAGTTTCGACAACTTTCATACAAAAAACATTTACAAGCTTGATGAAGTGCAAAAATTTCCCGGTATGGTATCGTCACAAAAGGTGGGACTATCCATGTTCCCGATGGGGCCAGCATTGCAGGCTGATTTTCCGGAAGTTACAAATTTCACCCGCATCAGGTGGCAGGAGAAATTCCAGCTTACTTTTGGCGAAAAAAGAGTTTTTATTCCGGAGGCTTTTTTTGTTGATACTACTTTTTTGAACATATTTGATTTTAAGCTGATAAAGGGAGATAGAGCTACTGCATTATTGAAACAACATAGCGTTGTACTCACTGAAGAAACTGCTGAAAAAATATTTGGGAAGGATGATCCTATCGGAAAAACGATAACCCATTACGGAGGTGATACCACAACCTATGCGGTAACAGGGATTGCTGCCAATCCTCCAAAAAACTCACATTTACAATTTGACGCCTTATTTTCATTTAATACAACCTTTAAGCCCTGGATGTTTACCAACTGGGGCGGTAACTGGTTAGATACTTATTTGGTATTAGCGCCCGGCACTAATGCTAAAACCTTTGAGGCAAAAATGCCGGCCTATCTTAAAAAACATATGAAAGGGGATGGCTGGAAATATTATGAGTTATTTTATTTGCCGATTAAAGATATTCACGCTAATTCAGCAACAATAGGACTCGACTATCTTAACTATCAGAAGTTCGATAAAAACTTAACCAATTTATTTCTGGCTATAGCGCTTATTGTACTGGTAATTGCGTGTATAAACTTCATCAACCTTTCAACCGCACGATCAGCGGAAAGAGCTAAAGAGGTGGGGATCCGCAAATCTATCGGAGCATACCGTTTTCAGCTGGCAATCCAGTTTTTAGGCGAAACAGTAATGCTGGCATTAATAGCATTAGTATTTGCAATAGTACTGGTTGAAATTGCGCTGCCATTTATCAATAGCTTAAGCCACCGTGATTTGAGCCTTCCTATTTTTAGTAATATAGGAGTAGCCTTATTAATTATTGCCTGTACAGCTGTTGTGGGCTTAATTTCAGGCATCTATCCGGCTGCATATTTATCCGGTTTTCAGCCCGCGAAAGTTTTAAAGGGTTCCATCCAAACAGGTAAAAATAAGGGTCTATTAAGAAATATTTTGGTGGTAGGCCAATTTACCAGCGCCATCTTCCTGATGATAGCCACTGTGCTTGTGGTTAAGCAATTATATTTTATGCAGCACCAGGATCCGGGCTTCAGCAAAGATCAGGTGGTTACCGTTCCACTGAACATGGTTTCACCAGCTAAATATGATCTTTTAAAACAGCAGCTGTTAACCAGTAATCTGGTAAAAGGCGTAACCGCTGCACAGGACAATTTAGGGAGCCATTTAGATCAGTCGGGAATAGAATTCAGACCATCGGATGCTCCTAAACGGCAATTAACGGCAACAAGACTTATAACTGATGCAGACTACCTGAAGTTATATAAGATCAAGCTTTTGATGGGCCAACACTTTTCGGGAGAGAAACCGCAGGAGGGAAGGGAGTACATTATAAATGAAGCCCTGGCAAAAGAATTATTAAAAGATCAGCCTAAAAAGCCTTTGTCATCATTAATAGGACAAACATTCGGGTACGATTCATTGGGCACCATAAAAGGAATAGCTAAGGATTTCAACTTTAATTCGCTGCATTACAAAATTGAGACTTTGTTTATGCTGAGCTATAAGGGCGATGGATTTAGCACCATGTCTGTTAAAATAAATGGCGACGAAACAAGCAAGGCGCTGGATTTTATAAAAAATACGTGGAAAAGCACCGTGCCCGATATTCCATTTGAATACCAGTTTCTGGACGATCATTTTAACGAGGTTTACCATGTTGATGACCAGGTAAGCAAAATTGTAGGGATCCTGGCAGGCCTGATCATCATTATATCTTGCCTTGGTTTATTCGGGCTTGCATCGTATTCGGCAGAAAAACGGATAAAGGAGATAGGAGTGCGTAAGGTGCTGGGTGCATCGGTACAAAATATTACGATATTGCTATCAAAAAACTTTCTCAAATTAGTAATCATAGCAAATGTTATAGCCTGGCCAATTGCATGGTTTGTTATGTACAACTGGCTGCAGGATTTTGCTTACCGTATAAGTATCCAGTGGTGGATCTTTATTGTAGCGGGGATCCTTTCTATATTGATCGCGTTTTTTACGGTAAGCTTTCAATCAATTAAAGCAGCGGTTACCAACCCGGTGAAGAGTCTTAGAAGTGAGTAGGCAGTGGGCAGTTAAAATTTACACGCACAGGAATCTGTTTCCCAATCTTTCGGTCTTTCGGACTTTCCGACTTTCGGACTCAAAGATTGTATCATAACCGTACGCCCCATGTTACATAAGCGAACAGTTTTTACTTAAAGTTTAATTCGCAATTATCTGATATATAGCAATTTAAAAGTTTGGTATGTTATTGATACTTATGTACCAGAATATGGGAAAGCTATAGTTAATTCAAATACTTATTTAATAAATTAGCAACTCAATAATTCACTAAATCACTAATTCAATAATTTATAACAAATGTTATCACTTCAGCATATTTCGAAATTCTACCAGGCCGGCGGCAACAAGAACATTGTACTTAACGATATTAACATTGAGGTTGACGAAGGCGAGTTTATCTCTATTATGGGTCCGTCAGGTTCGGGCAAATCAACATTACTTAATGTTATCGGCATGCTTGATGAGCAGTCAGAAGGATATCATTATTTTGTAGGAAATGCAGTACATCAGCTTAAAGACAAACAGCGCTCAGCACTGTATAAACAATATATTGGTTTTGTTTTCCAGGCATATCATCTTATTGATGAGCTTACCGTATATGAAAACATAGAGACCCCGCTAATTTACCAGGATTATAAAGGAGCCGAGCGTAAAGCCATGGTTGCCGATATGCTCGACCGTTTTCAGATAGTTGGTAAAAAAGATCTTTTCCCGGCACAATTATCCGGCGGACAGCAACAGCTGGTAGGCATTGCCCGGGCGCTGATTGCCAAACCTAAATTGTTACTGGCTGATGAACCTACAGGTAACTTAAATTCAAAACAAGGCGAAGAAATAATGGAACTGTTCCGTAAGCTTAATAAGGAAGATGGGGTTACTATAATACAGGTAACGCACTCCGAAAAAAATGCCGAGTATGGTTCCCGAATTATTAACCTTTTAGACGGTAAAGTAGAATCATCAAGAAAGTTCTAACCCGAAATAAATATCACAGAAATCATGTTTTTTAAAAAAATACCACTACTACTTTTATTTTTATCAATAACTGCACTGACAAAGGCCCAGCAACAAACACAGGTACAGGACAGCGTTTTAACGCTGCAGCAATGTGTCGATATAGCCATAAAAAATAACCTTGACGTAAAGAAAAGCGAAACACAAATGGCAAGGGACCGGATTGCTTGGCAACAAGCACGCGCAAACCTTCTCCCAAATTTGAATGCTAATTCTTCTTACAATATTAGTTACGGGCGTGGTACTAATACATCAGGCGTTACAGTTAGTGCCGCCCAAACAAAATTTGCCAATTTTTCTCTTAATAGCAATTTTCTTTTATTCAATGGTTTAAATGCAATAAATAGCATTAAGCAAAATTCCTTAGCTTACCAGGCAGGGAAAATGGATTTTCAGCAGGTAAAAGACGAAACTACTTTAAATATAATTGCTTTGTATTTCTCTGTTCTAAATACCGAGGATCAGCTTACCCAGGCTAACCTGCAATTTGAAGCTACAAAAGTAAACCTTGAGCGCGAGACCACACTGAACAATGCAGGTAGCGTAGCACCTGCAGAATACTACAATATTAAAGGCGCACACAGTACCGACCAAATAAATGTTTACAATGCCCAAACAGCAGTTTTAACGGCCAAAATAAATTTATTAGAAGCAATGAATGTGCCTTTTAAAAAGGATGTTAAACTTCAAAGGCTGCAGGCTGGGCAGTCACCTGCAATTTATACCCAACAGTCGGATGAAATATATTCATCAGCGTTAAATAGTTTAGCAATGGTTAAAGCAGCGGATCTGCGTGTCAAAGCAGCAGAAAAGGAAGTACTGGCAGCAAAAGGCAAGTATTATCCAACTTTATCATTCGGTTACGGTTATAATACGCAATATTCAAATAGCTTCAATGGCAACACACCACCTGCAAGTTTTAGTTCGCAATTCAGAGACAATAAATCTTACGGGCCCAGCCTCAATTTATCGGTACCTATTTTGAATTATTTTCAAACCAGAAATAATGTAAAGCTGGCCAAACTGGATTTGATAGATGCAAAAGATAACAATAATTTCACACAAGTTCAGCTTAAACAGCAGATTGACCAGGCACACGCGAATATGACTAATGCCTATGATCGTTTGCAGGAACTTAACCAGCAGGTGGCAACCTACCAGGCAGCATACGATGCTACAAAAGTCAAGTTCGATGCAGGGGTTATAACATCCGACTTGTTTATATTAGCAAAAAACAACCTTGATGCGGCTAACACCAACTTAATTAATGCGCGGTACGACTATTTAATCCGCACAAAAATATTAGATTACTACCAGGGGAAACTGGCATTTTAAACTTTAAAAATTCTTTTTTTTGGATTAGTAAAATTTATTCTAATTTTATTCCAGAATCTACCAAATATCCGGTTTGCATTAAAACTAAACAATGCAGACCGGATATTGCTAATTTTGGGGGCCCCTAAAGAAATTCAAAACAAAACAGTCAACATTAGCCTTTATTAACTATGAAAAAACTTATCCTCACCCTAACAATTCTTGCAGCAGCTTTTACTTTTACATCGGCCCAGGTACTACCGTCATTTCAATTAGGTATTAAGGGGGGCGTAAATCTTTCCAAGCTTAATTATTCAGGTTCAACATTTAACAGCAGTAACCGCGCCGGCTATTTAGGCGGTTTATGGGCAAGGGTTGGAGCTTTAGGCTTTAACTTTCAGCCGGAACTTTACCTAACCGCTAAAAATGTTGAGATCTCTGATAATGGCACCTCTGTAAAGGCAAAATTTACAAGTCTGGATGTTCCGCTTTTATTTGGTGGTAAAGTTGGTGCTTTTGGATTTGGCGGCCGCTTTTATACAGGTCCTTTGGTATCTTTCGCAATTAATAAAGATAATAGCCTGGGAAACGCTTTTGGTAATGCAACGTCTTTCAATTATAAGGATCAAAACTTTGCATGGGTGTTCGGTGCAGGTGTTGACATTAAAAATATCTCTATTGATCTGCGATACGAGGCTGGGCTAACCAAACAAACATTTGGCGATTCGCATACCAGGGTTAGCTTGTTTAATTTAAGCCTTGCTGTGCCTTTAATTAAAATATAAGCGATCAGATTGCTAACAACTGATCTTTAATTTATACAAAAGGTCTGCCCCAACAAGGTAGGCCTTTTGTTTTATAAGCTTTGACACGGTTGTGACTTTTCTAAACGTGCAGGTTTAGTATTATATTTATATAGCTAATTATCAATTTATACTTATTGTACGGATTGCACATATCTTTATAAACCATTTATACTATAAATACCTATCCTAATGAATAAAAAATATTACTTCTCTATAGTGTCCCGAATGTGGCTGCTGGCTGCTATGGTAGTTTTTATTATTCCAACCGCCTTTTCCCAGGAAGCCACAGTAAATGAAAGCGTAAATATCCGGTTAAATCAAATAGGCTTTTATCCGGAGGGATTAAAGACAGGTATTATTTTAAACAGCAAAAGCAATGCTTTTTATATTCAAACTTTAGATAAGAAAAATGCATTTACAGGCAAATTGAAAAAATCAATTAAGCCGGGTTTAAACGGTTATTTTACAGATATAGCCGATTTTACAGCTTACAATAAGCCAGGTAAATATTTGCTATATGTACCTGGTTCAGGTTATTCTTATCCTTTCGAAATTAAGCGGTCAGTTCATCGTAATGTTGCAGCTGCAGGTATAAAAGCTTATTATTTTATGCGCGCTTCAATTGCCCTTAAAGAAAAATATGCGGGCAAATGGAGTAGGGCAGAAGGGCATCCGGATACCAATGTATCGATCCATCCATCAGCAGCAAGTGATAAGCGTTTGTCAGGCATATCAATTTCTTCGCCGGGGGGATGGTATGATGCAGGCGACTATAACAAATACGTTGTAAACAGCGGGATTACTACAAGCACCTTATTATCACTATACGAAGACTTCCCTGCTTACATGAAAACTGTTAAGCTAAACATTCCTGAAAGCGGGAATAAGATCCCGGATGTTTTGAACGAAGTGCTGTGGAACCTGCGGTGGATGCTTACCATGCAGGACCCTAATGATGGCGGTGTTTATCATAAGCTGACCAATGCCGCATTTGATAAAATGGAAATGCCTGAAAAAGGCACTGAGCCACGCTATGTTGTACAGAAAGGAACAGCTGCTGCGCTTGATTTTGCAGCAGTTATGGCACAGGCAAGCCGGATCTTCAAAAAGTTCCCAAAGGAGCTTCCGGGTTTGGCGGATTCATGCTTAACACAGGCGGGCAAAGCATGGGAATGGGCGATTAAAAACCCAAACGTTGCTTACAACCAGGATGCCATGAACCAAAAAATTGAACCTAAAATAACAACGGGTGCCTATGGCGACAGAGACTTTAGTGATGAATTTATTTGGGCTGCATCAGAATTATGCGTCAGTACCCAAAAACCGGAATTTTTAAAGGCAGTGAATCTTTTGCCTGATACCAATATGCCAATACCAACCTGGAGCCAGGTAAGATTGTTAGGGTACTATACATTGATAAAAAACGGTAATTCATTGGGTGTAAATGCACCAAAAGAATTACCGGAGCTCAAAAAGAGGTTGCTTGCCTTGGCTGACAATTTGATTAGCGGGGCAGATGGAACAGCTTATAAAACAGTAATGACAAAATCAGTCCGCCATTTTGGATGGGGAAGTAACTCCGAGGCAGCTAATGAAGGTGTCGCACTGATCCGGGCTTACAAGTTATCACCCAATAAAAAATACCTTGATTTTGCCCTTGCCAATCTTGATTATATTTTAGGCCGCAATGGATCAGGCTATTGTTATGTAACCGGTTATGGGAGCAAAACGCCTATGCATCCGCATCACAGGCCATCAGTTGCTGATGGTATTGTCGACCCAATCCCAGGCTTATTAGTTGGTGGCCCTAATCCTGGTATGCAGGATATGATCCGGGTTCCATCCATTGTGCCTGATGAGGCTTATATTGACGATGAACGGGCTTATGCAGCAAATGAAATAGCTATTAACTGGAACGCCCCGTTTGCCTATTTAGCCAATGCAATTGAAGCGCTCCAAAGTAAATTATAGGCACATGATAATAAATGTTAAATAAACACTTTATTTTAAGACCCTGATCATATATTTGTTTAACCAAATTTATAATCTAAAAAATACAGCCATGAAAAAAAGGTGGTGGGTTTACTGCAGTTCAATATTATTGATTTTAGCCTGTTCAAATAAAGCAGGCACGCCACAGCCCGAAACTTACAAGCCGCCTGTCGTATCATCTACTTTTGCCAAGGGAGCTGATATCAGTTGGGTTACGCAAATGGAGTCGTCAGGTGTAAAGTTTTATGATAAAACGGGTAAGCAGCAAGACCTTTTTATTTTAATGAAAAGCCTTGGGTTTAATTCTATCAGGCTGCGTGCCTGGGTTAACCCAGCCGGGGGATGGAACAACACCGCCGACCTAATTGCAAAAGCATTGCGCGCCAAAAGTGCAGGCCTGAAGATTATGATAGATTTTCATTATAGCGATAGCTGGGCCGACCCGGGCAAACAATACAAACCGGCGGCCTGGGCGGCACTTGATATGGCGGGATTAGAAACCGCGGTACATAATTACACAGTTGATGTAATGAATACGCTTAAAACCAATGGAATTACTCCCGATTGGGTGCAGGTTGGCAATGAAACCAACGACGGGATGCTTTGGGAAGATGGACGCGCATCAAAAAACATGGCAAACTTTGCTGCTCTTATAAAAAGTGGCTATTCCGCAGTAAAATCAGTAAGCAGTACTACTAAGGTTATTGTTCATATTTCGAACGGGTTTGATAATGGCCTGTTTCGCTGGATGTTTGACGGGTTAAAGGCGAACGGCGCGCAATGGGATATTATCGGCATGTCGCTTTACCCATCAACCGATAATTGGTCTGCTTTAAACAGCCAGTGCCTGTCAAATATAAACGATATGGTAACCCGCTACTCAACACCATGCATGGTGGTTGAGGTGGGAATGAATGCAGCAGCTACAACTACGGCAAGGAGTTTCCTTTCGGATATTATTACCAAAACAAATTCTATCGCAAATGGCAATGGCCTTGGCGTTTTTTACTGGGAGCCCGAAGCTTATAACTGGCAGGGGTATGGCCTTGGCGCTTTTGACAATAGCGGAAAACCTACCATAGCTTTAGATGCGTTTGGAAACTGATATCCTATGCAAGGGTAAGGGCAGTAACAACCAATACAACGCAAAAGCAAAGCATAAGCACAATTACATACATAAAATACATGCCTATAAGTTTAGTTATGGTTCTGAATATATTCCGTTTGTAAACAACCCTTAATGAGCGATAGATGTACCATACAATATAAAAAAACGCAAAACCGCCAATTAAGCCCTGCCACCACTCTACGGATGGAGCTATCAATTGCAGCAGCATAATAAACGCCAAAAATATGAACAGGAAACAATGCAAATGAAGCGAATATATCAGATGTTCAACATAGAATTTTTTATTGCGCCAAAAAGTAACCTTTAATATCAATGCAAACAGTGGAAGCATCAGGAACATCATTTTTGGGATGTTATGTTTTAGCTCATCAAAAAATACTTCTTTTGATCTTGTTCCGTACTTAGCTTTATATTCAAACCCTTTTTTGTTGATCAGCCTGTCAAAAAAGCCATCCCGTTTCCCCTCTGGCAGTTTTTGTTGATTAGCAATGTATTGGGCATAAGTGGTGTCATCAGAAAATACAAGCAAACCCGATTTATACCTTTTGACAACCTTCTCATCAGAAGTAAGGTCCTTTTTTACACCGTCTTTTTTGATCTTATCTAACAATGCCTTTTTCTGGGCGGCGCTCAGGCTATGATTTTTAAGAACGGCATTATTAACGGAATCAATAAGTTTTGATGATGTTACCGGTTTATTAGGCGTTTCATTAACCTTTACAACGTCGTGCCCGGTTTTAAACAGCAGTAAGAAGTAAACAATGCTGATAAAAATATACATTTTAACCGGGTGCAAATACTGTGCGCGCCGGCCGGCCATATATTCATTGGTAAGATAACCAGGTTTAAAAAGCAGCGGTTTTAATGTGTGAAAAAACTGATGATCGAAATGAAAGTAGTCGCTTACGGCATGGTTCATCATGTGGCCAAAACTTTCCTTTAGCTCCAGGTTTTCCTGCCCGCAGTTATGGCAAAATTTCCCCTCTAATAAAGTACCGCAGTTAAGACAGTCGTTTTCCTGCCTGTAATGTTTTTTCATCTTTAGTGTTGAAGAAATTGTTTAGGCATGTTCTATAGCAAGCTTAAGTGCTGCATTGTGTTTATATCTGAATACAAAAGGAAAGATCACGGCGATCACTAAAGCATATCCCGCAAAAGTAAGCCAGATGCCCTGCCAGTTTTTGCTTTGATCAGCATGGGTAAAAAATTTATCAATAATTACACCGCTTGTAAAACTCCCAAACAATGCGCCAAAACCGTTCACCATCATCATAAATAAACCCTGTGCGCTGCCTCTTATTTCAGGCGGCACCTGTGTTTCAACAAATAAGGAGCCTGAAATATTAAAGAAATCAAACGCCATACCATATACGATGCAAGACAGCACTATCATCCATAATCCGCCGGCGGGATCTCCAAAGGCAAAAAGACCAAACCGTAACACCCAGGCTAACATACTAAACAACATTACATATTTAATCCCGAATTTCCGGAGAAAGAATGGAATAGCCAAAATAAAGAGTGTTTCAGAGATCTGCGATATGGACATAATAATAGCAGGATATTTAACAGCAATAGAGCCCTTATATTCAGCTACATTTTTAAAGTCGTGGATAAAAGTATCGCCATAGGCATTGGTAAGTTGAAGCGCTGCACCTAAAAGCATTGAGAATGCAAAAAAGATAGCAAACCTTGGAGTTTTAAATAAGGCAAAGGCATTTAACCCCAATGAATTCACAAGTGATTTATTGTCAGTTTTATTAAAAAGAGGGGGGCACTTAGGTAGCGTGAACGCATAGATTCCCAGAGTCAACGCTACTGCCGAGGCGATATAGAACTGGTTTGCAGATGTTTCATTATGTGTAATGCTTACAGTCCATAATGCGGCAATAAAGCCGATAGTGCCCCAGATGCGAATCGGAGGATATTCTGTAACTACATCAATATTGCTCCTTTTTAAGGCTGAATAGGCAACAGTTATTGATAGGGATAGGGTCGGCATATAGAATACCATATTCAATAAAATTACCCAAAAAAAAGTTGTGGGGTTAGTTACCATAGGTAAACTAAATAATGTTAGCGCCCCCAGTACATGCATTACACCATATAGCTTTTCAGCATTGATATATCTGTCGGCGATAATCCCGGTAAGGGCTGGCATAAAAATCGCAGAAATGCCCATCGTAGAAAATATGGCTCCGAATTGCGCCCCCGACCACTGTTTGTTTTGAAACCAGTATGCGCCAATGGTAAGCAACCATGCTCCCCATATAAAAAACTGCATAAAGTTCATCAGTATTAAGCGAAACTTAATATTCATATGTTACCAATTTAAACAAGGTATATTCAGCATTATATTAAAATCGGAAAGTAATGAAATAAATGTGAATCAGGAAACTATAAAACGTAGTATTAACGTAAAATAGAATAAAATTTAGACTATTTGCTAGCGGGTATTAATCGGAATATCTAAGGTTCAGGATGCTTTCCTGCGATTGAGCTCATCGCGTATTTTGGCAGCTTTTTCGTATGATTCTTCCGCCAGGGCTTCCTGTAATTTTGTTTTTAGCTCATCAACGCTTAGCGAGGTAAAACTACTTGTTGATGTAGTTCCTGAAGGTTTGTCATCCTTGGTTTCATTAATGTTTTCAAGGTAAACAAAATCATTCCCTTCAATTACTATCCCTGCGGTTGAAAGTATAAACTCAAAAGTGTAGATAGGACAGTCAAACCGCACGGCAACGGCTATGGCATCGCTCGTACGTGCGTCAATTTCAACAACCTTTTTCCCATCGGTACAAATAAGCTTGGAGTAAAAGATCCCATCAACCAGGTTATAAATAATAATTTCCTGAATCTTGATGTTGTATGCCTCGCCAAGGCTTTTAAAAAGATCATGAGTGAGCGGACGACTGGGTGTCATCTTCTCGATCTCAATAGCAATTGCCTGTGCTTCAAAGCTTCCAATAATAATCGGGAGCCTTCTGCGGCCGCTAACCTCGCCCAAAACCAAAGCATAGGCACCAGACTGCGTTTGGCTATATGACAAGCCAACAATGTCCAGTTTTATTTTTTTCATATCATTACCCATCACTACAGATTCTTTTTTTTATGCTGATGCTTTATATTCTTTAACAGCTGCAATTAATTTTGGTACCACTTCAAAAGCATCACCAACAATGCCATAGTCAGCTACTTTAAAAAACGGGGCCTCCGGGTCTTTGTTTATAACAACAATTACTTTTGATGAACTAACCCCCGCAAGATGTTGTATCGCACCCGAAATTCCTATTGCAATATACAAATTTGGACTAACAGCAATACCTGTTTGGCCAACATGTTCGCTATGCGGGCGCCAGCCGTTATCTGATACCGGTTTTGAGCAGGCTAAAGCTGCGCCAAGTAAATCTGCAAGTTCTTCAACCATTCCCCAGTTTTCAGGGCCCTTAAGCCCACGACCTCCGGAAACTACTATATCAGCATCAGGTAATGAAACTTTATCAGTTGAGCGCACAATTTCCTTAATCATTGCTTTAAAATCCGAAGCATTACCTTCCACTGAGAAATCTTCAATAGCTGAAGAAACACTTTTTTCTACTACTTTGTAGGAATTTGGTGTTAACGAGATAACTTTGTTAGTTGATGTTAATTCAACAAGTGCAAATGCTTTTCCTGAAAATGCCGTTTTCTTAACGGTAAACTTTCCATTGCTTTGATCTGGCAACGATACTGCGCCATCTGCAAGTCCGGCTTCCAGCTTAACAGCAATTCGCGGTGCTAACCCACGACCCGAGAATGAGTTGGATAATACAACAATATCTGCACCCTGCTTTTTGGCGGCCTCTGCAATTACAGAAGCATATGCCTGGTTTATAAAGTTTTTTAGTTTCGCGGTCGAAACATTTAAAACCTTTTCTGCCCCGTATTTGCCAAGTGCAGTTAATTCTTCATCGCTTACGTCGCCAATGGAGATAGCAACCAAATTGGTATTATTCTGATCGGCAATGGCGCGGGCATATGAAACGGCTTCAAATGTTGATTTTTTGAATTTCCCGTCCGCGTTTTCCGTATAAATTAAAACTGACATATTGTTATAATAAGATCATAAATAGGATTAAGGCCTTTGTTAAATAACCCGTGCTTCTTCGTGCAACAGATCAACCAGCTTGGCAGTGTCATCTGCAGAAACCAGTTTTACCTGCCCGCGTGGTGCAGGTGTTTCATAACTAATAATTTCTGAAAATGTTTTAACTTCAACAGGTTCAATAACATTTAAAGGTTTGGTGCGTGCTGACATAATGCCCCGCATGTTTGGTATTTTGGGTTCTGCAACACCTTCTGCTGTACCGGCAACAATAGGCAGGGGGATGGTCAATACTTCTTTACCGCCTTCAATTTCACGTTCAACAGTTACCTTATCACCATCAAGATCTAGTTTTTTTATGATAGATACTGAAGGCAGATCCAAAAGTTCGCCAAGCATGCCGGCTACTTTTGAACCATTATAGTCAATTGATTCCCGCCCGGTTAATACCAGGTCAAAGGGATTTGCCTTGATATATTCGGCTACCTGGTATGCAACATACCATGCATCATGAGGTTTTGCATTTACACGCACAGCATCAGTAGCGCCAATAGCCAGCGCTTTGCGAATGGTAGGCTCTGTTGCTGCCTCACCTACATTTATTACTGTTATAGTGCCTTTACCGCCATCAGTCAGCTCAATTGCACGTGCTAATGCAATCTCATCGTAAGGGTTTAATATAAATTGAACACCGTTATTATTAAATTGGGTGTTATTATCAGTAAAAGTTATTTTTGTCGTTGTATCAGGGACATTGCTAATGCAAACCAGGATTTTCATCATATTGTTTTTTTAAAGATGAATACCTATTAAGTAAATGAACGAAATGCGTTTTTCAGTCATAAATAGGTTTATGCAAATTTAGTTAAAAAAGAGAGAGTTTAAAATGCAGATAAGCAGATTAGAGAAGCTATTGGAATTTATAAAGAATGAACCGGAAGATCCGTTTCTAAAGTATGCGCTGGCGACCGAGTATCTGCGTATTAATCAAACAGATAAGGCACTGGAATACTATGAAGACCTGGTAAATAATCATCGTGATTATGCAGGTACTTATTACCATTTAGGTAAATTGTATGAAGCATTGGGACGTAAACAGGACGCAATAAACACTTATGAAACCGGCATGAAGGTAACCCGTGATCAGCACGATAACCATGCTTTTTCGGAATTGCAGGGTGTTTATAACGAATTGACAGATGATTATTAGGGAGTTGATAGTTCATAGCAGAAAATTAATTAAGAAAGAAAGAAAGAGACAATATTCGTTCATTGCAGCTATCACCTATGAACTTTAATCCATGAACTACCAATTGAAGCTACTATGAACCAATGCACCAATGACTAACAAGCAGCTTATCTTTTTGCGTGATGTAACCTTATATACATTTACTGCTTTTGGCGGGCCACAGGCGCATATAGCTGTTTTGCTTCGTGAGTTTGTTGAAAAACGACGGTATATTACCGAGGAGGAGCTGATGGAGCTGAACGCTTTGGCTCAATTACTTCCCGGCCCTTCATCAACACAAACCCTTGTTGGTATAGCATGGAAGGTTGGAGGCTTGCGGCTAGCCATCATTACCTTCCTGATCTGGATCCTGCCATCTGCAACTATAATGTGCCTTGCAGCCATTAGCTATAACATGTTTGCCAACAAGGCTAAGTTTACTGAGATATTGCGCTTTATACAACCTATAGCTGTGGGTATTGTTGCTTATGCTACTTATTCATTTGCCAATAAGTTTTTAAAGACAAGGGTTAGCACGATGCTTGCAATAGGTTCACTTATTGCTACCCTTATTCTGCAAAATGCTTATGCTTTTCCTTTGCTTATTTTATTGGGAGGGATTATTTCATCGGCCTTAGAAACCCAGCCCCAGGAAAATGAGCTTCGGGTTAAACTGTTTTCAAACGTAAACCCAAATAAGGTAACTTATTTTATTGGCATCCTTTTATTTTTTGCTGCACTTGGTGCGCTTATAAACCAAACTTCGGTATTTAGCTTGCCTATCCGCCTGTTCGAAAACTTTTATCGCAACGGGATCCTTATTTTTGGCGGAGGACAGGTATTGGTACCGCTTATGTACACCGAGTTTGTAAGTGTTAAGCATTATCTTACAAGTTCAGAGTTTCTGTCAGGTTATGCATTGCAACAGGCTTTACCCGGCCCTACTTTTTCGTTTACCTCATTTTTAGGAGGCATTGCCATGGGCAATAAGGGTGGGGGAATAATCGGCCAGGTTTTTGGAAGCGTGGTGGCAGTTATCGGAATAAATTCTCCCGGACTTATACTGATCCTATTTATTGTTCCTTTTTGGAACGATCTTAAAAAAATTACCCGGATAAAAAACTCATTGAGCGGTATAAATGCTGTAGCTGTAGGTTTTATGGCTACCGCTTTAATATTATTGATAAGGCCTTTTGGTTTAAACTGGATGGCTTATTTAATTATGACTTGTTCGTTTTTAATTTTAAACTTCACCAAAATAAAAACGCCGGTAGTTATTATTATCGGCATTGTTTTGGGATTGATATTTTAGAGCAGGCCCACTAAAATGGAACCGATCCGTCATCATCATCCATTTGATCCATTTTAGATGGCCTGATAATAAAGTTACTTGGTTTTTCAAATTCATTTGAAGGAGTTAAACCAGAGAAAGCATTCGCTGGTGTAAATGAGCCGTCCATTCCCTGGTCTAAATCGGTAAACTTAACAAATTTACCCACAAACTTAAGTCGCACTCTTCCGGTCTCACCATTACGATGTTTTGCTATAATTACCTCACCTACACCGGCGGTTGGCATGTTATCTTCATCAACTTCCAACCCGTAATATTCGGGGCGATACAGGAATAATACCATATCTGCATCCTGCTCAATTGAACCAGATTCACGCAAATCTGAAAGCATCGGCCTTTTTGATCCACCAGGGCGGCTTTCAACAGCACGGCTTAATTGCGATAATGCTATAACCGGTACATTTAGTTCCTTAGCTACAGATTTTAATGCCCGTGAAATACTACCAATTTCCTGTTCGCGGTTACCGCCGCCTTTTGCATCAGCAGCCTTACCATGCATTAGTTGCAAATAATCTACGATGACCAACTGTATGTCATGCTGTGATTTTAAACGACGGCACTTGGCCCTGAACTCGAAAATGTTAAGGGCGGGGGTATCGTCAATAATTAAAGGAGCCTGTTCAAGCCGGCCAATTTTTGAGTGGATCTGCGCCCATTCCCATTCTTCCAGGTTACCTTTACGGATCTTTTCCTGTTCAATCTCAGTTTCACCGGATATTAAACGATTTACCAACTGAACCGAGGACATTTCGAGTGAGAACACAACAACAGGCTTATTAAAATCAACCGCGGCATTACGCGCACAGGTTAACACAAAGGCTGTTTTACCCATTGCAGGACGGGCAGCGATAATAACCAAATCAGATTTTTGCCAGCCTGAGGTCATGCGGTCAAGGTCTGTAAACCCTGAAGCAACACCGGTTAAGCCGTCTTTTTTATCTTTAAGTGCTTCAATATCCTTTAAAGCTTCATGCATCAGGTCATCCATCTTGCGCGAATCGCGGCGAAGGTTGTTTTGAGCAATTTCAAAAAGATTTTTTTCAGCCCTGTCTAACAGATCAAGCACGTCTGATGTATCTTCATATGCACTTTGGATAACATCCGTGGAGATCCTGATCAGTTCACGCTGGATAAATTTTTGGATAATGATCCTTGAGTGATATTCAATATTTGCTGCAGATGCAACACGATTGGTAAGTTCGGTAATATAATAGGCTCCACCTATCATTTCCAGCTCGCCCTGCTGCCTTAATTGAGCTGTAACAGTAAGAATATCCACCGGCGATGACTTTTCGAACAACATGCGGATAGCCGCAAATATTTTCTGGTGACTATCTTTATAAAAAACGTCAGCTTTTAAAATATCGATTACCGAAGATAATGCATCTTTCTCAAGCATTAGGGCACCCAATACAGCTTCTTCCAAATCAATTGCCTGGGGCGGAAGCTTCCCTAACCCGCTATAAGGGGTTGGGTTGGTTACTCTGTTTCTCCTGTCAGTATTTGGCTTATTGTACTGGTTATCGTTTTCCAAAATCATACTCAACAAAAATATACAAAAATTACCCGGAACCACATCAGATTAATTAACATCCGTTGATTTTTCAAAAAAAAAATCGTTAAAAGAATCCTCATTTTCAATGCCTGTGCCTAACATCTGATGTTTGTAAAATGTTAGTAACTTTAAATTGCATTTGACTGTCAGTAATTTAAGCACATGTTGATAAACTTTTAAATTGTTAACTATTCATAAAAAACCAAAACGGTGCATTGGTTCAATAGATGCTAAAATCAATTAATATGGCTATTTTTGCTGCCTTAATTTATTAATTTATAATGTCGTACAACAACAGGGAAAGCCGTGAGAGCAACCAGGTGGTTTTTGGAACCCGTGCAGTTATTGAGGCCATACGCTCGGGCAAAGAGATCGAATCCTTATATATCCAGAGAGGTATTGGTGGCGAGTTGCTAAATGAGCTCAGGGCTTTACTGCATGAGTTTAATATAACTGCCCAGCAGGTGCCGGTTGAAAAGCTTAACCGTATTACCATGAAGAATCACCAGGGTGTGATCGCATTTATTTCGCCAATTATTTACCAGAAGATAGAAGACATTATTCCAACAATATATGAGAGGGGAGAAGTGCCGCTGATCTTGGTGCTTGATTCTATTACTGATGTACGCAACATGGGCGCCATTGCCCGCACGGCAGAGTGCAGTGGTGTGCATGCAATAGTTGTACCTGCAAAGGGATCGGCACAAATTAATCCTGATTCAATAAAAACATCAGCGGGAGCTTTATATAAAATACCTGTTTGCCGGCATGATAACTTTATGCAAACTGTTAAATTCCTTCAGGAATCGGGCCTGCAATTAGTTTGCTGTACCGAAAAAACCCAGGAATATATTTACAAGCCGGATTATACTGTACCGACGGCCATTGTAATGGGTTCAGAGGAGGACGGTGTACGTAATGATATTATCCGGATAGCAGATCATCTTGCCAAGATCCCCATGTATGGTGAAATTGAATCTTTGAATGTGTCAGTAGCAACCGGGGTGATATTGTATGAAGCGATCCGCCAGAGGCGGGTTGAATAAGTTGATTGAGTTAGATTAGGTTGATTATGTTAAGAAGCTTCAACCACTCACTTAATCAACCTAATCTAACTCAATCAACTCTCACCTAAATATACTTCGCCCCAAATTGGCGCTTCACATCGGCAACAACTTTTTTAACGTTTTGCTCCTGGTCGCGGGGGCAGATCAGCAGGGTATTATTGGCTTCAACAACAATGAAATCATGAAGTCCCTGTAATATAACCAGCTTTTCGCCCGGCACATTAACCATACAGTTTGATGAATCATACATGATCACTTTATCGGCCGGGATAACTGCATTACCTACATAATCTTTTTCGGCAATGTCATAAATAGATGCCCAGGTACCCAGGTCGCTCCAACCAAATTCAGAAGGCAGTACATATACATTATTTGCCTTTTCCATTATACCATAATCAATAGATATATTGGTACATTGCAGGTAAGAGGTGTGGATATGCGATTTTTCATCAGCCGTGTTATACACGGGCCTTGCTTCAGCAAAAATTTCATACATATCAGGCAAGTAACTGCTAAAAGCATTCACAATTGCCTTAGCCGACCATACAAAGATCCCTGCATTCCATAAAAAATCGCCGCTCTGCAAAAATGTTTTAGCTATTTCGAGGGTTGGCTTTTCTGTAAAGGTTTTAACCTTGAAAAAATCATTTTTGAGACTATGTTCAGTGTATTGAATATAACCGTAGCCGGTATCGGGCCTTGATGGTTTTATGCCTAAAGTTATAAGACAGTTATGTGCAGTTGCAGCTTCAAGTGATTTTTCAATAGTACTTATAAAAGCAGCCTCATCAAGTATCAGGTGATCTGAAGGAGCAACAACAATGGCAGCGTCCGGGTTAAGGCTTTCAATTTTAAAAGATCCGTAAGCAACACAGGGAGCAGTATTACGCATTACCGGTTCGGTCAGGATCTGGTTATCGGTCATACCCGGCAGCTGCTGTTTTACCAACCCGGTATAAATCTCATTTGTTACTACGTAAATATTTTCTTTAGGGCATATTTTCAGGAAACGCTCATAGGTGTTTTGAATCAATGTTTTCCCGGTACCCAGTATGTCAATAAATTGTTTAGGGTATGATGTACGGCTAATGGGCCAAAACCGGCTTCCAATACCGCCTGCCATTATAATGGCATAGTAGTTTTTGTTCATATGTGATTAAACAATTTTCATTAAAGTTGTTTGTTTTCCGTTGATAATAAAACTATAATGAACTTTTTATGCTGATTTTGTTTATCGGCAGTTCATGATGGTTTTATTTGGTAAATGCGGGGGCAAAATTGGTTAATAATTTGTAAAATATGAATTAAATAGAACTAAATAAACACGTGTAACAAATACTTGATGTTAAACGGGATAAATAAACAAATTGTTTTTCATAGAATAATCATTTTTGTATAAAATTTTAAAGTAATTCCATCGTTTATTGAGAAAAATTTGTTACTTTAAACTTTTAAATACAATCAAGATTACGTTTATAATGATAGAAACTAAGAAGTCGCTTTTTGATAATCTCCAGAACTTTTTCGGGTTCGATAATTTTAAGGGAGAGCAGGAATCGATCATAACTAATATACTGGCGGGTAACGACACATTTGTGATTATGCCAACAGGTGGCGGCAAATCCATGTGTTATCAATTACCCGCTTTGATGAGTGAAGGTACGGCGATAGTAATTTCCCCTTTGATCGCTTTGATGAAAAATCAGGTTGACCAGTTAAGAGCCTTTGGAGGCTCGGACAGTATAGCCCATTTTTTAAATTCGTCACTAACCAAATCAGATATCGGAAGAGTTAAGGACGATGTATTAGCGGGCAAAACCAAGCTGCTGTATGTTGCTCCCGAATCACTTACCAAACAAGAAAATATTGATTTTTTGCGCCTTAACCAAGTGTCGTTTGTAGCAGTTGATGAAGCGCATTGTATTTCGGAGTGGGGGCACGATTTCCGCCCGGAATACCGTAAGATAAGGCAGGTGATCAGTAACATTGGCGATAATATACCTATTATTGCTTTAACAGCTACAGCAACCCCTAAAGTGCAGCAGGATATTCAAAAAAACCTGCAAATGAACAATGCTACTATTTACAAATCATCATTTAACCGCTCGAACCTGTTTTATGAAGTACGCGCTAAACGTAATGTAATTAAAGAGATAGTTAAGTTCGTTAAGCAAAACCAGGGCAAGTCAGGTATCATATATTGCCTTAGCCGTAAAAAGGTTGAAGAAGTTGCCGAAGCACTGAATCTAAACGGTATTAAAGCGTTGCCATACCATGCCGGTTTAGACCCTAAAGTGCGGGCTGATACACAGGACAAGTTCCTGATGGAAGACGTAGACGTTATAGTGGCTACCATAGCCTTTGGTATGGGGATTGACAAGCCCGACGTCCGTTATGTAATTCACCATGATGTACCAAAAAGCATGGAAGGCTATTACCAGGAAACGGGCCGCGCCGGGCGTGATGGGGGCGAAGGCGTTTGCGTTGCCTTTTATTCAGAGAAAGATATTGACAAGCTTCAAAAATTCATGAAGGATAAACCGGTTTCGGAACGCGAAATTGGTACCCAGATCCTGAAAGAAGTAATTGACTATGCCGAATCATCAGTTTGCCGGCGTAAACAGCTGCTTCATTACTTTGGCGAAAACTTTAATGAGGCCGGTTGTAACAACATGTGTGATAACTGCTGCGGAGCTAAAGAGCATTTTGATGGCGAGTTGCACTTGCACAGGGCATTAAGCCTGATAAAACAAATTGGGGAAAAATTTGACGACCATCATATTATCAGCATCCTTATGGGTGAGGATATTGCACAGATAAAAAATTACGGGCATGACCTGCTTGATTATTATGGCTCGGGTAAGGAAGATGGTGCAAACTTGTGGAATTCATTATTAAGACAAGCACTACTGAATAATTTCTTGTCGAAAGATATTGACCAGTATGGTTTACTGCGATTAACTAAATCAGGAAATTCATTTATTGATAATCCATACAGCATCCGGTTTGTATTGAATAAGCCAATTGAAGCAACAGATGACGATGATGATGCTGACGGCCCTAAACAAGGCGGTGGTGCTTTAGATACAGAATTATTGCAGATGCTTAAAGATCTGCGTAAAAAACTGGCTAAGCAAAAAGGCCTGCCCCCGTTTGTTATATTTCAGGATCCATCGCTGGAGGAAATGTGTACGCATTATCCTATCACAACCGAAGAGTTGAAACAGATCTCAGGCGTAGGGGCAGGGAAGGCGCTGAAATTTGGCAAGCCTTTTACTGATCTTATCCAGAAATATGTAGAGGACAACGACATTGACCGCCCTATTGATATGGTGATAAAAAGCGCCGCAAATAAATCGGCACTTAAAGTATTCATCATTCAAAATATCGATCGTCATTTAAATTTGGATGATATAGCCGCTTCAAAAGGACTGTCGTACGAAGAGATCCTGAAAGAGGTTGAAACCATTGTTAACTCAGGCACCAAGCTCAATTTAAACTATTACATCGACGAAATTATTGATGAAGACAAGCAGGAGGAGATCTTTGATTATTTCCGCACTGCCGAAGTTGATTCAATAGATGATGCATTGGCGGAGCTTGGCAGCGATGATTATACCATTGAAGAGGTGCAGCTAATGCGGATAAAGTTTTTATCTGAAATGGGAAATTAAGCGAAAAGCAGAAAGACCAAAGCAAAAAGCAGAAAGCGTAAAGAAAAGGATTAAAACCCCTGCTTTACGCTTTCTGCTTTTAGCTTTTACCTTACTTAGAGATTATTTTAAACTCAGTCCTCCGGTTATTTTTACGGTCTTCCTCTGTAGTGTTTGGCGCAATGGGCTGTGTTTTACCATAACCTTTATAAATAAGTCTGTCGGCAATAATTTTACTGCTTACAAGGTATTGATAAACTGATTTTGCCCGGTTTTCTGAAAGTGTTTGATTTAGCTGATCGTTACCCACATTATCCGTATGGCCCGATATTTCTATATGTACCGTTGGATTCACAGTTAAAAACGATACCAGTTGCTGTAGCTCTGCAACCGACTCAGTTTGTAAGTCGAATTTATTAGTGTCAAAAAATATATTGTTTAGTACCACTTTATTACCAATTTCAATCGGCTCAAGCAAAACAGAAATATCAAATGGGTTTTTAGGTTCATGGCCAATCAGCGAAAAGTTGGCCGAATAAAACAAGTATCCGCTTTTTGAAATATTTAAACCATAGTTTTTACCGGCAGTTAACGTAGCTAAAAAGTTCCCTTGCGCATCATCACTATAATCCTGGTAAACGGCTTCATTTTTTTGGAGATCAATTATTTCTACAGCAGCTTCAAGCGGTTCTTTGGTTTTTGCATCGCTCACTGTACCTTTTACATAGGTAACAAGCTGTGGTCGCAAATTTGGCGGTAATATAAAAGTGTAAATATCATATCCACCAAAGCCATTTAAATTATTTGATGAGAAAAAAGCATAACTGCCGTTAGCTGTTAAGGTCATGCCGTTTTCATCACCATTTGAATTGATAGGGTAGCCCAGGTTCTCGGGCTTTTGCCATTTGCCATCATTACTTAAACGACTTATAAACAGATCTTTTCCACCTAAACCCGGCCATCCGTTAGAGCAAAAATAAAATGTGCTATCATCCGGGTGGATAAATGGCGATTGCTCATCATAAACTGTATTGATGTTTGGCCCCAGGTTTACAGGCTCACCCCAGCCCTTTTCTGATAATGAAGATTTCCAGATATCGTAACCTCCATAACCGCCTTTGCGGTTACTTACAAAATAAAGCGTTTTCCCATCGGCGCTAATTGATGGCTGCGATTCCCAACCGCTGGTATTTACCGGGGGACTTAAATCAAATGGCTTGCCCCAGTCATCGCCTTTCTTTTGTGCTATATAAATATCACAGCGCCCAAGTCCATCAGGACGGTTACAGCCCGTAAAAAAAAGGTACTTACCATCCTGGGAAATAGATTCGGCGCCCTCATTATATTGAGGCGTATTTATCAGGCTACTTAAATAGGTGGCTGTTTGCCATTTGTTATTCAGCTTATCGCTTTTATAAAAATCTTCGTTATTGTTTATTTTACGGGTAAATATCAGTGTACCCTCATCAGCAGTAGCAACGGGCAGGTATTCGTCTGCGCCTGTATTAATTTCGGGCCCAAGGTTAATGGGTTTAAAAGCTACCGGGTGCGCTATTGCCTGGATACTGAATTTACAGTCGGCAATCAGCTTTTTAGCGTAATCTGTATTTTGTGCAGTGATGTTTGGATAAGTTAAATATTTTTCAAGATGCTGCTGTGCTATTTCATATTTCGCGCTGTTTATTTCCATTTCTCCGGCTTTAAGATATACAGCACGGTTAAATTCAGGATTTAAAGTGATCACTTTATGAAATTGCTCGATAGAAGCTTTGTAATTGCGCATTTGCCGCAACAGGTCGCCTAACACAGCATGGGCCTCAACAAACTTATCGTCGGCCGCTATTGCTTTTTGCAAATTTCCAACAGCATCGTCATACAGATGATCGTCAAGGCTTTGATTAGCCATTGCAAAGTATTTAATAGCTTCTCTATCGGCAGTAGAGTATTGCCTCTGTTGGGCGAATATATAATTGGATGTTAAAAATAACAGAACCGAGAAGAAAATAACTCTCATTGGTTTTGATACGTGATTTTGTACCCTAAGTTACATTTTTTTTTTGGATGTGGATGTGCGGTCAAGATACAAGAGTCAAGATAGAAGAAAAAAAAGAGCAATTGTTAAGATTTGTTTTCTTGATTCTTGACTCTTATTTTCCTGATTCTTTCCCTAAGGTATATTCAAATACTTGTGCGTTTGCAAGGATATTTCCCACTGCGGGTTATTCATTACATAATCAACTATAAGCGGGATCATTTCTTTTGATTTCGACCATTCGGGTTGTAAAAACAGCTTGCAGTTTGGTGAAACAAGCCTGGCGTTTTCCTCGGCAAAAGCGAAATCAGATTTGTTAAACACGATCACCTTTAACTCGTCGGCATTCGCTGCAACAAGATGCATGGGCGCTTTGAATTTTTTGGGTGATAAACAGATCCAATCCCAATTACCTGATAACGGATAAGCACCGGATGTTTCAATAAAAGTTTTGATGCCCCGTTTCTGTAAACCGGCTGTTAAATAATCCAGGTTATAGATCAATGGTTCACCGCCTGTTACCACTACCGCCTTTGAGGGATGTTTGGATGCATTTTCAATGATCTGATCGGCTGCGGTTAATGCGTGCAGCTCTGCATCCCAGCTTTCTTTAACATCGCACCAATGGCAACCCACATCGCACCCGCCAAGACGGATAAAATAGGCAGCCTTACCTGTATTGTATCCCTCGCCCTGTATCGTATAAAACTCTTCCATTAAAGGAAGCAATGTGCCGTCTTCCGGTATCTGGTGTGCCATAATTAAGCTGCAAATGTACAGTTTTGAGCTTAAAGCAGAAAGCGTTTTAGACTTAAAGCACAAAGCAGAAAGCTGAAAGATAAATCACTTTCAATAAATTTACATTTCATCCATAAAAAACCTTTTGGCTTTTTGCTTTTACCTTTCAGCTTTTTTATTTATTATTACTTAAAATTTGCATTATGAAAAAGCTATACTTTTCGGTACTATTTTTCGTTCTGCTTTGCTTCTCTTCATGTGTAGATATTGAGGAGCAATATAATTTTAAACAGGATGGATCATGTAACGTAGTTTACGGTTTTGATATGGGCAGCGCCGTATCAGTATTAATGAACCTGATGTCTGATTCTGTTAAAGCAACTCCACAATTCTCGCTGGTGAAAGATACTACCTTAAACTTTTATACTGCCCTGCCCGATACTACGCAGTTAAAAATGAGCACGGAAGAAGCTAATATGGCTAAAACCAGTAATCTGTCGATAAAGATGGATCTGAAAAAAAGCATAATGAAAGTCAGCGTTAACCACCTGGCAAAAAATTCGGCCGATCTTGAATATTATCTTAAACATATTTCAAAGATCTCGATGAACAGCCAGCTTAAATCAATCTCAAAAGGGGAGAAGCAGCCTTTAGGTTTTGATGCCCAGCAGCTGGTGGCGGGAGAAGACTATTACACTTATGAAATAACTCCGCATAAATTTTACAGGATAATTGATAAAACAAAATTTAATGCATTTTTAAAGAAAACTTCATCGGCATTTTCAATGGCAAAAGCCATGCTGATTGATATGCCTTATAAAGTGATATTGAATTTTGCAAAACCTGTAAAAAGGGTGAACAACCCCAAAGCCATAGTATCAGCCGATAGAAGACGGGTTACTCTGATCACCAACATGGATGATGTAATGAAAAACCCATCATTAATGAATTTAAAGATCGATTTCTGATATTTATGAAGTGGTACAGGATACCTGGTATTGAAGACATTGATAAACCTTTCATTAAAAAAGTAAAAGCCGGCACCATAAGCATTTGCCTTGTTGGATATAAAGGAGAGGTATTTGCAGTATCAGCAACATGCCCTCATCAAGGCTTCGACCTAAGTTTAGGCTCGTGCGAAAACGGAAAACTTATTTGTCCCGTTCATAATTATTCTTTTGATTTGCAAACAGGCAAAGGAAATTACGATTACCTGAAAACCTATGCTGTAAAAATAAAGGATAACATCGTGTATATTGGAATCAGTTCCGTTTGGGACGATATAAAGCAAGTATTTAGTAAATGAACGTAAGAGCTATTGATTATATAACTGAAGATTTTTATGAATCGTTAAGCTTCCAGGATGGTGAACTGCCCGACCTGGAAACTGTACAGAGTGTGTTTTATGCTGATGGCCTGCTGGTAAACAATAGTTTTGGCAAGCCGGTAACCTTTACAGCAGAGTCTTTTGTTCAGACCATGGAGGCCCAGATTGCATCAGGTACCTTATTGCAATTTATGCAGCGCGAGCTATACTCAAAAACCGACATATTTGGCAAAGTAGCGCAGCGCCTGAGCGTTTATGAATACAGTTTTGCCGATCATGAAATAAACAACCTTCCCCGTGGTATTAACTATATCCAATTTATATGGGTTGATGACAGCTGGCGGATTACCTCAATGGTCTGGAGCGACGAAAATGAAAATCACCAAATTCCTGGGGAATATATTGGTCATTAGTCATTAGTCATGGGTTTAACTGACGAAGCGTTTCACCAAGATTCAATGACTAATGACTAATGACCAATGACTATGAATACACCTCTTTATTAGCCGATGCCAAAGTGTTCTTCAGCAAACCAATAATGGTCATTAACCCAACGCCACCGGGTACAGGAGTGATCCATGAAGCTTTTGGGGATACGTTTTCAAAGTCAACATCGCCATAAAGCTTAAAACCTGATTTGGTGGCAGTACTGGTTTCGCGGTTCATACCCACGTCAATAACCACCACACCGTCTTTTACCATATCGGCAGTGATGAAGTTCTTTTTGCCGATGGCTACAATAAGAATATCAGCATCGAGCGTAAATTTTTTGATATCAGGTGTGCGGCTATGGCAAATGGTTACTGTGCAGTTGCCCGGAGTAGTGTTACGTGCCATCAAGATGCTCATAGGCGAGCCTACAATGTTGCTGCGGCCAACTACAACACAGTGTTTACCTGAAGTATCAATGCCATATTCTTTCAGCATTAACGTAATGCCGTAAGGAGTTGCCGGGATAAACGATGGCAGGTTCCGCTGCATACGGCCAAGGTTAACCGGGTGAAAGCCATCCACATCTTTGCGGTAATCTATTTTTTCGGTTACTTTCTCAGGATCAATGTGTTTGGGCAGCGGTAATTGTACAATAATACCGTCAATATCGGCATTTGCATTAAGTTCAGCTACTTTGGCTAATAATTCTTCTTCGGTTACTTCATTTTCATAA
Organism: Mucilaginibacter sp.; assembly: GCF_028288225.1. GTDB lineage: Bacteria > Bacteroidota > Bacteroidia > Sphingobacteriales > Sphingobacteriaceae > Mucilaginibacter. The sequence continues at coordinate 51,504 of NZ_JAQBOC010000074.1, forward strand.
CGCACTAAGGTTGATTTAAAACCTACCGCCTCACAGTTCTTTATTTTACTGGCAACATAAGTTTCACTGCCACCATCATGACCAACCAGCACAGCAACCAAATGCGGCTTGCGCCCGGTTTCTGCCAATATTTTAGCTGCTGCTTCAGCTATTTCACCTTTAAGTTTTTCTGATACGTATTTTCCGTCGAGTAATTGCATTTTATTGAGATATGAGACGTGAGATTTGAGATATGAGACAGAAAAAAAATCTCACGTCTCATATCTCACATCTAATTTAGTCTAACTTAAGCACCGCCATAAATGCCGATTGCGGGATCTCCACATTACCAACCTGGCGCATGCGCTTTTTACCTTTTTTCTGTTTTTCCAATAGCTTGCGCTTGCGGGAAATATCACCACCGTAACATTTGGCAGTAACGTCCTTACGTAAGGCTTTTACCGTTTCGCGTGCTATAATTTTGGCACCAATAGATGCCTGGATAATAATTTCGAATTGCTGGCGCGGGATCAACTCTCTTAACTTTTCACAGATCTTTTTACCGAAATCGTAAGAGTTCCCCCTGAAGATTAATGACGATAGCGCATCAACAGGCTCAGCATTTAAGCGGATATCCAAACGTACCAGGTCCGACCGACGGTAACCTATTTGGTGGTAATCAAACGAGGCATAGCCTTTGGATATGGTTTTCAATTTATCATAAAAATCAAAAACTATCTCGCCCATTGGCATCTCAAAGATCAGCTCAACACGATCGGAAGTTAAATACGACTGGTTTTTTATAAAGCCACGTTTTTGGATACACAATGACATTACTGGCCCTACGAATTCAGACTTGGTAATGATAGTCGCCTTAATATAAGGCTCTTCTACATAATCAATCTTGCTTGGGTCAGGCAGGTCTGATGGGTTATTTACTACTATAGGTTCACCACGGGTGGTATAGGCGATATATGATACGTTGGGAACAGTAGTGATCACCGTCATATCAAACTCGCGCTCTAACCGCTCCTGGATGATCTCCATGTGCAGCATCCCAAGGAATCCGCAACGGAAACCAAAACCTAATGCCGCTGATGATTCCGGTTCAAATACCAGCGATGCATCATTTAACTGCAGCTTGGCCATTGACTCACGCAATTCTTCGTACTCATCTGTATCCACCGGGTAGATGCCGGCAAATACCATTGGCTTTACTTCTTCAAAACCCTGGATCCCTGTTTCGCAAGGGCGGTCGACGCGGGTTATGGTATCACCCACTTTTACTTCGCGCGCTTCTTTTATGCCGGATATAATGTAACCAACATCACCCGTTTTAATAACATCCTTAGGCAGCTGTTTTAGCTTTAAGGTGCCTACCTCGTCAGCAAGGTATTGTTTTTCGGTAGCAAAGAATTTTACTTTATCACCTTTGCGGATCTCGCCGTTAACCACTTTAAAGTAGGCAACAATACCACGGAACGAGTTAAAAACCGAATCGAAGATCAAAGCCTGCAACGGTGCCTCAGGATCACCCACAGGGTGTGGAACTCTTTTAACAATGGCTTCTAAAATCTCATGCACCCCCATACCTGTTTTGCCTGACGCGGCTAAAATATCTTCGCGTTTGCAGCCTATCAGCTCAACAATCTGGTCTTTAACCTCTTCGGGCATAGCTCCGGGAAGATCCATTTTATTCAAGACCGGGATGATCTCCAGGTCATTTTCTAAAGCAAGGTATAGGTTGGAGATAGTTTGCGCCTGGATCCCCTGTGCTGCATCAACAATAAGCAAAGCACCTTCACAGGCTGCTATGGAACGTGAAACTTCGTAGGAGAAATCAACGTGCCCGGGAGTATCGATCAGGTTCAGGATATATTTTTGACCGTTCAATTCATAATCCATCTGTATCGCATGGCTTTTTATGGTGATGCCCCGCTCACGTTCCAGGTCCATATCATCAAGCAATTGAGCCTGCGATTCGCGCTGGGTTATGGTATTGGTATATTCTAATAACCTATCGGCAAGTGTGCTCTTACCGTGGTCGATATGTGCTATTATACAAAAATTACGAATGTGTTCCATTGAAGCGCAAAAATAGCTTTTTAGGGCGACATTTTGTTATAGGAGATTTCGGAATTCGGAATTTCGATTTCGGATTTAGGTTTTAGGGTTAAAGCTCAGGCATAAGTTAAAGAAAAATCGACTATTTCCGGCTTTTCGATAGCAGTAATTTCTGGATGGGTATTATCTTCAAAATACAATTCTAAAGCCTCTTGTAAATTAGCTAATGTATCGCTCTTTGTATCACCGAAACTTGATACCTCAATATTTAAACACCGGGCAACAAAATAATCTCCTTCTTTCCAAACAGCACTATTGATTTGAATAGTTTTCATATTATTCATTTTATCAAAAAAAAAATTATATGATATACAAATACGCTACAAGAAACATCCAACCCATGGCATTGAATTTAAATTTTCAGCTCTATATAAAAGTATTTATAACAGCTCAAACAAACAGGCTGTTAAATTAAAAGCGAAGTGAAAACATATTCCATACCATAATGTGTCTTCCTTCAGGCGTACGTATCCTATAAAAATGGCGAAGGGAATGAGCCAAAACAAAGAAATAAAACTAAGATGTATAATAGCGAACAAAAAGGCCGAAATATAAATTGCCTGTGGAGCGTCAACAACTTTAAGCAGAATATTCAGCAAATACCCCCGGAAAGCAATCTCTTCAAAAAGCGCAGGAGTTACGGCTGTAAACAATACAACTACCATTTCATAAAAAACGTTTCCCCTGGCAAAAATAAAATAATGTGCTTCTTTTGAAAAGAGCGCAATATTCAACCAGCCCACCGTGTAGTGCACAACAATTGAGCCGATCATAGCTATAGCAAGGTAAGCCGCCAGCTTTTGCCACGAAAAGTTCCGCCATACAAAAAGTCGTTTGTTCTCCGTCCACCTGTCGGCAAAAAAAGTAACAGCGGTGATCCAAAGAACCGCTTCAAATACCATGTCCCAAAATAGTGTATTGAAAAATGAAACGAATTTTGAGACCGAGCATGAAAGTATATAAATACCGTAGAACAAGGCAGCCTGTTTCAGCAGCAGCCAACGGCTTTCCAAACTTAGTTCACTTGTTAAGATTTGCTTAGCGCCGCATGCAGGGCAAAATCTACCGGAAGTATTTATCAAAGCCTCACACTGAACGCAGGCCTTTTTATCAAACACTGAACTAACTGACTCCTCCAAAACTTATGAAAGGTTATTTTCTTTCCTGATCTTCTCTATTTCTAGTGCCGATTTAAGCCCCTTTACCAATAAGCCAACAATTACTATTTTAAGAAATATGCCACGAACAATGCTAACAGGATCGACAATTGCATCTAAAACCAATATGATAGCATATAAGCATAAACCGGATATAATGCATGCCAGTGGTTTTTTCCTGCTATAACCTCCAAGGGCCAAAAATAACATGGCCAAAATAAGATTAGTGATGAGCGTGGCAATGGCATCCGGGCTGTCCTTTTTAAGAAAATAAAAGATCATACCGCTAACTACAAAAATGCCGCTCAGATAATACAATACATTCCCTGCTTTCCTTACTTTGTCATTAAAATGAAACAGGTCGATGTTCCGGAAATCATGGTTTAAGCGAAAATCTTTTTGTTCCTGTTCTGTTCCTTTTACAGGATATCCGCAATTTTGGCAGTAAACATCATCTGTAGCAACATTTGTAAAGCATGAATCACATCGTTCAAGAGATTGAGCCGGTGCTGAAAGGGAATTTTCCATTTAATTATATTGTGAGGTTTTTAGTTTTCTAAATATAATTATAGAAATTGATTTTGAAAGAAATCTGATTAATTTATTAAAACGAATCGGCACTGAGGCAGAAAGCATTGCTCTACATTCCACTTTCCACAAATACAGGTGTTTCCGTAACCTCAATAGTCACCTTGCCATTGGTTGTATTAACTACCTTGCTCTCCATAACATCGGCGCCTATTTTTAAAGTGTGGATATTTGCTCTGGCCGCTTTTTCCAAATCCAGAGTATAGCTTGCTTTTCTCCCGGTTTCATCGGGAATGGTTAACACGTACATTGTTTTATTGCCAAGCTGATATTGGTCAACCAATGGATCCTTGCTAATGGTTTTTATATAATTATAACTGCCCATAAGCTTTGTTGCTTGTAAAATATAATCTGCAGCGGGTCTGGGTTTTATCCCTTCGGCGAGGCCCGAGGTAGCGTATTGTGTTGAACCTCCTCCATTATCGTCAAACAACTGGTAAAAAAAAACCCGTTTAACACCATAACGAATGTATAGGAGGGACGTGCGCAGGATCCAGTCGGCCTGGTTAGCTAATACTGTTTTTGCTCCTATAGATTCAGCCCTTTGGTAGCTTTCCTGGTTTATGTCGTAGCCTGTTTCAGTTACCCAAACTTCCGGATGCTGCGGCAGGCTGTTTGCTAAATTAACAAATGAGTTGGCTATGCTGCCCGAGATTGAAAGTTCAGGAGCTATGCCGGTTGTGGCTTTCTTTTGCACCCTTACATCGCCGTTGTTTGAGTATAAATGGTAGTTGATCACATCAAAGCATATATTAATACTGCCATCTTTTTTATATCCCCGGTTGGCCTTGCACCAGTCGATTATTTTTTGAACAAACTTTACATCGGCAGTTGCTAAGCCGCCCATAACTACCTGCATATCAGGGTCAGCAGCTTTTACGCCAACACCCGGCCCAAGCTTACCCATATTTCCATCATAAAATGCCGACAAATTTGCTGCATATTGCTCAGCAGTTTGATGTGTTTCATCACCACCCCACCACCTGTCGCGCTCGTTGCCGCATTCTATGTATTTTATTAATCCCATTCCAATAAGTGGCTGGTTTGGTATATCGCCGTTCCAGCGTTTTCTGGTATCTACTTTAACCAGGTTTTTATCTGCATTTTTATTGTAGCCATACCGTGCTGTAAACTGGAATGCGGCACGGGCCTGGTCGGCATATGATGCTGGGTCATTTAAGCTTTGTCCGTATGGCACAGGGGCATTATCATCGTCCCTTGAGCTTGCCGGGTAAGTGTTTTGCAGCCATTCAGGGATGTTTTTCAGATCAGCTAAAACTAAAATGCCATCCTTTTTGCAGCGCTCATAAATTACATCGTAATCCCAGCCACCGTTATTGGTAGGGTTAAAGGTATAATTGCCTTTTGTGGTTTCAACACGGTTCCAGTTCAGGTAATGCCTTAAAGCCGAGAAAGTTTTCACCAGGGCCATATTATCCTCATAAATATGCTTCCTGTCGTTAGGGCTGGCAGGGTTTTCTAAAAAATTCCATTCGTAGCCATTTATACCGAACATATTTTTTAGCGGGACTGTATTACTGCTATGGTCAACATTTATTTGAGGCTGATTTACTGCAGCAATCTTGTTGGTGTCTGGATTGGTAGACTTGTTTAAGTAGGCAACGCTTTCAGCATTACTCTTTACGCCCGACCGGCAGTTAGTACCAAATGAAATTATAGGGATAATACTTAAAATAAGTTTGCAACAAGGCTTCAAATACATATATAATGTTTGCTTTACCGCTTAATTATGGTTGATGTAATGCAACACAATATATTAAAATCGGTTTGTAATGATGACATTATACGTACTTTTGAGGCTGAGGGTTATAACTAACTAACCTCAAATTGTAGTGCGCTAAGGTACCTGTATAGCCCTTGCTCATTACCTATCAGCTCCTGGTGGCTTCCTGATTCAATAATTTTTCCTTTCTCTAAAACGATGATCTTATCAGCCTCACGGATAGTTGAAAGGCGGTGAGCAATAATTATTGAAGTGCGATTTTTCATCAGTTCTTCCAACGCTTCCTGCACCAGGCGTTCCGATTCTGAATCTAATGATGAAGTGGCTTCGTCAAGGATCAATATAGCCGGGTTTTTTAATAACGCCCGTGCAATAGCGATCCGCTGCCGTTGTCCACCGGATAATTTAACACCACGTTCACCAACAATAGTATCATAGGCTTCTGGAAAAGAGGTTATAAACTGGTGAGCATTAGCCCTTTGCGCGGCCTGGATAATTTCGTCATTGGATGCACTAAGTTTGCCATAGGCAATGTTTTCTTTTATCGACCCGCCAAAAAGCATAACATCCTGTGGTACAATAGCTACCTGGTTGCGGATATCTGTTAGTGAATAATCGGCCGCAGGTTTTCCGTCAAAAGAAATCACACCGCTTTGAGGATGATAAAATTGCAGGATCAATGCAGCCATGGTTGATTTACCCGAACCGCTTGGCCCTACAATTGCTACCCTTTGCCCGGCAGCCGCATCAAAAGAAATTTCGTTTAATACTGTAAGCTCAGGCCTTGACGGATAGGCAAAAATAACGTTGTTGAATGAAAGCTTACCTGCGATCTTCTGTTTAATAACGTTATCAGGTTCGTGGATTGAAACCTCTTCGCCATTTTCATCCAGTATTTCGAGCACGCGCTCACTGGCACCAACTGCCTTTTGTACATTGGCATACAGATCAGGAAAGCTTCCCATGGCGCTGCCCACAAATGAGGCATACAATGCAAATTTAAACAGCTCACCTACCTTAAGCTCATTATGACTAACCAATATACAACCGTAGCCAACTATTGCCACAATTGCACCAAACAAGCAAAACACAATAAAAGATACAAATATACCCCTGTATTTTGCACCTTTAATGGCTATATCAGCTACGTCCTTTATGTTTTTACCATACCGGCCGGCTTCAAAAGCTTCATTAACAAATGCTTTAACATTTGCTATTCCCTGTAATGTTTCTTCAATAATAGTATTTGATTCTGCCAGCTTATCCTGTGCCTCCCTTGATATTTTACGGATAAAACGGCCAAAAAATATGGCAAAAACAATTAGGGGCGGTACCAATATCAATAGGGCTATGGCTAATTTTACTGATATTATAGCCATAAATGCAATGCCGCCAATTAAGAGAACGGATTGTCTTATCATTTCGGCAATAGTAGTGGTTAAAGTATCCTGGATTTGCGAAAGATCGGCCGATATCCGGCTGTTAAGTTCTCCAACCCGGCGGTTCGAGAAAAAATTCATAGGCAGGGTTATCAGCTTAAAATAAGTGTCCCTTCTTATGTCAGCCAATGACCGTTCTGCAACATTAACGAACCACAGGATCCTGAAAAATGAAACAAATGCCTGTAAAAACAATACTATAAACGCTAAAATTAAGATCCCTTTAATTGATGCCGGCAAAATTCCGTTACTAAGCTTTCCCTGCGCAGTATCAATCAATGCTCCTATAAATGAGGGGAAGGCAAGGCCAACCAGGCTCGATAAAAATAGAAAAGCTAATGCGGCTATAAATTTGCTCCGGTAAGGTTTGATATATGAAAGCAAACGCGAAATATTATGTAAGGTTTGCCTGTTTAACTTTGCTTTTGGAAGCTCAGCCTCCGGTGCGTTACTGCTGTTTAATCGTCTTCGTGCCATTTTACTTTACTTATTTCTTCTGCCATTAAAGACGATTGATACTCCAAAACATTTTAATAAATATAAAGGTAATGATAAAACTTAAGTATGGCGTTTAGTGGTACGGGTGGTGCGTTTAGTTTTAACAGGCGGGCGCTTGCGCTTACGGAACACCAGCATCAAAAATATAAGCGCAGATAAGGCCAGTACTGCTATTATTAATATGTTCCTGATCTTTTCATCCTGCCGCTGCTGCGCTTCGGCATCAGCCTTTAATACATCAATTTGTGTACGCAGTTTATTGATGGTATTCATGTAACCAAGGGTACTCTGCTCGGTTTCCTGTGAATGATTTTGGACCTGGGTTTGTTGAAAAACACGATAATCAAAGAGGATCTTTAATTCCTTATAAATGTCATTGTCCGTTTTAACAATATCCATTAAAATATCATTTGAGCGGCGAATATCTTTTTTTGTTTGAAACCCGAAAATACCTGTGTGTTTAGTCAGACTTTCATCATACTGGCCAAACTTTTGTGCTCTCTGTGCCAGCATGCTATTTATCTTTTTGCGTTGCAGCTTGTAAGCAAGGGAGTCGGTGTTAGCATGGGCGTAAACTCCGGCAGATAAAACGCTGAATAAAATTAATAGGATGAAATTTTTCATTATTCCAAAAAATCGATGATCACACTATCGCCCAATCCGAGACCCAGCAAACCGCTTGCGTTACCTTTATTTATGGCTATCTCCAAATGATCGCTTATTCCAAAAAGACAGAGCTTCTCGCCCTCGGGTACTTCATTATAGTGCCAGCTTAGGTGGTTGATAGTTTCGTTCCGTTTAAATGATAACATAAAACGCCTGCCTTGCTGTACTGTATTAAAAAACTCCTTGGTGATATTGGTGATAACATTCTGAAAAGAATCAATATAAATTACTACTCCCTTTATCAGGTTTTTTTCAATAACCGGCTGCAGGTTCATTTTTTTCTCAATGTCGCTTACAGGCAAACCTATTTCAGCCAGCGTTCCGCCCTGTGCAAGGTGACAGGCTGCCTTGACAAAAATATCAGCAAGGGGAAAATGCAAAAATTTCAGGTCCTGCATTATGTTTATCTCAAAGATCTCATCAGGATCAGAATCAAACATTAACGAGAATATGCCGTTATCAGCCCCTACAAAATAATGGTTTTTATACTTTACTCCCAGGTATCGGGTCTCGGTATTAAAAACAGTATCAATGCCAATTAAATGAACCGTGGCATCAGGAAAATAATAAAAACTATTTTTTAATATGAAGGCCGCTTGTTGTATATTGTAAGCAGCAACACTATTGGTAATGTCGACAATATTAACCGACGGCAATAATTTCAGTATACTGCCTTTAAGGGCAGCCTGATAAATATCTTTATCGCCCAAATCAGTAGTTAAAGTTATTATTGCCATTAATTTTTTAAATATTTATCGCTAATCTTGTGCAAGCAATTAGAGCTACAAATATTCAATTTTAATTCATAAAATTCTGCAACTAAAAATCAATTTGTATTGAACGAACTTAAATTGTCAATTGAACAAATCAACCCGGCAGTTTTGTGGGGACCGAATAATGATCATTTTGAGATCATTAAAAAACAATACCCAAAACTTAAAATAGTGGCCCGGGGCAGCGAAGTAAAGGTATTGGGTGATGACCATGAACTGAATATATTCCAGGAAAAATTCCAGCACCTGCTTCAGCATGTTGAAAAGTATGAAAACCTAAACATAACCGACCTGGAAAGAATACTGGGATCAAAAATAGATGCACCAACAAGCGATCTGTCTGCAGATAAATTTGCCAGCGGCGAGGTTATCGTATTTGGACCTAATGGTGTTATGGTTAAAGCCCGTACCGCCAACCAACGTAAAATGGTTGATTGTATAAATAAAAGCGATATACTTTTTGCCATAGGCCCTGCAGGTACCGGTAAAACTTATACTGCAGTAGCTTTAGCAGTAAGAGCACTTAAGAATAAAGACATTAAACGCATTATATTAACCAGGCCGGCAGTTGAAGCAGGGGAGAACCTGGGCTTTTTACCGGGTGATTTAAAAGAAAAGATAGACCCATATTTACGCCCATTGTATGATGCGCTTGATGACATGATCCCGGCTGAAAAGTTAAAGTTTTACCTGGAGAACCGTACCATTGAAATTGCACCATTGGCATTTATGCGTGGACGAACACTGGATAATTGCTTTGTTATTTTGGATGAGGCGCAAAATGCCACCGATATGCAGCTAAAAATGTTTTTAACGCGTATGGGCCCGTCTGCTAAGTTTATTGTCACCGGCGACGTCACCCAAATAGATTTGCCTAAAAAACAACAATCGGGCTTACATACAGCCTTACGTATACTTACAGATATCAGTGGAATTGAAATTGTTTATCTTAGCGGCGAAGATGTTGTAAGGCACAAACTGGTAAGGAAAATACTGGCTGCGTACGGGGACATACAGTAGTAGTGATCAGGGGCTGGAGATTAGAGATTAGTTAAAATCAATCTGCAGCTTCTGATCTCAGGTCTCAAATCTAAAACACATGAATGCAATAAAAGAAACACATTTTAATTTTCCGGGCCAAACCAGTTTTTATAAGGGTAAGGTTAGGGATGTTTATACAATTAATAATAAATACCTGGTAATGGTTGTTAGCGACCGCATCTCGGCTTTTGATGTGGTACTGCCTGAGCCTATTCCCTACAAAGGGCAGGTGCTTAATCAAATTGCTGCTAAATTCTTAGCAGCTACTGCTGATATTGTTCCAAACTGGGTTGTTAGCGTGCCAGACCCAAGTGTAACTATCGGCCGTATTTGTGAACCCTTTAAAGTAGAGATGGTGATCCGCGGATACCTTGCGGGCCATGCATGGCGCGAGTATAGTGCAGGAAGAAGACAGGTTTGTGGGGTTAGCTTGCCAGACGGGCTCAAAGAAAACGATAAGCTGCCTGAACCCATTATTACACCTACTACTAAAGCATCGGTAGGGCATGATGAGGACATATCAAAAGAACAGATCCTGGAGAAAGGGATCGTATCAGCGGCAGATTATGAGCAGCTGGAAAAATATACCAGGGCCTTATTTAACCGGGGAACTGAAATTGCCGGTAAACAAGGTTTAATACTTGTGGATACAAAATATGAGTTCGGTAAAGCCGATGGAACAATTTATTTAATTGATGAGATCCATACACCAGATTCGTCAAGATATTTTTACAGCAACGGTTACCGCGTACGCCAGGATAACAATGAGCCGCAAAAACAGCTTTCGAAAGAATTTGTAAGGAAATGGCTGATTGAAAATGGTTTCCAGGGTAAGGACGGGCAAGTAGTTCCATTGATGAGCAATGAGATCGTTCAATCTATCTCTGAGCGCTATATTGAGTTGTTTGAACAAATAACCGGTGAGCAATTTATTAGACCCGGAGATGAAAATGTACTGGCCCGTGTTGAAAAAGCTATTAATAATGAACTTACTGTACTGTAATTTTTTATTTGTAGACAAAATAATTATATCTTTAGCTTTTAATTAAAACAAAAAATGAAATTTACAGTTGACAAACACGAAAAATATATTCTGTTAAAGCTGAATGAATCAAAATTAAATTCATTAATCACGCCCCAGCTTAAATCTGAATTGATATTGATCAATACAGAAGGTCAACGAAACATCATTTTTGACCTTTCACAAGTTAAATTTGCAGATTCATCAGGATTGAGCAGCTTACTTGTTGGTCATCGTTTATGTAAAAATGCTTCGGGAACTTTTATCCTTACCGGCTTAAACGAACCAGTTGCCCGTTTAATCACCATCTCACAACTTGATAGTGTACTTTCTATAGTACCCACCTGTGAGGAAGCCATTGATTTGGTTTTTATGGAAGAAATAGAAAAAGAATTAAAAAAAGAAGCAAAATAAGTATCTGATTGGTTACCAACTATGAGATTTGAGGTAACAATCCTTGGCAGCAGTTCTGCAACCCCCATTTTTAACAGAAACCCAACATCGCAGGCGCTCAACATAAATGAACGCCTTTACTTAATTGATTGCGGCGAGGGAACTCAACAGCAAATGCTGCGGTTTGATATTAAGGCGAGTCGTATTGATCATATTTTTATCAGCCACCTGCATGGCGATCATTATTTGGGCATTGTTGGATTACTTTCTTCCCTTCACTTAAATGGGCGTATAAAACCTTTAAAAATTTATTGCCCACCACAGTTAAAGGAAATTATTGACCTGCAGCTAAATTATTCTGAAACTACTTTGCAATATCCGGTGGATTATGTTTTTACTAATCCGGAAAAAGCGGAAGTAATTTTAGAGAACCAGGATATTACCGTTGAAACAATACCGCTCAATCATAGAATTTCATGTACGGGCTTTTTATTTAAAGAGAAGAAGAGACTGCGAAAATTAATAAAAGATAAGCTTGAACAACTAGCTATACCTATTGAATATTATTCGGCACTAAAAAAAGGGGCAGATTATATAATGCCCAGTGGCGAGGTATTGAAAAATGAGTTGCTAACTATAGATTCCAGCGAACCTAAAGCGTATGCTTATTGCTCTGACACATTGTATGACGAAATGTACTTTAAACAGATAAACAGTGTTACGCTTCTATACCATGAGGCCACATTTTTAAACAACATGCTCGACCGGGCAATTGAAACCCATCATACCACCGCACTGCAAGCCGGGCAGGTTGCATTAATCACCAATGCAAAAAAATTACTCATCGGCCATTTTTCGGCCAGGTACAAAACCCTGAATGAATTGCTTGATGAAGCACGCAGTGTGTTCCCTGAAACTGACCTGGCTATTGAGGGGCGGACTTTTGTAATTGGAGAATAGAGACTATAGGTTAGAGATTAGTTGTGTTATTCAAATTTCTCTGGTCTCTAACCTCCGGTCACTAATATCAATCCTTTTTCCCACCAAACACTGATAAGCTTACATAACGTTTTGGGTGTGCTTTTAAATCTAAAAACAGGATGTTTAAGTTAGCAGAAGCATCCTTCAAATTATTGTACATTTTATCATCATTGAGCAATAACCCCAGGGTACCTTTGTTGGTATTTATTTTATTGATGGTTTCCTGCAGATCGGCCATTGCTTTATTTGCATTATCCAATGTTTGTTTAATATTGGCAGCAGCTATATCATTACTAACCTTTTCAAAGTTACCGGTAATGCCATTTAAATGTGTCGTACTGATTTTTAAATTAGCCGATACTGTTTCGGCATTTTCCAGGATCCCATTTATATGTCCAGTTTGCCCGCCAACTAATGCATCAATCTTTTTTGTGGTGCCTTCGAGAGTTTGCAAAGAGTTGGCTATGCTGGTAAAACTTCTGTCAACGTTCTTCTGAAAATTTGGATTTAAGATCTTATTTATTGCTGACAGTGATGAGTCGAGCTTGGATATTAAATTTTCAGCCTTGGTTTGTATAGGCTGTAAGCTTTCAGCTAAACTTCCCTGTATATCGGCACGTAATGTGTCGTTATCATCAGCATAAGTATTACTGTTGCCATATTCAAATACAATAGCCTTTCCACCTAAAAGATCAGTACTTACCAGTTTTGCCAGTGTGTTTGACGGCACGTTATATTGCTTTTCAACTTTAAACTCAACAATAGTATGGCCATTTGCAAGCAACTTCATTTTTGAAACATTTCCTATAGGGAAGCCATTGACTAATACCGGCTTTGACACCGACAAGCCATCGACGCTTTTATAAATAGCATAATATTTATTGGAACCCGAAAAAACCTCGTCCCCTTTTAAAAAACTATACCCTAGTATAAGAACAGTAATTGTAATGGCAGTTAATACGCCTATTTTAGTTTCGTTTGATATTTTCATGATAGAGATTTGAGATGTGAGATGTGAGATGTGAGATGTGAGATTTTGACAGGTTATGATTTTTTCTGTCTCATATCTCAAATCTCACATCTAATTAATTATTGTGATACTTGTTCTATTCCGGCTTTATAATTTGTTATAGCTCTTACTATTGATGCCACAATTTCATCCTGGCCAGCTTCTGAATTCAGGTAGGCCTCATCGTCTGGGTTGTTAATATAGCCTGTTTCAACAAGCACAGCAGGCATGGCGCTATGGCATAATACTAATATACCCTGCTCCCTGATCCCATCGCTATGCCTTCCATCAGTTTCAGTAAACTCCGTATTAAGCAACTCAGCCAAATGAATACTTTGTTTACGATATTTGCGCTTGTATTCATTCATCAATATAATTGATTCCGGATCATTTGGATCCGGATTGGTATTCATCTCCGTATCATCTTCAATCAGGTTATCTTTGATAGCCTTTTCTTCTTCTTTGCTACGATGAAAACCATAAACCAACAGTAATACACCTTTACCGGAGCGGTCTGCAACTTCAGTGGTCCTGTAAATAGGCTTATGATGCTTATGACCAACAACTTCGCGAATGCGCCTGCCTGGTAATGAATTACAATGCAGCGAAATAAAAAGATCTCCTTTATTCGCATTGGCAATATCTGCCCGTTTTTGCCAGGCAACATCATCGTCTGAACTGCGTGTTAACACCACTTTTACACCCGCTAATTCTTTTTCTATAGCCTTTTGCAATTTAAATGCAAGGGCAAGCGTTACATTTCTCTCTGAGGAAAAAGAGCCGGATGCACCATGGGAATAATTGCCTGTAGTGCCTGATGGCCGGCCACCGTGGCCGGGATCAACAATAATGGTTTTAATTTTATAACCATTATTGGTAACTGTATCTTGTTTCTCAGAAGAACATATTGCAAAAGAAAAAACGGGTAAAGTTGTAAGTAAAACCGATAAACCGTAAATCAATCTTTTCAATGCCTTATTTTTCATTATTTTTGAACGCTGTTAACTATATCTGCAAAAATACTATTCATAATCAATTTTGAAATTCATAAGTCTATTTTTTCTTATTGCAATAATTTTAATGGCAAATGTGATGGCTTCATCACGTGCTCATAGTATCTATTGCTATGTACTACAAACGGATACAATTAAAAAATCTGATACAACAAAAGCTCCAAAACTTACTAAAGGTAAAAAATCTAAGGCAACTTCGGGCACAAAAAATGCAGTTGCTAAAAATGACACCACTAAAAAGGCGAAAAATGGTGGCTTGCAATCGCAGGTAACATCGCATGCAGAAGATTCAGTAATTACAGATAAGGTTCACGATATAACCTACTTATATGGCAGGGCACGCGTAACTTATGAAGATTTTGAGCTGGATGCAGATTACATAAGAGTTGATCAAAAAAATAATTTGCTATTTGCCAAAGGGAGCATCGATCCGATAACCAAACGATATATCGGAAGGCCTATCTCCAAGCAAAAGAATGATAAACCCGTTGAGTCAGATTCATTATTGTTTAATTATAAAACAAAAAAAGGAAGGGTTTTTAACCCCGCATCAGAACAGGATGGAAATTTTCTATCAGGCGGGGAGATCAAAAAACTAAATGAAACAGAAGTCGCTTATCGCAATACTACCTTTAGTACATGTGATTTGCCGCAACCAGATACCCATTTTGGGATAGTAATAACAAAAGGCATCGGCGAAAAAAACCGGATCATATCAGGACCGGCATACCTCGAAATTGAGGGGATCCCGCTTCCGCTGGCTATACCTTTTGGTTTTTTCCCAAAACCTGATACACGTGCATCAGGCGTTATAATTCCCACTTTCGGCGAAGACCAGAAACTTGGCTTTTACCTGAGGAACTTTGGTTACTATATTGGGATTAGTGATTACCTGGATTTAACCAATACCGGAACTGTTTATTCAAAAGGATCATATGAATTAAATACTACGGCACATTATTTAAAGAGATATAAATATGGTGGTACAGTATCATTAAGTTACGGATCACATAATTATGGATTGGAAGGCGATCCGGCACAAAAAGATTTTAATATAACCTGGTCGCACAGTCAGGATCCGAACGCGCATCCGGGAAGCACTTTCAGCGCTTCGGTAAATGCAGGTACCTCAACCTATTATCGTAATGACCCTGCGCAAAATAATTATAACCTTAATTCGCTTACGCAAAATAATTTGCGTTCATCCATAAACTATAGTAAAACATGGGAGGGAACGCCATTTAACTTAAGTGTAGGCTTATCTCACAGCCAGGACCTTACCAATAAAACCATCACATTGCAATTGCCCACGTTAAGCTTTACAATGGCATCCATTAGTCCTTTTGATTCAAAAGACAGGGTTGGAGATCCAAAATGGTATCAAAAAATAACGGTAAGCTATAGCTTACAAGCTACCAACGAGGTGGATAATGTACCCGAAGCAGAATTGTTTAAAAGCAGCGTTTTATCAAAAAAATTACAAACCCGCGCTGTACACCAAATTCCGGTTGGCTTAAGTTTAAACGTGTTGAAATATTTCCAGTTTAGCAGTTCGGTTAACTATACTGAACACTGGTATTTACAAACAATAAGAGAAAGGTTTATACGGGGAGGAGTTAATACAGACGGCACGGCCATTGATCCAACTCAACCTGTTCGTGATACAATAAGTGGGTTTAAAAGAGCTGGTTCTTATAATTTAAGCACAGGTATATCAACAAAAATTTACAGTACAATAAACTTTAAGAAAGGTAATATAATTGCTATCCGGCATGTAATGACCCCGACTATAAGCTTCAATTATAATCCTGATTTTTCTGATCCAAGCTATGGATATTATCAAACAATAGTAAGTAATGCTGCTGTTCCTTTTCCTACCAAAAGCACTACTTATTCCATTTTTCCGGATAATTTTCCTTCCGCAGGAAAACAAGCAGGCATAAGCTTTAACCTTGATAATACAATCCAAATGAAGTTGAAACCTAAAACTACCGATACCTCGGGAAAGGCCCGGAAAGTAAATATACTTGATGGATTTTCAATTTCAACTTTTTACAATTTTGCGCAGGATTCACTCAGACTTTCACCCATTTCGTTCTCGGCACATACAGCTATATTAAATCAAAAGGTTAATCTTAGCTTATATGGTTCCCTTAATCCTTATGAAACATTAGTGCTTGATACTATTTCAAATGGCGCAATTCAACGGTACGTCCGGCCAATAAACCGCTATACCTTCCAGGATGGAAGGTTTCCGCAGCTGACCACTATCAGTTTTTCAATGAGCGGTAGTTTAAATTCAACGTCATTTCAACCGCATGCACCTGTATTGCCCACTAATACATTGCAAACTATTAATCCGCAGCAAGCCCAAAAATTGGCGTTTATAAATAGCGATCCCAGTGCTTATGTAGATTTTAATGTACCATGGAACTTATCATTCAATTATAATTTTAGCTATAATAACAATATAATCAATACAAATACAACCAATACAATTATGTTGAGCGGGGATGTTAACTTAACATCAAAGTGGAAGGTTCAATATAATACGAACTATGATATACGGGCACACAAACTGGCTGTAAGCTCATTTTCAATTTACAGGGACCTTCATTGCTGGGACCTCAATGTGCAATGGGTCCCGTTTGGGATCTATAAATCATACAACGTTACTTTAAAAGTAAAAGCAGCCATTTTACAGGATTTAAAACTTAGTAAAAGAAGCGATTACACAAGCAGCTCATATTTTAACGGGAACTAATAATGCTTGCAGAAATAATAACAATAGGAGACGAAATACTTATAGGACAAATTGTTGATACAAACTCGGCGTGGATGGCCGGGCAGCTTAATGATATTGGGATCCGTATCAAACAGATCTCTTCTATATCTGATGACAGGGAGCACATCTTAACTGCAATTTCAGAAGCGGCTGGCCGGGTTGATATTATTTTGATAACCGGAGGACTTGGGCCCACAAAAGATGATATCACCAAAAAAACGCTTGCGGAATACTTTAACGTTAAGCTTGTTGAGAATAAGGAAGCTTTGGATAATGTGCTAAACATTTTTTCGCGCTATAACAGGCCAATGCTGGAAGTAAACAAACTGCAGGCACAAGTACCGGAAAACTGCGAGGTTATACTGAATAAAAACGGAACCGCACCAGGAATGTGGTTTAATGTGAAAGGTAAAATTTACATTTCGATGCCGGGTGTACCGCACGAAATGATGTACATGATGGAAGACGGGGTGATCCCAAAACTAAAATCATCATTAAAGCTCCCCATAATTATTCATAAAACTATTTTAACAATAGGCGAAGGTGAATCATACCTGGCAGAACGAATAGCTGACATAGAAGACTCATTACCATCGTTCATCAAACTGGCATATTTGCCAAAACTAGGCCAGGTAAGGTTAAGGCTTAGTGCATACGGTGAGGATGAAGCTCTGTTAAGGAATAAAGTAAATGAATTTTCAACAAAAATAGTTGAACGTATTGGCAATGTAGTGGCTGCTGAAGAAGATATAACTATAGAAAAGGTCATACTAAATTATATGGCTGAAAATAATCTTACGCTATCAGTTGCCGAAAGCTGTACCGGCGGGTATATCTCGCATTTAATTACCCAGCATGCAGGTTCATCAAAAGTGTTTTTTGGCGGAGCAATTTCTTATTCGTACGAATTAAAGGAAAGCATTTTAGGTGTAAAAAAAGAAACATTAGCAAAATTTGGGGCGGTAAGCGAAGAAACCGCTACCGAAATGGTTAAAGGTGCTTTGCATAACTTTAAGTCGGATTATGCCCTGGCTGTTACTGGCATTGCCGGTCCGGATGGAGGTACTGTTGATAAACCTGTTGGCACTGTGTGGATTGCCGTAGCATCAGCCAACAAAACCGTTGTAAAGAAATTAACATTTGGGAATAAGCGCAGGCAAAACATTGAAAGGAGTGCAGTTTCAGCCTTAAATATGTTGAATACTTTACTTCACAATTCTGGAAAATAACAATAAAATCCGCTAATTTTGGCCTTTAATCTATATACTGTCTATGGCTAAATATAAGCTGTTGCTGCCGAAAATGGGCGAAAGTGTTGAAGAGGCAACTATAATCAAATGGACTAAAAACCCCGGTGATTATATAGAAGCCGATGAAACAGTGATGGAAATTGCCACCGATAAAGTCGATTCAGATGTTCCATCGCCTGTTTCAGGCAAACTGGTTGAACAGCTCTATAAGGATAATGATGTTGTTAAGGTTGGTGCAGTTATTGCGATAATTGAAACTAACGAACCAGAGGAGATTAAGGAGGAGCCTATTGCGGCTACTCCCCATCAAGTTCCGGTACAGCCTGTTGTAACCCAACCAATACCTCAGCCAGTTGAAGAGGCTAAACCTCCGGTTCAGGCACCTCCGCCGGCTCCTGTGTTTAGCTCACCATCTCCCCAGCCTGAAATAAAACAAGCTGAAGAACCAAAGCAGCAGGTATTTACTGAGCCCCAAAAAGACTATGCTGAGCCTGTTCCGTTCATTGAACAATTACAGCAAAAGGCAGAAAATAAAGCTGATGAGACCGCTAAAAACGGACTTCGTTTTTATTCTCCTTTGGTAAAAAATATTGCCGCACAAGAAGGCATTGGAAATGCTGAGCTTGATCAAATCCCGGGTACAGGTGCGGAAGGCCGCTTAACAAAAGATGACCTGTTATTATATGTTCAGCAAAAAACGCTGCGAGTACAGACATCACAAAAAAACGCTGAAGCTGTCGCTCCAGAAGCTGCAAATATTCCTGCTGTGCCTATTGAGGAAGCCGCAAGGCCCGAATTTGTTACAGAGGCTCCTAAACCAGCGCCTTTTGTACAAGCACCCAGCCCTGAGCCTGTTGCAGCACCTGCATCCCAACCGCTAATACAAGAGCCTGCTGAGAATAAAATGCCCAAAGGCGTATCTATGTCAAACGGTGACGAGATAATTGAAATGGACAGGATGCGTCGCTTAATTGCTGATCATATGGTGATGAGCAAGCATACTTCGCCGCATGTAACTTCGTTTGTTGAAGCGGATGTAACTAACCTTGTTTTATGGCGCGAAAGAATAAAAGCGAGCTTTGAAAAACGTGAAGGGGAGAAGATAACATTTACACCAATATTTATTGAAGCTGTAGTAAGGGCTATAAAAGATCTGCCGATGATAAACATCCAGGTAAATGGCACACAGATCATAAAGAAAAAGGATATCAACATTAGTATGGCAACATCTTTGCCAAGCGGAAACCTTATAGTTCCGGTTATTAAAAAAGCTGATGAGTTAAACCTGATAGGCCTTACCAAAGCCGTGAATGACCTGGCAAGCCGCGCCCGCAATAACAAACTTAAACCGGATGATGTGCAGGGCGGTACGTTTACTATAACAAACGTTGGCTCATTTGGTAATGTAATGGGCACACCTATAATAAACCAACCACAGGTAGCCATATTAGCTGTTGGAGCAATTAAGAAAAAACCTGCGGTAATTGAAACATTAGAAGGGGATATGATCGGTATTCGCCATATGATGTTCTTATCACTGTCGTATGACCACCGTGTTGTTGATGGCGCTTTGGGCGGATCGTTTGTAAGACGTGTAGCCGATTACCTTGAAAATTGGGAAACTGACAGGGATATCTAATCCTGGCTGCCTGAAAGAGGAGGCTTTGTTGCAAAATAGTAAAATCCCGCTTAATTGTTAAGTGGGATTTTTTATGCCCGATATTTTTCTCTCATATACTACCTTATGTCACCCAAAACGATCTTGTACCAACTTGTTTCAACATGCATAAGCTGTGAATTGCTTGCGTTCCTGCCATTCCTGAAATTTGGATAATCAAATGTATAAATGTTAACAAGCTATTATTAAGATGGAAGAAGTAAAAAGGAAAAATTTATTAACATGGATCTTACTAACCGGATTGCTTACCGGAACAATTGATGCGCTGCTGGCTATAATTATAAGTTACAAGATTCCGGCAGCTACAATATTTAAATTTATAGCGAGCGGTGTATTTGGCATGGCTGCTTTTGGCCCTAATGCAGAAATGATATATTACGGTATACTTTTTCATTATTGTATTGCTTTTGCCTGGGCAACTACCTTTTTCCTACTTTATGATAAACTTTTGAGCATACTAAAAATAAGATCGGTATTAATATTGGTTACCGGTTTAATTATCTGGGTAATAATGAACCTGGTTGTAGTACCCTTGAGCCATACTCCGCCACAGCCATTTCACATTATCCGTGTTATTGAAGGTTTTGCTGCTTTATTATTAGCTTTCGGAGTGCCGGTTACAGTAATTGCTGATAAATTTTACAGCACCACCTCTGCAAGTCTACATGAGTAACAAACTACTGATCATCAACTAAAAAGGCTCCGTTAGGAG
The DNA here is from genome assembly GCF_028288225.1 of Mucilaginibacter sp. Taxonomy (GTDB): domain Bacteria; phylum Bacteroidota; class Bacteroidia; order Sphingobacteriales; family Sphingobacteriaceae; genus Mucilaginibacter. Next base: position 72,355 of record NZ_JAQBOC010000074.1, read on the forward strand.
CCATTTTAAAAACTATAAAACCTACAATAAAAAATTCTTACAAAGCCACAGCTGCTTCTTTAACCGCTTTGGCTAAATTAACGCCTGCAAGCTGGTCGGCAAAGGCTATAAATGCCTTGTTGTTGGCTATAATCTGCTGGTTATCAACCAGGTTTTGAAGATTGATCTTCCCTATAACAAACTTATAGCTGCCGGAATAATAGCGCTCATGGATATGTGAAAAATCTAAAGCTTCAACCAAGCTTTCATCCTCATACCGCAGATATATGTTCATCTCAATATTATTGGTAAAGTTGAGCCCTTTGCGCTCTTTTGCCTTTTTATACTCGTATTGATAATCATACCTCAATGCCGCAATATCCGATAATACTGCCGATCCTGTAGGGTGCCCGCCAGCGCCTTTACCAAAAAAGAATTGCTGATCGGCAAAAGCTGCCTGTACAATTACGCCATTATACTCGTATTCCACATTGTACAAAAACTCTTTATCGTTAACAAACTTTGGTAGCACAAATAAGGCCACATGCTGGTCGTCAAGCTCTTTTGCTACGGGAACCAGCTTTATTTTAAGGTTCTTTTCGCGCGCGTATTGCATGTCATGTGCCGAAAGATTCTGGATGCCCAGGTTAAATACCTCTTCAGGCTTTACAATTACGCCATAGGCGTGTGCAGCAGCAATAACCAGTTTGTATTTGGCATCAAAACCGCCAACATCACTGGTAGGGTCTGTTTCTGCAAAACCAAGGTCCTGCGCTTGTTTTAGCGCAGTATCATAGTCTAAACCTTCATTAAAACCTTTTGATAATATGTAATTTGATGATCCATTAAAGATGCCGCTTACTGAATGCAGCAGCTCATTATCGTAATATTCTTCCAGGTTACGGATAATAGGGATACTGCCACAAACTGCACCTTCATACAATAGGGATGTACCGTATGTATGTTGTAATTCTATCAGCTCTTCCAAATGAAGGGCAATCATTTTTTTACTGGCAGATACAACATTTTTACCTGAGCTTAATGCCCTCGAAACAATCTCGAATGCGGCTTCCGTGTCATTTATCAACTCGACAATGGTGTTTATCTCTGGGTTATTAAGCAGTTCATCTCTTTCGGTTGTAAATAAATGCGAAGGTAGTGAACGTTGTTTATGTGCATCTTTTATGGCTATTTTTACAATCTCCAGGTTTAAGTGTTTTGTTTTGATGATATCGTATAAACCCTGGCCAACCACGCCAAAGCCAAATAATCCTATGTTTAGTTTCTTACTCATTACGCTGTGCGTTGCAATTCAATAATTTTTCCTTTTACATCTGTTTTAAAAAACGATGTAATTATGTTTGTTAATGCTCCTGTTTCTATTAAAAATCCGTCGTGCCCGTAAAATGAATCCAATTCGGCAAATGCTGATTTTGGGATGTGCCTGAACAGGTATTGCTGTTCCTCTATCGGAAATAAAACATCCGATTTTATGCCGATAACTAATGTGCGCGCTTTGATCAGGCTCAATGCTTTTTCAACGCCATGCCTGTTACGCCCCACATTGTGCGAATCCATTGTTTTTGAAAGGTACCAGTAGCTATAGGCATTGTAGCGATTCACCAGCTTTTCGCCCTGGTAATTCTGATATGATGCCGCTTTGTAGTCATTGGTAATGCTATCTTCTTCTTCCTGCTGGGTAATTGAATACGTTTTATAGTTGCGATAGGAGAGTAGGGCAATACTTCTTGCGGCCTTCAATCCTTTTTGCCCGCCATCAGGCGAGTTTGAATAAAAAGTGCGGTCAGCACTTATAGCCAATCGCTGCGACTCATTAAATGCAATTCCCCATGGCGAATGCTTTGCATTGGATGCAATAAGGATAAGGTTTTTTATGCGTTCCGGTTCAATAATTGCCCATTCAGCAGCTTGCTGGCCACCCAGCGATCCTCCAATAAGGATCTCTATATTTTTTACCCCCAGGTGCTCAGCTAACAGGTTATGTGCTTTAACAATATCACGGACCGTAAACTCCGGAAACGCTAAATAATAAGGCTGACCTGTTACCGGATTTACGCTTAATGGATTACTGGTACCATAAGGCGAACCCAGGATATTTGCGCATACAACAAAATGCTCATCAGGATTAAAATAATTATCATTTCCAAATAAGCCTTTCCACCAATCAAAAACGTCGGAATTTGCAGTAAGAGCATGGCATACCCACACCACATTATCCACGTTTTTATTAAGCGTTCCATAGGTGTGAAAACCTATTTCAAGTTCTTTTAGCTGCTTGCCCGATTCAAGTTCAAAGGGCTTATTGTATTTAAATGTCTCTGCGTTCATTTTATAAGTCTGAAGTCTTGAGTCTGAAGTCTTGAGTCGATTATTTTATTTTCGACTAAAGACTCCGGACTTACAACTTTCTGTTAAACAAGTTCTTCAGCCAATGCACTTAACTTAGCAAAGGCCTGTTCAAAATCTGCTTTTATATCGTCAATATGTTCTAATCCTACTGCTACCCGTAATGAATTTGGTAATACCCCGGCAGCTAATTGTTCTTCATCAGATAGCTGTTGATGGGTTGTTGCAGATGGTTGTATGATCAGGGTTTTGGCATCACCGACATTTGCCAGGTGGCTCACTAACTGTAAGCTATCAATTACCCTGCTTGCATTTTGTTTTCCGCCTTTAACATCAAAGGTTAATACTGCGCCAAAGCCATTTTTTAAATACTTTTTAGCCAATTCATGGTGTGGAGATGAAGGCAGGCCTGGGTAATTAACTTTTTCAACCTGCGGATGCTGCTCCAGCCATTTAGCCAGTTCAAGCGTATTATCAACATGGCGCTGAACGCGCAGAGAAAGTGTCTCCAATCCTTGTATGTTTAACCATGAATTAAATGGCGATTGTGAAGGGCCAAAATCGCGCAAGCCTTCAACACGGGCGCGAATAATGAATTGAATGTTACCAAACTGGCCGCCAATGCCAAATACATCAGCAAAAACCAAACCATGATAACCTTCGGATGGCTCAGTAAACTGAGGAAATTTGCCATTACCCCAATTATAATTACCACCATCAACTATAACACCGCCAATGCTGGTGCCATGCCCGCCGATCCATTTTGTTGTTGATTCAACCACAATATTTGCCCCATGCTCCAACGGGCGGAATAGATAGCCGCCGGCACCAAAAGTATTATCAACTATCAAAGGCAGGTCGTGCTTGCGTGCAAGTGCCGACACTTTGTCAAAATCAGCAATATTAAAGCCAGGATTACCAATAGTTTCAAGGAAAATAGCTTTTGTTTTATCATCAATTAATAATTCCAGGTTTTCGGCGGTATCATCTTTTGCAAAACGGGCATCAATACCTAAACGCTTAAAGGATACCTTAAACTGGTTATGAGTTCCACCGTAAAGAAAAGGGGAGGTTACAAAATTATCACCAACCTGCAATATGTTATTTAAAGCGATAAACTGTGATGCCTGGCCTGATGCTGTTGCCAAAGCAGCAACACCGCCCTCAAGAGCCGCTATGCGCTTCTCAAAAACATCAGTAGTGGGGTTCATTAAACGGGTATAAATATTACCAAATTCTTTCAAAGCGAACAGGTTTGCACCGTGTTCGGCACTTTTAAATACATATGATGTAGTTTGGTAAAGCGGCACAGCGCGCGAACCTGTTGTTTGATCAACCTCCTGGCCTGCGTGTAGTTGCAAAGTTTCAAATTTTAAATTGGCAGATGACATGTTTTTAAGATTTAAATTTTTATGAAATTTGTTGATTATTTGTTCACACGGGATACAGATCGCCTTTGTGACTCACGTACATTTTCAGGGAAAAGAAAAATAAAACGTGTTAGGGCTTAGCAGCAGCAACAAATACACATATAGCCTTTTGACGGACTATAAACATATAACATTGCTGTAGTTTTGGGAGCCTTAAAAATGTTTTGGAAAATGGAGAAAATCAAATTTTTCATGGTTATTAATTTATATTTCCCGGGATATTTACCGGGGCAGGAATTGGCACCTTCTTCAATTTTGAAGGGTTGCCAGCGGGTTACTGAGCCTGATCTCTCGCCGCTTCTTTATAAATCAAAACCCTTTGCGGAGGTAATGATCATGGTATTGCTACCAAATATTGTTGCAAATATAAAGGGATATTTGTGAGTTTTCCAAATTTAATTTTCTTTAGTTGAGCTGAAAGCTAAAAGCAGAAAGATGAAAGCCCTTAACAGGGCTACCTAATTTAACGTGAGTTCGACATAAGAAACGGTCACCTCACCCCAAACCCTTCTCAACCGCGTGCAGCCGTAGCTTTAGATGAGGCGAAGCGCAAGTTTGTGTATCCACGCCGGCAAAGCGTTCCATTTTTACAAGCTGACCTTCCCTAAAATAAGTTGACAGTTTTTAAATACAATTATAGAAGGTTTATGTTAAAGAAAACGTTGTTGTTTCTTTGTCGTGTTGGAATGTGGGA
>NZ_JAQBOC010000075.1 GCF_028288225.1 Mucilaginibacter sp.
TCCCACATTCCAACACGACAAAGAAACAACAACGTTTTCTTTAACATAAACCTTCTATAATTGTATTTAAAAACTGTCAACTTATTTTAGGGAAGGTCAGCTTGTAAAAATGGAACGCTTTGCCGGCATGAATACAAAAACTTGCGCTTCGCTTCATCTAAAACTACGGCTGCACATGGTTAGCGAAGGGTTTGGGGTGAGGAGACCGTTTGCTTATGTCGAACTCACATTAAGTTTCCGGGTTCCTTTGTAAACCGAACCAATTTCTTCATACTTTGCAGGTGATGTGCATTTACTTTTTGTTTTAATTCTTCAAAATTAAAGTTGTGATTAGTTCCGCAATCTAAAAGGTTGAAATAGGTTGAGGGCTTGGTGCTTTCAAAGTATTCAAGCAGGTTGCTGCTCCATATCAGCTGGCAATCGCCTTTAATTCTATTAACAATCTCGTGAATTCCTTCTTTAAATTGAATATGTCGGATATGTTGAGATTCCAGCTCAGCCTGCGGAAAGAAAAGCAGGATATTGCCCGGAGTATTCATTAATTCAGCAGCATATTCAAGGCTCTCTTTGATCGACCATCTCCCGGGCTCCACAGAAAATGATCCGCAATACTTTAGCCACCAATTTTTTTCCATCTGTTTTTTAACCGACATAGTGTACAATCCTTTCAGATTTTGCTGCTTATCAATCATTTTAAAGGCCAGGTAGTAAGCAAAAAAACCATCCAAAAACCCAAAATGATTACACATCAGTATATAAGAATGGTTAGGCTTTATATCGATGTGATTGATGGTCATTTTATTAAAACGCCGCCTGAAAAACCACATCAGGAATAATGAGCCCCATTTAATAAACATAAAAGGAAGTGGTTTGGCCTTTATTATCATAATAACAGATCGGTTAACCGGGCTACAAAATTCTTTTTTATCATTTCGTGACCTTCATCTAATACAACTACTTTGGCGTTTTTTAGTTTAGTGATGAAATCTTTCCCAATGCCCGGTGGGAATGATCTGTCGCGTTTGCCAAATATAAAGATGCTTTTTATGTTTTGCTCATTTAGCGCTTTCAGCAAGCGGGGCTCATCTGTTTCAAAAAAGCGCAGATAGGTGAAACAGGCATAAAAATTAAACCTTAGCTCGGCTGTGCCAATTTCGCCATATAAAATTTTATAGGCTTCGGCATCAATTAGTCTGAGACGCTTAAATAGCTTGAGCATTCTAATCAAGGTAGTTTCGTTAAGTGCTAACTTTTCCATTATCTTATTCCCGGTTTTGTTTTTACTGAAAAAGGGGATCAGTTTCCCCGGATTTAATGAAGAAGGCGCAGCAATTATAAATTCATCTATCATCGGTGCAAGCTCTTCTGCAACAACGGTTGCATAATGCGTGCCCATGGAATACCCTATTAATGAAAATCTTTCAATCCCTTCGTGTCTACAAAAGTCAAGTATAAAGTTGGCGAATTTTTTTTTGGAGATTCCTTTTTTAACAGTTGGCAATGTTTGATCTTTTAGCTTTGTTTCTTTATGGAAAAAAAGATCAAAACCCATAAAGGTATATTTATCGCCCAGGGCAGATTCAAGAAGTTTAAACTGTTTGCCATGCATCCCATACCCGTGAAAAGTCAGCATTACCTGTTTGCCGCTACCAAATTTGTAGTAGTGCAGGTTAACTAAATCATTTTCAAAGTAGTGGTCTGTCATTGGGATTAAAGGGAAAATGTAAGAGATGTCAGTCTGAAATGATTTCTCAATACCTTCAAATTAAGGAATTTTTGCCCTCCTTGTGCGCAGCAAAGGGAGGGCAGGTCCAGCGAAGCGTCGACCGGGTGGGTAAATATGCGCGCGATATTAACGCAAATGCATTGGCGCAAATGCATGGCGCGTTGACTCACCCCGCCGACTGTGCTAGCCAGCGGATGGACGACCCTCTCTTCGCTTAGCGCAAAGAGGGTAAACTGCAATTTTTCCTTCAACTTAATAGCTTTAGACCCCTTCCCGAATCCTTTGGCATGACACCCGGTTTTTTTTGATAGTTTTATAGAAATTGTGTTAATCATTATTTTTACAAATTTTCTATAAAGGCAATGGCCCAGGCGTAATCACCATCGTGTGAGATTGAAAGGGCTATATCAAATTTAACAGAATCGCGGTGTATTATTACTTTTGGTCTGCCAACAGGTTTATCACGGAAGATCTCTATTTTTTTAGGACCTAATGCTGATGGATCAATTTGCTTTACAGCTTTATAAACTGCTTCTTTTGCGGCCCAGGTTGATGCATAACGAAGCAGTGGATTATCAAACTGATCGCAGTAAGCTATCTCATTTGCTGTATAAACTTTGTTTTTGAATGATTCTGTGAATGATTTTTCAAAATCAGGAATAAACACAATATCGTTACCCGCCGAAAATTTATTACCGGGTATTAGTTCATCCAATGCTCTTTTAATTTCCTTCTCCATCAACACCAAGTCCCATAATATTAAAGCCGCCGTCAACAAAATGAATATTACCCGTTACTCTTTTTGAAAGATCAGAGAAGTAATACAGAGCAGTATCGCCCACATCGCCTGAATCAATATTACCTAGCGGGGCTGTAAATTTACCCATTTTACGCAGCTTACGCACACCAAAGATGCCACCGGAAGAGGTAGTCATAACTAATCCTGCAGAAATTGCATTTACACGAACACCCGTCCCCCTGAAGTGACTGGCAAGGTACATCATTATATTCTCCAAAGCAGCCTTGCTGATAGCCATCCCCGCATAACCCGGGAATACCCTTTGAGAAGCATTATAGGTGAGCGTTAAAACAGAGGCGTTTTTAGCAAAAAGGGGCTGAGCAACACGGCAGATCCTGAGCAGTGAATAGGCGCTGATGTTAAATGAGTCCATCAGGTCATCAAACGGAATATCAATGTAGGAGGGAGGGGGTTCGTTGCTGCCGGGGATGCTGTAACACATAACAGACTGCGTGCCAAAAGCCACACCGTGTAAAACATAATCTATCGGTCCGGCAGTATCATAAACCATGCGCATAAACGCGCTGATCTCTTCCTCCAGTCTTACATCAACTTCGGCAGATAGTTTGGGATCCATGCCATGTTGCTGCATCAGGTATAATACCTCATTCTTTGTATCAGCAACATAGCTTAAGGCCACTTTACAACCTGAACGATGCAATTTTACAGCAATATCATACGCTATTGAGCTCTCGTTCCTAACGCCGAATACTACTGCAACCTTATTTGTATTATCAATCATTTTATAGGTCTCTTGAAACCATCATGGCGCTGTTTGTGCCGCCAAACCCATAATTTAAACAGGCTACACGGTTAATTTCTTTTGAAAATGTTTTTTGCGGAACTAAATGCCTGTAAGCTGCCAATGGTTTATGCGGTCCGTTCCAGCCGTCAACCTTTTGAAAGCCTTCCAGTTCGGGGTTAAGCGTTTCAGAATTTAAGCAAGGTAATACTTTTTGGTTTTGAAGCATCAGTAACGCCGTAATAAACTCAACCGAACCGGCACCGCCAAGCATGTGGCCAAATTGCGATTTAGGGGCACTCATGTGGTAACCATCTTCGCCTAAAGCATCAACGACACTTAACAGCTCAACAGAATCACCCACAGGGGTTGATGTGCCATGCACTTTAACAACATCAGGCCGCAAACCTTTATCAGGCATTAAGCCTTTCCAAAGCCTTTGCTGCCCTGCAAACGATGGGTAAAACATATCGCCATCACCATCGGAGTTGTTAAAGTATTCATTAATAACACCCAGGATGTTCGCCCCGCGTGCCTTAGCCATTTCATACTCTTCAAGCGCAACAATGCCTGCGCCGAACGAACATACAAAACCATTACGGTGCATATCAAAAGGGCGTGAACTTTCTGCAGGACTAAAGCCCTTACTTAATATCATCATGCCATCAAAACCTATAAAGGTTTCTAATGCAGTACCTTCAACGCCACCGGCAATGGCGCGATCCTGCAAGCCAAATTTTATCAGCCTGTAAGCATGGCCAATATTACCAAGTCCTGTTGCACAGGCCGAGGTTATTGATTCGCAAACGCCTTTTGTTTTTAACAGGCAGGAGATATTTGCAGCTTCACGGTATGACATGCTGCGGTCAACTGTATGTGCACCAGCTATCCGGGCTTTTTTGCCCATCTGGAAAAAGTAATGCCAGGCTACCCTCAATATCTGGTTACCGGCACCACCCGAGCCCACAACAACACCCGTTTGTTCCGATTCAATTTCTTTGGTGGTCCATCCGGCCATTTTGCAAGCCTCCTGGGCTCCAAGCATGGCCCACACACTGCCCATATCGGCAGTAGAGAGATGGGCGTCAGAAATTCTGCCCAGCGTGTCAATATAGGTTTCGGGATATTTTTCAGTAATAGGTGCCCAAACGGCCTCAAGGCCCATTTCTTCTTCAGTAATAAAGCCTGATACTGTGGAACGGATCTGCTTATTGTATTCAACTGCTAACGGCCATTCGCGCACCAAACTCTGGTCGGTGAACATTTTTTGGTTAAATTCATCAAGTCCTGAACAAGCCGGAAAAGCCCCGCCCATTCCAACAACTGCTACTTTTCGTCCTGCAACCTGCATATTTATTATTTTTCGCTGCGTTCTTTAACCATTATTATCAAGTCAATAATGTCTTTTACTTTTGATCCCATGCGGTCGATATCCTCATCTTCAAACTCAATCCCGAATTTGTGCTCAACTTTAGCCGCAATGTTTATCAGTTCTGTTGAAGGGGTGCTAAGGTCTGTAAGAAAGTCTGTTTCTTCCGTTACTCCAACCAATCTTTCCTGATCAATTGTCCGGATAGTTTTTAATACCTCCAATAAACCGTTAAGTATTTCTTGTCTTTCGTTTTCCATATTATGCTAATTTGTTAAATAATTCTATAAGGATTGCGCGGCCTGTAATGTCATGTAATTCGGCGACTTTTATAAAATCTTTGCTAATATCATACTTTAATAATCTTTCTTCTGTAAAATCACTAAAATATTCATCAAGGTTCATGCCTTTTGGCACTTTATAAATATTACCGTCGCACACCATTTGCCGCCATTTATAAAAGGTGATGTTACCCAAACTGATAAACCTGTCACCCAGCTCCAGGTAATTCTGGAAATTAACATTACCAATACTTATAAATGCTGGAACAAATTTATCTCTAAGCACATCTGGTGTACAGTTAAGCTTACGGCACTCCAGGAAAGTTGCGCATGAAACAATGGTAGCCTGTGCAAATGCTTCAATCTGGTCGACCCCGCGGAATACGCCAAAATGATCCTCTACATCCCTTTCTGTTGGCGCGTAGCTTGCTACGATCCCTTTATAGGGTGAGTGCCAGTGGTAGGTATTTACCAACCGTTTTGTAGGGCCGTGCAGCAGCAATTGCGAAGGATCAATCCCAACAAGGTTGCCGGTCATTATTGTATTTAAGTAGCCTGCTTTTTCTTCTTCTGTCATATTAAACCGCCATTGATGTGGATATTTGTTCCATTAATGTATGATGCCTTGTCTGATAGCAGGAACACGATCGTATCTGCTACATCATCCACTTTTCCAAATCTTTTAGCCGGAATCATATTAAAATATTTTTGTTTTATTTCAGCAGGTATTGCAACAGTCATATCGGTTTCAATAAAGCCGGGCGATACACTTAGCACTCTTATTTTATGTTCAGTATTTGTTGCAGCTGCTTCCTGTGCCAATGACCTTGATAAAGCCGTTAAGCCTGCTTTGGTAGCCGCGTAAACAGACTGGAATGCATTGCCGCTTTCGCCAACTACCGAGCTAATATTTATAATGACACCTTCCTGTGTTAAGCTAAAGATCTTCATAGCGGTTTTGCAGATAAGGATAGGCGCTTTTAAATTTACATTCAGCATGGCATCAATTTCCCGTTCGGGCTGATAATTAAGCGGTTTATCATAAGTTACGCCTGCATTGTTTATTACCGCATATAAATCGCCGTGTTCTTTCTTTAGCTGTTTGCAAAAATTATTTATCGCATCCGGATCTGAAAAATCAGCACACAAAATATGGCTGCCGGGCTCAACATGTGTAAAGCTTTCAGGTTTTGATGCGTGTAATATTAAAGTATACTCACCTGATAGCTTTTTAGAAATGGCCAGCCCTAATCCTTTACTCGCCCCGGTTATTAGTATTTTTTTTTTCTCCATCAGGATGTATATAGTGATCAGAGGTTGGAGATTAGTTTTGCCAAAGTTGCCAATGGTCTATAACTTTTCCGTAAATCTTTACAGCAAATATGTTGATTTATAATAATAATTTAGGCATGTTGATTAATAAATTCGCCTCACGAAAATCCCTCTCCAAAATAGCAGGGCTTTAAAAAATAGCGAAGTTAAATCCTTTTCTTTAGAGAAGATTAGTCGCAATGGTTTGTTTTAAGGCGCTCATGAGTGTTTTGTAGTTTAGGTGAGGCAACAATTACTTTTTTTTAAATTGATTATTAATAAAAATGGTATATGCTACGTAGGTATTTTATAATAAGTATTTTGTGTGTTTTTCTGCTGCCGGTTTTAGTGTTTTCACAGGATGATAAATCTTTCAAAATAGTGCCACTTGGCATAATGGGGGGCATTAACGAAAGTAATCTGTCGGCTTATATGGTTGCCGCAACCGGTACCAGCGATTACATTTGTTTTGACGCCGGTACTTTGCATTACGGTATTGAAAAGGCCATTAACAACAACGTGTTCAATATTCCAGCCGAACAGGTGCTTAAAAAATATATTAGAGGTTATTTTATTTCGCATGCACATCTTGATCATGTTTCCGGGCTTATCATCAACTCTCCGGATGATACTGCTAAAATCATATATGGATTAGCAAGCTGCCTGGAAACTATTAAAACACATTACTTTACCTGGGAAAGTTGGGCCAATTTTACTGATGAAGGCGAGGCTCCTTTGCTAAAAAAATACCATTACCAGGTGTTAAGGCCAGATAGCAGCACAGCAATAAAAAATACGGAGATGAGCGTGAAAGTATACCCGCTTAGTCACTCGAACCTGCAAAGCACCGCATTTTTGGTGAACAGCAATAACGCTTATATTTTGTATTTGGGTGATGTTGGACCGGATGAAATTGAAAAAAGTAATAGTCTGCATAACTTGTGGCAAGCTATTTCCCCGTTTATTAAAAGCAAAAAATTGAAGGCCATAATGATAGAGACATCATTTCCTAATGAGCAGCCGGATAAAACCCTGTTTGGTCATTTAACCCCAAACTGGTTGATGAAAGAAATGGATGATCTTGCCGCTTTAACCGGGGTTGATGCTCTTAAAGGATTTAATTTGATAATTACCCACGTTAAGCCACCACAGGTTAATATTGATAAGCTTAAGTCGCAGTTAAAAGCGCAAAACAAACTGCGGTTTAATTTGATATTTCCAAAACAGGGGAGGGAGATTGATTTGTAGTGATTAGAGGCTGGAGATTAGAGATTAGGAAATAATAACAATTTAATCTTTCTTTCCAGTTACGATCTTCTTTAAACCATCCTCATTCAACAACTTAAAACTCTTTCCATTCACTTCAATTAAACCGCCCTGCAAAAACTCCTGGGTTACTTTAAAAAAGGTTTCATAAGCAACACCGGCATATGAGGCAATGTCCTGTTTGGGTAATTCAATATCTATATAGCCGCCTGTATTGAGTCCGAATTGGTTTTTGAGTGATAAAAATGCCTGGGCAATCCGCTCCTTTACCGGCATGTGTGCCAGGTTGCGCATCCTTTTTTCTGATTCCTGCAATGCATTTGCAAAAAGCTTCATTAGTTTAATGGTAAATAGCGGGTTCACATTTAATGATGATTCAAAAAAGTCCATTGGCACATAACATACAACTGTGTTTTCAACTGCAGTAGCCGATATAGGATAAAGCGGATCATCACCGAGACCTAAGTGCCCCAAAATGTCACCGCCTTTGGCAAAGCGTAATATCAGTTCCTTGTCATCATCCCAGCGCTTGTGAACTTTAACTTTGCCTGAGTAAACAAAAAAGATCCCTTCTACGGTATCGCCCTCTTTAAAAATTTCCTGTCCTTTTTTAAAAGTGATGTTTTTTTTGTGCGCGGTAATAGCAGGCAACCAATCGGGGATGCATGATGAGCATAAAAAGCAGCTTTTGAGGTCACATTCTTGTCTGAGATCTTTCATTCAACTTATTGTTATGCAATAATAGCTATAAGATGCAATACCTACCAATATAAAGAGGTTGTTAATGATGATTATTATATTGCATATACAATAAAATATAAATAATTTTTTCAATTTATTATAAATAAACATTGTGTATGCAATGTTTATTTTATAAATTTTTTCTCAGGATGTTGAATAATCCATACCTTTGCTAAATTATTAACAGGCTATTTTTTTACTAATTTAATGAAACGAAAAGATTACGACAGCGGCATCCCCATCTCACCTTTATTAAGCAATTTGGAGAATAAAGAAGGTGGTTCAAAAAAAGCACTATTACTAAAAAGTCGTTTGATAAGGATCTGCCTCATGTCAGTTACTGTGGCAATTACTATCAGCCTTATTGCTAAATTTTTGGTTACGCTGATCAATTTTGTAACCAATGTAGCTTTTTATGGAAAGGCTGATTTGGGTTTTAATAGTCCGGCAAGCAACCATTTAGGGATTTGGGTTATTTTTATTCCGGCAATTGGCGGGGTTATAGTTGGGTTTATGGCCCTTTATGGTTCAAAAGCAATTCGCGGACATGGTATTCCTGAAGCAATGGAGCAAATACTGGTAAATGAAAGCCGGATAAAGCCTTCTATAACTTTTCTTAAACCCATATCATCGGCTATCGTTATCGGAACAGGCGGCCCTTTTGGTGCAGAAGGACCTATTATTGCAACAGGCGGAGCTTTAGGCTCAACCTTAGGACAATTATTTAAAATCAGTGCTAATGAACGCAAGGTTATTTTAGCAGCAGGCGCAACGGCTGGTATGTCAGCAATTTTTGGGACGCCTATCGCCGGTGTATTCCTGGCCATTGAGCTATTATTATTTGAATTTTCACCCCGGTCAATACTTCCGGTTGCGCTGGCATGCATTACCGGCGCTGCAGGCCACCATTTATTATTTGGCGCTGGGCCGGTATTTGAAATGCCCGACCTGATTACCCCATCAAATATGGCACTGGCCGTTTACAGCTTTATTGGCATACTAATCGGTTTTTTATCAATAGGAATTACTAAAATAGTTTATGTTATTGAAGACTATTTTGAAAAAATACCTGTTCACTGGATGTGGTATCCTGCTATTGGTGGTTTGGCGGTGGGTATTATCGGCTTCTTCGCGCCGCATACCCTGGGCGTTGGGTATGATAATATTACCGGGATCTTATCCGGCAGCTGGCCAATAAGCTTGCTGTGTAGTTTGGTGTTTTTAAAATTTTTGTCGTGGGCCATCGCATTGGGCAGCGGAACATCAGGCGGTACATTAGCTCCGCTATTAACCATGGGCGGTGCTGCGGGTGCAATTATTGGTGCATCATTAATAAGCTGGTTTCCTGAATTGGGTATAAGTATACCTATGGCAGCATTGATAGGCATGTCGGCCATGTTTGCCGGGGCATCAAGGGCTTACCTAACCAGCATTACTTTTGCTCTTGAAGCAACTATGCAGTCGCATGCTTTACTGCCCTTACTTGGGGCGTGTACCGCGGCGTATATTGTTTCTTTCTTCCTGATGGAAAATACCATTATGACTGAGAAGATAGCGCGGCGCGGCGTTGTTACACCCGACTCGTACGAACCGGATATTTTACAAAAAACCAAGGTGTCAGAGGTGATCAGTAACCAAGGGGTGATTTTAAGATCCAATAATACGATTAGCGAAGTAAGGAAATTGCTGTTATCAAAAAATATACAGGATAGTTACTTAATCACCGTTAATGATAATTTAGAATATGCAGGTACAGTGAAACTAACTGACCTTTACCAGGAGCCTGTTAATGCCGATGTAAAACTCAAAAAAATTGTACAGCCGGATTACCTGTTGGTACATAGCAACGATAGTTTACGCACTGCAGTTGAGCTAATGTCCAAACAGAACGGTGATGTATTGCCGGTTATTAATTCAGACGATCATAAAGTAATAGGTGTATTGTCATACCGTAACATTATTTCTGGCTATAACGATCAGCTAATTGAAAACGAAAATGCCCGCACGCAGATCTCATTAAAAAGAAGGCGCATGAAAATGTTACTTAAAAGAAAGAAACCTGTGAAAGGGAACCCACCGGAAGGCGAGTAATATTGCTTAAATTTGCGGAAATTGAAACCAGTGGTGTAATCAACGGCAGGTATTTAATTATGTTATGCAGAATATATTTATCAAACGAATATATGAACCGGCAGCGGAATCCGACGGATTTAGGGTACTTATTGATCGCTTGTGGCCAAGGGGGATGACAAAGGAAAATGCAAGAATAGATTTATGGATGAAGGAAATAGCTCCCTCAGTTGGACTAAGAAAATGGTTTAACCACGATCCGCAAAAATGGCAGCAGTTTCAGCATGAATACTTTACTGAGTTAACCCACCAACCAAGTGTGAAAGATCTGGCAGCTTTGATCCACAAGCATAAAATTGTTACTTTATTGTACGCAGCGAAGGATGAGCAATATAATCATGCCCTTGTTTTGCAACACTTTTTGCAAACTTTGCCGAAATGAAGCAAATAAAAAATTTCATTGATTTTGTTTTGGTGCAAGGCGACGAGGAAATAAGGGTGAAAACCTATCCACGGGAATACGGAGACTTGCGGCTGCTCATAAAAGACTATTTAAGACGGGATGATTTTGGACAGTGCACAGGAATGGGGAGATGTGCTACCTGCATGGTAACCATCTCCTCAAACATTAACTCCGCTTTAACCCAAAACGAAAGACTTTCAAACCTTCACATAATAAAAAACACAGACCGTGTTGTGAAATTATCCTGCCAGGTAATAATAAATGATCAGCTGGCTAATAAAAGGATAAGCATATTGCCGGGCCGGTTATTTTAATTGGCGTAAAACCTGTTTCAGGAATTTTAATTAAGTGTTTTTTGTGACTTAACTACGCCCGTTAGTTTTGATAAGGAAAACGCCCCTACAGCCATAGCCAGATCGCGAACTGCAACATCCAAATAATTGACACTGGCAATCAGGTTTAATGCTATCAATACTAACCACGCGCTTACTAATAAGGCTCCTTTTTTCGGGTTAACAAATACCAATATGCCTGCTATGATTTCAATTATGCCAACAGTCATCATAAAAACATGATCGCTTACCGGCAATGCAGCCCTAAGTGATGGATTTAAATAATGTGCCCAATCAGTAAGTATGTTGGTAAATTTATCCGCGCCGGCAACGATAGGAGTAAGCCCGTAGGTGAATTTTAAAAGTGTTTGAACTTCGTTAACTTTTTTTGAGTTTTGATCCATGATTTTGATTTTTTTAAACATTAGAGAGAGGCTGTTTAAAAAGGGTTACAAAATCATGGACAAATGGTTGATTAAGTTGACTGGGCAGTAGCGTTTACTTTATAAATAGTCACATCTGCAAATTATTCAAACCTAATCAACCCAATCCAACTCAATCAACTAATTTCTAAAATATAGGTCAGGAGCCAGCGGTACTCATCTATCATAAAGGGGTAATCTAAACAGGTTCTGTCGGTTTGTTTAAAGCCAAAAGCCTCATAAAATAATAGGGCGGGGCTGCTTTCCATAACTTTTACCCAAAGTATGGGACGTTGTTGACGTTTCGTAAGGTCAAATATGAAGCTCATGATGGCTTTGCCCATCCCTTTGCCGGTATATTGCTGCAGCAAATACAACTTTTCTATTTCAAGGCATTGTTGTGGAGTATAAGGCGACAGTGCATTTTCTTTTACTTTGAAATAACCTGCTGCTTTATTATCATAGTACACTAAAAACCAGGAAACTTCGGGTATTGTCAGGTCTTTTTCAAGATCATCTTTTCCATAAAATCTTTTAAGGTAGGCTTCACCTGCATCCAGCCATAAATAAGTATACGTTTGCTTATAGGTTTGTATTGCAATATCAAATAGCACATCAGCCTGGTTAATATCACATTGTTTTATATTGATCAAATTATTTGGGGTTTGTTTAACTTACTGTTGTGAAATTTAAAAGGGTTACAAACATTGTAAAAATAATTTGTAACCCTTTTGGTTTTTGATACTCTGTTTGTAATAAATTCCTGTTTTAATGAGTACGGCTAAAGATACTTTTAATTTAAAAATGAGCGACGAAGAAATTGTTGAAAGGGTAGTTAAAGGTGAACAGCATTTGTATGAGAGTCTTATGCGCAAGTATAACCTGCGCATGTATCGCATTAGTATGTCAATTATTAATGATAATAAGGAGGCTGAAGATATTATGCAAACGGCTTATATTAATGCCTACCAGCAATTGGCAAATTTCCAGGGCAGGTCAAGCTTTGGAACCTGGCTAACAAGAATACTTATTTATGAAAGCCTGCTGCATAAAAAAAGGAAACAAAAACTTCAAAAAGTGCTTATGGAAAAACAGGGTAATGATTATCATAACGATACTCCATTAAAGGGACTTATGAATAAGGAACTAAAAGTACTGCTTGAAAATGCAGTTGCCCAACTGCCTGAAAAGTACAGGCTGGTATTTGTAATGCGCGAGATCCAGGAAATGAGCACCAACGAAACCATGGATGCTCTTAATCTTGGCGAATCTAACGTGAAGATCCGGTTAAGCCGTGCCAAAGAAATGCTACGGAAGGAGTTGCATAGCTACTGGCAACCTAAACAGCTTTTTGAATTTAATTTAATAAGGTGTGATGTTGTTGTTGATTTTGTGATGCGGAACATTAGTGCTGGCTGAAAATCTTGTATCACAATAATCTTACATTCCAACTATCCGTTCCTGAGCGTGTTTTGACAACACAGGCTAACGCATGCAATTGGTATAAGCGCACTTATATCGGCCGGTGGCCCGGTATGCAGCGCTTTGCTGATATTCAGATATTTAAGAACAACCTGAATAAGTTTAAACTCAGACCTACAAAGTTTTAAAGCTTCGTAAGTCTGCTCTGATAGGGGTTATATTATTTACCAGTTTTTTTTGCAGGTGTGCTTTTTTCAGCAGCTACCTTTTTTATAGGCTTTGGTGCGGTGTCAACTGCGGGGGCGTTGTTTTCTGTCACTATCGGCTTTGGTGCTTTAGCTACAAGGGCAGCTTTTTTCTTAGCTGGCTTGGGTATTGCTGATTTATCAGCTTTTACTGGTTTTGATAGTTTTTTTGAAAGGAGCTTTGCAGCTTTTTCAATCTCTTTATTAATTTTTTTTGAGCTGTGACCCAGCTTTACAGCAAATGCTTTTAATTCAGCTATTAAACTGGTTTGGATATTTTTCTTAGCGGTTACCTGTGCTTGTTTAGCTGTTGATTTTGTGCTTTCTGTTTTCATCGGTTTTTTTGGATTGCTGCAAAAGTAAGTTATATTAATGTTGTACCAATGTTATCATTATGTTAACAACTTAAAATGATTTTAATATTAATTTATCAATGTGTTAAAAATGAGGTTGATATAAAATCTGGCCGATATGCAATAAAGATCTAATACATCAAAATACGTAATTGAAAAAAGTATTGATAAATCTGTAAATTGGTTTTCTCAATCATTAAGTTCAAATTCATATTATGAAAAAACTTATTCTGCTTCTTTTACTGATAAATTTTAGTGTTCATGCACAGCAAAAGCATCCCGCACCAGTTCATAAAAAAGCTATAATAGTGCTTACTTATGATGATGCTTTGATGTCACAGTTAAATATTGCTATCCCGCAATTGGACGCTACTCACCTAAACGGCACTTTTTTTCTGACCGGAAACATAACACAGGAAACCTTGCCAGGATGGCGTAATGCTTTTAAACAAGGGAATGAATTGGCTAATCACACCCTTTATCATCCATGTTTAATAACTGATGGAAAAGGTAATCCTGCAAATAATTCAGCAAATTATACAGTTTATACAATTATTCGTGAAATAGGTATGATGAACAATCTTTTACATGTAATTGATAATGAAAAAACACATACCTATGCCTATCCCTGCACTGAATCAAAAGTTGGTGGTATAAACTACATCGATTCTTTACGAAAGTCGGCTATAGTAAAATATGCCCGTATGGGTGGTGATCAAAATGCCATTGTAACAGATTATAACAAACTTGATCCGCTGTTGGTTCCGTCATGGGCTGTTGTTGGTAAAATTACCGGAGATGATTTAATTGCTTTTGTAAAGAAGGTACAAAAGGAGGGAGGTATGGGTATATTTATGTTCCATGGAATTGGTGGCGATTATTTAACCACACCTGCACAGGCGCACAGTGAACTTTTAAACTACCTGAATCAGCACAGAAATGAAATATGGGTCGCTACATTTAAGCAGGCGATGGATTACGTTACCAGTGTAAAACGTTAAAAGCCGGGAGAGTGCCGGACCTTAGTGGGATAAATAATAAAATAGGTTGTTAAATTGCTTGTAACCTTATAACTTGCTAAGCATTAACACAATCTGATAAATTTAATTATGGCCAATACTGAAATAGTATACGCAAGAGAATTAACCTTACACCCTGAGGAGTTTATTGATGTTTTAAAGCGCAGCACACTGGCCGAGCGAAGGCCCGTGGATGATGCAGAAAGGATCAGGAGTATGTGCCAGAACGCTAACTTAATTGTAACAGCCCGGAAAGATGGTAAGTTGGTAGGAGTAGCAAGGTCATTAACTGATTTTATTTATTGTACTTATCTGTCTGACCTTGCAGTGGATGAAAGCCTTCAAAAACAGGGCATAGGAACCCGCTTAATTAAGGAGACAAAACTACATTCGCCTCAGGCTAAATTGATCCTGCTATCAGCCCCGGCTGCGGTAAACTATTACCCTAAAATAGGTATGACTCGTCACGACAATTGTTTTATGCTGGATGATGTAAATGATTTAAAAATAACTGAGCGACAATAGTTCATTAATCAGCGCAGTTGAGGGATAAACCGGCAAAATAATAAGCACGGCAACGAAACATACATTTTATAAATATCAATTTATGCGGAAATATATTTTTCTATTCTTATTTCTAATTGTTGCTCAATCTTTAAGGGCGCAATTTAGCGTAAGCGATAACCAGCACTTTATTCTTAAAGATGGTAAGCCGTTTTTTTGGCTGGGTGATACCGCCTGGGAGCTTTTTCACAGACTTAACCGGGAAGAGGCCTGTCTTTATTTAAAAACCCGCAGCGAGCAGGGCTTTACAGTGATACAGGCTGTTATTTTGGCTGAAATGGATGGTTTACATACCCCTAATGCTTATGGCGAAAAGCCGCTGATTGATGATGATCCCACAAAACCTAACGAAAAATATTTCGAGCAAGTAGATTATATTATTGATAAGGCTGCAGAATATCATATCAACATTGCCGTTTTACCAACCTGGGCAGATAAAATTAATAAAAGTACCTGGGGGATAGGGCCCGAAATATTTAATCCTCAAAACGCCACTGTTTACGGGGCATGGCTCGCTAATCGATATAAAAACAAAACAAATGTGATTTGGATCCTGGGTGGCGATCGTAATCCACGGAGTGAAAAAGATCTTGCTATTTGGCAGGCTATGGGTAACGCTATAATGAAGGCAACAGATGGTAAAGCGATGATCAGTTACCATGCGCAACCTAACCAGTTAGGATCGGCACAATGGTTCAGGAACGAAAAGTGGTTTGCTTTTAATATATTTCAAAACGGGCATTGCCGTGATGAGGCAATTTATGATAAAATGTTAGCAGCTTACAATGCAAAACCTTTTAAGCCCGAGATAGATGCAGAGCCCATTTATGAAGACCATCCGGTTTGTTTTAATGTTAATGACCTGGGCACCTCCAGCGCATACGATGTGAGGAAGTACGCTTATCTCGACCTGTTTTCCGGTGCTTTTGGTCATACCTATGGCTGCCATGATATCTGGCAGATGAATTCCTCAAAACATGAGCCGGTAAATGGCCCGCATCTATTATGGACTGAAGCCTTACAACTGCCAGGAGCAAAGCAAATGGCCTATGTGAAAAGACTAATGGAATCGCACCCACAGTTGGAACGCGTGCCAGACCAGTCGCTAATTATTGCAAATAATAATACCCCTGCCGAACGGGTGCAAGCTACAAGGGGAAATGATTATGCATTTGTGTATACTGCTGCAGGAAAACCATTTAAGGTTATTTTATCAAAAATAAAAGCAGGCAAGATCCATGCTTACTGGTACGATCCCCGAAATGGCGAAACAACAAACATTGGCGTTATGGAAAATACTGCGCCCCACAAGTTTATTCCACCAACCAGCGGCTACGGTAAAGACTGGGTATTGGTTTTGGACGATGATGCAAAGCATTATGAAATGCTATGATAATTTGAGGGCAATGAATTAAACAATATCATAAGAAATTTTAAGTTATTAAGCCTATAAAAGCAATCAAATCCATTCTGTTAATCAAACACGAATTACATCCACATAACTATTGGATATAAAAGAAATTTACATTATCTTTTTTTGTTTGAAGTTCACTGAAAAGGATTTAAACATAATAGATTTGTTTGCGTTAATAAGTTCAGATAAGGGCAGTTAAAGAGAAGCAATAAAGAATGAGTAAAGTATTTACAATAACAAAGGGATTGGAGAATATGGGTGCCCTGCGTACAGGTGGGCAGGGTTCTGTATATAAGGGTAAACGGATAGGCCCTATAATAACTGCCGTTAAGTTACTGCCTACACCAATACATAGTGAAAGCACAGAAGATAAAAATTACCGGAACTTTTTGAATGAAGTAGAAAAGCTAAAAAAGGTAAATGAGATCCCCAATCCTAATGTGGTTAAGATCTTAAATTCAGGGATCACTGAAAGCGGCTCATTCCCTTTTATAGAGATGGAGTTTATAGAAGGCCCTGACCTGGAAGAATTGCTGAAACCACCACACGAAAAGATCTTTACCATAAAAGAAGTGATAAAGCTGGCCGACCAATTGGCCTGTGCGCTTTCTCATTGTCATAAGGTTGGAGTTAAGCATGGCGATATCAAAGGCAATAATGTAAAATTTAATAATAGTTCCGGAAACTATGTTTTGCTGGATTTTGGCTTGTCCGTAATGTCTGACGAGCAGCGGCGCAGCAGCATGCGGCATGCCGGGGCGATAGAATTTATGGCGCCTGAACAAAATGAGGGTCAAATGTTGTTCCAAACTGATATATACAGTTACGGGGTTATTTTGTATGAATTACTTGCCGGCCAGGTTCCATTCCCATTAAAGGATAATGGTGAAACAGCAAGAAATAATGTAATGCTTTCGCACATGGAATCACCTGTGCCTGATATTTTACAGCTCCGTAAAATAAATTTTCCTGATGATTGGCCTAAACGCGAACTGCAGATCCCGGAATGGCTATTGCAAATGATTGCGAAGTGCCTTGAAAAATCACCCGAAAAAAGGTACGCTAACGGAGCCGAACTGCAAGATGTTATTGCTGAGAGCAGCATTAAAGAAATTAGGGTAGAAGTAGTAAAGGAAATTGCCGCTGCTGCTATACCGCCTGAACCAATAGCGGTACAACGGGAAAATTTGTCGAATCAACCGGGTATGATGCAGATCTCACAGTCTGTATTTGCGGGGTTAATGATCTTATTGATTGGATTTATGGCTTATTCTGCTTACTCACTATTTCGACCGGTTCCTAAAGTAATACCGGTTAGCACAATACTGCCGGATACAGCCCGGATAAATGATAGCTTCAGGCAGGCAGAACGGCAGCGTGTAATTGATTACAGGAATAAGCGAAAACAAACAGATTCAGTTACGAAAAGCACGATAGGCGATATCATTAATGGCGAAAAAGAAAAAAATGCGGCTGATAGTGCAAAAACGGATTCAACAGGGAATTAACCCAATAATAACCAGTAAATAATTAAATGGATCAAAAGACTTCTATCTGGCAACGTATGGGCATACAGGATTGGTTTTTAACTAACCCTGATAATGGTAAATCAAAAAAACAGGTTGTACTTACACCTGATGATGTTTACAATTATGTTATCGCAAAATTTAATGATTCCATCCGTCAGCTATCATTTGCAGACCGGATCGTTTTTTATCACGAGTATATCATCAGCTTTAACACCGAAGATTACAACGAGTTTATAGATAATAAGCAAGGGTTATTAGGTTTGATCGTAAATGAAACGGTAAAGAAGTTTTATGAGTTATTAGGGCAGTACCGCACAGCTGGTAAAACGGTTGTGCCTTCCAGCACTAAATGGGTATTCAGGCTGGTTTCGCATCCGGACTATGCCCGGGGCGATATTGGTTTTATTGGAAAACTGCTTCCCGGGAGCAATAGAAAGGAAGAAAACCTGCGGGTAACATTTATTCCACGCCAAACCGGCATCGCGCAAACTTTTGATATAAGTGAAGATGTGCTTAAAAGCTTTAATTATTATAGTGAAGGTTACTATGAGCTCCCTTATATGGAGGATTTGGATTACGATGAAAAGGGTGCTGTAAAGCCCGGAAAGAAATATCACGCCAGGTTTGAAACAATACTCCCCGAAAAACAGTTTGCCGGAAAAAAGGTGGAGTATATAATGAATGATGATGAAATAATTGTTTCGGGAGAGGAAGAGACACGGGAAGATTCAAATATATTTAAAATACCTACTGAATGGGTAAATACCCCACACCTGCGAATCAGGTTCAATAAATCTGATGGTAAATTTTACCTGGCATCTTTTGGTGAATTAACTATTTTGAATGAACAGGAAATAACCCAAAGCGATATCAACGCGCCTTCGTGGGTTGAGCTTCCTGTAAATTCTAAAATATTATTGAATGGTATTGTAGGTGTTAATCTATTTAAATCATAACATTTATGTCGCAAATTTTATCGGTGGGATTACTGGCTGTTTGTACCGCATTGTTGGCAACTCATTTTTTAGAAATTAAAAAATCCCGTAAGCAAGATGACTGATCAATATTTCGGCATAACCGATACAGGTAAAGAACGTCAAAATAATGAAGATGCCTTTATTGCCCGGCAAGGTGCGGGCAACCGCTTTATCATAGCCTGTGTAATTGATGGCGTTGGCGGCTATGCAGGCGGAGAAGTAGCTGCCGGAATTGCGCGTGAAGCAATTCTTCAGCGGTTGGAAAAACCATCCGGCGATATTATATCTATGATTATTGATTGCTTGGAGCTAGCTAATGAACGTATTATCCAACAAAAGCAACTTAATAAGGACTATGCACAAATGAGCTGCGTTTCAACCCTGGCCTTAGCTGATATTTCAAATAACCAATTTTACTATGCCCATGTGGGCGACACCCGCCTATATTTACTACGGGATGGCTCACTGGTAAAGATCTCGCATGACCAGTCATTTGTTGGGTTCCTTGAAGAATCCGGCAGGTTGTCTGAAGAAGAGGCAATGAATCACCCCAAACGTAACGAGATCAATAAAGCATTAGGTTTTGAAAGTCATTTAGGGAAAAGTACGGACTACATAGAAACAGGGCAATCACCTTTCCTTTCCGGCGACATGCTGCTGTTATGCAGTGATGGCCTAACGGATATGCTCAGCAGCACTGAAATAACCGGGATCCTTACCAGGAAAGGGTCATTAAAAGAAAAAGGTAAGCAGCTTATTGATGCTGCCAACAATAACGGTGGAAGGGATAATGTAACTGTTGTGCTTGTGCACAATGACAAAGCGCCACAACAACACACGGCAACAGCTATTAAGCAACGGGAACCTGCATTTGCTGATACTGCAAGCCATACAATTGAACAACCTGCACCGGATGATAAAGCTGAGCCGCCTGCAACAAAAAGCAGCAAAGGTATTATTGCGGTACTATCTATTCTCATGCTTCTATTTTTAGCAAGTACTTTATACCTGTATCTTCAAAACAAAACATTGAATAGTAATTCGTCAGCAAAACAATCCACTGTGGTTGCCGGTAAAGTTGTAAATGCAGAGCAGCTTAAATTACAGCTGGCAGTTAGCAGTGTTAAGGGACATACACTGACCCTTTCGGATACCGATTATAAAACACCCATTATTATCAGTGATGCTATCCGGATTGACAAGGATACTTTAATTATCAAGGCTAAAGGAAGGATAGTATTTCAAAGTGATTCAGGTTACAAAGGAGTGGCACTTAAGCTATCCGCAAAATGCAAAAGCATTGTTTTGGATAGTTTATCATTTATAAATTTTAATACTGTTGTGTCCCTTGCCAACAATGCATTGGACCTGAAAAATGTAAGGTTTGTAAATTGTAAGCAAAGTATTCAAAGTGAGTTGACTTTTGCTGATAAAAAATACATCAGCGGTAAATTACCTTATTTGGTAATGAGATCAGATTCCTTACCTTTTAGCAATAAAAAATAGAATGGGGTTAAGAAAAAAAGAAGGTTTATTTCTTGTGTTTTCAGCCATAATGCTGGGCTTGTTATTTATCCGCTTGTTTTTGGTATTGCAGCAAAACTTTAGTGATGTTGACCAGCGTTTAAAAGATGGGACAATGGTTAACCTTAATGCAGCTAATCCTGCACAGAATTTACGAAAACTGCTTGAAAAAGGATATTATTTTGAAGATCCGAAAGATATAGACCTGATTGAAAGCGTTGTTGCTGAAAAAAGTAAAACCCTCAAAAAATTCGATAATATTGGCGAGTTAAACAAACAGGCTTATTATGTTGATGCTGATGACGCTTTTAGCCGCGGCGGAAAATCCTTTAAGGATAGGGTCCTTGTTTCCCGCACGTTATTAGGTTACACAGGAGATGACTCTGTTCGCTTTACACAGGAAAGAAGTAACCCACCAGTTTTACCCGCTACAACTGATGTTGAGCTTATCGGCAATAGCATGTCGGGCACTGTGCTCAATAAATCTGCACCCGTTGCAGGTGTGCTGGTAAGGCTCCAAATGGTATTACCACAGGACAGTCTTTATAATGATGAAGAAAGCGACCAGGTAAAAAAACAGATAAAAACCGGCAAAGGCTATAAAATTGCTTATATATTAGATGCGCAAGGTAAAACGCATTTACAATCATTAACCGCATTTGCCCGTACTGATGCACAGGGTGAATTTACCTTTAAAAATTTACCTGCCAATAAAGCATTTGAAATTTTGCCGTTACAACCCGGATTCCAATTTGGCAGGTCATTAGGTACAGAGAATCTCGATAAAGATGAAGCATTTACCTTTCATCAGTCGCTACATACCATCACGCTATTGGCTTCAAAAGATTTCAGGATCCTTAAAAAGGAAAAGGCTTTAATTATCCGCACACCGGCTGAGTTTAATTTTTGGTACTGGATAATTGTGGCATCTTTTTTTGTTTGCTTTTTTATCCTCCATTTAACTTTAAGCTGGAAGTTTCCTGGTGCCGATCAAATTATTTTGCCTTTAATAATGCTGCTTTCGGGGATCTCATTCTTAACCTTGTTAAATTTACAGGACCCATTACGCGACCGTTTTTTTGCAAAAGATTCCCTCATTTACCTGGGGATGGGATTTGTAACAATTATCTTGCTTCTGCAATTTAATCTTCGCCGTTTTACATCAGATTCCGGCTTATACCGGATGTTTGTTTTTAAAAACAATCGTAAGGCGGCTAATGGATGGCCATGGATCATCCTGGCAATGGGGTTACTACTGCTTACCATTCGTTTTGGATCGGGTCCTGAAGGAAGTGGTGTAAAAGTCAACCTGTTTGGTGTTCAACCCAGCGAAATAGTTAAATACCTTGTAATTATATTTTTAGCAGGTTTTTTTGCGACGAATGAAAAATTTATCAGTGAATATACCAGCTGGAAAAAAAGATGGTCGTTTTTTTCATTCGCAGTTATCTCCATTGCTTTCACACTATTATTATTCCTGTTACTTGGCGATATGGGCCCGGCAATTGTGATCTGTTTTACTTTTATCATCCTGTTCTCTTTTTCAAGAGGCGATTTCATGTTTATGACTGGTGCCGTTGTTTTTTACGTGCTGGTATCCTGGATCTTTAAAAATGTATTGCTGTCTACGGGGCTTACTGTAGCCATGGTGTTATTTGTTTTTTTATCAAAGCGTAAAACCTTGAGTGAGTCGGCTATAATGGCGCTGGTTATTATTTCAGGGTTTTTAACTATAGATAAGATCCCTTACCTGGATAAATTAATCCCCGGGCCTGTGCAGCGATTGGTTGACAGAAAAGCAATATGGCAGGATGCCTGGAATAACGAGGTTTATGGGGGTGATCAGGTAGCAAACGGGTTATGGGCCATGACTGGCGGGGGCGCAACCGGACAAGGTGTAGGGGAGGGGTTCGCGAAGACTATTCCTGAAGCACATACAGACATGATATTACCGGCTATTGGCGAAAGCTTCGGATGGACGGGGATTGTAAGCATATTCTTATTGTTTTTATTATACCTGCACCGGTCAATTATTATAGGCCGGCAAACCGGTACTCCCTTCCTGTTTTATTTATGCGCAGGGATAGGTATTTGTACTTTTATCCAATTTTTATTGATCGCAGGTGGCTCAACGGGGGCTTTACCTTTATCTGGTGTAGCGCTGCCTTTTGAAAGCTATGGAGGATCATCTCTCGTTGCCAATTTCCTCGCTGCCGGGTTTTTATTATCTGCCTCGCTGGTTAAAGGCTCATCTGTTCAAATGGCTTTTATCACAAAGCAGCAGGACAGGAATTTAGTGCCTGCGTTATTAGCAGCTTGTATAGGTGTTTTGCTGTTGATAGTTAATATATCGGGGTACTTGTTTGACAGTAAAACATGGATAGTAAAACCGGCATTGGTTGCTGACAGAAGTGGCGGGCGCATGTTTAGCTATAATCCGCGTTTGGCCATTTTAATGAATAAGTTACAGGCCGGGACATTATATGACCGGCAGGGACGCATAATGGCTACCAGCAATCCCGGCCTGATACGAAAACAGGAGCGCGTATTAAATGCAGCGGGAGCAGAACATTATGACCTGGATTCGGCAATGCATAAACGCCTCTCCCGGTATTATCCATTTGAAGATCAAATGTTTTTTTGGACAGGGGATGTAAATACAGGTGTTTTTAATGGCAGCACTAACGGCTATTTTGCAGAGTATGAGCATGCTGCCGAACTGCGTGGCTTTAAAATGCCAACAACCAGCTATAATGTACATGCCAACCGTTTCAGGGAAGACCGCTTTTTGCCTATTGGTGTAAAAGAAATGTCAGTAAGCAAAAATGATTACAGCGCATTGGCGCCATTACTTATTGCCGGGATAAACAGTGCTGATGTTGAAACTTTCAAGAAAAGGAACCGCGATGTGCAGCTCACTGTGGACGCTGAACTTCAAACCGGCATCCAAAGATCAATAGCTGCCGATACTTCACTTAACGATAACCGGGTATCAGTGGTAATTATGCAAGCTACAACGGGGGATGTGCTGGCTTCGGCGGTATATCCTTTACCACCCGTTCATAATTATGACCAGCTGACCATGCCAGTGTCTGAACAGAATAAACTTTCGCAATGGATAACAACCAGTGATCTTGGTTTTACTTATGCAACTCAGCCAGGCTCAACGGCAAAGGTTTTAACTGCCATGGCATCATTTAATAAACTTGGCTTAGCAGCCAATGATGTGAAGTTTCATGTAAGCACAGAGGAGCGGATCCGTACCAGGGGTATTGAACCGGACGAAACCGGAGTTATCAGTTTGGAGCGGGCAATTGCCAAATCAAACAACGTTTACTTCATAAAGCTGGCGAACGAAGAACATTTACAGGAAGATATGGCTACATTGTACCTGAAGGCAGGCATGTTCCTGCATGGGGTTGGAGGTTATTTCTACAATAAAAAACCTGAAAATACAGACCAGGAAGATAAATGGCGCAAACTTTGGCGTAAAACAGAGTTTAACACCAAACCAAAATACGACCCCAACAATATCCATAAAACCCGTGCAAAAGGAATCTCGGGTATGGCATGGGGACAGGGTGAGCTTATTGCAACTCCCGCAGCGGTAGCAAGGCTGGTTTCGAGTGTGGCCAACAATGGCTCGTTGGTTGCCAATCGCTTTGTTATAAAGGTAAATGATACCCTGCAGCCTGTTAAAGGCAGTATTAAGCTGGCAAATGACCCGCGATATGCAGCGTTGCTTACTAAATATATGATTGAACAAAGTGCGCCCAAGGAGGAAATATTGGGTTTGAAAGTGGCTGGTAAAACCGGTACACCAGAAAGGATCTGGAAAGGCAATAGTATTAACGATGGCTGGTATGTGTTTTTTGCTCCAATGGCAAAAGTAAAGGGTAACATTGTGGTTTGTATCCGGGTTGAATCAACCAAAGGGTCATCAGATGCGGTAAGGCTTGCAGGGCAGCACGTGATACCTTTGTTAATAAAAGAAGGATATATTAAAAGTATTGTTCCGCTTGATGAAACAGGAACGGCAGATGAATAGTTATATTCAAATAATTAAAGGTTAGTATGTTTGATATATTTAAACGAAAAGAAGATAAAGCTCCTCAGGATGTAAAAAGTTTAAGGGATGCACTGCTACGCATGGTGAAAGAGCAATTACAGAAATCAGAAGGTGGCGAGGGACGGCATATTAAGGGAATTCATCTTTTTATTAGTGCTGATGCTGCCGAAAAACATCTGTACGAAGCAGCTGTTTACCTGGAAGAAAAAGATAAATTTAAAGATGAGATCCAAAGGATAGCCGACGATTTTGCACTGGATCTGCCGGAAAATTGGGTGATGGAAATCAGCTTTAATGAAGAAATTCCGCCCGAAGCTATTAAAGCTGATGCACTGAACGCTGCTATATTTATCCGGACAAAAGATCACAACATTCAAAGATCGGCTTCGGCATATATCAGGATATTAAATGGCGAAGCTGAAAAGAATGAATACGAGATAAATTCTTCTGACGGCAAGATAAATATAGGCCGCGAAAGTAAAGCACAAGTAAATGACGGTTTTTTCAGGTTGAATCAAATTGCATTTCCCGGAGATAGCAAAAATGAAAGTAATAAATTTATAAGCAGGCAGCATGCACATATAGAATGGAGCAACGAAGATGGTTGTTTCATGCTTTATGCTGATGAAGGGGGCATTCCTCCCGGCAATAAAATTAAGATCAAATCCATAGATAACGAAAATTTGATAAAGCTGCACTCCACTCATATTGGCCATAAACTAAATGAAGGCGACCAGGTTATCTTAGGCGAATCGGCTGTTGTAGAATTTAGCTATCATCCGTCAGCAGGTTAAGATGAGTAAGATATTTACCATAACAGAAGGATTAGAGAACATGGGCGCCTTGCGAACGGGCGGGCAAGGTTCTGTGTACAAGGGCAGGCGGTTAGGGCCTATTATCAGCGCTGTAAAATTGCTGCCAACACCAATCCATAGTGAAAGTACGGATGATCACAACTATAGCAATTTTTTGAATGAAGTTGAAAAGCTGAAAAAAGTAAATGAAATACCTAATCCCAATGTAGTTAAAATTTTAAATTCGGGAATTACGGAAAGCGGTTCCCTGCCATTTATAGAAATGGAATTTATTGAAGGTCCTGACCTGGGCGAACTGTTGAAAAAACCGCATGAAGCGATATTTACAATTAAGGAAGTAATAAAACTGGCTGATCAGCTGGCATGTGCGCTTTCCCATTGCCATAAGATAGGAGTAAAGCACGGCGATATTAAAAGCAATAATGTAAAGTTCAATATCCACTCCGGAAACTATGTGTTGCTTGATTTTGGATTATCTGTAATGTCAGACGAGCAAAGGCGAAGCAGTATGCGCCATGCCGGTGCAATTGAATTTATGGCTCCGGAGCAAAGTGATGGGAAAATGTTATTTCAGACGGATATTTACAGTTACGGGATTGTGCTGTATGAATTACTTGCCGGACAAGTACCCTTTCCCTTAAAAGATAATGGAGAAACTGCTCGGAATACGGTCATGCTTTCACATCTTGAAAAGCCTGTTCCCGATGTACTTGAACTGCGCCGGGAGAACTTGCCTGAGTCATGGTCAGCGGCACAGCAGGAAAAGGAGATGCGGGTGCCTGCATGGCTATTGCAAATAATTGCCAAATGCCTTGAAAAATCTCCCAAAGATCGTTATGCTAATGGAACAGAACTGCATGAGGCAATAATCGAAAATAGTATCTCCGAAAGTTATGATGGTGCTGCAAATACTATAATTGCTTTAAAATCTGAAAATGAAAAACTACAGCAGCAATTGTTAGCTTATCAACAGGCCGAAACATCAAAAAAAAGTAAGATTAATATTCCTAAACCTGTATTTGCCGGTCTGGTTATATTGCTCATCTGTTCGCTATCCTACGGATTGTTTAAAGCATCCCCGGCAAAAAGTCCTAATTTGCCCGTTAAGGATACTTCCACACTATTGCAAAAAAAAGTATTACCAGTAACAAGCTCAAATAAAACAAAGTCTCAGATTACGATAGATTCTGCAAAGAAGGACACAGCTAAATCAACAGTTAAGAAGCCTCTCGCTCATAAAAAAAGGCTTCTGCATAAGAAAAAGAAATTTCTTGGAATTTTTCCAATTAAATAAAAACGCGTAATGAGTATCAGGTTTTAGATGAAATTGTATAAATATCTACTTAACTATATTTGAAATTAATTCATATTAACAGCAATTCCCTATGAAAATTACAGTATTGATTTCCCGAATTCTGCTTGGTTTTATTTACCTGGTGTTCGGCCTTGATTTTTTTCTGCATTTTATACCGTATCAGCCCCTGCATACTGGCAAAGCAGGAGCTTTTATTGCCGGACTTAAGGGGACAGGCTATTTTTATCCTATGCTAAAGATTGTGCAGATAATAGGAGGGATATCGTTGATAATCAACCGTTATGTCCCATTTTTTGCCGTTGTACTTTTCCCGGTCAGTTTAAATGTCTTGCTATTTCATACCTTTTTAGTGCCTTCCGGCTGGTTAATGGGTGTTACGCTAATTGTACCTAATCTGCTTTTAGGGTATGCGTACCGCAAGTATTATAGTGGTATGTTTGTTGCCACTCCGATTCTATAAGTAATTCAAAACCAAGCTTACAATCTTTCAAAGTTGAACATGGTTGGACTACAAACAAAATAACTTAAATTGTATATGATATCAGCAGAATAATATTGAGTTAAACTTTAATTTAGTAAGTTTAAAGTAATTTATGACGGGGATATTGTCTGCTGCAGCGCAACCACTATTCATTTAACAGTCTAAGCTCTTTTGGTTGCTTACATTATGAAGTTGGGGTGTTGTGATGCAACAGCTATAATTTACAGCTTCCGCGTTATTAAGGATTTTGTTTGATTTGATGAGATTTAGCTATAAGGTAACAGAAAATTATAAATTCAGCTTCATCAGGCAAAGCCACAGTGTATGTCATTGAATCTAATAATAAACTAAAAGGAATTTTACTAACCGGTTACGGAATAAAGTAACACTTTTTAATCAACTACAAATTTAAAACTCATTAATTTTACTACAATGGAACCAAGAATTGGAATTACACCGGAAAATCTTTCTAAAGTAGCACACGCTTTAAACATAGTTTTAGCAGATGAATTTTTACTTTACACTAAAACAAGGAACGCACATTGGAATGTGGAAGGGGCAGATTTTCACAGTAAACATTTATTTTTTGAAGCACAGTACGAACAATTGGATGAGATTATGGATAGTGTAGCGGAACGCATCCGTTCATTAGGGCACTATGCCCCGGCTACGCTTAAGGCTTTTTTGGAGTTAACCCATATTTCAGAACGCTTACATGAGCACAATGATGGAATAGGTTTTATAGCTGAGCTATTGAGTGATCATGAGAGCCTGATCATTCATTTGAGAGAGAATATTAACTATTTTGCGGAGGAATTGAAAGATCTTGGTACCAGCGACTATATTACAGGGTTGATGGAAACGCACGAAAAAATGGCATGGATGCTCAGATCGCATATAAAATAATATTGCTGCTGCATAAATTAAAAGGCCGCGAATTTCGTGGCCTTTTAATTTGTATTAATTATCTACATGATGCCGCAATCAAGACTTATTCAAGGTAATAACTGTGTATTATCATTATAAGCGAAGAAAATCTTACCTTGGTAACTATAAATAATAACAGTCTATGCAAGAAAATCTATTGCTTTGTTTAGGTCTGATTATGAGTGTGTCATTTTTGGTGCTTCTTGCCAGAAAGCTGTCAATTGCTTATCCTATATTCCTTGT
This sequence comes from Mucilaginibacter sp., assembly GCF_028288225.1. GTDB lineage: Bacteria > Bacteroidota > Bacteroidia > Sphingobacteriales > Sphingobacteriaceae > Mucilaginibacter. The sequence goes on from NZ_JAQBOC010000075.1 coordinate 28,420, forward strand.
AATTGCCGGACTTGCTTTTAGCTTTATTCCGGGGATCCCTGGTATTCATATAGATCCTAACCTTGTGTTTCTTATCGTTCTCCCGCCTGTTTTATTTGATGCAGCGCAAAATACATCATGGAAAGCTTTATGGAAATGGCGGCGTATTGTCAGCGTGATGGCTTTGGGCTATGTGCTGCTTACTTCAACCGTTGTTGCCTTTGCTTCCTGCTGGCTTATTCCTGGCTTTACACTATCACTGGGCTTTTTGTTGGGTGCCATTATCTCCCCTCCTGATGCTGCCGCAGCTACGGCAGTACTGCAATACGTCCGGTTACCCAAAGGCCTCGTATCCATCCTTGAAGGAGAAAGTCTTCTTAACGACGCAACAAGCCTAACAGTTTTCCGTTTTGCACTTGCCGCAATTATTACCAATGATTTTATCTGGTACAACGCTGTAGGTAATTTTGTCCTCGTTTCCCTTTCCGGAATCGCAATTGGGCTGTTCTTTGGCCTGGTGTTTTATGCGTTTTACAAGTGGCTGCCGACCACGTCTAATCTGGATATTGCCCTTTCATTTGTATTACCCTATCTGATCTACCTAACTGCTGAAACGGCTCATTCCTCCGGCGTGCTGGCAGTGGTCAGTGGTGGCTTATTTATTTCTTATCAAAATCATTTTATTTTCTCCCACAGTAGCCGGCTTAAATCCAATGCGGTTTGGCCAGCTATTATTTTTATACTAAACGCGGTTATATTTTTTCTGATTGGATTGCAGCTTCCCGAAATTATGGGAGGCATAAAAAATATGGCTCTTTCCCATGCGCTGGAAATCGCTTTAATTATTTCTCTTCTCATTATAGCGACCAGACTGCTGGCAGGTTATTTTTCTTCCATCTTTACTTCCTTCATCAGCCGTTATATAACAGTGGCCGTAAGCCACCCTGGTTGGAGAAATCCGATGATCGTCAGTTGGGCAGGTATGCGTGGGGTTGTATCCCTCGCATCTGCGCTTGCGATTCCCCTTATGCTTCCGGGCGGACAGACTTTTCCTTATCGTAATCTTATCTTGTTTATTACGTTTATCGTTATTATTGTAACCCTTGTTGGACAAGGTCTTGCCTTGCCATGGATCATCAGAATTGTAAAGCCTGAAAGCCTTCCGGGAGAAAAGCAGGATGACCAGCAGGTACTGGAGATAGATCAGCAATTATTATCCGCTGCAATTGCCGAACTCAATTCAAAGTATTCAAAGGAACTGGAGGGAAATGGTTTGCTCAAAAATAGAATGGAACTGCTGACCTATAAGGTTGGTATTTATGAAAGCCTTGGCGATGACCAGAAAAAAAAGCACGAAGCTTTGGCCATGATTAAACGTTTCAAAAAGGTCATGATGCAGGTCACTGAGCATGAAAGGAAGCAGCTTCGTGTTTTTCGTCACAAGGAAGAATTCGATGATGATATTATCCGCCTTATCGAAAAGCGGCTGGACCTGGAGGAGGAAAGGCTGGAGGAAGACATTGAATAAGCGGCGCGGCTCCTGTGATGGATAAAGATAAAGGTCAGTCCGCGCATCGCGCGCTAATGGCAAATAATAAGCCCCTGAACGGACGAATATAGCAGAAGTATTACTAACCGCCTGCATTTCTTAAAGAAGTGGTAGCAGCTGTCGTGGCTGGGATGCTTTGTAACAATTTAATAACAATAAGAATGTTTTCAAACAAAACATCTGATGTTTAAATAATACATCGTATGTTTGTATCGTTAAAGAATTAACATGAAGACTTTAGAAAAATTGAGTGACCAGGTAACCAATAAGATAAGGCATGATATAGATCAGGATAAATATAAGGCAGGTGAAAAGATACCGGCTGAACCTGAATTGATGAAGCTGTATGGTGTGGGCCGTTCAACTATAAGAGAGGCTATTAAAACGCTTGCCATGACAGGTATTCTAACGGTACAGCAGGGTTCCGGTACTTTTGTATGTGACAATATTCAAAACGAAACAATTGATCAACGTTTACGAAGGGCCGATTTTGACGAGATCAATGCAGTAAGAAAATTGCTGGAAGATGAAATGGTAAGACTGGCCCTGAAGAACCATACTGAGGAAGATTTGGAAGATATGAAACAAAGCCTCGAAAACAGAAAATTAGCCATACTTTCTGAGCAACGACAGGCATGCGTTGATGCGGATATTGCCTTTCATATTGCCATTGCCAGGGCTTCTTCAAACAAAGTACTCGCTGATCTTTATCAAAATTTTACTGCAATTATCCGCGATTTCTTCTCCAAAAGAGAAGTTCGGGGCATCAGTCATTTTGCAATGAGCCATCACTTACATGAGCAATTATTTGAAGCAATCAAGAATAAAAAAGAAAAACTGGCACAACAGGTGCTTGATAAAATTATAGAGAATAACTACTAAAAATAATCCCCTATTTTAAAATAATAACAAACATGAAAAAGGCACTGCATGCCATATTAAAACTTTTACTTGTCCTGGCAATCTTTTTAGGATTGCAGGGACGGGTATTGGTGCGCTATGCAGAGA
>NZ_JAQBOC010000025.1 GCF_028288225.1 Mucilaginibacter sp.
CAGCAGGCGAGAAACTTATACGACATGATCGTGGCAAACCCGGAAGAGGCCATTTCCTTGAAAGTAATGCTGGATCAAGCTTATCGGGATGCAGCGTACCATTATCAATTGGAAGAGACCGCTTTTAAAGTGACGGAGACACAACTAATGGGCGCGCAAGCCACATTAAATAACGCGCAGCTCAAATTAAGGTCATTGCAATCGGGTTTGGCTGCTGCCAATGCCGCGGCTTTAGCCGGCTAATTGTTCCTGGAATATTGGAATAAGAAAGCCATTAAACATTACAATTCACATTAGGACATTAAAGCTTCATACCTTTTTACTTGGCAAACTTATTGTCATTTGAAGATAATACCTGCGGTGGGTTATTCTTTATTGTTTCTCTTACAATGTCCAAAATCCCCTTAAGGTGTTCTAACCGGCTCCCTTTATCCCCGCTGAAAAGGATAATCTTGCGATTATCCTTTTTTTGTGAACTAAGCAGTATGCAAATGCTGTTATTTATTCTCGTGTATCCTTTTCTGCTAACCCACTCATAATTTTTAAAGATCCATTGCATTGTTTTTGTAACAATTTAATAATGTTTTAAAATAAAACATCTGATGTTTAACCTAAACATCGTATGTTTGTATTGTCAAATAATTTAAGGTTATAAAGATGTCAGAAAAATTGAGTGACCAGGTTGCAAATAAGATAAGGCACGATATTGATCAGAATAAATATATCTCGGGTAAAAAAATACCTGCTGAACCTGAATTGATGAAACTTTATGGCGTAGGCCGCTCAACAATTAGAGAGGCCATCAAAACACTTGCTATGACCGGAATTTTAAAGGTGCAGCAGGGCTCGGGCACTTTTGTAAATGGCGGAATAGAACACGAAACAATTGATCAAAGGTTACGGCGGGGGGATTTTGATGAGGTCAATGCTGTAAGAAAATTATTGGAAGACGAAACGGTTAGACTGGCCACGAAAAACCACACCGAGAGCAATTTGGAAGAGATGAAACAATGCCTTGAAAATAGAAGAATGGCTATACGTACCGAGCAACGGCAGGCTTGTGTTGATGCTGACATCGCCTTTCATATAGCCATTGCCAGGGCGTCTTCAAACAATGCGCTCGCCGATCTATATCAAGGCTTTACTGGTATTATACGAGATTTCTTCTCCAAAAGAGAAGTTCGTGGAGTTGGCCATTTTGCAATGAGCCATCATTTACACGAACAATTACTGGAAGCAATCAAGAACAAAAAAGAAAAACTGGCACAGCAGGTGCTTGATAAAATTATAGCGAATAATTACTAAATGCATTTTCTTATTTAAAGGCAAATAAAAATTGAAAAAGGCACTACATACCGCATTGAAGCTGTTGCTGATCCTAACCATCTTTTTGGGACTGCAGGGACGGGTTTTGGTGCGTTATGCAGAGATCTTTCATAAAAATCATAAAACTGAACTGGTTCATTCCCGAACTACTAATGTAAAAGCGGTCATTGTTCACTGTAAACTACAATGTTATACACAGCATTTTCAGGTGCAGGATGTCCCGCTTGTAGCATTTGTACTTTCTTTTATAACAGTAACATTAATTCTCAATCTACTCTATATATCCTTTAAGGAAAAACTCTCTTTAGCATATCAAATTCGGTTGCTGCCTCTCAGGGCACCCCCGGTTTTTTAATCAACTGCACATATTCATTATGTGCTTTTAATCTCCATGTCCGGCCCTGCCGGATCACCATAAAATTTAAAAATGTGCCCTGGTAAGGGCATTGAATTAAACATTTAATCTTTTCATCATGAAAACGACGAAAAAGCTGGTCATAACCGGCATTCTATCGGCTATTTCTTTGGGCCTGGTATGCTTTTCTGCACAAGCCCAACAAACAGATAGCGTTTTAACGCTGCAAAACGCGATCAATATTGCACTGTCTAAACAACAAATAATAAAAGCTAAAGATAATTATGCAAAAGCATCAGCCGAAGCTATAACCGGCGCCAAAAGGGATGGTCTGCCTGATTTTATTTTATCAGCTCAGCAGTCATATGGAACTATAAACGGTTTAAATGGAACAGCTTCCGGACTACCCGGGTTAACAACCATAACAGCAGGGCCAATTGCCGCTAAACAAAACTGGAATGCCGCTTTCGGCGCATTCTATTCTTCGAATATCGACTGGAATATCTTTTCATTTGGTCTCCAAAAAGCACATGTAGCCGAAGCCAAAGGTATTTATAACATGGACACGGCAGATCTTGAACAGGAGAAATTTCAGCAGCAGGTTAGAGTTGCCGGCGCTTATTTAAACTTGTTGGCGGCACAACGCCTGCACTATTCTATGGATGTCAATCTGTCGCGTGTTTCCCAACTCAGAGATGTGATCCTGGTTAGAGCGGTAAACGGTTTAAATCCCGGTGTTGACAGTACTATTGCCAATGCCGAACTTTCTAAAGCACGCATAGCAGTTACAGATGCCATTAATTATGAGCAGAGCCAGGCAGCTAACCTGTCAATACAATTGGGAGTTAATAATCAATCATTTTCTTTAGATAGTTCTTATATCAGCCAATTACCCGCCAGGTTGCCGGGACAACCCATTAATAATATCACCAATCATCCTGAATTGAATTTTTTATCAGCAAGGGTAAAAAGCAGCGAACTATCAGCCAAATTTATTTCTAAAACAAGCATGCCCAGGGTATCATTTTTTGGAGTGTTGCAAGACAGGGGATCAGGTTTTGGAACAGGTTATAACCCTAATGATCCGGGCAGCTATAATCGCAGTTACTTAAATGGTATTGATCCAATCAGGGGGAATTACCTTGTTGGGGTAGGTGTCGCGTGGAACCTCACCGATCTTGGCAGGGTAGCCTCACGGGTTAAGAGCCAGCATTATAACTCTGACGCGCTAACCAATGAATATAATTACCTGGAAAACAATCTCAATAATCAGTTGAAAGAAAGTAATAAGCAACTGACCAATGCTATGCAAAAATACCGCGAAGCACCAATTCAGTTAAAGGCGGCCAGCGATGCCTATCAACAGAAGAAGACTTTATATAGTAACGGCCTTGCAACTATCGTTGATGTTACCCAAACCCTGTACAATTTAAACAGGGCAGAAACAGACAAGGATATTGCCACTACTGCCGTTTGGCAGTCGCTGCTTTATATGGCTGCATCGTCGGGCAATTTCAATTTATTCATTAACCAATTTTAAAACAATAGTCATGAACCTGATTCAATTTTCATTGCGAAAACCAATAACGATTATCGTTTTAATCATTGGTGTAGTACTGATGGGCATCATCGCCGTCACGGAAATCAATATTGATATTTTTCCTAATCTGAATTTGCCTACGATCTATGTTTCGCAGCCTTATGGGGGAATGTCACCACAGCAAATGGAGGGATTTGTATCTACCAATTACCAAAACCTTTATTTATATGTGAGTGGCATCAAATCCATTGAGACAAACAATATAGAAGGTTTGAGCGTGTTAAAGCTCAGCTTTTATGATGGCACGAATATGGCACAGGCCGCGGCTGAGGTCACCTCGCTCACCAACCGTGCATTTGCAGAAATGCCGCCCGGAACGCCACCACCAATTATTATCCGTTTTGATGCCTCTACCTTACCGGTTGGCCAGTTAACTATCAGTAGCTCTAAACGCACCAACAATGAGCTGCAGGACTTAGCCAGCCTCTACGTAAGGCCCAATTTTTCAAAGATATCCGGGCTAACTTCTCCGCCTCCTATTGGGGGTAACGTACGTACAGTTCTGGTTAAAGTAGACCCCGACCTGATGCGCAGTCATAATGTAACACCCGATCAAGTAACTGCTGCGATAAAGGATAATAACCGCATATCTCCTGCCGGTACAGTTAATATAGGCCATACGGCTTATCTTACTCCTTCAAACACTGTACTCCAGCAGATAAAAGATTTTGAAAACATACCATTAATATACCAGAATGGCGCTACCATATATCTTAAAGATGTAGCAAAGGTAGAAGACGGAGCTGATATTACTACCGGCTTTGCCTATATCAATGGTAAGCGATCAATTTATATCCCCGTTATTAAAGGCTCAAGCGCCTCCACATGGTCTGTGGTTCAGGGTTTGAAACAGGCTATTCCATCTATGCAAAGCCTGTTGCCGCCTGATGTTTCTTTAAAGTTTGAGTTTGATGAATCGGTTTATGTAATTAACGCGGTAAAAAGCCTTGTAAGTGAAGGGGTTACAGGAGCCATCCTGGCCGGATTAATGGTGCTGATCTTTTTAAGGGATCGCCGGAGCGCTTTTATTGTCATCGTTAACATACCCCTTTCTGTGATCGTCGGCACCTTAGTATTGAAACTTTTTGGGCAGACACTTAATATCATGACATTAAGTGGCCTGGCATTAGCCATTGGCATTTTGGTGGATGAATCTACCGTTACAATTGAAAACATACACCGGCATATGGAAATGGGTAAAAATAAGGCCCGTGCCATTGCAGATGCCTGTGAAGAGATAGCTTTGCCAAAACTGCTTATTCTGTTAAGTATTTTGGCGGTTTTTGCTCCGGCATTTTTCATGACCGGCGTGCCTCAGGGTATGTTCCTGCCGCTATCTATGGCTGTAGGGTTCTCTATGATCGCGGCGTTCCTGTTATCACAAACACTCGTTCCGATATTGTCAAACTGGATATTAAAAGTTCCGGAACATGAACATGCATTACCGGAAAAAGAGCATAAGACAACACGATTTGACCATTTTAAAGCGCGCTGTATACAAATGATACAATGGCTGATGAAGCGAAGCCGGGTAAGCGTTGGACTTTACGCTGTTATTTCAATTTTCATTATTGGTTTATGCGTATCAACTATCGGAAAAGATATCCTGCCTAAATTAAACAGCGGGCAGTTCCAGGTGCGTATACGGGCACCCGAAGGTTCCAGGCTTGAACAAACAGAACAAACGATGCTGCAGGCGCAACAGGTAATGTATAATACCGTGGGGCAAAAAAATGTAGAGATCATTTCGGCCTTTGCCGGGCAGCATCCCTCATCATTTCCAACCTTACCGGTCATCCTGTTTATGAGCGCCTCTAATGAAATTGTGATGCAGGTTAACCTCAGTGCAGATTATAAAGTGAATATACGGGATGTGAAGGAAAACCTGCGCATTGCCCTGCATAAAGCGATGCCTGATGTGAAATTATCGTTTGAGCCAATAGATCTGACGAGTAAAATCATGAGTCAAGGGTCTTCAACGCCTGTAGAAATTGCGGTGATGGGTAAGAATATTAACCAGGATAAGCAATATGCAGATTCGCTGATCACACAATTGCAGCAGATACCCTTCTTGAGGGATGTTCAGCTAAAGGAACAGTTAAATAGCCCCGCGATCCATATTAATATTGATCGCGATAAGGTGAAGCAAATGGGCCTGATGATGACTGATGTTAGTAATTGTGTTACTGAAGCTACTTCGTCCAGCCGTTTTACAGATAAGAATTTATGGCTGGATGAAAAAAACGCAACATCTTATGACGTGCAAGTGGAAGTACCGCAAACGAGCGTAGGCAGTTTATCTGACCTTGCAGGAATACCTATTTTTAAAGACAGGTCAAGACCCGTTCTTGGAGATGTATGCACACTGACGCTGGGGCCTGTTGTTGGGGAATATGACCGTAAAGGACCGGTAAGGTTTCTTTCCATCGTTGCTAACGTATATAACAAAGATCTCGGTTCTGTTTCCACTGCTGTAAATAAAGTATTAAAAAACACGGGCAAGCCGCCGAGGGGTGTTTCTGTTGAGGCCAGGGGGTTAACCATTTTGCTGGACCAGACGCTTAGCAGCCTTCAATTCGGTTTAGTGATCACCATTGTTATCCTGATGCTGATGTTGTCCGCAAATTACCAGTCTTTTCCGTTAGGCTTTACGGTCATCACTACAATTCCGGGTGTTTTGGTAGGTTCATTACTAATCTTACTGGCAACCGGTTCAAGCCTTAACCTGCAATCCTATATGGGTATTATTATGTCTGTGGGCGTTTCTGTCTCTAACGCCATTTTATTGGTCACTAATGCCGAGCATATCAGGCTATCGGGTAAAAGCGCTATGGAATCGGCCGTTGAAGCTGTAGAACTTAGGCTAAGACCTATATTGATGACAACCATTGCCATGATAGCGGGTATGATCCCGATGGCTTCTGGTTTGGGAGAAGCTGGCGATCAAACCGCGCCGCTGGGCCGGGCAGTGATAGGGGGGCTGATCTTATCAACCTTTGTATCCTTATTTATTCTTCCGGTTATTTTTTACCTGATCAGACGCAATTCCCCTGTTCATCCGGTTTCATTAGATCCCGATGATAAACACAGTATTTTTTACGATCCTAAAATTCAATTATCAGAAAATCAAAAATAGAAATCATGAAATCATATCATTTTATAATATGCCTGCTGATCATCGGTTTGCTGGCATCTTGCCAAAGTAAACAGCAGTCAACAACAGTACCCGTTCAAAGCAGCATCAAGGCGTTTACGCTCAAAGAGGGCACCCTGAATACAACAATGAGTATTCCGGGGGTACTCCAACCTTATCAAACGGTTGACCTATATGCCAAAGTAAATGGCTTTATAAAAACGATGATAGTTGATATAGGTAGCCAGGTACACCGCGGGCAACTATTAATGACGCTTGATGCCCCCGAAATGACAGCTGCACTTACCCAGACCCAGGAGGACCTGCACACTAAAGAAGCTATTTACAGGGGCAGCAAAGCTAATTATGACCGCTTGCTAAAAACAAGTAAAACCCCGGGAACCATATCACCGAATGACCTGGATATGGCCCATGCTAAAATGAGTGCCGACAGCTCGGCATTGCTTGCCGCGAGATCGGCATACCAGCTATCGGCAGATTTGAAAAACTACCTGGAAGTAAGGGCACCGTTTGATGGTGTGATCAGTTCGCGTAATGTTTACCCCGGCGCTTACGTAACCCCATCAGATAAAAATTCCAATAAACCAATGCTTACTCTGCAGGAACAAGCCAAACTACGCTTGGTAGTTGATGTGCCGGAGGCCGCAACAAGATATTTTTCGAATAAGGATACCGTTCATTTCACGGTCAAGACCTTGCCCGGGAAACAATTTGTAGCGGTAGTTAATCGTATGGCCGGCAGTTTGAACAACGAATTGCGGTCTGAACAGATGCAAATGGATATACCCAATAGAAACAAGGAACTGCTGCCAGGTATGTTCGCCCAGGTAACATTACGGTTAATCAATACCCAAAAAACCTTTGTAGTACCCCAGAGCGCTGTCACCGGAAACTCCCAGCGCATATTTGTGATCCGGGTGGTAAATAATAAGGCCCAATGGGTAGATGTGAAAAAAGGCCGCGAAACTACGGATAGCCTGGAGGTTTATGGAGCTTTAACAAATGGCAGTGTTCTTCTTAAAAACGCTACCGACGAGATTAAGGATAATGCACCTGTAAAGATCAATTGAAAAATGGAACTCAATTCTTAATTATTAATAAAAATGTCAAATATTATTCGCAACCAATTGGAGAAACGGGACCTGAAAAAAGCGTATATACTGGCATTCTTTTGCCTGATAGCAATTATGTGCATCAGCCATCTGTTACCAGGTAAAATAAAGGTTGATGTTTTATATGTGTGTTGTGTATTGTTAGTTGTTGGGCAACCTATAAAGAGAATTATTTTCTCTTTATAGGTTGCCTTATACTTGTTACGCATCTCACCTTGAACAGAACGCTCCCGCTCTCCTGGGTTGCCTTTGTTAATACGGGTATTTCGATAATTGCTGCGCTTATAACTTCTTATGTTGCCAATAAGATACTAAGCAAAAATAAGCTGCTTGAACACCGTGTGGCCGAAAAGACGAAAAATCTTTCAGAGATAAATAGCACATTGGAAGAATCTCAATCCCAGCTACGCACCATATTCAATACCACCGATATTACCTTTTTGCTGCTGGATAGCGATTTGCAAATATTAACTTACAATGCAATCGCTAATCATTGGTCAGAACAAAGCCAGCCCGATGCTGGAAATAATTTTTTGATTATACTACCTTACAATTTATAGGATAACGCTAAAGCAATGTTAACAACAACTTAAAATAATGAGGAGATGACACCACAAAAAAAACAAAACCTCGTACGACGCTTTACTGTATCAAGGTAATGTTATGTTTTGTGCCGAACTGGCGGCCTCACTACCAAAGGCAATATTATTGAGACAGCCATAACTATCGCAATTATATGTAGTCCGCTCGTATATGCTCCGCTGGATTGACGCATATGGGCAATTAGTAATGGCCCGAAGGCACTTGCAAATCCCCAGGCTGTTAATATAAGTCCGTAAATAGAACCCAGATTGGTCGATCCAAAGTAATCTGCTACAAATGCAGGCATCGTTCCGAAACCACCGCCATAGCACATTAATATAAGGAAGGCAAAGATAGTAACGCTTGTTACGGAATGAAGGCCAGGCAGGATCCAAAACAAACCGATCTGTACAATAAACATTATGGTAAAAGTTGCCCGCCGGCCCAGCAGGTCAGAGGTCCAGGCCCAGAAGACACGACCCAATGCATTCCCGATACTTACAATGCCAATCATACCGGCAGCTACAATTGCGGTTGCTTTTACCAGTTCCTGAAACATAGGGGCTTCCTGAGAAATAATTGTAATGCCTGCTGAAGTATTCAGGAAAAGCAGTAACCACAAACTCCACCATTGCCAGGTCTTCAATGCTCTTCCAAGCGTAAAGTCTCCGGCATGCTCCTTCACTAACTGCTTTTTATTGTTCTTTAAGCCCTGCGGTTGCCAATCCTCGGGTGGGTTCTGCATGAAATAGCCCGATAAAACGGAAACTAACAGGTAAGCTATACCAAGAAATTCAAAAGTTTGCAGCACACCTACGCTTTGTATCAGTCGCGTAGCGATCGGAGCTGTTATGAGTGCCCCGGCTCCAAAACCACCTACAGCAACGCCTGTCATTAAACCGCGATGGTCTGGAAACCACTTTACCAGAACGGAGATCGGTACGATGTATGACAATCCAAGCCCGGTTCCGCCAATAAGGCCGTAGGTCATATAGAGCCACCATAGCCCGTGGTAAGAATAGCTCGCCAAAAAGACCCCGCCGCCATACAGCAAGCCACCAGTTAGGGCGACTACGCGGGGACCAACTTTTTTCAACCAGAGGCCCCCGAAGAATGACGCAAAGCCTAACGACATGATCGCAATAGTAAAGGCAAGGGTGACCTGGGAGATTGACCAGTGAAACTGCTTTGCAAGCGGAATCCGAAATACACTCCAGGCGTACACAGCGCCCAATGCCATCTGTAACAAGACACCGGCAACAGCAATCCACCAACGTTTAGATTTTTTCATTGTTTTTTTTAATAATTATTGGGTGCCTCAGGGTGCCTGGCTTATTCTTCGCAAAATGCCGACATGAAAACTCTTTCTGTTTTAATTCAACCAGAAATCATTATTAAGCCAATAGCCAACAAACTACACAGAGCCCCAATTAGAACACATCTTAATGATTTTTGTGTTATATCGTTATCCATCTTTTATTTCATTCTGCTTAATCAAAATTAAATTTAAAGACACGCATACAAAAAAGCCCCTTAAGCTAATGACTTAAGGGGCTCTACTTTTAAAATTATTTTATTAGTGGGAATATAACTGATTAAATAGCAATTTAAACGTGCCATGTGATTGGCCCCTAAAAGTTATCTCGGGCCCGAAAGCGTACAGCTTTCCTGAACCTACGGGTGCAGTAAATGCAGCAACACCATCTTTCAAGTAAGCTTGTCCCCATGCCCAACCACTTCGCAAGGGTTTATCATTTGGAAACCATGCGATAGGTACAACGCCCTTAGCTGCAGCATCGGCATCTAACTTAAATACCGGGCTATTTTCAAAGTTAATATCAGCTTGTTTGGTCATACCCCAGGCAGCCGGTTGATCCGGATCAATATCTACACGCAGTATACTTCCCGGAATATAATATTTTGTTCCCGGCAATGGCACTTCTTCATTTTTGTCATTTTTTTCAACAATGGCATTATGAACAGGAACTCCCAGATGATAAGCTAAATTGGTACTTGTACCTATGGTAACTACAGACCCTCCTGCTTCTAAAAACGCCTTGATCTGCGGAATAGATTTATCTGCTGTAACTCTTCCTACCCATGAACTGAATTTTTCAGGTATAGAATCCACCGATCTTAACTGGCGGCCACCGGCTCCACCTCTGCGGCCAAATCCCATATCTTTAGGAGGAATAGCACCCGTAACAAAAATCAATACATCATATTTTTTCTTCAGGTCGCCGGCATCAAGTTCCTTAGGATAAATTACACTACAGTCATAATGATATTGTTCCATTAACCAGCGTATCCAGCCCGACGGAATTGATCCTCCATAAGTATCCCAAAGCCCAATACGCAGTGATGAAATTTTTATCGCATCAGAAGGAAGCTGATCAGCAGCAGTTGCCTTAACACCATAAGTTGCAGCATCTTTTTCTAATATTGATTTTGCTTTTTCTCCGGCCGAAACAAAAAAGGTACCGTTTTCTAACTTGCCTTTTGGCAAACGATAAACTTCAACCCCCGCTTTAAGCAAATCATTAACAATTATAAATGAGTTATTTACTTCTGAACTTAATAAATAGCCATTTTTAGCATTTGCAGCAATACCCTGTTTTGCCGGTGACTGAATTTCTCCATAAGGAATACGTTGAAATGGCCCGGTAAATGCATCCAGTATCCTATCAAATTGTACACCCATTTGATAAGCTAAGGTCCAGCCTGCCGCGTCATAAGGTTTAATAGGGGGGCCACCCGGATAAAGAAAATCATTGGGGTAATCTTGCGGCTCAAACATATCTAACACATGGGGACGAAATGCCTGGTCTGTTTTAACGATATAAGAACCTGCCGGGTATTGTTTTCCTTCAACAGTAAAATCAGCAGTAGATTTTTGTATTTGGATACCTGATTTAATAAGCGCGTTAATAAATTTAACCGCAGTAGGAAAATCAGGTTGGTTTGCAGAAAGAATATAGCCTCTCGGATCGCGTAACTCAGGATTTTTTAATACCGCGTCGTAATATTTTATCGGGATATTGGGGCCTCTTGCTCTGCCACCGGCAGCTTCGTCAGATACATCTTCACCTGCAGCGATGGTTTTACCTTCGCCTTTTTGATAAGCTTGTGTAATCGCATCAGAACGTTTAGGCGACAGTGTCCATGTATCTTTACTACCACGCTGGATAGAGTTTTTACCCATGCGGTAAATATTGAAAAGAACCTCATCATGCTGACGGGCAGCGTAATCAAGCACCGAATAGTTAAGCGATACCGAGTAATCTATAGATTGACGGAAATGCCATTCGCTTTGCGGTAAAATTGGATTTGGTGTTGCACCATTCGGAATAAGGCGCTGTGGAACAACCGGAATGCTTTGCGGTGTAGGGCCGCCAATAATTTCGGTTAATAAACCTATCATGTTATGAAATTGGGTGGTTGTACGTAAACCGCCATTATACCAGGTAGAAAAAGTAGAACCGGTAAAGCGTGTAAATCCCGGCTTATTTTCTAAATTAAGGCGGCTATACATGGCAGCACCAAGTGCATCAATTCCGGTAATCATTAATGGATCAAATACATAATTAAAAGGGTCACGATATGGTGGCCCGGCAAGCACAGAACCGGTAGGGCCTGCCTGGTGATGGTTATACATAATTTGCGGAAACCATTCCAGGAACAGCTGTTTGCTCATATTAGTACTTTCCTTAGTATTGGTCATGTAAAAATCGCGGTTGTTATCATGCCCGATATATTTCTCATATAACCTTGGGATATTAAGGTTGCGTTTTTTAGGATCAGTTTCCTGCATGTACCAATTAGAAACAAGGTCCATTCCATCCGGATTGGCGTAGGTCAATAAAATAACTACATTATTTAATATGCGCATAGTTTCCGGATCTGTACGGCTTACCAACTGATACATTGTTTCTGTTAACTGCTGTGCACCAACAACTTCTGTTGCATGTAAACCACCGTCAATCCAAACAATGGCCTTACCTTTAGCAGCCAAAGCCAAAGCTTGCTGATCTGTAAGGCCCTCGGCATGTGCCAATTTTTGCGAAATAGTTTTATACTGCTCCAGATTTTTAATGTTCTCTGGAGAAGAAACGACAAGCGTATATTGATGCCGGCCCTCTTCAGTGAAGCCGATATCAATCAATTTAGCTCTATTTGATGTAGCAAGCTTTTTTTCATATGCCAGGGCTTGGGTATAATTTGCAAGCTTATAATCATCCCCTATATTAAAGCCAAAAAAACTCTTTGGCGAGGGCACTGTTTGCGCCATCGAAACAGAAACACATAGCCATAACACTATACTGAATGCGTAACAATTTTTAATTTTCATAAAATAAATTTTTTATAATAGTTTTCATAAAATATGTTTAATAATGCAACTATGGTATTTTTACCTAATTACCTATAGTATTTTGATAATTAACACCGTAAAACCTCCTTAATTACCGGCGAATTATATATGCTCCGTTTCATAGTTTAATTGATTGTTATAAATAACTGCCTGGTAAAAGAATTATAGGTGATATAACTTTTTTACCAGGTAGTTTATAGCTATTTATTTAGTAGCATATAACTGATTAAATAATAATCGGAAGGTACTTTGAGCTTGACCGCGGAAGGTAATTTCAGGACCAAAAGCGTATAATTTACCAGTGCCAACAGGTGCTACAAAAGCAGCAACGCCATTTTTTAAATAAGCCTGTCCCCATGCCCAGCCACTGTGCAACGGCTTATCTGTATCAAACCAGGCAAGGCTTTTTACACCCTTTGCCGCTGCATCATCATCTAATTTAAATACCGGGCTCAGGTCAAAATCAATGTCATTTTCGGCAGGCATACCATAGTTTGCCGGATCTGTGGTATTAAATTTAGCACTTAATATACTACCGGGAATATAAAATTTGGTTCCCGGAAGAGGGCGCATTTTACCATTCGTTCCTTTTTCAACCAGGGCATTATGAACAGGTAACCCTAAATGGTAAGCCAAATTTGTACTGGTTCCTATAGTTACAATAGTTCCACCTGCTTCCATGAATTTTTTAAGTTCAGGAATAGATTTATCAGCTGTTATTTTTCCAAGCATCGGACGAAATTCTGCAGGTATAGAATCGGCCTTAGGTTGTCGGTCAGGGAATCTGGAGGTTTCTCTTCCAACCGGAGGAATGGCGCCTGTAACAAAAATTAAAACATCATATTTTTTACGGAGATCGCCAGCATCAATAGTTTGCGGATAAATCATCTCGAAATTATAATGATATTGCTCCATTAACCAGCGCACCCAGCCAGCCGGAATTGATCCGCCATAGTTGTTCCATATAGCAATACGTGTAGGCAAAACTTTAACAGCACCGGCAGGCGCTTTAGCTACCGTAGCAATTTTAAGGCCCAGGTCGGCTGATGCTTTTTCAAGTACTGTTTTTGATTGAGCTGTTGCAGGAACATAGAAGGTACCAGGTCCATCACCAGGTATGCTGCTTACACCAGCAGGTAAACGGTAAACACTAACACCGGCTTTTAATAAATCATTAACTGCAATAAAAGCGTTGTTTATAGAAGGGCTTATTACATATCCTGCTTTAGCTACAGATGGAATACTAAGTTTAGGCGGAGACTGAATAGTTCCATAAGGTATCTTTTCAAAAGGCCCTTCAAAACTTTCCATTATACGATCGAATTTAACGCCCATTTGGAAAGCAAGGGTCCAACCGGCCGCGTCATAAGGTTTGATTGGAGGGCCGCCAGGATAAAGAAAATCATTCGGATGATCCTGCGGTTCAAACATATCCATTACATGCGGACGAAATGCCTGATCGTTTTTAACAATGTATGATCCTGCAAGATATTTCTTCCCTGCTACGGTGAAATCCGCGGTAGCTTTTTGTATCTGTATACCGGATAATATCAGGGCATTAATAAATTTAACTACAGTTGGAAAATCAGCTTGATCAGCAGGAAGTATATACCCGCGTGCATCCCGGTTAACCGGATTTTTTAACACCTGATCATAATACTTAGCCGGAATATCACCCTCTCGTCCAAAAGCAAATTCACCAGACATATTGTTTGTACTATCTTTTCCGGTTACCTTTTTCTCCTTTGTATATGCAGTTTTTATAGAGTCGATAAATTTGGGATAAAATGTCCAATGATCATCACTTGCACGCGCTATAGAATTTTTGCCCATCTTATAAATATTGTAAAGCAATTCAGAGCGATACCTGGCAGCATAATCAAGCACAGCATAGTTTAAAGACACCGAATAATCTATAGATTGGCGAAAGTGCCATGTTTGAGGTATAACCGGATTTGGTGTAGCACCATTTGGAATTAGGCGCTCGGGCACTAAAGCTATTTTTTGAGGTGTAGGATTTCCTACAATTTCAGTAAGTAAACCAACCATATTATGAAAATATGGTGTTGTACGTAAGCCACCATTCCACCAGGTAGAAAACTGAGAACCAGCGCGTTGCGTATAACCGGGCTTTCCTTCTACGTTAAGCCGGTTATTCATGGCTGCGCCAACGGCATCAATGCTGGTAACAACCAAAGGATCGAACACATAATTAAACGGATCGCGATAAGGCGGCCCTGCAAGAATAGAACCCGCGGGACCTGACTGATGATGATTATACATAATTTGAGGGATCCATTCTACAAACAGCTGGCGACTGATGTTCTGGCTTTCCTTCATGTTCATCATATAAAAATCCCGATTATTATCGTGGCCTATATATTTTTGAAACAACCTTGGAATATCCATCTTTCGGTTTTTAGGATCAGCTTCCCGCATGTACCAGTTGGAAAGAAGCTCCATCCCATCCGGATTGGCATGAGTTAACAGAATGATATCATTTTTTAAAATGTTCATTGTTTCCTCGTCATTACGGCTTACCAGTTGCCACATGGTTTCAATCAGCTGATGTGCGCCAACTACTTCGTTTGCATGCAATCCGCCATCAATCCACACCACTGCTTTTCCTTCGGTAGCCATGCTTTTAGCTTGCGCATCTGTCAGATCAGCGGCATGTGCCAGTTTTTGAGATATTTCTTTATAACGATCCAGGTTTTTTAAATTTTCCGGGGAAGAAACGATAAGCATATATTGATGCCTGCCTTCTTCGGTCAAACCAATATCCACCAACCGGGCACGGTCAGAGGCAGCCAGCTTTTTAAAATAAGCTTCGGTTTGCGTGTAAGTTGCCAGCTTATAATCATCCCCTATATTAAAGCCAAAGTGCTCTTTTGGGGAAGGGACTGTTTGTGCTCCTGCTATTATCGAATAAAACAGCAGCGGCAAAACAAGTAATCTGTTAATTTTTCTTCTCATAACTATTTGTTTATTAATTTATTTAATATATCTAATACTTTAAGCAGATGCATAATCTAATCTATCTGCTTAAAAAATCAATTTGCTATTCCTGCTTCGGTTACTAACAGCAATAGCGCACGTTGGGTAGCCAGATAGCCTTTATCATCTAACCACCATTCGTTTAAAGCATGGGCACCACCCGATTTTCCTCCGCTACCAAGCGTAACTGCCGGAACACCTTTTGAAAATGGGATGTTTGAATTTGTTGACCCCACACCTAACTCCGGTTCTGCATGTACAAAACTTGTGGCAGCAATTGCCCGCTGTATAAATGGCAAATTCGGATCTTCTAAACCGGACGGGCGATCTCCGATCAATTTTATATCAACTGTAAGAGGTGGGCCCAGGTGTTTCATCCGGTTCTCTTCCTGTAATCCTTTTTGAACGGCATCCTGAAGCAGCTTGTCAATTCCGGCTAGGCGTTCAGGGCTTTCTGATCTCATATCTACTTCCATCCATGATTCAAAAGGAATTGAATTTACAGATGTGCCGCCACCTATAACGCCTACGTTATAAGTAACCCGCACACCTTTTTCAAACGCAAATTTATCAGCATCTAAAACCCAATAATGTATGGCACGAGCCAAAGCATTATGTGGATTGGCCAAACCAAATGCGCCTGAAGAATGCCCCCCCAGGCCTTTAAAAGTAATCTTATAGCGGTGCGAGCCCAAGCCACGATGTACAATCCTGTTTATATCGGTACCATCTATAGCTATATAAGAGTCAATTTTACCTGGGCCCTTATCGCTAAAAAGGTTTTTAACACCGCGCAAATCACCCTGCCCTTCTTCGCCTACCGCACCAACAAATAATATATCGGCATCAGTTTCTATACCGCCTTTTTTAACAGCTTTAAGTACAGTGAGCACAATTGCCAGTCCCCGGGTATCATCAGCAATTCCGGGTGCGCATAAAGTATCGCCCTTACTTTTAACCCTAACATCGGTTCCTTCCGGAAAAACGGTATCCATGTGGCCCTCAAGTACAACTGTTCTTTTACCTAAACGGCCTTTTCGCTTAGCTATCACATTCCCCACATTATCAATCCATACAGAATCAGCGCCGGCGGCTTTCATTAATTCAGCATATTTTTTTGCCCGAACCATTTCCTTATAAGGCGGAGCTGGTATTTGGGTAAGCAAAACATGGTCCTGTAAAGTTTGCGGCTGCAAATCAACAATGGTTTGAAATGCTTTTTTTATACTTTCTTTATTACCGATAATGCTAACCTCGCGGCTGTATTTTTTATCTGCAATAGCCAGCTTTTTCGTTTCCGGAACATCTTCCTGGGCATATAGCTCCTGTTGCATGCCTATCATTAATAAAATCAAGGCCAACCTTATCCACTTTCTTTCAAAAAATTTCATATCTATCATTTTTATTGGCTCTTGAATCTTGCTCCTACCCTGCAATCGCCAGGTTCGCCACGCGCTTCGTCGCAAACATTATTAAAATACGAAACTATTCGCCTGCCGTCTGTTAAGTTCAGTATAAACTTAAATTGAAAATAATCATTTACTGAAACTGAACTTAAAACCACTCCGGTTATAGTTGCTAACTGCGCTGCTGTAAAGGTGTAAGTTTTAGGAAATTGGGTAGCCGTATCATAAAGCTTATCTGCCGACCCCACCAGACATGGAAGCGGAAACTGTGCAATGTTTGGGTACTGGTTTCCGGGATAAGATATTACTATGGGGTAAGCCGGAACACTTGCCTCTGCCTTATTAAAGCTGGAGTAAACCTCAATGGATTTCACCGGCGCTGATAAGCCATTAAAATCAGTCCAGTTTAAAGTATAAGAAAACTCTTGATTGGCAACAGCAGGATCTTTCAAATTAAAGAAAACTACCTTGCCTGCCTGCCGTGTTGGCAATGCCGATTTTGTGGTGTCAATAGTAACAAGTGGAACGGCTGTATAAGTATAGTTCTGCCATTCGTAATTAACCTTTTTACAGCCAACCATCCCTAATAAAGCAAATGATAAGACCAGTATGTATTTTTTCATAACTAATTTTTTATGTTATAATATTTCATTTATAGCTAATATGTTGGTGTTAGTCATCCGGTTATTTATCCCAAAAAACAGGAGTGATTTGCTGTGCAACTTGAAGCTGATTTCCATTTGTGGCAAAAAAGGTATTTGCAGACAATTCTGTTTGAGAATAATAAAGCCGGAGCGGAAATACGTTAAGCGGTGATAAAAGCGGACGTAAAACCGGTAAACCTGTTCGTCTGTAATCATTGTATTCTTCTATACCATTGCCATAACCAGCAATATATTTTTGTGTCATTACCAGATTTAACTTTCCGGCAGCATCTGTCGCGTCATATTGTGCAAGTAACCTGTTTACATAACCTGTTATTGTTGCGGCAGGTATTACACTACCGCCGTTTGCAGCTGCATAAGTGCTTACACTGCTTAGATTAGCAGTAACCGCATCACTAAAGCTTTGTCTGGCGTCATCTCCTGTATTTAATGTTAAAGCAGCTTCGGCTCTAATAAACTTAACCATAGCATAGGTAATTAATGGCGTAATACCTGCACCTGTGCCGTCTGTAATTGCTACTACCTTTGTTGAACCGGTAGCGCCGGTATTTGTAAGGTAAAGGTTGGTTACCGGTAAGTTATTTATTGGAGCATTGTCATACAAGCCGCCTGCCGGATAAATACCAAAAGTTGACCGGCGGGCCTGATCAGCAGGTGCTGCTGTACCATCACCGGGATTACGGCCATAATAACCATTACCGTTGCTTGAATTATTTAAGCCTACTGTAGCATTTTGTCTGAAGATAAAATATCTCAAACGAGGATCATCAAGACCAAACATTAAATCTATGAACGACTGGCTTTGATAGAAACTTTTACCAGACGTGTATTCTGACTTATGCCATGGATGGCGATTGCTTGGGTTTATAGCCGAACCATATTTAAAGGTAAAATCAACAGAATTACTATTAATTAATGGACCTGCAATTAAAGTTTTAATTGCCGCAGTTGATCTTGCGGGGTCAACCAAACGGATCTGGTTATACATTTTTAACTTTAATGAGTTAGCCATAGCGATCCATGAAGCTTTAGTACCTGCATAGAATACATCCGAGCTATTTGGAACCAAAGTG
>NZ_JAQBOC010000082.1 GCF_028288225.1 Mucilaginibacter sp.
TAACGTGCGGTTGTTTAATCGCTTTAAGAAATGGAGTAGCAATTGATAAAAGAATTAATTATCGATTCATCCCCCAGCGGGACTACTATTGCATTATTACAGGACAAACAGCTCGTAGAGCTTCATAAAGAGCAGATCAGCAACAATTATACTGTTGGTGATATTTACCTTGGCAGGATCAAAAAGATCATGCCAGGGCTAAATGCTGCTTTTGTTGATGTAGGCTACGAGAAAGATGCCTTTTTGCATTACCTTGATCTTGGTCCGCAGGTACAAAGCCTGCTTAAGTTAACCAAGCAAGTACGTAGCGGGGGATATCAGTCAAAGCTTTTAGATAACTTTAAGCTTGACGGTGATATTAATAAAGGGGGCAAGATCTCTGAGTTATTATCGAAAAATCAGCTTATACCTGTACAGATAGCCAAGGAGCCTATTTCAACAAAAGGCCCCCGCTTAAGTTCAGATATATCTATCGCCGGGCGATATGTAGTATTGGTGCCGTTTTCGGAGGTTATCTCTATCTCAAAAAAGATAAAGAGCAACACCGAACGTAACCGTCTGCGTAAAATTGTTGAGAGTATAAAGCCAAAGCACTTTGGTGTTATTATACGTACTGTATCTGAAGGTAAAGGCGTTGTTGAAATGCAAAAGGACCTGCTTGATCTGATATCAAAGTGGGAATCATTCATTACGCGCCTGCCATCAATTGAGCCTGCTAAAAAAGCGTTAGGCGAAATTGACCGTACATCAACTTTGTTGCGCGACATATTAAACCCCGATTTTGAGCATATTTATGTGAATGATAACAGCATGTTCGAAGAGGTGCGCTCTTACGTTCATGAAATATCACCCGACCTGGAAAGTATCGTCAGGTTCCATAAAAACAGTGTTCCTATATTTGAGCATTACGGGGTTGATAAGCAAATTAAAGGCGCCTTTGGCAAAACAGTTAATCTTGCAGGCGGCGCCTACCTGGTTATTGAACATACCGAAGCGCTGCATGTTATTGATGTAAACAGCGGTAACCGTACAGCCAGCAAAGAGAACCAGGAAGAAAATGCCTTCCAGGTAAATAAGGAAGCTGCTAAAGAAATTGCACGTCAGCTTAGGCTGCGTGATATGGGTGGCATTGTGGTTATCGACTTTATTGATATGCACAAGCCCAATAACCGTAAAGATCTTTTTGATTATTTAAGGGGCGAAATGGCATATGACAGGGCTAAGCACACTATTTTACCGCCAAGTAAATTCGGCCTGGTACAAATAACCCGTCAGCGTGTGCGCCCTGAGATGAACATTGTTACCAACGAGGTTTGCCCTACCTGTAATGGTACCGGTACCATAAGGCCAACAATTTTGTTGCTTGATGATATTGAAACCAACTTTAATTACATATTGGTTGAACAGAACGAGAAGAACATTACACTTGTTGTTCACCCTTACATTGAAGCCTACATTAAAAAAGGCTTTATAAACCGCCAGATGAAATGGTTTATAAAATATAACCAGTGGATAAAGGTTAAAAGCAACCCTGCATACCAGATCACTGAGTTCCACTTCTTCTCAGGCGCTGAAGAAATTAAATTATAAAATGATGTGCGAATTTGCAGATGTGCAAATGTGCGGATGAAAAAATGCAAAATGAGCAGATGTTTTAAAAAGCGTCTGCTCATCTTGTTTTAAAGTATATTCGTTTACTAATTTAATTAGCAAGTATTGCGTATATTGCAGTTAAAATCTGCACATTTGCACATCAATAATCTGCACATCCAATAATGGCTAAATCAAAAATTGCATACTTCTGTCAAAGCTGTGGGTATGAGGCAGCAAAGTGGCTGGGCAAGTGCCCTTCTTGTTCCCAATGGAATACCTTTGTTGAAGAAATTTTAGAGAAACCCAATACCTCTGTGCCTAACTGGAAAGCCACTTCAACTACGCAGCAGCGTGCAAATAAGCCGGTACAGGTTGCTGATATTACTTTTACTGATGAAGATAGGCTAATTACCCCTGATGCCGAATTTAACCGCGTTTTAGGCGGCGGAATTGTTGCTGGATCGTTGGTATTGATAGGTGGAGAGCCAGGAATAGGTAAATCAACCCTGATGCTCCAGCTGGCCCTGAATATGCCAAACCTTAAAGTCCTCTATGTATCCGGTGAAGAAAGTGAACGGCAGATAAAGATGAGAGCGGAAAGGCTTCAGGAAGTTGTGGGTCAGAGATCACGGGTTAGAGATCAGAGGTTAGGAGAAAAATTAAATAAATCCGAAATCGAACATCCGAATTCCGAAATCAATAGAGGTTGCTACATATTGACTGAAACATCAACCCAAAACATATTTAAGCAAATTGAGCAACTGGAGCCTGACCTTGTAGTAATTGATTCGATCCAAACCCTGCATTCGGCACATATTGAATCAACACCGGGGAGTGTGTCGCAGGTTAGGGAGTGTACTGCTGAGATGCTGCGCTTTGCAAAGGAAAGTTCTACACCGGTATTTTTGATAGGTCACATAACCAAAGACGGTATGATAGCCGGTCCGAAAATACTGGAGCATATGGTTGATACTGTTTTGCAGTTTGAGGGCGACAGGCACCATGTTTACCGTATTTTACGTACAGTTAAAAATCGTTTCGGCTCATCATCTGAGCTTGGCATCTACGAAATGCTTGGCGAGGGATTGCGGGAAGTATCAAATCCGTCCGAGATCCTGCTTTCACAACGTGATGAACCTTTGAGCGGCATTACTATTAGCGCCACATTAGAAGGCATGCGGCCTATGCTTATTGAAACCCAGGCTCTGGTAAGTATCTCGGCTTATGGCACGCCTCAACGTACGGCAACCGGCTTTGATACCAGGCGCATGAGCATGCTGCTGGCTGTTCTTGAAAAACGTTGCGGTTTTAAGCTTGGAGCAAAGGACGTGTTTTTAAACATAACCGGTGGCATCCGGGTGGAAGACCCTGCTATTGATCTTGGACTTGCAGCTGCCATTATCTCCTCTCATGAAGATATCCCGATCTCTTCAAAAACCTGCTTTGCGGGCGAAATTGGATTATCAGGCGAGATCCGCGCAGTAAACCGCGTAGAGCAACGCATTGCAGAAGCACAAAAATTGGGGTTCGAACAGATCTTTATTTCCAAATATAACCTGCCATCCGGCGGGCAGGACAAAAGGAAAATGGATCTATCCCGTTATAAAATAGAGGTAAAGGTGGTAAGCAATATTGAGGAGGTGTTTGGCTTGTTATTTGGGTGATGTATTATTAATACATTTTATTTAGAATTGTTTATGCAGCAAATTGATTATAAGCTATATATTGAAGTTAACCCTGAAATAAGGTTCGGTAAGCCTGTAATTAAAGATACAAGAATAACTGTATATGATGTTTTACAATGGCTTGCCTCCGGCATGAGCCATGAAGAGATCATCAACGACTTCCCTCAAATAAGCTAAACCCAAATATTAGCGTGTCTTTCTTATGCAGCTAATAAAGAACGTGTAATAAAAGTTGCATAGTATACTGTATCGCTACAAATCTATTTAACCCTAAATTCCAGCTCATTCTCCCAAATAGCTTTCCTGTCCAACTCCGCTTTAAAATTGGTAAGTGTAAATTGCCGATCAGGTTGCAGCCTTTTTGAAAATACCTTTTTACCATTTAAATGTACATTTACCTTTTGTTTATAATCTATCATTTCCCGGTTTAGCTTAATGAAAAATGTAGCTACATCACTTGTTTCAATATGTATATTATTCCCGTTCCTGGTCGCTTTCATGGCTCCCGATTTATGCGGATAATCAAAGGCCGTTTCTTCGCGGTGAATGGTTTTATTAAAATCATTATTATCCAGCCATTCGGTTATTTTAAAATTGGGATCGGTGTGCCAGGTAGCTTTTTTTGAAAGGGTATCTAAAGCGGTTATGGTTACCCAGTCGGATGCGCCATATTTAACGTTATCTGTTTCAAAGTAAATTTCTTTTGGGTAGGGAACACGAACCCTGGTATTCATATCTTCAAATATTTTAGCCATTGGCACTTGTGATTCCTTCATCGACGGAAACCAATGCGGATAGCCCTTATTAAGTTCTGTGTGCCACTTTACCCCGAGTGAGTTAGCCAGGCTATCAATAGTTTTAACTGCCTGAGGCGGATAGTAATAGTCTTTATCGGTAGCAAAATTATAGAACTGCCTTGTCAATCCATTTTTCAAGTATGTACCGCCAACAAATACTTTGGGTTGGGTGTTCATCCCATAAAACCCCGCATATAAAGTGGGTGATTTCACCAGGTAAGTGAACACCCCGGTGGCGCCATTTGAGTGGCCAAGCAGCTCAACCCGGTTATCGTCAATGTTTAAATAGGCTTTAAGGTGCATTACAATTTTGTTTACCATATCAAAGCCACTCTCGGTAGTCATCCAGTTGATAACTTTTGTACCCATCGGATAAATGGTAATATATTTTTCGGCATAGCCGGGGATATGCCCACTTGTTGCACGATAAACTAAGGGGAATGATCCTGCATTACTATAACCTTTATTATATTTAACTGCGCCATGTAAAACAACCAACGCGGGATTAGGTATCAAAGGATCATAATTAGCAGGCAAATGCACATAAAAAGGCACTTTCGTCGTATCAATACGGATAAACAGCGCTATACCATTATCTTTCAAATAAGCTTTTGGCGATTTATAAGCGAACGCCCTTTTAAGCTCCGGGTAAACATCGCCCCCGGATGTCAGTGTAGTAAGTTGAGGTCTTACATCCATTGCAGCTTCAAAACTTTTCCATATTGTTATTGCATCTTCGCTCTCCTTTTTTTCCTGTGCAATAATTTTAGCTTCTCCTTTTTGTACCGATGCTATCATCATCGCCCACCTTTGATCATCCTTTAAAAATTCAAATCCTTTTTCTTTGAGTAGCTTTTCACTAAAAAAATAATAATTGTTTAAGGCGTTGTTTTTTATATACCGGTTTAAAGCTGCAAAAGTCTTTTCTTTATCCTTTGCCATGCCCCATGCAATGGCTGAACTATAGGCAATAGTGTTTGACTCAGGATTTAATTTATCCAGGTACGTATCATAGTTGGTAGCCGCGTATACATAGTTCTTTAATTTAAAACAAGAGTCCGCTATACTAATGTAACCAGCTTCCTGCGCTTTAAGCAAACATGGAAAAATAAGGAGCAATAAAATTATCTTCTTCATAATTGTAAGTTTAGATCAGGATTGTTCAGGGTATTTATTTTTCAGATACTGCAGGATCTCCGGAAAAAATCAGTGAAGTTTCTGTACTTGTTTGAACTGAGATAATTATCATAAATAAACGGCGTTACGTCCTCAACATAAATAAAATCGCTTGACGAACCGTAACTTTAAGCTGATCCTCGCAAATACCGGCCAGGGGCAACAATGCGATCAAACTGATCAATAATCTTTTTTTCATTTCAATAAAATCAGATGTGACACAAACATGCAGCACAAGACATGTTTATTAAAACTGTAATTGATGAACCGGGTAATTTCACTGACAAACAGGCAAGCCGGCTTATAAGTAGTTACAGGGCTGTTTGTCATTAAAAATCAGGCTTTCATATATTTATATAGCCATAACATGCAAACCTATTATATATTTAAGCGATGAAACGAAAGTATGTTATACTGTTGCATATAATCTTCTGGACCCTGCTCCTTGTAAATAATCTGTGGAATTCAGTTTCAAGAGGAATTTTAAGTGCTTATAAAAATCAGCCGGTCGACCTGCATTTATTTTGTAAATACCTTATAGTTGAAACCGGGTATCTTTTAATCCCTGTATTTTGTTTTTATGGTGCTTACCTGCTTGTGGCGCCGCAGATAATGGTTAAAAAAAGCTATATTAAAGCCATCTTGCTTGCATTTTTAACCCTGTTATTTATTGTGGGCTTTCGCTATGTAATAGAATTCCATTTCTTTTTACCTGTTTTGGGTTTTGATAACTATAACGACGATCACTGGACCGTTACCCATTACATTACCAATATCTTCTTCTATTATTTTCCGAGTTATTTTGTTTATGGGTTGATGTATTTTTTTGTAGAGGGTTGGTACAAAACCCGTCACCGGCAACAGGAGTTTGAAAAGGAAAAAGCCGCTGCCGAACTCACATTTTTACGCTCGCAGCTAAACCCGCATTTTTTATTCAACAGCATTAATGATATTTATTCGCTTACTTACCAGCAATCAGAACATGCACCTGCAGCTTTATTAAAGCTGTCCGAAATATTGCGTTATATGCTTCGCGAAGGCAGAGAGGATACCATGCCCATCCAAAGCGAAATTAAATACCTGGAGAACGTAATTGAGCTGCAGCGCATAAGCACCAAAGGTGCTGCTTGTATTAATTTTAATATTGAAGGTTACATCGGCAGTCAAAAAATAGCGACGCTACTTTTAATTGCTTTTGTTGAAAATGCCTTTAAACATGGCGTATTAAGTGATCCCGGCCAACCTGTTGAAATTAAACTGCTGGCAACAAATGAAGAAATCCACTTCACAGTACACAACAAAAAAAATCGCGGCCAAAAAGATAAAACAGCAGGAATTGGCTTAAACAATGTACGCCGACGGCTGGCCCTTATATACCCGGGCAGGCATAATTTGACTATTGATGACCAGCCCGAATTTTATACCGTAAATTTAAAGTTGCAATTGATATGAAACTACGTTGCCTTGTAATTGACGATAAACCATTAGCAATTGATGTGCTTGCTGATTATGCCCGCAAGGTGCCTTTTCTTGAATTGGCAGCCACCACAACTAACCCAATTGAAGGATTGAACATAGTACGCGAGCAAAAGATAGATTTGATTTTCCTCGACATTCAGATGCCCGAGCTAACAGGGATGCAGTTTATTAAAATAGCAGGCAAGCAATGTAAAATAGTCCTCACAACAGCATACACCGAATATGCGCTGGATGGATATGAGCATGATGTGGTTGACTACCTGTTAAAGCCCATTGCCTTTGACCGGTTTTACCGGGCAGCCGAAAAGGCGCTTAATTTAACAACAAGCCAATCTAAAATGGACATAGCTAATGCACCTGTTATGCCGGAACAGCCATCTGAGTTTCTATTTGTTAAAACAGAACATCGCATCCAAAAAATAAACCTGGCTGATATTTTATATGTGGAGGCACTTCAAAATTATGTATCACTTAATACTACTAATGGCCGTGTAATGAGCCTGCAGCCATTAAAAAAAATTGAAGAGCAGTTGCCTGCCATTGAATTTATAAGGGTACATAAATCCTATATCGTTTCACTAAGGCACATCGGCTCGGTTGAACGCAGCCGGATCTTTATTGGTGACACTATTATTCCTGTTGGAGATAGTTACAGGGATGGATTTTACAAGGTGATAGATAAGTCTTAAGTTTGTAGTCCTGAGTCTTAAGCCCTTAGTAGAAACATAAATTTTGACTGTGGACTACAGACTCAATACTTAGAACTATTCAATACAATTATCCTTCCTCCTGGTATCAACAATATAAATTATTTTCCATCCATCTGCAGTTTTCATTAATGAAAAAACATCCACCCCGCAATGGCTGAATTTATCACCAAGGTAGAATTTGTAGGGTGCCCAAACGCTGGCCAGGTCGCCGTCAATTTTTATATCCCCATAGGTTATGCGTTCGTCATATACCCCGTTGTGCGGCGTTCCAATAGCTTTAGCAAAATCATTGGCGCTGTCTGTTGAAATAACAGCTTTGCCCTCTTTATTCGTCGAAACACTTTGCAATACCATCTCTTTTGCAAAAACAGATTTCAATAAAGTGCTGTCGCCTTTGCGCATAGCATCAAACATGGTTTTGATGGATTGCTTGATACCATCAGTTGCGGATTGCTGGGCGAAGGTGCTGATTGAAAATAATAGCAGGAAATTTAGTAGTAATAACTTCTTCATAATTAATTATTTGATACAATTTAAGTAAAATTAAGTGCTTGGCAAATTAATATATTTATTCCAACTCCATGTCATTATAAACTTGTTTCAGCACCTCACTTGCCAAATGTGCACCCTGCACGTGGGAATGTCCCGTGGGTGCCGAAATAATTCGGCATGACATTTTGGGTTACAAAAAAGCCCTGCATTTTCACGCAAGGCTACTATAAATCATCATAAAATCAGTTAGGACATTTTAAGTTTTTTCTGAATATCGGCTACATAGCCTTTAAATTTCTTATCCGTATCAATCAAATCTTCAACCGTTTGGCAGGCATAGATCACGGTTGAGTGATCACGGCCGCCAAAGAAATGGCCTATTGATTTTAATGAGCTTTTAGTATGCGCCTTGGCAAGATACATAGAGATTTGGCGGGCCTGTACAATTTCGCGTTTTCGGGTTTGAGATTTAACCATCTCTATTGGCACTTCAAAATACTCGCAAACCAGGTTCTGGATGTATTCCATCGAGATCTCTTTTGATGAGTTCTTCACAAAGTTTTTCAACATTTGTTTAGCCAGGTTCAAATCAATCTCCTTACGATTTAAGGTTGACTGCGCGAGCAATGACACCATTGCACCTTCCAGCTCGCGTACGTTGTTATCAATATTATGTGCAACGTACTCAATTACATCGTTTGATAATTCAATGCCGTCCTGGTAGGTTTTATTTTTAAGGATAGCCATGCGGGTTTCAAGATCTGGAATTTGCAGATCAGCTGAAAGTCCCCATTTAAATCTTGATAACAGGCGTTCCTCTAAACCGGCAAGATCTTTTGGCGCCTTATCCGAAGTGATGATAACTTGTTTACCTGATTGATGCAGGTGGTTGAAGATATGGAAAAAGAAATCCTGTGTTTTTTCTTTGCCGGCAAAGTTGTGCACATCATCCATTATCAGCACATCAATGGCCTGGTAAAAGTTCACAAAATCATTTATGTTATTGTGCTTTAAAGCATCAACAAATTGCTGTGTAAATTTCTCGCATGATACATAAAGCACCAATTTATCAGGCAACGAGTTTTTTATTTCGTTACCAATGGCTTGCGCCAGGTGGGTTTTGCCCAGGCCAACGCCACCATATATCATTAAGGGATTAAATGACGTACCTCCGGGTTTGGCTGCAACAGCGTAACCGGCCGAACGGGCAAGCCTGTTGCAATCGCCCTCAACAAAATTATCAAACGTGTAGTTCCGGTTTAACTGCGGGTCTACATTCAGTTTTTTTAATCCCGGAATAACAAAAGGGTTCTTTATGTCCTTGTTTATTGAAATAGGTATTGGCATAGACTGATTTTTTGATTCAGCGCCATTCCCGTTTGAGGGTAAATTTGTAGTATATGGCTTGCTGGATGATGATTGTTCTACAACTATATTATACTCCAAACGCCCATCATCGCCTAATTGTTTTTTTATTGTTTTGCGCAGCAGGCCAACATAGTGTTCTTCAAGCCATTCGTAGAAAAATAAACTTGGTACCTGAATGGTTAAAACACTCCCTTCCATCCTCAAAGCTTTGATCGGCTCAAACCAGGTTTTAAAGCTTTGTGCCGGTATGTTGTCTTTTATGATTTGAAGGCAGCTATTCCAAACGTTAGTACAAGTTTTTTCCATATAGATTTTATTAAAATATTGATTTCCAACCCCCAGCGAAACATCTTTTGGGACTGCTACGGAACATCGAATATTCTAAAAAAAAGTGGATAAAAAAATTAAATTTCAACATTTTAGTAAAATAAATTCAGCAAATAATAAGGTGTTTTATGCCGTTAATTGAATATTAAATATTACCTTTCGCATTAAAAAAACATCAATATATTATTATTTAACTATTGCGAAATTTTACTATTAACTAAGTGAAAAAAAATTTAACCGATTTTCCAATTTCGCTGTTCGATGCACGTTTTCCTTTGGTTGTAACGTCTGCCAACCGGCAACTTTTAAGCCATTATAACCGTTTATTCTTCCTTTTAGGTTTAAGTAATTGATAATTCAGTAAATAATTTTTTAAAAAGATCCGGCAAATCTTGCAAGAGGATATTTTGGCAGCATCTCATTGTCAGTATTCCCCAAAAACGTGGCGCAGTGTGTCAGAAATTTCGCCCAGAGTGGCATAACATTCAACCGCATTTAATATAAAAGGCATCAGGTTTTCTTTGCCCTTTGCAGCTTCACTAAGTTTTTGCAGGCTGGTTGTTACGGCGTTGTTGTTTCTTGTACTTTTAAGTGCTGAAATTTTCTCCGACTGTTTGATACGGATAGAGTCATCAACCCTGAATACATTTATAGCGCTTGCTTCGGGCTCGGTAAATTTGTTAACACCAACAAGTACTTTTTCGCCGCTTTCAATTTCATTTTGATAAATATATGCCGAGTTAGCAATTTCCTGCTGGATATAATCCTGCTCAATGGCTTTTACCGAGCCGCCCATTGCATCAATCTTATCAATATATATTTGTGCAGCTTTCTCAATATCATTAGTTAGCGCCTCTATAAAATAAGAGCCGGCTAAAGGGTCAACCGTATCGGTAACACCACTTTCAAACGCAATTATTTGCTGTGTACGTAATGCAATTTTAGCGGCAGCCTCGGTAGGCAGGGATATAGCCTCGTCATAACCATTGGTATGTAATGATTGTGTACCACCCAGCACAGCCGCCAGGGCCTGGTTGCTCACCCTTACAATATTATTCATGGGTTGCTGTGCTGTTAAGGTTGAACCGCCCGTTTGGGAATGAAAACGCAGCTTTTGCGCCCCGGCATCAGTAGCACCCAACTCCTTTGTTATATGCGCCCACATTCGTCTGGCGGCCCTGAACTTGGCTATCTCTTCAAAAAAGTTATTGTGGCAGTTAAAAAAGAAGGAAAGCCTTTTTGCAAAAACGTTTATATCTAACCCTTTTTGCAATGCAGCCTTTAAATAAGCCTTCCCGTTGGCCAAAGTAAATGCAAGTTCCTGCACCGCTGTTGAGCCTGCCTCGCGGATGTGGTAGCCAGATATTGATATAGTGTTCCACTTTGGCACTTCTTTGCTGCAATATTCAAATACATCTGTTATTAATCGCATAGAAGCTTCGGGAGGATATATATAGGTGCCGCGGGCGGCATACTCCTTTAATATATCATTCTGCACCGTACCCGAGATCTGTTTAAGATCGGCTCCCTGTTTTTTTGCTAATGCTATGTACATCGCCAGCAATACAGGCGCCGTAGCATTAATGGTCATTGAAGTGGTAATGTTTTTTAGTTCGATGCCATTAAACAAGATCTCAATATCCTGTAGTGAATCTATCGCTACGCCAACTTTGCCAACTTCGCCTTCAGCAAGCTCATGGTCCGAGTCATAACCAATTTGGGTTGGCAGGTCAAAGGCAACAGACAGGCCCATGGTTCCCTGGCTTAACAGGTAGTGATATCTTTTATTTGATTCTTCTGCTGTTGAAAATCCTGCGTACTGGCGCATCGTCCAGGGTTTGCCCCGGTACATATCCTTCTGAATACCGCGGGTGAACGGAAATTCACCGGGCAGCTCATTCAGGCCTGCAGGCTCTGTATAAACCTCTTTAATTTCGATACCTGACGTGGTGGTAGTCTTCTTTTCGGCCATTTGGTTTATAATAATGTGATCAACACATTCAACTAATCTCTGATCTCTAACCTCTAATCAACTAAATCAAAACAATTCTTCAAGGTCTTTCCGCAGCATACTTGCGCCAATTTCATACGGGTTATCTTCCATTTGGCTTAAGCTTCCCAGTATGATCTTACTCAGTTCAAGTCCTGTGGCTGTTTCAGGAGCATTTTTAATGGCATTATTAATAATGCCTAATGTATCCTCTTTAACATGCTTTACCACGCCCCATGCCCTGCTGCTTACATAAATTTGCTGGGTTATGTTATGCTGATATTCATTGCGGATCTCATCAACAACTAAGCTATATAACTCATGAGCTGAATAAGAAGGAGCATTTAGGCGGATAAGCATATTGGCCGGGTTAACCCGTTCAATAAATAAAACACAACGCTCATAAGCCTGCAGGCGCAGAGGAAGTGTTTGGTTACTGATAGTTTTTTTAAATTCAAGCAATTGTATTTTCTCATCTCTGTCAAGATATGGCTTTATAAGGTAGAAGGCTATCCATACAATACCCAAACCGGCTATTATATATTTTAAAATATCTAAAAAGTAAGGCAAAAAGTTCATGCTAAAGAATGTTAAATAGAGGTCATAAATAAACAGGTTGCGACAAAAATCCGCATTTTACCTTATATTTGTTTAGTTAATTAAAATATAAGATGAGTACTGCTGTTGAAACTGCTCCCGCACCGGTAACCTTTACAGAAGGCGCCGTAAAAGAACTTAAGAAATTGAAAGATCAACAAGAGCTTGGTGATGATTTTGGCCTGCGTGTAGGCGTTGAAGGCGGAGGCTGCTCTGGCATGAACTACGTTTTAGGTTTCGATCAGAAAAAGGATGGCGACCAGGAATATTATATTGACGGGATAAAAGTATATATGCATAAGGCACATGGTTTATACCTTGTTGGCATGCAGATAAATTTTCAGGATGGCTTGAATGCCCGCGGTTTTACCTTTAATAACCCAAATGCTGCCAGCACCTGTGGCTGCGGCACTTCGTTTGCTGTATAATTTCAGAAACCGAAGGCTTGAGATCAGAGATCAGGATTTATTAACAATCCATATCCAGCAACACAAAACTGATCCCTGATCTCTAACCTCTAATCATTACTTAGCCACTTCTTCTATAGTTTTTGCAAATCCTTCAAGGGTATAAGGGCCATAACCTTTTGTATGGAGTTTTACTTTACCTTCCTTATCTAATATTATACTGGTTGGATAGTTTTTTATTTCGTATTTGTCCGCAATCTCTTTCCCGTCATTAACAATGTGGTAAGCAAACTGGTTAGC
This sequence comes from Mucilaginibacter sp., assembly GCF_028288225.1. Classification (GTDB taxonomy): domain Bacteria; phylum Bacteroidota; class Bacteroidia; order Sphingobacteriales; family Sphingobacteriaceae; genus Mucilaginibacter. Next base: position 12,922 of record NZ_JAQBOC010000082.1, read on the forward strand.
TTTTATAAATTTTTGGAGATCCTCTTTATCATCAAGCGCAACTGCTATAAATACGATATTAGGGTTATTTGCATAGGATAACGCAATTTTATTAAGCTCAGGAATTTCCTCCTTGCAGGGAACGCAGGCAATAAACCAAAAATTTAAAACTACTACTTTACCTTCCAGCTCTTTTGGCCTTATCTTATAGCCTTCAATATCTTTTGCACTAAAAAGCTCTATTTTCCTCCCCGTTTTAATATAACCACTTTCATCTGATGGAAGCCTGAAATTTTTCATCCTGGCTTTTGCAGCTTCATCCATTTTTACTAAGGTGAATTCATCGGCACTATCTTTTCCGGGATTTATAACTTTCAATGTATAATTGCCCGTTACAATTAATTTGTGCCAGTCTGCATATGAATACCTAACCCCGGCCGAATCTTTTACAACTGTGTTTGAATCTATCTTATGAGGTCTTCGTGTAACTGAATTTGAAATTTGTGCGTTAGCTGCCAGGGTGAAAGCGATGAAGGTTATTAACAGGAAAAACTTTTTTTTCATTGTCATGCTAAGTTTAGATGAAATGAAAATACAATTTGTGAGTGACATTAGCAAGATTTATAATATATAAAGTAATGGCTTTAGGGCTAAAGCGCATTATCACTATAAAATAAAAAAAGCACCTTATTGGGGTGCTCTTTTTATTTTATAACGTATTATCTGCTATTTTAAAGGAAAGCTGGTTTTACCCATGGTATATCCATCGGCGTATAGCAATACGGTATATGAGCCTTTTTGAAAGGCAACCGGGTTTAGCCAATCAATAGTATAGCCACTGCCATCATCTTTAAACTCTATTGCAGTTTTATAAGTAAACTGAAGGTCCTGCCCATCGGCGTTAAATGTGCCGGAATCTGTTCCGGTTATTAAATTGCCGGTTGGGTCAATTACACGCACAAAAATATCATGCATTGACTTTTCTGCGACAGCATTGCTGGCAACTGTAAAGTTTATCTTGATTTTTTTAGCCGGACCAGACCGTTTTGTATCAACCTCTTTACCGCTGCCCTTAATTTTATAGGCCACTATATCAACTGTAGCTATTTTAAGTGCCGATGCCACTTTAACTTTGGTATCAAGTTCTTTGTTTTGCTTGGTTAAATCACTATCTTTTTTTGCAGCAGTAACCAAATTAGTTTTTAGTGTATCTCTTTCAGTAGTTAATGAAACGTTTTGTTTTTTTAACTCCTCTAAATCGGCTGTATATTTAGTTACAAAATATCTCAGTTGCTTTACATCTTCCTGCGCTTTGGCCAGTTCAGCTACTGTTAACTTACCTTTGGCAAGTTCGCTGCGTAAGACCCTTATTTTAGCCTTCAGCGAGTCGTTTTTTGCTTGCAAAGCTGCCGACATTTTTGTTTTGCCTGCATTTACTTGCTCAATTTGTGCTTCTAAGCTGTCGAGCTCAGTTTGCAGCCTGGTTTTTTCGTCGTTTTGATATACAATCTTAGTATCAGATTTGTTTTTTTGCAGATACAAGTACACATCCGTGGCAAGCAAAGCCAGTACCACCACGATCAGGAAGTAAATGACGTTTGAATTTTTTTTAGGTGTTTGGCTTGTTTGGTTTTCCATAACAATTAATTTTTTTAAGTTTTCAATAATAGCTAAATGTATGCCGGTTTTATAATAATATATGTTACAACTTATTTGTTTTATTGTTTCGACATTAATTTCCGGTATCTAATTATTGATCTATCCCATTCAGTATAAATTAAAGTGTGGAAAATATAACGCAAATATTAGCTTAATTGATATAATATATAATTAAGCAAGGCTAAAAATAAGCACAATATGATTAAAACACAAAATACGGGCAATTATTATGCACTATACTAAAACTGCTAAGCTATGAGTTTATATCTTTGCAACTTTTAATAAATTGTTTAATGCGTATCTACCGCCAAGTGCTTTTTTTAATTTTTACATTAATTATTGTTATAGAAGCAAAGGCTCAGCCTATACTTAATATTGATTCTCTGCCTGGTGAAGATACATCAGTTAGGGATACCATTGCCCCAAAGCGCGAATTCAGAGGCGTATGGATTGCTACCGTTGAGAATATAGACTGGCCAAGCAAACCTGGATTAAGCACTGGTGAGCAAAAGCAAGAAATGATTGACAGGTTAACTATTCACCAGCGGCAAGGTATAAACGCGGTAATGTTCCAAATAAGGCCAGCTGCCGATGCATTTTATGCTAAAAGCCGTGAGCCGTGGTCAAAATGGCTTACCGGCAAACAAGGTAAGGCCCCGGATCCGGCTTATGACCCGCTTGAATTTGCAATTAATGAGGCTCACAAACGAGGCATGGAACTGCATGCCTGGTTTAACCCTTACAGGGGAACTAACGATGGTAAATTTTCTTTATTGGCGCCATCTCATATTACCCGAATAAAACCGGAATGGTTCTTTACCTATGGCGGAATTAAACATTTTAACCCTGGCATCCCCGAGGTGCGTGATTACATTGTTAAGGTATTTTTAGATGTGGTTGATAATTATGATATAGATGGCGTGCACATGGATGATTATTTTTACCCGTACCCAATTGACGGCCAACACATAGATGATGCGCAAACGTTTGCCAATTATGGCGATGGTTACGATGATATAAAAGATTGGCGCCGGCACAACGTCGACACCCTCATCCAGATGCTGAGCGACAGCATTCATAAACATAAGCCCCGCGTAAAATTCGGGATCAGCCCGTTTGGGATCTGGGCCAATACCTATCAAAATCCGGAAGGTTCTGAAACGCATGGTGGCTCATCTTATTATGAAACGTTCGCTGACTCGCGTAAATGGGTAAAAGAGAGTTGGGTTGATTACATTAACCCCCAGCTTTACTGGCCCATTGACAACCCTTCAGCTGCCTTTAATAAGCTACTCGACTGGTGGAGTAATAATACTTACGGAAGGCATTTATATATCGGGATGGCGGCATATCGGATAAATGAGCGTAAGGTTAATAAGTTTAAGAACCCTGCACAAATGCCCGATCAGATAAAATACCTCCGCAAAAACCTCAGGGTACAAGGCAGTGTTTATTTTAGTTCAAAATCATTAATAAATAACCCACTTGGCATTGCTGATTCGCTTAAACAAACTTATTACAACCACCCTGCTTTGCCACCGGTAATGCTTTGGTTAGATTCTGTTCCACCAAACCCCCCGGTAAATTTTACAGCTATAACCGGATTAAAAGGCGTTCAGTTAAAATGGGCAACCCCCGCACTGGCCAATGACCTGGAACCGGTATATGGCTATGTAGTGTATCGTTTTGATGGTAATGAGAAGGTGAACTTAAACAATCCTAAGTATATTCTGCATATACAGTATAACAACAGCACCTTTTTTACCGATGATAGCGTGAAGAAAGGAAAAACTTATTTATATGTTGTTACCGCGATAGACAGGTTGAAGAATGAGAGCGAGCCATCGCCAACAATTGCGGCAACGCCGAAATAAAAATTTGGAATGGTGAATTTGCTGCAGGCAATAAATAGAGCTATCGTCTATTTATTGGCTTTTTTCTCCAAGTTGTGCTGCTGCTTTGCTTATCTTTTATATCAGTATTAATATGTTTTATCATAATGTTAGAATTATCAAATCCTTTTTCCTGAGTTTGTCGAGATAAGTATCAATCTCCATATCTCCCATACCATAGATCTTTTCGGTTTTCCAGAATTCCAAATAGATCTCCGGTATTGTTCTGATACCGTAATTGTAAATTTCCAGCAGCTTTTGCTCTATGTAGTTCAGCCCTTGTTCATTTACCTGCAAGCGTTTAAGCTGTGCCTGCAAGGCAGGTTTTAAAAAATGCAGACTACCCCAAAAATCTGTTGTTGACAGAAATTTATTCAGCACTTCAGTATCCTTACTTACATAAACTTTCCATGCTTGCAAAGCTATCGCAAAATCCTCGTCGCTTAGTTGCTCTCTTATATTATCGTAAAGATATTCCAACTCTTCACTATTTAGTTCGCCCATGCCCCTGAAATCGGCCTTGCCGGGGAAATCACCAGGACAGATAAGATAAATGGCTGGAGAAGACAGGTCAATTTTTTGTTCCAGGTAGGCTATAACGCCCAGCAGATTTGCCTGGCAATGCAAGTCAAACTCAAACCATAGGTTTATCACATCATATTGCTCACTTAGCTTTGTAAGCTGATCGAGCATTTTATACTGGTAGCTTTCGGGCTTTTCATTAAAAGTTTCAGTGATCCATTTTTTCCGGTTTCTCCAGAAACGAGCAGCTAAAATATTCTCTTCCAGCGGTCCTTCGGACAAAACCTCGCGCCAAACCATAACATCGCCGTCAAGGCCGGTTTGTTCAAAACTATACCTGGTGGAATCTCCGTTGAGGATATGGAGGGTATTCATATAGGCAATTTAAATAAGATTATTTGATAATTGCGTCAATGCGCTGTCATTACTAAACCGTTGCTTGCCAAACTTTAATTGCAACTACAAGAATGTATGGAAATGGCAGGGATGTTTGCTAAAGAGCAACTTTTACTCAAATCAGGCGGGTAACCAATTGTTTGAACCATAATTTTTAAGATTAAAATATTGTTGTGTTTTACAAGCTTTATTTTAAATCTGAAATCAAGGTTCAAACAAATAAGCAATTACATTAACCATTTATCGCTTTTACGCCCGGCAATTCTTTACCTTCCATATATTCCAGCAACGCGCCGCCACCGGTAGATACATAGCTTACGTCATCGGTAAAGTTAAATTTGGCTACAGCAGCTGCAGAATCACCACCGCCAATTAGTGAGAATGCACCATTTTCAGTTGCTTTAACTACAGCTTCGGCAATTGCTTTAGTGCCGGCCTCAAACTTCCCCATTTCAAAAACACCCATGGGACCGTTCCATAATATGGTTTTTGATTCTTCAACCACTTTAGAGAACGCTGCAATTGAATCAGGACCTATATCCAAACCCATCCAGCCATCTTTTATATTATCGTTTTGCGCCTTGTCAGTATTTGCGTCGTTGCTGAAATTATCAGCAATAACAGAATCGGTAGGCAGCAATAAATTAACACGTTTGTCTTTTGCTTTTTGGATCAGGCTCAACGCCAGGTCGAGCTTATCAGCCTCAACTAATGATTTGCCGATGTTGCCACCCTGCGCTTTTGCAAAAGTGTAAGCCATACCGCCGCCGATGATCAGGTTATCAACCTTATCTAATAGCTTTTCAATCAATTCAATCTTATCTGATACCTTGGCCCCACCCATAATGGCGGTGAAGGGTTTGGTTGCGCCGTTCAATATTTTTTCTGCATTTGCCAGTTCACCGGCCATCAGGTAACCAAAGTATTTGGCATTGGGAAAAAACTGGGCTATTACAGCTGTTGAAGCATGTGCACGATGTGCGGTGCCAAAGGCATCATTTACATAAATATCGCCCAGCATTGAAAGCTTTTCGGCAAAATCTTTATCACCCTTTTCTTCTTCTTTATAAAAACGAAGGTTCTCCAACAATAACACTTCTCCTTTTCCTAATTCTTTTGATTTGGCAAGGGCATCGGCGCCAATGCAGTCATCAGCAAATTCAACCTGTTGGCCAAGCAGATCAGCCAAATGAGGAACAATATGCTTTAATGAATATTTTTCTTCGGGGCCTCCCTTTGGCCTTCCCAGGTGCGACATCAGGATCACTGCACCACCGTCTTTCAGGATCTTTTTAATGGTTGGGAGGGCAGCTGTCATCCGGTTATCATCGGTAATGGTATAATCTTTATCAAGTGGCACGTTAAAATCAACCCTAATAAGGGCACGTTTCCCGGCAAAGCTAATCTGGTCAATGGTTTTCATTTAGCAATTGTTTTTAATGAAGATGAATATGCCCGACGCAAAGCAGAACAATATTCAGTTTCATATAGTTTGATGTAAATAATTTATTCGGATGCCAAATTCAGCATTTAATTCTAAAATCCGAACGTAAAAGTTAAAAAGGTGTTTTAATTAATAAAAAAATCATTGAATTTTAACATATAGGACATAATGAGGCCCTATACCAGGTACATCAAATTCTGCAGATATAGCTTCGAAACCCATGTTCATATAAAACGGTATGGCTTTTTTACGGGCATTACACCAAAGGTAATTAGCCTTTTGTCCCCTAAGGTAAACTATGGCAAAATTTAGCAGCTGGTTACCAAAGCCTTTCCCACGGTATGCCTCAACAGTAGCCATCCCGCGTAACTGGTAGCCAGTGCCGGTAAACTCACCATAACTTTGTGGATGGAAAGATGCAATGGAGGCCAGCTCATCGCCCACATAAAAGCCTAAATGAAAGACACCCGGCAAACTATCCGACGGGAATATGCATTCATCAGGGGTAAGTTTCCCTTCGCGCAAAACTTCATTGCGGATAGCCAGTAATTCATCAACAGCAATAAATTTTATCATTCTATTAAAAATATAGATTTCTGCCTTAAAAAAACGAGCAGAATTTTCCCCAAACCTATTAATTTTTCTTCCGTGTAACGCCCCAATATTATATTGTAGAGCTATAATTAACTGTTTTGGCGGGGGGATAAAAAAACAGCACAACTATTGTATTAATAAACCAGGCTTATTACCTATCGAATTTTGCTATGAGATCCCTATTTTCAATAATTTTACTTTCTGTAATTCTTTGGGGGTGCAGTACCCAAAATAATGTTAAACCGACTGATAGCAGCCAACCAAGCGGAAATCAAACAAAACCACCTGCCGATACTACAAAGAAGCTTACCCGGGACGACTCTATACATAAGGTAGCTTTTATAATATATTCACAAAAGGTTAAAACCAGTGTCTCCGGTAAAACCTTAATACTTGCATTTGATGAAAATGTAAACCTTTTTGTGCTTGCTGATGGTTATAAAAAAACATCGGCTGTTCATTTAAAGGAGGATTTTAAGAAAACTTCGCTTGGGGCATTTGATTTTACAACCTTAAACCAGGATGGGCTAACAACTTTTAATTTTGTTGATGATAATTTAAATAACGTAAAATTTAAAACGATATCAGATACCACAGTAAGCGGCGTTAAGGCGGTTAAGGTAAATGTTCATCGGCTAATAACATTTTCAAAGGAGTACTACTCAAACCAATTGGCTATTGATCAGCAAAACCTTCTGTTGAGTAAATCCGATGATCTGCTATCTTTTTCGTCCTACACTTATTACAATCAAAAAAATTACCCCGTTACCAGCGCAGTTACTTATCTGCAGTATGTGAAGTAAGATTGATTAAGTTAAATGAATTGGAACCGGTACTTTCTTCTATTAAGTAAGACTGCTTGATTGTTAAATAATATCCATAATTTTAGGCTGATCAATAATTTAAGCAAACTTTGAATTTTAGCCTTGCTCTAAATAGTTATTGCTGCTTTTGGTTTACTAAAATATGATAGCTATAGTATTATCCGGCGGCCTCGGAAACCAGTTATTTCAATATGCTTTTATTTATAATCAGCATAAAAAACTCAATACTCCCTTCTTCCTGGTAAAAAATGGCACCCCTATAGATCTTTATAAGTATTTTGAGCTTGAAAAAAACTTTTTTTACTACCTGGACAAATTACTATTCGATTACACAGGATTTAAACTGTTTTTTAGCCATTATTTGAGGCGGGGTTTTTATGAAAAGGTTTGTAACCGGTTAACCAGGCAGCATATAATGATCGGAATAAATGAAGATCCTGGCAATGCATTACAAAAAACTAAAAATGGTGCCTTATATTTTGGCTTTTTCCAGTCTGAAACATATTTTAAACATAATGCTGATGAACTATTAAAAGCTTATTCAGTTAAATCAAAATATTTAAAAGCATATAACCGAAAATTTAACTGGTTAAAAAAGTATCAATCGGTTGTGGTTATCCATATCAGGATGGCTGATTATAAAGCGGCCTCTGGAAACGGGGACAGCCTGGTTATACCGCTTAATTATTATCATAAAGTAATTAAGGAGGTGTATAGTGCCAATAATTTTTATGTAATAATGTCTGATGAAATAAATACGATAAGTAAGGAATTTGATTACCTGGAAAATAAGTATTTCTCGAACGAAAGCGAGATAATTGATTTTCAACTAATGATGAATGCTGATATTTGTATAATAGCCAATAGCACATTCAGCTGGTGGGCCGCTTATTTAAATAATAAAAAAAATAAAACAGTTTATTGCCCAAAGCACTTCCTGGGTTTTTTAAAGGGTGAAGATAACCCGCCCCAAATATATCCTGAAAGGTGGGTACAGGTGCCGGTGTTTTAAACTGGTATTAGTCGATAGTCATAAGTCCGGAGTCTTAAGTCGAATTTAGGTCTTTTTTTACTTGAGACTAAAGACTAACCGTCAATTTATGATTGCTTGAAACTAATTCATATTACTGATCTTCTCAACCAAATCCGCAAGGCGACTTGAATATCCCATTTCATTATCGTACCAGCCTACAACCTTTACCAGTCCACCAACAACTGAGGTAAGCTGGGCGTCAAATATGCAGCTATGGGTATTGCCTAATATATCGGTTGATACGATGGGGTCTTCAGTGTATTCCAAAACATTTTTCATGGCGCCTTCTGCCGCTTGCTTAAACGCAAGGTTAATGGCCTCAACGGTTGGCTGTTTTTTTAAACTGCACGTAAAATCTGTTAATGAGCCGTTTAAAACCGGCACCCGGATGCCTGCGCCACCAAGTCGGCCTTCAAGATGGGGGAATATGGCGGTGATAGCCTTGGCTGCCCCTGTAGTTGTTGGAATGATAGACCCAGATGCTGCCCTTGCCCTGCGCAGGTCTTTATGCGGTGCATCATGCAAGTTTTGATCCCCTGTCATGGAATGTACGGTAGTTATGTATCCGTCAATAATACCCCAGTTGTCATCAAGTATTTTAACCATTGCAGCTACATTATTGGTAGTACATGAGGCGTTTGACAGGATTGACGACTGCAGATTAACAAATCCGTCATTTACGCCCAGCACTATAGTGGGGATGCTTTTATCGGTACTCGGAGCAGAAATTATAACCTGCTTTGCTCCGGCATCTAAATGGCGTAGCGCACCTTGTTTTGAGGTGAATTTACCTGTAGATTCAATTACCAGATCAATACCCAGCTGTTTCCAGGGCAATGCTGCAGGATCAGGCCCGGCAAGTACCTTTATGGCCTTGCCATTTATAAATAAATGGTTATCATCATAGGTTATAGTGCCCTTAAAACCGCGGTGTACAGAATCGTATTTAAAAAGATGGGCAAGCGTTTTGGTATCCGTAAGATCATTAATAGCTATAACAGCAATATCCGGTCTGGTTAAAATGTTTCTTAAAAAAATCCGCCCGATCCGCCCGAACCCATTTATAGCAATTCTCATTGTTAATAATATAAGGCTGCAAAATTAACTAAAATTAAGAAGAGGAAATACTTTAAAGCTAGCTGTAAACACAGGCTAAAGTAATTTTGAAGGAGTAAATTGATCTGAGTGAGATTAAATAAACAGATTGCGAAGAGCCAAACCTTCGCGCTCTTTTGAACGGATAAAGAAGGTGACGGCCCAGTTTAATGCCAGCCTCATTAATATAATTAAAACTATTAGAACAGAGTTACTGTAGTCTCTTAGCAGAAACACTATAAAAATGGTTATTATATTGACACCTGTTAAAATAAGAGTGGTTTGTAAATGATTGAAGCCAAGCTTTAACATACGGTGATGAATGTGATTGCGATCAGCACTAAAAGGTGAGACACCGTTTAATATCCGTATCACAAATACGCGGATAGTATCAAATATAGGGCCTATCAATATGGCAACGGTCAATGCAGGCGCCTCATACAATTGGGGTAGTTTGCTTACGGTATGCATATTTACTTCTATGAACTTTAAAGCCATTACTGCCGATATTAACCCGATTAATAATGAGCCGGTATCACCCATAAATATTTTGGCCGGGGTTAAATTAAATCTAAAAAACCCCAATATAGAGCCTGCCATAGCGAGCGAAACCGCCGCCAGCTCATATTGTTTTTCATATATAAATAATATAGCAAACGAGCCATTGGTAATAATGCCGGTTGTAGCCGCTAAACCATCAATGCCATCAATTAAATTAAAAGCATTAACAATCAGTAAAATTATTAAAATTGATAAACCTGCACTTATTATGTAAGGCAGCTCATAAATACCAAATACACCATACATCCCGGTTAAGCGGATATTGCCCAATATTACCAGTATGGCACAAACAATAAACTGTATTACGAATTTTGTATTGGAATTTACCCCTGAAAGATCGTCTTTTAAGCCCATTGCAAATAAAATTATACAGGCAGTAAGCAAATAATTTATAGGCAATGACTTATCAGTCATGCAGAATAATAACGACGTTATGGTAAAACCAACAAAAATGGCTACTCCGCCAAGCCTTGGTATACCATGGTCATGCTCTTTTCTGAAATGACCAAGGTCATCATATAAGTGGCGAAAGCGGGCTACATGTAAAATTGAGGGAATAGCGAAAGTAGTGATCAGCAAAGAAACGGTGACAATGAAAGCGTAATATACAAAAGTGTAATTATATAAAAATTCCATCATCTTCAATAGTTACGCTAAATATACAATAGTTAAAATTAATGGGAGCAAGTATATAACAATTGTTAATTAACATGGCCACTTCTTACTACATCCTAACACTCTTTTTTTGATTTAAAAGTATTGAATAATCTTTCGCATCGGTTTAACTATTACTGTTAAAATCGGAAGCAAAATTTGGTTATTCCTCATCGCCTTTAAATCAAAGAATAACCCTTTTACGCGGTTGTTTAAACTATTGTTGCTTTTTCCGCCAATTTTCATTTTAATTATTACCTTATTTATATAGTATGCCGGTAACTTATTAACATGCAGGTATCTGAGCATGAGTTCGTAATCAGCAGCCGTTCCATAATTAAGGCTGTAAAGCCCAAATTTTTCAAACAAATTACGTTTACAATAAAAAGTAGGGTGCGGTGGCATCCAGCCAAGGTTAAAGCTCTTGGCTGTAAACCCGCCCGCCCGCCATTTTCGTATTACATTCCCGTTTTCATTTATATAATCAAGATCGCCGTATAAAATATTTGCATTGTTTTGCACAAATGCATTTGCTATAGCACTTAATACTGTGTGATCTGCAAAAAAATCATCGGCATTTAGTATTCCAACAACGTCGCCTGTTGCCAGTTTAATGCCTTTGTTCATAGCATCATAGATCCCATTATCAGGTTCCGAAACGAAGTGACTTAAGTAATGCCTGTATTTTTCAATGATCTGAATGGTGCCATCGGTTGATCCCCCATCAATTAAAATATACTCAACATTATTGAAATTTTGCCGTATAACAGAATCTATACAGCTGGTGATAGTGTTTTCGGCATTGTAAACGACGGTTATTAAAGAAATTTTAAAATCCTGCACTGCGGAAAATACGCTGTTTATAAGTCGCAAATTTTTGCTAAAGTGTAGCGTTCAGGTTCTTAACTGGTTTGGGTTTGTGGCTATTACCAATAATTATGAACTTTTGGTGCCCGGCCATGCCACTATTCAATTGGTTTATTCATGCCTTGGCTTAGGGGTTATTAGTTTTTTTGCCGCTTTTGTTTTAGCTTACCCGGTAAAATTTAAATCTAAGATCGCCTTCCTTATCGGCGGGATCTTAGGAATTGAGTTTTTAAACGTTATAAGGTTTGTGCTGCTCTCCTTATTCTGGAACAGGAATGAAAACAGGGTTATTGACCATCATGCCATTTTTAACATAATTGTATATATAATTATTGCTATAACCCTTTATTTTTGGGTAAAACGCAATGATTTATTGATAAGCAACAATGCCGCAAACTGATCTTTCGTTATACAATAATTCGCCTTTTAATCCGGGTGGTGGCACTATAAAACGCCTACTGTGGTATTATGCAAATTTTATTTTTTTAAAAAGCGGTTTGCTGCCATCAAGCAGTTTTAAAGTATTTTTACTGCGTTTATTCGGGGCTAAAATTGGTAAAGGTGTTACCATAAAGCCTGGTGTTAATATTAAATATGCATGGCATCTAACCGTTGGTAATCATACGTGGATTGGTGAAAATGTATGGATAGATTGCCTTGTTGCGGTTACCATAGGCAATAATGTTTGTATTTCTCAAGGGGCTGTTTTGCTTACCGGTAGCCATAATTATAAAAAGAAAACTTTCGATCTGATAACTCAACCAGTGACGTTGGAGGATGGCGTTTGGATAGGAGCAGGAGCAATGGTTAACCTTGGCGTAATTGCGGCATCGCACGCAGTGCTGACAAGCGGTTCGGTAGCTACTAAAAACATGGACGCTTATTCTGTTTACCAGGGAAAGCCGGCAATAAAGGTTCGTGAGCGAATTATAACCTGATTTGTTTTTTTAATTATATAAATTAGTAATATCCGGAACCCACTCTTAAACTTAACTTAATGCCTTCGCAAAAAAACAACCCGCATAAAATTATTTTAATAATTACCGGCATAGCTGTGCTGATAATGGGAGTCGTCCTTTTTTTTATCCCCCCTGCACTTTTCCCCGATCCGGCCAACGGATTTAATGTATTGCGCAGCATGCGGTTAGGAGGCGGCTTTAATGTTTTAACGGCGCCAGATCAGGACGACATTTCGCAAAACTATAGTGAGTTTGTTACGTGGTGGAGTCCCGGACAATACCTGGTGCCTTATTTTTTTAAGCTGGTAGCCGGTCTGAACACCGGGCAGGCAATGGCGATAACGGTAGCTTTGGCCCAACTATGCGGACTGGCAGGCTTTTATTCATTCTTTAAAAAAATAGGTTTTACGCCATTTATAGCAGCCGTAAGCCTTGTGTTTATTGTTTGCCAGCTGGCATTTTTTG
>NZ_JAQBOC010000005.1 GCF_028288225.1 Mucilaginibacter sp.
TATGACTGATGTAACAAATTCGCAGAATGAAAAAAAAGGTATTTATCAATGTAATAGCTGCTTAACAAGATATGATAAACTTTATGGCGACCAGACAAATAACATTGAGAAAGATATTGATTTTGAAGCCCTGACCGATTACAAATGCCCGGTATGCGAAGCTCCTAAAAGTGAATATAGTTTGATTGAAGTAAAGAAATAAATGAACGCACCATCCTTTATTTAATTGTTAGGCAACTAACAGCGCGAGCCAGGTAAAAAGTCAAGGCCGGGCGGAGCAGCTGAAAGCGAACAACTCCCGTCCGCTTGTATAGCCTTTACTTTTTATCCCGGCGGTGGGCTATCTTCGCGGCGCGGGTGAATAAGGAATGGCAGGTAGGTCGTGTGTTAACCAAAACAGATCGGTTATAAGCGTAGCGAATTTCCGTTTTGCTATACATGGCGTGGTTGCTGGCCTAGTGGAACCCCAGCGAAGTTCATGATGTAATGCAGCCATTTGAGGTAACACTTCCTTTAATAATGATTTTATTTAACGGCCTAACAACGGACCCGGTCACAGCCTTGGTCTAAATCTTCTTCAGGGGCTCCTGTTTTTTTTGTATCAGGCTTTGTTGTTGTTTTCCGCGAGGAGTTGGGCTATCTCATTTGTAATCATGCTGTTTATCAGCCGCCAATCCTTATACCATGGCTTTGTTTTTGACTTAGTTCCCTTTCCGCCGCGCAAAAGCAATTAGCTCATAAATTTGTTCCAGGTCATTTTCGGGATGTTCAAAGTCTGTAGCAAAAGCTATTTTTTTAATGGGAGTAAACTTAGCCGTATGGGGGATGATCAATAGAGGTTTAATAGAGAATTCAATCAGTTCATGTGCATGATTTCCTAATAAAAAAGTGCCCAGCCTACCCGCATCATGTGATCCGGCTATGATCATATCAACTTTTTGCTTAGAGACTGCATCGTTTATGGTTTGCTTTACGGTTCCGACTTCGTTTAAATAATCCACAGGCGGCCTGAAACCATCCGTACGATCAGTTTGTTCCAGGTGCGCTTTTAAACGCTTTAATTCTTCAATAGAATCATCAAATAAAACATCACTCTCGCCCTGCGGCCAAACAGTCATGCCAGACATGGGCGCTTCTGCAGGTATCGCAATAGTATTACAAAGAAAAATTCCCGCTTTTAGCTGCTTGGCCAATAAGTACCCATATTTAGCCGCATGCCTTGCATTGGCCGAAAAATCTGTGGCGATCAATAGTTTTTTCATGATATGTAAAATTGCTTAAGCTTCTGTTCTTAAAAAATGATAGGAGTCACTATTCCGGGTGTTTATCATCATTGCCGGGCGAATAAATATTTAAGAAGTTTGACCTCATGTTAGGTGAATTAAACGAAGCACAAATTGAGGACCTCTTAATGATGCTGCCGGTTGGGCGCATAGGCTGCCACGCAGATGGCGTTACTTATATAGTGCCCATAAATTATGTTTATGAAGCTAATACTATATATGCTCATTCTGCTAAAGGAATGAAAATTGACATCATGCGGAAAAACCCCGATGTCTGCTTCCAGGTGGATGCTATTAATGACTTGGTAAATTGGGAAAGTGTAATCGCCTGGGGAAGGTTTGAAGAAATAACTGATATGCAGGAGCGACAACATGTTATGCAAATGATCATTAACAGGGTAATGCCACATATGCGAAGCGAAACTGCGCAGCCATCCCATGGGTTTATAGGCGATGCAAGTGACGTTGGGGATGATGTGAAACTGATTTTATATAAGATCAGCTTGAATAAAAAGACGGGGAGGTTTGAGAAAGGGTAATTTAATTTAATTAATCTTTCACGTAACCCGGCAAGGCGATTAATGTACTCGAAAAGCTAAAACCAATTTTCCTCTATGTGCAAATAGCATTTAAATGGGATAGTTTCTTTAAACTCATCAATGAATTGGTTTGAAAAATATACCATAGGGCGCACAAAAAGCGATTCACAATGCGGTCCCCTTTTTTATGTTCAAGCGTGGTGCTTGAATGGGTAACAATAAATGCTGTGGTTTATGAACAGTTTTAGTCTCCCTTTTTAAAAAAATGGATTGATACTAAAATTAACAGCGGTTACCCCCTATAGCCCCTGTACGGCATATCAGGGATTACATCAAGATAATAAATCGCATTAACCATAAATTTAGACAAAGTTTCTTTGGTATGAACAGGATTTTTTAATTTTTTATTCTTCTTTTTTACTAAAAAAAAATTAAGTAACTTTATTGTTACCAATTTATTATTGAACTGTTCAGTAATCTATAATCGGAAAGGATTTCATTATGGGAAAAGTGAGAAATATCTTAGAGGCTAAGAGCAAATCCTCAATTTTTGTAAGCCCGGATATTACTGTTTTTGAAGCACTGGAGTTAATGTTTGAAAAAAACGTAGGCGCTCTGTTAGTGGTGGACGAGGGGAAGTTCATCGGTATATTTACGGAAAGAGATTACGCGCGCAAGGTGATCCTGAAAGGGAAAGCTTCTAAAGAGACCCTTATCCGTGAAATCATGACGGAAGACCCAATTGTCGTATGTCCTGATAATACCATAGAAGATTGCATGAGGTTAATGACCAATAGATTTACAAGGCATTTACCGGTAATTGACAATGGTAAATTAGTGGGTATTATTTCTATCGGCGACGTAGTGAAATACATCATCGAAGAACAAAAATTCATTATTGAAAACATGGAGCATTACATTAAAGGCGAGGTGTAATTAATTATTGATAATTTCTTGCTAAAATTAAGGGAGCTACCAACTCAGGAGCTAAGCAGTTTATTTAGGTTGTTTTATACTTAACATAGTAATTATGAATGAATCAAACCCACCCGATGCACCGTTTTGGCCATTTATAGTTTATGGTGCTTTTATTTTAGTCTTAATGCTCCTTATTATTTCACTTTCCTATTTCCTTGGGCAGCGTCATGCAGACAGGGCCACCGGCCAGCCTTATGAATCGGGCATATTAGAAACAGGGTCGGCAAGGCTGCGTTTTTCGGCTCAATTTTATTTGGTGGCCATGATATTTGTCATTTTCGATATAGAAGTGGTGTTTATCGTTTTATGGGCCCTGGCATTTAAAGAATTAGGGTGGCCGGGCTATTGCAGCATCTGTATTTTTATTGGGTTGCTGTTTGCCGTGTTAATTTATGAGTGGAGCATTGGCGCATTGGATTTTGGCCCTGACGGGAAGAAGATTCTGAAAGCTTATCAAAAACTAAACCTAAAGAAAACTGTAACATGAAATGGTGGCTCAGTAATCCGGCTGAACCGGTAAGTGCGCTAAAAGGAACAGGTTCTTTTGAAGAATCTGTAGGGCAAAGTGTTATGCTTACCACAGTTCAGGATTTGCTGGCATGGGGGCGGAAAAACTCTATGTGGCCATTTCATTTTGGCCTTTCATGCTGTTTTGTGGAAATGGCTACCAGCTTAACCAGCAAATATGATGTCGCACGTTTTGGAGCAGAGGTAATACGCGGTACTCCCCGCGAAGCTGATGTAATGGTTATAGCCGGAACTGTTTTTGTAAAAATGGCTCCCATCATCAAACGTTTGCACGAACAAATGATGGAGCCTAAATGGGTTATCTCCATGGGCTCTTGCGCCAACTCCGGCGGTATGTATGATATTTACAGCGTTGTACAAGGGGTAGATAAGTTTTTACCTGTGGATGTATACGTACCTGGATGCCCGCCCCGGCCTGATGCTTTTATGCAGGGGTTAATGCTGTTGGCTGCCTCGGTAGGCAAAGAGCAAAGGCCTTTAAGCTGGGCCATTGGCCCCCAGGGAGTTATAAAGCCCGAACAAGTATCAATGAAAGAAGCAAAAAGGGAGGAGCGGAAAAAGATGATCGATTTCCGTTCCCCGGATGAGATTTAAAATATGTATTAATATTTATATAACCTAACAAAGTTTAAAAGCATGGATAACCATTCAGGCTTGTCAGAAGAATTGACCTCCAGATTCGGAGAGTCTGTTTTTACTCAGCAACTTACAGTTGATGAGGTGACTACTTTATGGGTTGCAAAAGAAAATACAACACAGGTACTTAACTATCTCAAGCACAGCATTCATCATCCTTTTGAATTACTGTATGATCTCTGCGCTGTTGATGAGC
Organism: Mucilaginibacter sp.; assembly: GCF_028288225.1. Taxonomy (GTDB): domain Bacteria; phylum Bacteroidota; class Bacteroidia; order Sphingobacteriales; family Sphingobacteriaceae; genus Mucilaginibacter. The sequence goes on from NZ_JAQBOC010000005.1 coordinate 4,161, forward strand.
GAAGCCGGGCCAATAAAAATGGAACGCTATCTTCAGATTTTACAATTGTATATCATTTGTTTTCATTTAAACGGAACATCTTTGTCCGCCTCAAGGTAGCATTACGTGGCGATTATCCTTCTATACCATCTGTTAGTTCCTTATGGAAAAATGCCAATTGGTACGAACGCGAAGTTTATGATATGTTCGGCATCAATTTCGAAGGCCATCCTCATTTACGCCGTATCCTGATGCCGCTGACCTGGGAAGGTCACCCTTTGAGAAAAGAGCATCCTGCAAGGGCTACTGAAATGGGCCCCTTTAAACTTTGGGACGAAAAACAAGACCGCGAGCAAAATGCCCTGCAATTCCGGCCGGAAGATTGGGGCTTAAAAAGGCATAGTGAAGATGCCGATTTCATGTTTCTCAACCTGGGCCCTCAGCATCCTGGCACACATGGTGTTTTACGTATTATTCTCCAGTTAGACGGTGAAGATATTGTTGATGCTGTTCCGGATATTGGTTTTCATCATCGCGGAGCAGAAAAAATGGGCGAACGCCAGTCGTGGCACACCTACATACCTTACACCGACCGGGTAGATTATCTGGGTGGCGTAATGAACAACCTGGCTTATTTACTGGCGGTTGAAAAACTGGCCGGCATTAAC
>NZ_JAQBOC010000007.1 GCF_028288225.1 Mucilaginibacter sp.
TTGCACCCGAACTGATATTGATGATATTGCCACCCTTATCGCCAAATGCTTTCAAAGATGTCTGGATAGTAAGTACAGGACCCAAAACATTGACGTTGAAATGCTGATGAAAAGCTTCTACCGATGCTTGTTCAATAGGTAAGTATTGCTGAAAGACCGCGTTGTTTACCAAAATATCCAACGTGCCGAAAGCCTCCTTTGTTTCTTCAAACAGCCTGATTACATCGACTTCTTTCGATACATCGCCCTGTACCGCAATGGCTATGCCTCCATTGTCGGTTATGGCTTTCACCACTTTATCCGCTCCTTCTTTGCTTGTAGCATAATTTACAACAACCTTTGCGCCTTCTGCCGCAAAGTGTTTGGCGATAGATGCACCTATTCCTTTTGAAGCACCGGTAACTACCGCTACTTTGTTTTTTAATTTACTCATTTTGAAATTATTTTAATTATTTAATGGCACGAATTCAAACTCGCGCCACCGTAGTGTCAATTACTTAGCCAAATAGGTCATACCACCATCAACAAGGAGTTCAGCACCAAGCATAAACGAAGAATCATCAGAGGCCAGGAAAACCGCTGCTTTACCAATGTCAGATGGTTGCCCAATCCTGCCTATCGGCATTGCATCCGCAAAGTGTTTTTTGATAGCTTCAATTTGTTCTGCGGGAACAAACTGTTCAAATGCTGGTGTATCAGTTGTACCTGGTGTTATTACATTTGCTCTAATTTTTCTATCTAAAAGGTCGCTTGAAAATGCTTTTGCAAAATAGATTACAGCCGCTTTTGCAGCACCATAAAGCGTGAAAGAAGAATATGCTCGATGCGCTGCATTTGACCCGATAAGAATAATAGAACCACCATCATTCATATAGGGTAGTGCTTTATGAACAGTGAAGTAAACACTTTTCAGGTTTAAATCCATTGTCTTGTCATAGTCGGCTTCGCCAATAGTTGCCACAGTTCCTATAGTTCCACCCCCCGCATTGGCTACAACCACGTCTATTTTACCAAATTTTTCAGATGTTTCTTTAAATACTCTTTCCAGGTCGGCAAGGTTGGTTACATCGGCATTTATGGCTATAAAATTATCTCCAAGTTGAGCCACAGAACTATCTAAAGTTTCCTGATTTCTGCCGACAAGAACTCCTTTAGCACCTTCATTTTTAAATTCTTGGGCAATGCCAAACCCGATACCGCTATTGCCGCCTGTAATCACGGCAACCTTATTTTTTAATTTACTCATTATTTCTTTTATTTAAGATTTGAGCGACAAAGGTAGAGTGCATAAGTTATTTTTAGTAACTTTGTACTGAAAAATAACAGTAACATCGGTGTAACCAAGTAACATTATGGGGTGTATAATAGAAGAGTTTCAACAGGAACAAAAGAAAAGAATGAGGGCCGTTCAGGATTCAATGGACGCGCTGAATGGGAAATGGAAGATTTCTATCATTTCATCTATTTGCTGTTATGGTAAAAGAAGGTTTTCGGATATTTTGAATGATATAGAAGGAATTTCCAACAGGATGCTGAGCAAAGAATTAAAGGAATTAGAAATAAACCAGTTGGTAAAACGAACCGTTTTAGATACACAACCTATAACGGTTCAGTATGAACTTACGGAACACGGCGATACGCTGCAAACCATAATCACCAATCTTACAGATTGGGGAATTGTACACAGAAAGAAAATTGTCGGCAAGTAACGTTCGTTCTTTGTTGGGTGTGGTCCTGCTATTGCTGCCAACAACCTCGTATCAGCCATTGCCAATGCCGGAGTAGAAAAATGAGTAGTGGATACTCAAACTATGCTTTGTAGCTATTATGACCTTGATGGTAAACCCGATGGTAGCTGAAGCCTATTCCACAGTACGGTTACTAACTTCCCGGATCATTACTATACCCGGTTTGAGATCGGATAGCAGCTTAAAACAAAACCTACTTATAAAAATAAGCGGGTTTTGTTGAGTAATCTTCGTAGTACCGAAATTTATAGTGATCCCGACGAGAATCGAACTCCGTCAGTCCAATGTGCTTTAAAGGCTGATTTTGCCTGTTTTTACTTCAAAAACTCACCGGTGTTTCATAAGCCCTGGTTGTAAATGTTATATTCAACTTTAAGGCTTATTTTTTAAAATACTACCAAATGGGTATTTTGAAGTGATCAAATTTCGTTGACTAATGCTCAACGTTTGGCCTACAATGGTCGGGACTCGAACGGATTTTCCCATTTCATTATCAATATTTTATCAGCCAGGCCAAAAATGACCCACCCAAAACTCACTTTCGTTTTGGACCAGGCAAAATTAAAAACTAAATAGTATTTCGTGATTTGACAATTGCAAACGACGATTATCGTACCGGTTCAGCAAGTTGAGTATGCCATGGGGAAGCCTGCGCAGGGACGAGGAAAGCGTTTTCGCTAACACCAGAGATATACGGACGATCGGTTATGGATGAACCGTTGTCGGATCGCAAGTAACGGATAAAAATTAAACGCCGGATCGCGTAGTACTTTTCAGCAAATATGCGTGTTCGGCACGTTAGCCTAAATTGAAGTTCGCATAGCTTTGTCGCCCATCACATCTGCTTCCTTCTCCAACCCATTATCGTCATTGATATTTAATTTTCCCTTCATCTGCGTGGTAGGCCGCACCCTCCCTTGTTTTTGCTGCACTATATGCCAGGCCTCATGCGGTAAATGTTTTTCCTGCCCGGGCGCAATATGTATATCGGTACCTTGGGCATAAGCATGTGCTTGCATTTGAGCAGGTTGTGCAGAGTTGTAATGCACTTTTACGTCATTCATGTTCATACCCGAAAGGTTTTCAATGCCCGATCGTAAGTTGTCGGGTAAGCCAGTGTTGTTTGCTTTTTTTTGTACAGGTTTAGATCGTTCCTGAAGCATTTCATTTTCACCACTTTTCTTTCGCTGTACTGATGGTCCGGTATAATTATCAGCCATCAGCTGGATGGTTTTGAATTGCTGCACACGGGTACTATTGTTAACGGATTGTTGTATTTTTCTTTGCGCAATTCCTTTAGGGCTTTTAGCAACAAATTGCAACGCCGGTTTATTTTTGCGCTGCTGGATCACATTACCAGCAGTGGAAATTTTTTCATTTTGGGTTATTTTATCTGCATGTTTGCTCATTGCGGTTGTTCTGGGTTTGCAAATTGAAAGTAATGCGTTCTTCTATTCTGATCTTATCTAAAACACTATTTTTAAAGGTAATGAATTTTATTTATTAAAATGAAACTTGAGTAGTGTTAATATCACAGTGGCACAAAACAAGCCATGGATCCAAACAGATCATATCGGCCCGGAAGGTTTTTTTAGTACGAGACGACATGGTTTTGGGGCTCTGTTTTTTTAGTTGAAATATTCCAAAATAAAAATGGTTAAGTATTTTATTTGAAAATAAATTTCACTAAGTTTAAAAACTTAAACCATCATACCCCAAGTAACCAACCAATGTCACAAAATGATCGACGAAGTATTAATAACTCTTAAAGATAAGCTTAATGAGTATGTTTGTTTAAAGACCGATCACCCGGAGGATACGGTAGTTTTTCCTGATGGAAGCAAGTTAGATCCGTCACAATTTCCGCTCAATAATATTACCCCGATACTTATTAATATCGAAGAAGAAAAATCCATCAGATCGGCAGACAGGTTTAGTGGAGTGGTAAGAAATGGTTTGCGAACCGAAGTTAATCCCAGTATCCCTGTCAATTTGCTCATCCTGTTTGTTGTTAGGTTTGCTGATTATGAGCAGTCCATGAAGATTCTTTCGCTTATTATAAGATTTTTCCAGCGTAACCGGGTATTTGATCATGCAAATACACCAACATTAAGCCCCGAACTAAGCAAGTTCACTATGGAGTTGCAGGCTTTGCCTTTAGCAGAACAGAATGAACTTTGGAATTCCCTGCGGTCGGCCTATCAGCCATCGCTGCTTTATAAAGTAAGTATGCTGGTGTTTAACGATAAGGAATCGATACAAGTGATCCGGGATGTAAACAAGGTGGAATTGGATATTTCAATATAGTTATGGAATTTATAAAGCAACTAAGCCTAACTATCCGGCACGAATATTTTGACCAGGGACCTGCCCCGGGCATATCTATTATTCCCGGTGAGCAATGCAGGAAGCGGTTGAAAGATTTTGGCTTGCTGGCTAAAACCGATGCCCGGGGGGTAACTATCTTTAAAGCTAATTCGCCGCAGACGGGCGTTTTTGCAACTATGCCTTCGGCAGATATAGCTTTTGATTTTCTTATTTTTATGGATGATAGTCAATTTTATCACTATACAATTTTGGCTGCTAAAAAAAATGATGAGATCTACTTATTTACTAATCAAAATACCAACAAAAAAAATACTGCCACGCTGTTAAGCAGCGTTGTTTCGGCGGCTGAAGCTGGCAATGCAATAGACCGGCCTTTATTAGGCATTATCAGGTTACGGTTAAACTACAGGTTGCCTGCTACGTTAACGCTTAAATTTTTGGCCCGGTCGTTAAAATGGAGTTACTACGTAGTTACGGGCGCCTCGCGGGCAGGCTTGGTAGTAGATGGTAAGCTATCGGGTATTTTGTTCTCTAAAAAGGAAAGTGCAGAAACCCCGGCCGATGCCATTGTTACTGCCTTAACTAATAATTACCCGGTAGCAAAGGTCTCGTCATTCGAATCGGACAAGGCCATTGCGTTTAACAGCCAGGGGCGGAAGAATATACAGCTAAAAAACGAATCAACTAATTCAGTGATCATAAAGCATTTGCCCAATCCGTCGCTGTATGATAATGGTATACAAATTATTAACCTGCTCGATTAAATAACATATCAGAACTAAACTTTAAACGCATGACAAATTATTACACCCCTGGTGTGTATGTTGAAGAGATTTCAACGCTGCCTCCTTCTGTAGTAGAAGGCTCAACCGCCATTCCGGCCTTTTTGGGCTACACCAAAAAAACCGAATACAATGGTACCGACCGCAAACTGGTCCCCACCCGTATCAGTACTATGCTGGAGTTTCTGCAGTATTTTGGTGGCCCGCCGACATCGGTAGTTTCCGCAAAAGCGAAAGTGATAAGCGCCACTCAAACGATTTTTGATGGGATAACCGACTATAAAAGTTCTATTTATAAACTTTATTATTCGCTGGACCTGTTCTTTAAAAACGGTGGAAATTATTGCTACATCGTTTCGCTGGGTGTGTATAGTTCTGCCACTGAATTTGAAAATGACGATTTTGAAGAAGGCTTGAAATCGCTTGAAAAAGAGGATGAGCCAACGCTGATAGTAATGCCGGATGCGTGCGGCCTTAGTCAGGTCAATTATTACGCCATTTGTCAGGAGGCGCTTGCACAGTGCCAGCGATTAAAAAATCGGTTTTGTATACTGGATGTGCGCCCGGCGGATGTTGAAACGGCAGATGCGGTGGAGATATTCAGAGACCACATTGGTGCCGAAAATCTTCAGTATGGGGCGGCGTACTTTCCTTTCCTTAAAACTTCTATAAGCCCCGTTGTAGATGATATTAATATAACAGTAAAAGGTCTTTCGGGCACTGGAGACTCAGGAGGGACCAAGAAGGATACTGATAAGGCAAAAGCAGCCGAGGCAAAAGCGAAGGCAACTGCCGAAGCCGCTGCTACAGCAACTGCCGCCGCCGCCGCCGCAGCAGCAACAGCCGCCGCCGATGTAACTCCAGAAGCAACTGCCGCCGCGGAAGTTGCCGCCGCCGCCGCCATCGAAGCAACTGCCGCAGCAGTAACCGCCGCCGCAGAAGCAAAAGCCGCTGCCGCCGCCACAGAAACAACCACCGGCGATGTCACACTTTATACGGTCAAAACCAAATATACAGGACTGTATTCAGCTATTAGGAATGAATTAAATAGCCCTAAATATAAAGTGGTGCTACCGGCCTCGGCCGCTATAGCTGGTGTATACGCATCCGTTGATCGTGACCGTGGTGTGTGGAAAGCGCCTGCAAACGTAGGCCTTAACTCTGTGATAGAACCGGTAACTAAAATTACCGTAGCCGAACAAGATAAACTGAATGTGCATGCAGACGGTGGCAAATCCATTAACGCCATCCGTAGCTTTACAGGTAAAGGTATTATTGTTTGGGGCGCACGCACTCTTGCGGGCAACGATAATGAGTGGCGTTATGTTTCTGTTCGCCGCCTGTTTAATCTTATCGAAGATTCGGCCAGCAAGGCTACTTTTTTTGCTGTATTTGAACCTAACGATGCCACCACATGGTTAAAAGTGCAAAGTATGATAGATAGCTATCTATACAGCCTTTGGCAACAAGGAGCATTGGCCGGGTCAACCGCCAAGGCCGCCTATTTTGTTAAAGTAGGATTGGGGTCTACAATGACCACGCAGGATATTCTGGAAGGCAGAATGATCATAGAGATAGGTGTGGCCGCCGTAAGGCCTGCCGAGTTTATCATACTACGCTTTTCGCACAAGTTACAGGAAGCATAATCATTAACCCATAACACTTTCACATTTATTAATATGGCTACTACAATAGAACAAATGAAAACAGATTATCCGCTGCCGGTATATAATTACCGCGTGGATATTGATTCGGATACTATATCTTTTTCGGAGGTTTCGGGACTGGAGATTGCTTATGAAACGATCACATATAAAGAAAGCCGGATAAACGCGACCGTGCCTGGCCCTAACATAATGTATATGCCCGGGATGCCAAAACCTTTGAATATTATCCTTAAAAAAGGATATGTTAAAGGAAAAAGCAGGCAAGCGCTTTACAATTGGATAAACGGAACAAAGCTTAACAGAACGGTTAAAAAAGATATCAAAGTACATCTGTGCGATGAAACAGGCAAGTCTGTAGTGCAATGGACGGTGATAGATGCGTTCCCTGTTAAGCTTACGGCGCCAAGTTTTAGCGCCAGTGCGGACGATGTGGCTATCGAATCGATGGAGTTAGTGGCGAGCAGCCTTACAATGGAAGAAAATTAGTGGAACCATTAACGCTACCTAAACCCGATCGCTGGAACCGGATCGTTAACGAATACCCGTTGCCGGCTTATAACTATAAAGTTTCTGTCGGTGGGCACGATGTGGCCTTTGCAGAGGTATCCGGCCTTAAAATGGAATATCAAACAGTGGTGTATAAGCATGGTATGAGTTATGCTACAGGGCCGCAAGTGCTGCGCGGGCAGCCTATGATGAATACTATTACCCTAAAAAGGGGAATAGTGCATCGCCGGCACGAGTTGTTCAATTGGTTAACTCAAAATCATGCGCTGGATATTTTCATCGATCTTTGCAATGAAGAAGGCATGCCGCTTATTCGTTGGAGTATATCCGGCGCTATGCCGGTGAAAATAGATACGCCGGGTTTTTCTGCCAATAGTAACGAGGTAGCTATAGAGAGTATCGAACTGGTAGCATATAACATGAAAATTGAATATATTCAGTAAACATGGGCGTATTTTCTTCAAACCTTGCATTAAGCCACCGTTTTGGTGTGTATTTTCTTGAGACCGGTTTTGCGCCTTCCGTATTGGATTTTCGCTTTCAGCGCGTTTCAGGTATGCAGGCCGAGATAGAGATGGAAACCATATATGAAGGCGGCCAAAACCTGTACCAGCACCGTGTTCCAAAGCGTGTTAGTTACAGTAATTTGGTCCTTCATCGCGGCATGGCAACAAGTTTATCGCCGTTAGGCCTTACTGTTAATATGGCGCTTTCAAGTTTTAGCTTCAATCCGTCTAATGTGTTGATCATACTTTTTAACGAGGCCGGAGAACACGTAATGCATAAACTATTTTTAAAAGCAGTACCTATCAAATGGTCCATTTCTGATATGGACGCCGAGTCTGATAGGGTGATGATAGAAAGTATCGAACTATCATATACCAGCTTTAAATCATTGCCTGTTCCGTTCGCTTTTGAACCACCTAAGATCCCGGTAATAGATATTATTTGATATGGCTGTAGAAATTAGAGAGCTGGTAATAAAAGCTACTGTCGTAAATACCGACGCCAATACAGCAGATAGTAGCGGCAGTGCTATAGATAAGGCGCAGATCATTCAGGAGTGTGTAAAAGAAGTACTTAAGATCATTGCTAAAAGTAAAAACAGGTAACGATGGGAATATTCAATAAGATCAAAAATAACTCGGTTGTTAAAAAGGTATACTGGAAGCTTGAGAAACTGACCATTTTTAGTTACCCGACCGAGGAGCATAACAGCGACGAGAAAAAGCTTGAGGTGATGTTTAATCCGGAATCGTACTCGCTAACATATGAGAACGTTTATGGTGCATACCAGGGAATAAACACTACCGGCCGTGAAGCGATATATACCCTAAGCAAACCTTCAACGTTATCGCTCAAGCTAATATTTGACGGAACAGGTGTTACGGAGTTTAGCCTGCCTTTAAGTGATACTTATTTTGATCCGGTATCTGAATTAAGAAGGCCCTGGTCTAAAAGCGAAACAGTATCACAACGCATCAGGAACTTCATGAAGCTAACTTCGGATATGGATGGCAAAGTGCACCAGCCGAGGTTTCTGAAGATCGAATGGGGGACATTGGTGTATAAATGCAGGCTAAAAAGTTATAAGATTACTTACACGCTTTTTGATAAAGGCGGAGACCCGCTAAGAGCCGAGGTGGATGCCCTTTTTTTTGGCGAGACCGACGAGGAGGCGCGGATCAAACGGGAAAATAAAAGCTCGCCCGATCTAACCCATAAGCGGGTCGTAAGATCTCATGATACCTTGCCCTTGCTTTGCCAGGAAATATATGGGTCGGGGACTTACTACCTGGAAGTGGCAAAGGCAAATAAATTGGTCGATTTTAGAAACCTCGTTCCGGGCCAGGAACTTTTTTTTCCGCCGATTGAACAATAACTATGAGTAGTATCACCTATACCATAACCAGCGATAGCAAGGCTATGCCTGCCACATATAAGCTGCTGAGTATTTCGGTATCGAATGAAGTTAACCGTATCTCATATGCAGAAATGGTACTCATAGACGGTGATTACTCAAAACAGGTATATAGCATTAGCGATGGGGATTTCTTTGATCCGGGTAAAAAGATTAGCATAAGCATAAGGGAAGAAGGCGAGGCCGAAGAAGAAAAAGTGATCTTTAAGGGATCAGTGGTCACGCAATCGCTTAGGTACGACCAGGGTAATAGTTTACTTACGGTAGAGATGAGCGACGATGCCATCAAGATGACAACTATAAAGCAAAGCGATATTTTTAAAGATATAAAAGATAGTGAGCTGATAGAAGGGCTCATCTCCCGTAGTGGCGTAAATAAGGGAACGGTGGATGATACTAAATTTAAACATGAACGTATTGTACAATATCATACCACCAATTGGGATATGCTGCTTAGCAGAGCCGATGTGAACGGGCTTTTGGTGACCACAGTGAACGGGAAGGTATCGGCAAGGATCCCAAAACTGTCAGCCCCTTCGGTAAAAACCTTTAAACTGGGTAAGGATATTATTTATGATCTTGATCTGAAACTTGATATTAGTGATCAATACGCCGGTATACAAACAACTACCTGGGATGAAGAAAGCCATACCACAGACAAATCCAATGTCGAATCATTTAATTTAGAGCAGGGTAAGTTAAAAGCGGCAGATATAAAAAAAATTTCAGGAGATAAAGCCGAGCGGCTATTAGCTTTAGTGCCGCTTAGCCCTGAAGAGGGAAAGGCCTGGGCAGAAGCAAGGATGCTTAGAACAAGGCTGTCTATGTTAAGAGGGAGCTTTAAAATAGGAGGACTTACCAGCGTTAATTTGTTAGATAATATTAACCTCGAAGGGATGGGGTTAAAATTTAAAGGGCTCACAATGGTGACGGGCATACGTCATGAAGTTACAGAGAACGGATGGTTCACCCATTTGCAATTTGGGCTTGGGGCCGATGGGCTATCCGGTACCGCATCTCTTACCGCTTTACCGGCATCAGGGCTGTTACCCGGTATAAATGGCCTGCAAACAGCTATTGTGGAAGATATTGAGCTTGACGCTACCAAGCGCGCCCGCGTAAAAGTGCGGATGTTTGGTGCTATAGGTGCAGACAAAGTAGTTTGGGCGCGAATGGCCACCCTTGGTGCAGGCCATGAGCGGGGCATGTTTTTTTGGCCCGAAAAAAATGATGAAGTTGTGCTTGGGTTTATTAACGATGACCCGCGGTACCCGGTAATACTGGGTTCGCTTTACGGATCCAAAAACATACCGCCAGTTCCCCGGGATAAGACCAATACTACTAAAGGATTTGTGAGCAGGAAAGGGCTGAAGTTGATCTTTGATGACGAATTGCAGCAGGTGAGCATCCATACATCTAAAGGGAACCGGATCCTGATAAACGAAAGCAAAAAATTCATCGAGATAAACGATGTAAATAAAAATAACATAACACTAAATGCGGAAGGAATCGAGATCAACACTGCAAATAACCTGGTTATTAAGGCCGAAGGCGATATAAGCATTAAAGGGAAGGCCGTAAAGATCGAAGGAAGTAAAATAGAATTAAAATAATAATTATCATGAACGAAGTTAAATTAACACTCAGCTTAAGAGAAATTAATCAGATTTTAGAAGCGCTTGGAAATCAAAGTTATGTGTCGGTTTTTGAACTGGTTGCTAATATCCAGGAGCAAGTACAAACACAGATGAAAAATACGGGGCCCGTAGAAACCGCAGCCTAACAGTTAATGCCCCAATCAGTATATTATGGAGAATAAAAATGCATTTCTTGGCCAGGGTTGGAGTTTCCCGCCCGAGTTTTTTGCTGGTGGTGCCGGTATAGAAATGATTGCAGGCGAGGAAGATATTAAACAAAGCCTTGGCATATTACTTACCACTGCTATGAATGAGCGGGTGATGTTTCCCGGTTATGGCTGCGACCTTTCACGCTACCAGTTTGCCGAGATAGGCCAGCAGCTTATCAACTCGCTCGCGGCAACTGTTTCAGATGCGATATTGTTGAATGAGCCGCGGATAGTGGTAGAGCAAGTAGATGTTACACAAGATGATAATGAAATGGGCCTGGTGCTTATATCGGTCGAATATATCATTATGTCTACCAATAACAGGTACAACATGGTTTACCCTTTTTACATTAACGAGGCATCTAAATGATCTGCCTTAAAACACCTGAAACCGATGGCTGATTACCCCCTTATTGATGGCGACAAGGTACTGTTCACGTCGCTTTTTGCACAGGCCATTGTAACGGTTTTGCCGGGCACTATAACAGGCTCGGGCAAAAGCGTGGGAGGTGGTAAAAAAATATGTGTTGAAGGAGATGAGGCCAGCGTAGAAGTAGCCGGATGCCCGTATGTAACGGGGCCGTTTGTTACACCAGGCATGGGTACCCTTAAGATAGCCCGGTTAGGCCCGGATCAGCTTTCCATAAAAACAACCGATTCGGCAAAAAAGATAATATTGAAAGGGCGCTATTTTATTGCAAAATTCCAGGTACAAAAACCTGCGATGGACCCGGTGACATTATCTCCAGACCCTTCGCCGTCTTACCCCGGCAGGGGGGAATTTGTAACTACCAATTTTAAAATAACGATAGATTAACATGATCGGAGGGTTAAATCCAAGAAAACTTGTTTACCGCGATGGCACCAGCCAGTCGCAGCGCATTATTGGTGCGCCCGATCCGGACAGTATCAACATAGAAGAGCGTACCCTGCGCGATCTGCTTGAGTTTGCTACCCGCTTTGCCAAATATTTAACCTTTTATAATGAAGAGAACAAAGCGGCCGGCGATTGGAGCGGCTTTTTAAATGGCGGGGCAGCAGACAGTGCCGATCAGCAAAAGTGGCTTGCCGGGCTTATAAGTTATGCCGAAGGCACTTATGACCTTGCGCTTTCGCACCAGGGGCCTCCGTTCTCAAGCCCGCATCTGGCATTATTTGTTACGTTTTTGAAACTGCTTGATAATATTAAACTACAGGTGAACCACTTTACCAAAAAGCACCTGGATCTTTACTATGAAGAGCTTTTAGGCATGGATAAAAAAAAGCCGGTGCCCGATGTTGCAAATGTTATTGTACAGCTTACCGCCGATATGGAGAAGCTGTTTGTGCCAAAAGGCACGCAGTTAACGGCCGGAAAGGACGGCGAAGGAAAAGACCTGACGTACGAAACAGAAAAAGACACCATGATCAGCCAGGCAGCTGTCAAAAATATAAGATCGCTTTTTGTTGATAAGAACGTGATCGGGCTTCGTCAAAAGCGCGAAAAACATATCGACCGAATCCAGGCACTCAACGAGATTATGAATATGGCTTTAGGATACGATACATTCGATCCGGGGCTTTCAGGCAGTGACCTTACTGCTACTGCTTTAAAATATTTGCTGTTAGATGCCGAACTTAACAGCATTGTCCGGTCTGCGGATCCGAAAAAAGAAGAAGAACCGGACTGGGAATATATATACCAAACGCTTGAAAAAGCTTACCGCCGCCTGATGATCAGGAACCGGCAACAAGCTACAGAAAGGCCACCGCATCTGCTGGGTTTGCTGCAAATAGCGCTGGGAAATAACGATGGCCACCTACCTGATCTAAACAACAACAGGATTGATACAGAGACACTGAATGATTTGTTCGATCAAGTAGAAGCAAAGGATAATACGCCCGGTAAGGCGCTGGCTGCTGCTTATGTTACCAGTAAATTAATGCTTTCGGTAGCTGAATTTAGTGGCCTGGTAAAAAGCTTGAGAGCAGAAAAGGTCAAAGACGAAAGATGGAGAGAGATCTATGTTTTGCTGGAAACGGCAAGATCCAAAAGGAAAGACCTTGTTGTGGCTGTGCCGCAAGAAACGGAATGGAAAGACATTGTTGCGGTGGATTACGTAAAAGCTATATCGGGGGCAGGTTCACCGATCCAACATTTTAAAACTTTTGGTGTCGACAGCCGCCGGCCGGGTGCACATAAAACAACACCCTTATCGCTGGGTATGGCCATTTCATCGCCAAGGCTTTTAATGCGCGAGGGTAAACGGAACATTGATGTGTATATCGCATTTGATCCTACCGGCAAGCTTAAAACAGCACAACTGGCAAATGCGATCAACCAGCGCGGCACGCTGCCTCCGCCGTTTCTTTTTTACATAAGTACCGGCAAAGGCTGGAAAAAATTAACCGAAAGTTCGATGTCTTTCGGAGATTTTTTAAAGCCCGGGTCAGACGGGGCTGCACTTGATGTTTCGATAAAGGACGGGATACTTAATTCAGCAACAGAGATCTTTTTGGCATCGGGTGTGGGGGATCATATCATTTTGAAGGATGGATCGGTGTATAGGGTGGATACGATTATTGATGCCAAACGTGCCCGCGCTACTATGAAAGCCAAAATGCCGGATCAGCCTTATAGCAAACGATACACCCGTACCGAAATATATCTTAATGCAATCCATGTACGGTTTGAGTTGACCGGGACAGACCCTGAGATCCTGGCACCCGGGCCGGATGATGACACGATCAACCTGCAACACGATGAGCCTGTACTGGCCTTTATGTTGAATGATAACGAGGATCAAACCGCCCTGGCTAACGGGTTTAATAGCTGGTATCAAAAATTTTATGAGCTAACAATAACCAATATCCGGGTAGATGTAGAGGTAAACGATATCAAGTCGCTTAGCATTCAAAATGAATATGCAGAATACAATCCCAAAAAGCCGTTCATGCCGTTTGGGGCCAACCCGCGTTCGGGCAACCGATTTTATTTTTCCCATCCCGAGATAGCAGGAAAAGTGATCGATTCGCTCACGCTCAATTTCAACTGGATGAATGCCCCAGCAAATTTTGCAGACTATTATACCGCCTATTGGAGCATCATTAAGAATGACATGGGCGGATCGAACAAAGAGGTGACCGGCAACGATTTTTTTAAAGCCGGTCTTACAATGGTCGATCATGATATTTCATCTAAACCAAAGGAAATCACTTTGTTTAATGGGAAGAACGCAACCGGCGAAAACAAAGTAACTACACCTTTAAATTGGCTGCCGGCCGGTGCGCCTGATCTGAACGCACGGCAGTTAAATAGCCGGGAAGAAGTGATCAGCTGGACACGTTATTTTGTACTGGAACTTCAAAACGATTTTAGGCAATCGGTTTACCCCACACTGGTTACCAGGCAGGCGCTTAACAATGCACAATACAAAGACCTGGTATTAAACCCGCCTTACGTGCCTGTATTAAAACAACTAACAGCAGGCTACCAGGCATCAGTGAACATCGGTTTTAAACAATTAGATAATGCAGGAAGCTTTTTTCATATCACCCCCTTTGGCTATGCCAAACCGGCGGAAAATGCTTTTATGCCCCGTTTTGACGATCAGGGCGAATTGTACCTCGGGCTTACCGGCTTGGGTAACGGGCAAAACCTATCGCTTTTGTTCCAGTTTGCTGCCGGCAGTGCCGACCCCGACCTGCAAAGGCTTGATGTGCGATGGAGCTACCTTGATAATAACCAGTGGATAACCTTCCATGCTCAAGCCATACTTAACGATAGCACTAACGGGCTGTTAAATACAGGTTTGCTGGAGCTGGTTATCCCGGCAGGGTTGAGCAATAATAATACGTTAATGGCTAACGGTTTTTATTGGCTGCGTGCAACCGTTAATGGTACGGCTGCCATTCCTGATCTGGTGGATGTGATGGCACAGGGCCTTAGCGCCGTATTTATCAACAATAATAATGCTGCCGGTCACCTGGCCGAACCACTGAAGCCAATGAGTATAACATCCGCTATTGATATGCTTCCCGGTGTAAAAATGCTGGTACAGCCCTTTGCTTCCATGCACGGTAAACCCGGCGAAACTACGCCGTTATATTATTCGCGTGTGAGCGAAAGGTTAAGGCATAAAAACCGTGCACTTACCATGTGGGATTATGAACGCCTGGTGTTGGAGGAATTCCCTGAAGTATACAAGGTGAAGTGCTTGCCCGGCAATTTTTCGGGCACGATGCAGGACACCGGCGGTGTTGATGTGATCGTGATCCCGAACATACAAGGACGGCAGTCGTTCAATAGTTTTCAGCCCAAGCTACCGGCCGAAGGATTGTTGCGTATTAGCGACTACCTTGGCGCACGCACCCCGCCGTTTGTAATGGTAACCGTAAAAAATCCTACCTATGTGCAATTAAGGATACGTACAGCAGTACGTATCAAGTATGGGTATGCGGAAACTTATTGCCTTGAAAACCTTGAAGAGGAACTTAAAAGATTTCTTGCGCCATGGGCATATGATGAACAGGCAGAGATCGTTATCGGCGGAAGCATTCACCATAACGTTATCGTCAATTTTATAGCCGAAAAGCCTTATATCGACCATGTGAACACGATTAAACTGCTGCATAGCGTAGACGGGGTAACATTTCGCGATGTGCTGAATAAAGAAACAGGGGAAGTGTATACAGTGACCCCTAATGTAATACTTGTATCTGCAGGTGCGCATGAGATCCGCCTGCTTACCGACGAAGAATTCCTGGAAACATCTACTGAAGGAATAGGATACATGGCTGTAGATGTAGACTTTAAGATAAGTGAAAATATTATAAATTTTTAAACGCAACAGTAATGGCAATAACAAGCAGAGCAGTGCTAAAAGCTCGTTTCCAAAAAAACAAGATCCCTACACAGGATGATTTTGCAAACGTAATTGATTCGGCTATTAATTTGGCCGACGATGGTGTATTGAAAAGTTCGGGCGACCCGCTGAGTGTAAAGGCAGAGGGCACCACACAGGAACTGCTGGCCTTTTATGAGAGCTTTGAGTCCTTGCCAATCCCTGCCTGGAAGATCAACCGAAAACCGGGCACCAACCCGGGATTTAATATTGCCACAGGTGACGGAACAAGCCGGTTATTTATTGATGAAAGGACCGGCGCTGTAAATATCGGCGGAATTAACCCTGTTAGGGCCGCCGAACCGGGTATGCTGCAATTGGGCGATGATACCGTTGCAAATAGCAACGGCCAGTTATTGCTGGCGAGGCTGGTAGATATAAACCGCAACCGTGCTTTTAAAATTGGTGTTACAGACGATTGTGGTTTAAGCATATATGATTTGGGCCATGTAGGCAATCGTATCCATGAAGAACGGCTTAACATTGATTATACGGGCAGAGTATCTGTAAAAAAAGGTTTAGAGGTTAACGAGCTGTTACAGGCTAACGGCGACGCGGCAGTAACCGGCAAACTGGATGTCACCGGGCCATTTGAAACCAAAGGCAACGCGTTAATGAGTTCCGCAACCGTTACACACCGATTTGAGGCAATGGGCGACTCATTGTTTAGGAGCGGATTAGCTGTTAACGGGCTTTTGGAAGCAAATGGTGGTGCTACAATGCTCACCGGCCTTGTTAACGGGGTGCTTGAAGTAAAAGGTAATACGATAGCCAGGGGCGAAGTAAATGTTCACGGTTTATTGAACGCAAAAAGTAATATGGCGGTAGCCGGTGTATTGGATGTAAACGGAGACCTCAATATCAGCAAAGGGTTTAAGATGAAAGGCGGGGTAATTAAATGGGGTGATGGAGCCCTTGGAAGCGATACCATAGATCCGGGCCTTTATTCAACTACTGATGGCTATTGCTTGAAGGTTGCCACTGTAAATGCACCAATCAAATTCTTCAACAACAAGACTGGTGAGCGGGCGGCATCCGGCCGGCCAAATATGATCATCGGCAAAAACGGTACTGTTGCTTTAGGAACAGATGATCCTTTAGCCATCAGCGGTTGTAATAATGTACTGCAAATAGGCGACGATAAAATAGAGGGGTCTTCAGGACAATTGATCTTTGGCAGAAAGCAGGGCGTCATTACCCGGTCGGTTAGAATGGGAGTTGATACTGATGGAAATTTTAGTCTTGGCGATTTCGATAACCAACACGCAGCAAGCAGGCAATATAAGGAATACATGAATATAAACCATCTGGGTTTAGTAACAGTAAAGAAATCGCTTACGATCGATGACAACGTAGGTATAGGATGCCTTCCAGGTACAAGTAAGCTTGACGTGAACGGGACGTTGCATATTAGAGGAGTGGAGAACGAAAATGCGTTGGCATTGCAGGGAGCCTATATCACCTGGAATAAATTGGGAGGGCAAGGGCGAACGCACTTTGTAAATCACGGTGGTAACGGCCCTGGAGGGTTTATGTTTGAAAATATACCGAATGGAGGTACATCCAGCATTATGGCTCACTTAAACAACCTGGGTGATCTTTTTTTAAAAGGAGATTATAAAGGCAATGGAGCCCTTAGGGAATCTTCTGACATGCGCATAAAAAGAAACATCCTGTCTGTTGATGGAGGGAAAGATCTGGCCCTGCTTAACAGGCTTCGCATAAAAGATTACGATTACCTTGGTAAGGGAACAAGCGAGCGCAGGAAAGGGATAATTGCCCAGGAGGTAGAAAAATTTATTCCCGAAGCAATATCGCAAGACACATCTTTTGTGGCTGATATATTTGCCACCCCGATTAAAATTACAGCGATGGGCGATGAAATGCTGCTTATTATGGCCGAACCACATCACCTTGTTAACGGAGATCTGGTTAGGTTGATTCTTCCGCATGGCGATGCCGAATGCACAGCGACTGTGGTTGACGAAAAGAGCTTCCGCGTAACAGGTAATGCAGATAATTTTAAAGGGGTGCTGGTATTTGGTAAACAAGTATCTGATTTTAGGCGCGTTAATTACAATCACCTGTTTACGCTTAACCTTAGCGCAACCCAGGAGCTTTCTAAAAAGATAGATGTACTGTTAGCGTGGAAAGCATCGCTTGATAAGAATATGGTACTTGCCGATTAATTTTAACCCTACGTTAACTACTTGCCATGCCGCAGCTACACCCTTCAATAACTATTAGCAACCAACCGCACGAACATCCCGCGCTCGATTTTAATACGCTGCGCGAGCAAGGCATCGGTTACCTGCAACAGTTGGCCGGCGAAACATGGACCGACCACAATACCCATGATCCTGGTATTACTATACTGGATCAGCTTTGTTACGCGCTTACCGATCTTAGTTACCGGATAAATTTCGATACAAAGGACCTGCTTGCGCAGCCGGATAGCAGCACCTATAAAAGCCTTTTTAGCCCGGCTACCGTATTAAGCAGCAACCCGGTTACGCTGAATGATTTTCGCAAGGTGCTGTTGGATATTACCGGTGTAAAAAATGCCTGGATAGAAAAGGTAGAGCGATCTACCCCTGAGATCTATTTTGACCTCAAAGACAAAACACTTTCGCTAAGAGACCGGGAAACGCTTGCTAAGGATGAACCATTGCCCGATCGCGAATTGATAAATATACGTGGGCTTTACCGGGTGTTTGTTACTAAAGCTGATCCGGAAGCATCCACTGCAGATCTGCGGCAGCGCGTATGGCAACGGTTACAAAGTTGCCGCAACCTGTGCGAGGATTTTGAAGAGCTGATTATTTTGGAAGGGGAGCCTGTAACCATTGCCGGAATAGTTGAGTTAGCGAATATAGATGATGCTAACGCATTGGCCGCTAACGTATTGTACCGGGTAGCCCGTTGGCTATCTCCATCCATTTCTTTTTACACACTGCAGGAAATGCAGGCCAGGGGTATGCGGATAGATGAAATTATAAACGGGCCAACACTGCAGCACGGGTTTATAGATGACGTGGAGCTTGACAGGTTTAAGCGCCTAAACAAACTGTATGCATCAGATCTTATTCGCGAGATAATGGCCGAACCCGGGGTGCGCGTAATTACCGATCTTTGGATGAGTACCGACATTGAATTGGCCAATAATTGGGTATTACAGCTTGATAATAGCCGTGTACCCATGCTTGATGCAGCTGCCAGCCTTTCAAAGCGCCTGGTATTTAAAAAAAATGGCCAATTACTCAAAATAAATAGCGAATTAGTACTTGCTTATTTTAACCAACTTAAAATATCTGATGCAGCAAGGCTTCCGGCTATGCACGAGTTGGATATCGTCCCCGAAAAACGGGAGCCAAGAAATATGAGCAGTTATTTTTCTATCCAGCATCATTTTCCGCAGGTTTATGGTATAGGTAACACGGGGGTGCCCGATTCGGTACCCGACCATCGTAAAGCGCAGGCCAAACAATTAAAGGCCTATCTTTTGTTTTTTGAGCAATTGTTGGCAAATTATTTTGCGCAAGTTGGCAATATCAAAGATCTGTTCTCTTTTTACAGCGATGAGGCCCGCACTTATTTTAGCCAGTCGCTTATTGGCGTTGTGCCGGATGTTGATGAATTGCTAAAAGATGGCTACGCCGGTGAATTAGCCGCCACGACCGAAAGTGATGAGCTGGCACTAGATCGCAAGAATCGTTTTTTGGATCATTTTTTGACACGGTTTAGCGAAAATTTGGCAGATTATTCGCTTTGGTTGAACGATCATCAAACACTAACCCCGGACGCGGATAGGCAAAATATCCTTAAACGCGAAAAGGAACGCCATAACGCTTATAAGGGAATGCTGGTTAAAACCAAAACTAGCTTTCTTCAAAATTATCCCGTACTTGGCGCGCAGCGGGGAAAAGGATTTGATCATACAGCCAAAGGGTGGGGAAATCAGAATGTTTCAGGACTCGAAAAAAGGATAGCCGCAAAATTAGGCATAGCTAATTATAAACGCATACGCCTGGCCGATAAAAAAGAAGACGGTTTCCACATGGTGGAACATATTTTACTGCGACCAGGTAATGCCGACCGTGCAGCTGTTGATAGTTATACCGAAACCAGGTACTTCAGCAGTTTTATTAAGGCTAATGATGGCATGATGATCTGCGGTTGCGACGTTCATGGCCTGCAAAATGGAGATGTTATACTTTTGAACGATAATGGAGTGGAAACACCTTACAAAGTTTCCATGGTGTTTGAACATAACTTTCGTATCGAGGCCAACTTTGATGTTAATATCAATATAAAGCGCGCTGAAAACAACGAATCACCGCTCAGTTGGGTCCGAAGGGATTTTGATTCCACCATTTTTGTGTTCCAGGACAGATCAATGGTGAAGGATCCCTATTCTTTCCAGTTGACATTCGTATTCCCCGACAATAGTGAACGGTTTGCAGGCAATTTTCGCGAGTTTATTGAAACCACTATCCGGGAAGAAACGCCGGCCCATCTTACTGTATACATCCAATGGATGAACCGTGCTGAACTCAAACGCTTTGAAGATGCCTACTGGTTGTTTCTTAACAGATTAGCTGCACCAAAAAACCCGATATGAAGAACGAAGATCACCTTTTGAGGGCTGCACGCAATACTTTACTTGATATGTTACTGGAATCTCGCGGTACCACATATCCACTGGCCGACCTTCCTACAAGCACGCCCCTTGAAATGGTTTATTTTAATAAGCCGGGTACAGTTACGGTAAGCTACCCCCAGCCCGATGTTACCTACCAGGTGTTTGAAGGCGATACCCCTTACAGCGAGGTATACAAAAATGATTCAAGGCTAGCTATTTCGCTTGATACTATACCGCTAACCGGCGAATCTCATGCTTTTAAAGTAGTTGCCACCAAACGTTATAGCCGCCGGGCGCCTTTAACCAAAGTGCTGTACCAGGTGGTGAATATTAAAGTTGGCGTAAATATGGGCCTGGAAGTAATTGCCTCAAAAACGCTGCTTAATTTTAACGAGAAGACTACCTTAACAATAAAAGACCCGCAAGCTGGAGCCGAATATTATATATGCCTTAAAAGGGATCGTAATGTCCCGCTTAGCGCAAAAGTATTGTATGAGAAGGGAGACCTGTCTATTGAAACAACGGATGGCTTCAAAGAAGATACTATATTATCGGTAGTGGTACATGATCCTAATACCGGGTCATCGGGGATACTTGATATGCGGATCACGATACAAGTAAAACCTGATTTTGACTTGCCGGCTTTATGGCTTGCAAAAGATCCTAAAGATGGTAATAACGTTAGGCCTGTCATTGATCATAGCGGACGGGCTTTTATAAGGTTATCAAATACGCAAAGCTCGGTAACTTATCAGTTATTTCTTGTAGATCTGGACGGGGCCGGACCTCCCGAAACGGAGACCCTGATAGGTAACAAGTATAAGGGTACCGATGGTGATCTTGACCTGCCTGTAACCGGAATGCTTACCGAAGATGTGGTGATCGGCATTATTGCGCGAAAAACAGGAAGCCTTCCTGATGGTGGGTATCTGAAAAAAAGCGTAATCATACCGGTAAAACCTGATCCTAAAGTTAAGTTAAAGGTGCTTACCAGTGAAGATACGGAAGACAAGAACATCTCCATACAACTAACCGGTGCGCAATGCGGTGTTGTTTACCAGTTGTATCAGCAAGAGGGAGATAGGCCCATTGGCGAGCCTGTTTTTTATCATCGTAACCTGGGGATAGGGAATACACGGATAGGCGGTGACTTTATTGCCGATCACTACAACGCAGATGCCGGGATGGCCAATTGGGTATACAGCGAGTTTGTAATAGATGCAATGGATATCGAGGAAAAAAAAATACTGATATTACCGGCAGGGCTCGTTGAGGATACCACCACTTTTTATGTGGTCGCTAAAAAATCTACCACCGGTTTTACCGGGCTTTTGCCGCCTGTAACAATTACTGTAGCTTAAAATGCAGCGCCAACAGCATATGATCATGAAGCAGGTGATAGATCTGGCCATCAATGAGCAGTTGGACGCACGTGCCATACAGGAGCGGGTTTCGCGCTTATTTCAGCAACGGATCATACCCCTGATAGAGAAATATTTGGATCGCGTGGATTTGCCGGGCAGCACCACGCAGATCCCTCTCCTTGAGATTGACCTTGGCGTGCTCACTATCGATACACTCGAAGAAGTTTTTGAAGATCGTTTTGAGCAGGAAATAGCCCGCCTCGTAAAAAAAACATCAAGTAGCAGTATAAGCGCCTTTGATATTGAAGGTGCAACGGTGACAACTAAAAACCAAACAGACAGGGTGCTGGTGGCTTGTTTTCTGGAGACCGGAATATTCCCATGGTGGGTAAAAGATGGTACCCCCGCGCTTTTTATACAGGCGCTTAGCAGTGTTATTAGAGAGGAAAAACACGAACCTATCCGTTTATTGCGTGTTTTGTTTGCAGAACCGGCGGCTATTAAACGATCGGTTTATAATGCCGGCGACCAATTGCTGCGGGAGATAGCGGCAATAGCCACATCTAACGATCCGGCAGTTAGGGATGCTAGCGGCGAGGTTGCGCTGCAGCGTATTTACCATGCATATAAAAGGGCTTTAACTACAACTGCCTTCCGCCAGATATGGTGGACCGATCTGTTAACCTTAACACTGCACAAACCGTGGGCAAAAGGTAAAGAAACTCCCCGTTTGATCAGGTTATTGCTTGATCCCAAAAGCGGGTTTGAAGCGTATGCAGGCAAAACTGCAGGTGGACAGGAGTTGCTTTCTTACTACCAGGAACAACTATGGATATTAAATAAGTTATTACAGGTGTTTGCCCCTGCGGCTTTTAAAAAAGGAATATCCGTGAACGGGGTTTATGAATTGCAGCAGCATTTTAATAATATCAGGGATCTGTTTGGTGTTGAAAAAGCCAGCCATACAGATGAAAGATCATCGGATGGATCGTTTAGTGCCAACAAAGCGGGCGGCACAGGTAAAGGTCCATCTGATGAATTGCCAGGCGTTAATAAAGCAGGCGACGCAGGTAAAGGGACATCAGATAAAGATCTGTCATTGAGTTTTCAGGAAACGAACGGCATAGATAAAGATGCATCTGACTTGAATGTAAAGGATGCCAATAATATTTTAGCTAAGCCTGGTGAAAAGACCGGCCGCTTAGAAGAAGTACCTAAAGGTATTGCTGACGCCGCCGATCCATCAGTTGTAGTGGCCAAAACCCCCTCTAACAAAACCAATCCTGGTAAATGGCTTGTTAACAGCACTTTTAGCGATATAGAAAAACTATACGTTAAAAACTCAGGCCTTGTGTTGCTTTGGCCATTTTTGCCGCGTTTTTTTAGTAACCTGGAGCTTACCAATAATGATGGATCTATAGATGCAAGTGCAGCGGCAAAAGCCTGTTTGCTGCTGCAATACCTGGCCTATGGAAACGATATGGATATATTTGAACCATCATTGCTGTTAAACAAATTGTTGACCGGGGTAGATCTTTTTAATCCGATAGACATACAGGCCGTGATTACGCCGGACGAACGCGATGCCGCCGATCACATGCTAAGGGCTGTGATTGGTAATGCCCCTTTATGGAAAACCCTGTCAGAAGATGGTTTGCGGCGAGCCTACCTGCAACGCGACGGTGTACTTAGTGCACGGGACGGACATTGGTTATTACAGGTAAAAAGGGAAACTTATGATGTTATTTTGGACAAACTCCCCTGGGCGGTAACGGTAATAAAACTTCCCTGGATGGAGAATTTAATTTTTGTAGAATGGCTGTCAATCTAAATCTCATGATCGAAAGTAACGCCGCATTTTTTACCCGGGAGATGGGATGGCTTGCACGTATGATCGATACTCGGCTTAAAACCTATTTTGGCGGGACAACGGCTATCCTGTTTCCCGACGAAGCGGCACCTGTGGTGTCATCCTTTGAGGGCAGCTATGCAGGTTTCATCGTTTCAAATAATCTTGATCAGCCCGGGCGGCTCCTGCTGGCGCTAAGCCTTGCGCCGTATGTTGATCCGGCATTGCTGGATGCACTTGCAGTAAAAAATAGCGCTCATGATAAAAAGTTTGCCGAATTTGGCGGCAAATATTCCGGTAGTGATGCCTTTATCCCAACGGTTGAGACAGCATTGTTCATACTGGCAGGGAATGACCTGCATCTCCGTTTTCAATATTATCAATTGTTTAATAACGATCAATTACTGATAAGTTTGGGAGTGCTTAATTTAGAAGCTACCGGTAGTGATGAACCAATGCTTAATAGTCCCTTGCAAATTTCGGGAGAATACCTGGAATATTTCATTACGGGGCATAAAAAAGCCCCCGTCTACGGTGATAGTTTTCCGGCCCGCCCGGTTACCACAAACCTTAACTGGGCCGACTACATAGCGCCGGACGCTACCATATCTGGCATAAATGAGATAAGAGATTGGATCACCTATGGTGAAGCTGTGTTAGATATAGAAGGGCTTCGCGATAGATTAAAACCGGGTTATAAGGCATTATTTCACGGACCGCCGGGTACGGGTAAAACTTTAGCAGCTACCTTACTTGGCAAAACTACCGGCCACGATGTTTATCGGATAGATCTTTCACGTATCACGTCACGGTATATTGGTGAAACTGAGAAAAATCTTGCCAAAGTGTTCGATCGTGCTGAAAACAAGCAATGGATACTCTTTTTTGACGAAGCAGATGCCCTATTTGGCAAGCGAACGGATATTAATAGCTCAAACGACCGGTTTGCCAATCAGGAAGTTGCTTACCTACTGCAACGGATCGAGGAACATAATGGCCTGGTAGTGCTTGCAACCAATTTAAAAGATAATATTGATAAGGCTTTTTTGCGTCGGTTTCAGTCGGTGGTTTACTTTCCGCTTCCCGCCCCACAACAAAGGGTCGTACTGTGGCAACGGTCATTTACCGGCAATATCAGGATCAGCAAAGGGATCAACTGGCTTAATATCGCGCAAGATCATGCACTATCCGGGGCGGCTATAGTTAATGTGGCACGTTACAGCTACATACAAGCCATGAAAAGAGACGTTAAAGAGATCTTACTTTCTGATATTGAGACCGGGATAAAAAAGGAACTACATAAAGATGGCATCATTTTTTAAGGCGCAAATTGATATGAGTAAAAAATATTGTAAATTTAGAAAGTAATTGCCTTTATTTAAGGGCAGGTCCGCAAAATCCTTACACAGATCAAAAAAAAACCGAGTGGGTAGCTACGCTAACAAAACGCAGGATAAAAACTGGAACACGGTCGATAGTGCAGCAAAACAGCAAGGCGGCAGCGCTACTCTTCAGTTTGTAAACAACCGCCCCGAAGCTGCTGCCCAGCGCAGTCTGCAGGTTGCTGCAGATAACAGTGCACAAGTAAAACAGCTGGAAGCCATTAAGCAGCTGGCCAATCCGGCACCGGAAGGGCTGCCTGTAGCGCAACTGCGCAGAACACTGCCCCATAGACGCGAAACTTCCCTAAACGATAATACACGATTAAATGCCAAAAGAATAAGGCATGACGCCGGGGCAATGACAAGGTGGGACATATTAGACCATAGCTTACTGGGCGGCGCAGCTTCTACCGCGGGGGCTGGCAAGGCTGATGCCATGATGTCGAAAAATTCAACTCCGGAGGGTGCAACCGTATTACCCCGCGAGGTTTCGGCGTTTGCAGGCGCCTCAGGGGCTTTTGGGGTAGCTACAGATTTACGGTCAGGCTATAAGACAGGAAGAGAAGCGCTTGACGACGCTAACAGCAAATCGGCCCGCAGGCAGGCATTCGGCGAAACCATGGGCTCCTTGGGTAGCGCAACCAAAGGAGCAGCTACCTCTATTATAAATTTTTCTGAATATGCAAATGCAGGCTTTACAGGCGCGGCAACAACTACGGCTAGCATAGCAAGCGTAGCAACAGGTGCTGCAGATATTGTGACGGGATCTTACGGTGCCTGGAAAGCCCATAAACGCCAGAAAGAACTGAAAAATATAAGAGATAACCAGCGCACTTCTCCGGATATTAAACTTGCTGCCGAGATCGGGGCGGCATCCCAGGGGCGCGAAAAAATAAAAGGTTACGGTAAAGTGTTTAAAGGTGTAGCCGGCGTAATTGGCGGCGCCATGATATTAGCCGGTGCAGCCACACCGTTTGGCTGGTTGGCATTAACCGTAGGTGCGGGTATTGCTGCTACGGCGGCCGCAATTAATTACGTTAAAAAACGTAATAACAGGCAGGAAATGGCCGCTGCGGTACTTGGGGTAAGAGATGATTGGAAGGATTGGAATCAAAAAATCAAGGAAAACAGATACAAAAACTGGCGTCACCCAATGAAATGGTGGTCCGAAGCAGACCAGCTCGGTCCGGATCCATTAAAAGAAGCCTTGCGCCAGGGGGGGTATAAAAACGCGGCGCATGCAGTCAATAATTATGCAAGAACTGTATCAGTACGTTTACATGAGGGCCTGAGGGGCGGAAGTAAGGAAACTATATTTTTGCTTAAAAACTTAGGGTTTAATGTCGACAGAAACAAAATGGGCAAAGCCCATTTGATAACCCCCGAGAAAATAGCCAGAAAATTACTGGTATAAAATAATGGCAGATCCCGGCACAAGCAACGATCATAAAAAACAGCTTGAATTATTACACCGCTATCTTGATGAAGATGGCTGGGATGCAGCGTTACAGCCTCCCGACCAAAATAACCCTTATCATTTGGTTGTTGTAAAAATATATTCGGACGAGGACGATAACCAGGCATTATGGAACGCAGAAATTTCATTTTTACCGGTACCCGGCACTAATTTAACCGACGTTAGCATTTTGCAGTGTTTTATACCTCTGTCAAATAATTTCCCCACGCTGTTAAAACCGCCGATGTACGAAATGATAGCCAGGTTAAATACCAAAATGCCTTTAGTTGGCTTTGGCTTTTTAGATGAACTAAACCTTTTGTATTATAAGCACAATATCATGCTGCCTAATAAAACCGCAGTTGCTAATGGCCTGATCTTAAGCGAATCGCTATCCATGATAACCTACCTTGTTTCTACGTTCACCGTACCTGTAGTAGAAGTAGCAGCCGGCGAAGTAAGCGTAGCCGATGCAATAGACCACTTAAAGACGGAGCGATTATTTAGCTGACGCCAGTTGCGTCCGGGCCGGAATTGCGCCTTTTACACCCGTGTGCGATAAGCTTTAGATGTCCCGATCGGGCAACGTTTTATATGTTACTAATTCAAGTCGGTACCCCGCCGGCTCTCTCGCAAAGTCCTTTACTATTTCGGGTCTGCCAGTGCCGCAAAAAAAGTATGCGCGTAGCCAGCTATTAACCCGGCTTTGTCTTGCCCATTAATTATTTTCCGGGCGCCTACGTAATCAGTTAAGGTAGGCGTAAAAAATTGGCCCAGTTTACGGCCTGTAAAATCGCCTCTTATCATTCCATTAATCATGATAATGCCGGCTACCGAGGGCTGCAAAGCCAATTCGGGATGGTTTAACAAATCTATCCCTAAGCGCTTGCCTTGCACTTCATAATTTTCATACCAGGTCAATTGTACATAACCGCGACCATAATATAACTGGGGAGGTGTTTCGTAAGCTACACGCTTGCCTTTACCACCACCCATTTTTAACTGCTTACCATAATCATAAGCAGCGCCTTTCCCATACTCTTCAATTGGCTGCATGGTTTTAGCACATTCGTGATATACGGTAGCTAAAATATAAGCAACAGATCTGGGGTCTGTAACCCCGCCGTCCGCGCAAGCTTTTAATGTAGCTTCTGTTCCTTCGAATTGTTTGCTGCTTATCGATCCGTTAAATAATACGGGGCGTATAGTATCGTAAAAGTGCTTTGATCCGGCCATTGGTTGAATTAATATTTCTAAATATGGTGTATATATTTTAATAATGCGCGGATTTTTTGAGGAAATGAATAATTTGACTTAGTAAGTTTTAAAGTAATTAGCAAACGAACCTATCTGATAGCGGCAGTTATCCCATTATTCGCTCATGTGATTGCAGCCCTTGCGCTAACAGGCTGCTCGCTATTACCTGAGTTTCGGCAGTGATCTCTTCTTCGCTGTCCAGCAGGTGCGTATGGATCCGTTTCAGCTTCGCCAGGATACTGTCTAAATGGGCATTTAAACTTCTTGCTTCCTCCATATTTTCACGGGTTTTCCGCGTTTTTCGTCCCATTTTTCAGGTTCGATTCCTCGCCCGACGAGTCTTGAACCTGTCTGGCAAACAGCTATTTTACAGAACGTTATGTGCTTTGGCAAACACGACCGCCATGAATAACGCAAGCCTCTATTAAATTTATAATTCATACAAATTAGGCAACATAATTGCCTGCTCATACGACAAATCTTAAATTAAGAACTATATCTCATTAATTACTTAAAGGTGCAAATTTTATAAAAAACTCCAAATCACCGAAGCCGTGTTAGTGTTGTCGCACTCGTTGATTATACGGTTTAGGGTGGGCAACAGTATAAATGTCGAACAATTTTAATATGAGGTCAAATAGCTGTTCAGTTTTGAACAGCTAAAATACTGTCGGATTAGAGCGCATTGATCTCGACCTATGTTAAGGCCTATACATGTTGCGTTGCGGGCAGATGATTCATCAAGCCTCTGACCCTCAAAACACCCCTCTGCTCCAACACCCCGAACACGGTCAGATCGAGTTCGAAGAACGCGCCGCTTTGGGGCTCGTCGGGCATGTGGCGCCGCTTCCATTCGTCGATGGCGGTGGCGACCCTGGCGGCAAGTCCTATGGCATACGCCTCTTTCGGTAACAGCAACACCGGCATGGTCACCGGCATTCCGACTCCGGCTTCATAACTATACGAGACTGTCAACTGCAGCCAGCGGCCGGTCGTGTCGCCGAACAGTCGGGTGAAAAACCCCTCGATGCGTTTGGCCGCCGTTTGGCCGAAACCCGATATGTCGATCGAATCCGGTGCGGCCGGGAAAGGCGCGGCGGCGGCACCCGGGCTCACGAACCCGGTGCGAAGGGCGAAGTCGGGGTTCGGTGTCTTTCCGTCGACCGGCAGCAGGTTGCGCTCGAGCGCCAGTTCGGCGCGGGCGCTTTCGACCCTGAGGACATCCAGCTTTTCGAAAACCAGGCTACGCAAGTGCCAGTTGCGGTCGGCAAAGGACAGGTAGCGCTGCGTGGCGTCGGAACGGAACCTCCAGTCTTCGCCTGTCCTTTCGGCAGTGTAGCCTTCGTAACGTGGTAACAGTTGCGGCACGCCCGGCCCTTCGGCCCCGGTGATGGCGACGCGCAATGTACCATCTTCTCCTTCGGCTTCCGCGATGCAATACGACGCCTGCTGTTTCATCTTCATCATTTGGGTGCAATACATCCAGGCATTGCATACGTTCAGTGCCAGCCATTCGAACGATTCGCGGGCCTGTGGCATCACGTCTTCCTGTTCCAGGTCGGTGCGCAGCTGCACATAGGCTTCCGAGAATTCGACCAGGGCGTCGAGGAGGTCGGGTCTCGACGTAGCATTCATTACGGATGCACCCGTATCGCCGGTATCGAGTCGCACGATCAGGGTGTCCTGAACGGCTGATTGGCGGTCGTAGGCGATGCGGTAATCCCACAGTCTCGATTCGAGCACCTTCGCCGCGGCATTGGCTGCAGCGTCACCTTCCGAAGCCAGCGCCTGCTGTTCCAGGATGAGGGCCGGCATGGGCAGGGTTTGAAGCAGGACGGGAACGCTGGCTTTCAGCAGCTGCCCGCTGCCAGTCGGCAATGTAAGGGGATGGCAGAGGCGGATGTCGCCTTCCCGGTAAAACGGATTGGCGGCCCCCGTGATCCGAAGGCTGCACTCGAGCGGCAGCGCCTTATGGTCAGCACGGTCGGCTGTGTCAGCCGAGCAGGCAGAGATGAAATAGGTCTTGTTTTCCCGGAAGTTGAGAAAGCCCTGCGACACCGCAAGCATTTGTCCGGCATCGACCGGAACGGCTTCCGCCAGCAGTCCGATGCCCGCGGGAGCTTCAACGCCACCAAGTTCCGCAACGAGCACGGCCACCAGCGTATTGGCACGGCCGGACTTTTCCTCAAGCCACCCCTGCAGCCACCATTGGGCTTGTGCGAGCAGGGCTTCATGTCCGGTGTCGGTGAAAAGCGTCGCGAGCTCCTGACGTGCACGCTGGCTGGCAACGGCCTGGCGCGCGGCAGTGACGGCATCGGACGGATGCCGGTCGAGCGCTTCGACGAAGCTTCCGGCCAGGACGTTGAGGTCGATGTCCTTCACTGACCGCTTCCCGATGACCGTGTCGTGCGACCAGAGCGATTGCCCGCTCACGTATTGCCGCACAGGCACATCCGCCCGCGACTGCAAGGCAGCCGATAGGGGCCTCAGCCCAAAAAACGCAGGGCCTGAGAGCCAACAGCCATCTTCGACCGCCCGGAATGGCACCAGCCATAGTATTTTCTGTCCGTTGTTCTCCGAGCATCCCATTCTCACGTGGGGCGTTTTGTTTTCGTATGCCGTTACCCATGCTTCGAGCTCCGCATCCGGAATGACGCCGAAAGGCAGCTCAAAGCCCGGATTTCCCTTGGTCGGCGTTGGCCCGAAAGGATCCGGGCGCCAGGGCCTGTCCCAAAGATACAATGCGAGCGGCCTTAGCCCTTTGAGCTCGCTTGACAGCGCGGCGGAAGGCAGACTGATCGACTTTGTCACGGGCTCAGGGCGACTACCGTCGTTGAGCATGGCGTAGAAGGCATCCAGCACGGCCCTGGCAAAAGACAGGATATGGTGGGCCGAGGCCCAGGCCGCAACGTCCGGCACTGCCAATAACAGGTAACGGGCGTGGGAAAGAGCGTCTTCGGCTTCGGAATACCGGTAAAGGTCCATAGCGGCCTTTTCGGTGTCGATGGGGGGCCCTTCGGTTCCCGCTTCGGTGAAATACGGAGCGGTATCGAACCGGAGATCGATCACGAAAGCGTCGGGCAGCAGGCGGGCACCGTAGGTTAGATTGGGCCATTCTGCGAAAGGAGGAATTTGTTTATGTTGTCCGGAAAGATCGTTGGTTTGTGTTTGTATCATGGTCAGGTTACTATGAGTGTAAAAGTCGAAGGGAAGATAGGAAAAAATAAGGTAAGAGTTTTTTTGCTAAAATAAAAGGCGCCACGAATGACGCAAGTTAATTTCAGCCATTATTATAAATTTTGGTGGTTTTATCCACAAAGAAAAAGCCTACAATCTATGATTTGCAGGCTTTTAAAGCTTTAATTACACCAATCTGTGTCCCCGACGAGAATCGAACGCAACCCCTCTGATATGCTTTAAACGCGGTTTTTGGCGTTTTTTGTAGTAAAAATTGCTTTCTGACTCACCAAATTTTCAGTTGTTTTTGGTTGCAAATGCTATAGTTAAATTTTGTCAATTTTAACCAAATTAGCAACAAAAAGTAGAAACAAATTATGGTGGCCGCCATTCAATTACGGTCGTATTTGGTCCGTCAAATTAAAAAAAGCCACCTTACATTCAGAAAGATGACTTTTTCAGTTTTTAATTTTTTAAGGTATGATGTAAGTCCGGCGGGCAGCCTAGTGTTTCCCGATAAGAAACAGGTTTACTGCCATCTACGTCGAGAACCCCAAATCGTTCTCCAAGCTCTGCACCGATCAGGGCCTGGCCTGAAAGATTTAACAGTTCATCAGACTCATAAAGTGCAGCGACAACCCGCCCTGTAAACTGTGGCGACTCCCGTTTTGTCGTCGGCTTTTTATCTTCAGGCAACGAGGATATATAAGCACGCGCTCTTTCTGTATCCAGAAACCCCATCCATACCGACACTGCTGCTACGTTATGAGACCGTAGTTCTTTGGCCATATCTGCAGCCATTTTATCCGCTCCTGCTTTTTGAGCCCCATAGGCAGGACCATGAAAATACCCAACCGCAGCATACTGCCCGGTATTAACAATAAGGCCTTTTCCATTAGCAAAAAGCAAAGGAACCGCGTAATAACTGGAGACGTAATGAGAACGCAAGCCAACGTTAAGCAGGTCCAGGGGTTTTAGTGAATTTTCCCAGAAAGGGATTGTTTTGGCCACGTCATCATGTGCATTGGCGGCATTATTTACTAAAATGTCCAATCTGCCATATTCCCTTTTAACCTGTTCGAATAAGGCGATCACTGAACTATCATCCGCATGATCGACGATTACCGCGATCCCTTTTCCACCGGCGGTAGTTACCGCTTTTGCGGTGTCAATTATTGAGCCTGAGATTTCATCTCCTTCACCGGAACTTCTTCCAGTTACGTATACGACCGCACCTTTTTCGCCAAGAGCAATCGCGATTCCTTTTCCAGCGCCTCTGCTGGCACCGGTTACAACGGCTATAATTTGTTTGTTCATTTTTTTCAATTATTAATTGGTACAAAAATCAGTAACCTGCCCCGTACATTTCCGTCACTAACAAAAAGGTAAGCACTAACCTGAATGTTATTGTTTTTACATTCCTGTCACAGTAATGATGAAGACGATGCAGGATAATGATTAATTTTGCGTTGTAAGGCAGGCTGTTATCCGCCGGCAGCATTAGAGACCCGATAACATGAAAGATTTAGCAAACCAGGATGAAGATACACCAGTTTCCAATTGCCGGCCGAGCCTAAAAGCTATCGATGATGCACTTTATGTCATCGGGGGTAAATGGAAACTTAAAATCATTGTTATGCTATTCGATGGAAGTAAGCGGTTTAATGATCTGCAGAAAAGCATTTCCGGAATATCAGCCCGTATCCTTTCCAATGAACTGAAAGCGTTAGAACTTAACTGCTTTGTATCCCGTACCGTCCATGACGGAGCACCGCTGGCCGTCGAATACGCTTTAACTTCCTACAGTCGTTCACTCAGGACCGTCGTTCATGCTTTAGATGAGTGGGGCACCCAGCACCGGGAAATGATCCGGTTTATCCCGTAATCGGCTATAATTGGTAGTCATAATATTACTTTTTAAGGATGACAAAACTATATTTGCAACACTCTCAAATCAAGATGTTTAAACATGAAACATGTTAATTGACAGCACCTTATGTCAATTCTGGTGAGTACGTTGTATTTTTGAAAAGAACTCCCGTATTACTCATCTTTTATCCAGGAAAACCTGGAATTTTACTCATTTTTTCAAAAAAATAAAGCCTGCAAATATTGGATTTGCAGGCTTTTAGCTGTTTTTACTGCTTTTATCTGTGGTCCCGACGAGAATCGAACTCATATCTAGAGTTTAGGAAACTCCTATTCTATCCGTTGAACTACGGGACCTGTTTTATTTCGGATTTCGGATTTTCGATTTCGGAATTAACGATTTCTATTCCCCGGAATTTTTGCAAAGGTGCGAATTATAGCTGATTTGTCAAAAACATTTGTGCTTCATCCGCACATCTGCATATTCGCACATCTGCACATCAAAAAATCATCTCACCACCGATCCATTATGCATCTCATCCAATGGTGAAACAAAGCTCAGCTTGCCATCGGCGTTCTCGGCCATCAGGATCATTCCTTGCGAAAGAATTCCCTTTATTTCACGGGGCTCCAGGTTTACCAGCACACTTACCTTTTGGCCTATTATAGCTTCGGGCTCAAAATATTCTGCTATTCCTGATACTATGGTGCGTACGTCAATGCCGGTATCAATGCTCAGCTTCAGCAGCTTTTTTGTTTTGGCTACTTTTTCAGCAGTAATAATGGTGGCTGTGCGAATGTCCATCGCAACAAACTCTTCAAAACTGATGTTCTCTTTTGCCGGCACTATAGCGGGTTGTGGTGGTGCGGTTGCTGCTTTTTTGTCCAGCAGCTTCTGAATCTGCGCGTCTATTACCTCGTCCTCAACCTTCTCAAACAACAATGCCGATGGATTGAGCTGGTGCCCGTTCTCAAATGCCATCTCCTTGTCAAAAGCAATTGCGCCAAATGGCAGGTTAAGCATACCAACTATCTTTTTAACTGTAGCAGGTAAAAACGGCTGCAGGCAGGTTGCCAAATGACCAATCAATATCAAACTATTATGCAGTGTTTCTTTAGCTTGCTCCGGGCTGGTTTTTATAGTTTTCCAGGGCTCGTTTTCTGTAAGGTAACGGTTGCCTAAACGGGCTATGTCCATTACACTTTGCAGCGCCTGCCTGAATTTGTATGCTTCCAGGTTAACTTCTATCTCGTCATAAAAACGGCCAAGCTCAGCATCAAGGTGTTTATCTTTAAGCACAATTTTGCCGGTATCGCTTTCTATTTTGCCGTCATAAAATTTGTGCATCAGTATCATCACCCGGTTTACATAATTACCTAAAATGGCAACCAGTTCATTATTTACGCGGGCCTGGTAATCTTTCCAGGTAAATTCGCTGTCGCTTGTTTCGGGCAGTATGGAGGTTAGCACATAACGCAGCTCATCCTGCTTGCCCGGAAACTCTTCCAGGTATTCATGCAACCATACAGCGTGGTTGCGCGACGTAGAGAGCTTATCCCCCTCCAGGTTTAAAAACTCATTAGCGGGCACATTTTGCGGCAAAATATATTCACCATGTGCATGCAATATAGACGGGAAAATAATGCAATGGAACACAATATTATCCTTACCTATAAAGTGCAGCAGGCAGGCTTCATCGGCTTCGTTCTCCTGTTTTTTCCAATACAGCTTCCAATCCTTACCATTATCAATTGCCCATTGTTTGGTGGCCGAGATATAGCCTATCGGCGCATCCATCCAAACATAAAGCTTTTTGCCTTTTGCCTCCTCTAACGGCACATCTATCCCCCAGTCAAGGTCGCGGGTCATGGAGCGGGGCTGCAGGCCTGATTTAAGCCATGATTTACACTGCCCGAATACATTTACCTTCCAGTCGCCTTCTTTGGTATCAATCCACTTTTCAAGCCATGGCTGGTACTTATCAAGCGGTAAATACCAATGCTTGGTAGGCTTTAAAATAGGGGTTTTACCACTTAAGGTTGATACCGGGTTTATCAGGTCGGTTGGACTTAATGATGTGCCGCAATTTTCGCACTGGTCGCCATAGGCGTTTGGATTGCTGCAGTTAGGGCAGGTGCCGATGATATAACGGTCAGCTAAAAATTGCTGGTAATCCTCATCAAAATATTGCTCTGAAAATTTCTCAACAAACTCATCCTTTTCATACAGATTCAGAAAAAATTCCTGCGAAAGGTCATGATGGATTGGCGATGATGTACGGTGATAAATATCAAAGGAGATCCCGAACTCTTCAAAGCTGTTTTTTATCTGGTTGTGATATTTATCAATTATAGCCTGCGGGGTGGTATTTTCCTTTTTGGCTTTTATGGTTATAGCGGCGCCATGCTCGTCTGATCCGCAAATGTACACTACATCTTTATGTTTAAGGCGCAGGTAACGTACAAAAATATCGGCAGGCAAATAAGCACCGGCCAGGTGCCCGATATGCAGCGGACCATTGGCATAAGGCAGCGCAGAAGTAACTGTGAACCGTTTAAATTTATTAAGCTTCGACATTATTTTGCAAAGATACTTTTTTAGTCGGGAAAGTCCGAAAGTCAGTAAAGTCCGGAAGACGATTTGTTAGGCGTGCAAATGATACCTATAGCGTGCAGGCCTTCGACCTGCGCTGGCGTATTTCGCCCTTTCAGGGTTTAGGCATAATGTATAACTTGCAGTTTCTTTCTAACTATAAACAACATGGATAAACCGCCAAACACAGCTTCTTCCGGACTTCCGGACTTTCAGACTTCCGGACTTCCTTCTTACTTAAAAGCAGGCGACAAAATTGCCGTCACCTGCCCGGCAAAGAAATTACCTAACCCTATGACGGATGCTGTAAAACTATTACAATCATGGGGCCTGGAAGTTGTTTTGGGCGATACTGTGAATGCCTCTTACCACCAGTTTGCAGGGGATGATGCTTTCAGGGCTAAAGATTTGCAGCGTTTTATTGATGACGATAGCATTAAGGCCATTATTGCTGCGCGCGGTGGTTATGGAACAGTAAGAATGATAGATATGGTGGATTTTAGCCGCTTTGCAAAAAACCCCAAGTGGGTGGTTGGCTTTAGTGATATTACTTTGCTGCATTGCCATTTGTTAGCCAACTTTAACGCTCCCGGCATTCATGGGCAAATGCCTATGACCATTCCCGATGCATCTGCCCGTTCATTGGATACTTTAAGAAAAGCCCTGTTTGGCGAAGAGATCAGCTACCAGCTTGAACCCAATCCCTTAAACCGCAAAGGAGAGGGTGAAGGTTTGTTAATGGGTGGTAATTTATCCATCCTGCTTTCTGCATCAGGGTCGGTTTCGGATCCTGATTATGCTGGCAAGATCTTGTTTATTGAAGATATAAGCGAGTATTTGTACTCCATTGACCGGATGCTGCGCACGCTTAAACGTGCCGGAAAGCTGCAGCAGCTTAAAGGCTTGATTGTCGGCGGGTTTACCGATATAAAGGACAACGACATCCCCTTCGGCCAAACTGTGCCTGAAATTGTTATGGATGTGGTGAAAGATTATAATTACCCGGTATGCTTTGATTTCCCGGCAGGGCATGTGCCTGATAACTGCAGCCTGGTATTAGGTAAAATGCTGGGTTTATCCGTGACCCATGATTATGCAACGCTAAAATATCTTTAAAAAGAACCATCTTAACTATTAAATTTAAGACGGTTCTTATACCGGAAAACAATTAAATTAAGGGCAAAACTCGCCACCTGTACATTCTACACCAGAATTTATGCAAGAGTATTCTCCGCAAAAAACCGCAGGGTCGTTACTGGAACATGTGCCTGCTGTCATATACGGCAAACTGGGTGTATCACGGCAATGCCATACGTACTTTATACCTACACCACCGGTTACTAATTTCATTTCTTTTTTTGTGAGCTTTTCCATAATGTGATAATTTAGATTGTAATACAAATAAGAGCATTACGATAAATTTAATCAATGCTAAATAATAATCCAAATCAATTTTAAATACTTGCTTTGTGCATTAATTAAGCAACACTTAAGTAGTAAATTATTTTGCCTGTGATGCTTTAATTTCTACATTCGTAAATCATGGCACTATTTGGCAATTTAGGTAACTACAAAAACTTTGGCCTGCTAATCATCAGGGTTGGCCTCGGCATAATGTTTATTTTTCATGGCTATCCCAAGTTACTTGGCGGCGTATCAATGTGGGAGCAACTGGGTGGCTCAACAAAATATGCAGGCATCCATTTTCTTCCGGTTGTTTGGGGCCTTTTATGCGCAGTAACTGAAACATTCGGCGGTTTTTTATTGATCCTGGGGCTGGCTTTCAGGCCCGTATGCCTGCTACTGGTTATAAATTTGGTAGTAGCCGCATTATCTCAATTTGGCAAAGGCGAGGGTTTGATGGGTGCATCGCATGCTATTGAAGATGCTATTATGTTTGCGGGATTGCTATTTGTAGGGCCGGGCAGGTATAGCGTGGATAAGAAATAGTAAAAGTTGCCCAATAGCTTAATTTTTATTTAAACCAATATTTGTTTTTGTAATGCAGAATCGATTTTGTAATTTTAGGTTAATACTTAACTAACCTAAATCCACAATATGAAATCGCATTGTACAACTGATAAATCTTTACCGGGAAACATCACATTAAATTAATCCAGGATTACATTGTGTGTGTTTTATGAATAAAAATAATTTTATTGCTCATTTATCAGGTATCGCATCGTTATCCATTTCGTTAAAGGAAAACCTTTATAAGCTATTGGAAGAAGAAAGCTATAAACCCCGCCAAATTTTATTCTCACCCGGCCAATTAGAGAACAGGCTGTGTTTTATTGAGAAAGGTTTTGCCAGGAATTATTATTATGATGAGCTTGGGCAGGATCATACGGTAAAATTCTGGGGATCAAATGATATCCTTTTATCATACCGGGGCTACTGGAGCCAGCCTGCTTATTACTATACCGAAATAATGGAAGAATCTACCTTAGTATCGCTGAGATATGATGACCTGCGCAGCCTTTTAATTACATTTCCTGAGGCATCTGTACTGGTTAAAACCATTTTGAACCAATACCATGATGAGGAAAACCAAAAACAAAGATTAATTACTTTAAGCGCAGAACAGCGGTTCCAGGAGCTTAGGAAACATAACCGTGCAGTTTTTCAAAAAGTCCCTTTAAAAATAATTGCCTCCTACCTTAACATGAGCCGGGAAACATTAAGCCGGATGATTTCGAAGGATTAAGTCACGTTAACCAACAATTAAATTGTGATAATTAGCTAATTCAATTGTGACTTTTATCACAAATAGCAACTGGTAATTGTCGTAATTTTATTCCTGATACATGCCGCTATGAAAAATATTAAACCAGTAGAAGTTATCTCTGTATTATTAATTATACTATTTACCTATACAGCAACAAGCAAGTTGCTTGAATATGATAAATTCGTTTTTCAGATGAGGCTTGCTCCTGTACCTTATATAATTCCTTTAGCGCCTTTCATTGGTATACTTGTAATATTAGCTGAATTACTAATAGTTGTTGCGTTGTTAACAAAAAAATTTCGTCTCTGGGGTTTATTCGCATCTCTGTTTCTTTTAATATCCTTTGAGATATATATCTCAACAATGTTAATTTCAGGTTTAAATTTACCTTGTTCATGCGGGGGAATTATTTCTTTTATGGGCTGGAAACAACATTTATTTTTTAACGGAGCCTTTATTGTGCTTTGTATTATCGGCATTGTTTTTTGTAAAAAACAAAATGTTTTAAGAGAAGGCCCAGCAGATAACCATAGCCACTTGCAAGATCTTTCGCATACATACTAGAGGGGTGCACCGTTACCCTAAAACGGATTATTCATTATATCAAATTAAAATTATGAAATTTTTTAAAGCAAATTTAATGGCCCTGGCATTAACAATTGGTATCGCAACGGCGTTTGCAAGCAATGCTTATACCAATTATGATAGCAGCAATAAAAAGCCGCCTTCCTATAATTGGGTACAGCAAAATCACGATGGATCAGTTACTATTGGGGGATACACGCTTACTAATGCAACAGTTCCGCAAGCTAAAGCTTATTATGGCTGTTCAGGTGATCAAGCTCCTTGTGCCAGGGCTACAGATCAAGACGGTAATCTTCTGCAAATCTATATTAATAAAACTACATTTTGATTCAGTAAAATATTATCTCAATAAGCCATTTGATAAAGTGGTGTGGCTGTATTTATGTGGCATAATGCTATGTCCCTTTTATAAAATAAAACAAGCCAGGTTTAAAACCCGGCTTGTTTTATTATCAATATTCAATACTTTAAGTTATTTGCTCAAGCAACTTCCCAAGTCCGTTACATATCCATCATTAACAATCAATTGATTCAGTGGGGCAATAACTATACCTATATTGTTCTCCAGTAAGTTTTGTAGTAGGAACAATTACCAGGGCCGATCACACTTCCTTCTCATGCAATGGAACTTAGGATATGAATTAATTAAAATACAAGTTAAATAACAAAGCCGGCCAAATAGTCGGCTTTGTTATTTAATCCTTTATTATTTACTTAAACTACTTCCCAAATCCCTTACATAATCCTCGTCAACATCTCTTGAACCCTGTGAAGCAATAAATACATCGGCATCTCCCGCTAATAGTTTCTTTAGTGTGGTCTTTTTAAGTGAAATCGACTGAGGCTTACTATCTGCGCCTACAAAGTAATAACGGTCTATATCAACATATTCGTCATATTTATGCCCCATTTCAAGTACGCCGTCGGTATGAAAATCAGCACGATTAAGTTTAGTATCTACTTTTTTATAGATCTTGTATCTGGGAGTTGCCAATAAAACTTCTACAAAAGGCTTTCCATTTATTAAAGGTGCATTTTCATAAACATGTGCATGCCCCTTTTTGTCATACAGGCTAAAGCTTTTTATTTGTTGTATAGATACCGAGGCCATTGACTTGCCGTCGTTTGTGTACATAATATTCCCGTTCAATTTATCATAATTGTACATGTTGGTTGTTTCAACTACAAGTGAATCTTTTTTACTGATACCGAAACCCGGCATCCAGTCGTCATATAAATAACGACTTCCCCGCGTAGGCTCAACATTAAAGCCTTCTTTAACAATAGTAACATCACTTCCCCCAAAACCTGCGCCACCGGCGTTAACCGCATTCCGGGTGATAAATAACTGCCTGTTTGTTATAAAAGGAGTTCTTGCAGAAGCATTTGGATCACTTGAATTAAGTGGTACTACGCCTTCGGCAGCAGTGCCAGCGGGCAACACCACTTTTACATTTGTTTTATTATCAAGCTTAATTGTTGTGTTCTTATAATTACCCGCCATTATCTGCAACGATGACGCAGGGTCGGCATTAAGCATGAATGTGCCTGTCGAATCAGCGTAAGTTGCATAGTTGTGCTGCACATCACGTACAAAAGCGTAAGGAACGGGCTGCCCCCCTTCGTTATTTACAGTTCCGCTAACAACAACCGTTTGCCCAAAAGTAAAAGAGCTTATAAGTAAAAATAGTCCCCCGGGAATAAAAAATTTCATATTGTGTCTGATAAAGTTTAAATATTAAAGGTAAAAAATTTAATTCTAATAAAGGTCCTATTATAGGATTAAAAAGGCATCTGCATAATTACTCGGTAAAAAAATTGTTACAAAGTTATTGCAGGTATGTAATTAAAATTTTATAAAATTACCTGTTAAGCTTATTATCGTCAAGAGAGTTGCAATTAATGGCAAAGGCGATAAATCATTTTTTTTACTGACTTAAATTATAATTGAGATCTCTTAAATACGAGTCGTCGATATCCTTTCCGCCATGTGCAGCTATAAATTTATCAGCATCGCCGCCAAATAATTTTTTTATCGTGCTTTTTTTGAGAGAAATGGATTGTGGCTGCCCGTCAGGAAGCTTAACAAAGTAATATTTTGCCTCATCAGTATACTCATCATACTTATGTCCTGACTCAATAACTCCGTCTGTATGAAAATTGGCTCTCACCAGTTTAGTTTCAGTTCTTTTGTATACCCTGTATTTTGGTGAGCTAACCAACACCTGCACAAAGGGTTTATTATATACAGCCGGCGCATTTTCAAATGTAAGCGGGTATGGTTCGCCGGTATAAAGGCTGATAGTTTTAATGTGGGCCTTGTCAATCCTGAACACAGAAACCTTATCGCGGGTAAATAAAATATCCCCATCCATCTTATCGTAGTTATACAAGTTATTTGCGTCATAAAGCAATGAATCGCCCGTACCGGTTGCAAAGCCGTGTACCCAATTGTTAAACAGGTAGCGGCTGCCTCTTGTAGGTTCCTGGTTAAATCCTTCCTGAACCTTTTGCGAATAACCAGTTTGGTTAGACACAGGCTGGCTGTTCAAAAAATCAATGATGTTTTGTGTTTGTGAGGAAGAAGCCGAAGTGTTTGAATTTCCGGCAGAAGAGCTACCGCCCTTTGTCATTACAACAGCTATGCTTCTTTTACCGTCTATTTTAACATTGGCATCGCTATAACCTGGCGCAATTGCAATAAGTGATGATGCGGGGTCAGCCATTAAAATAAACGCACCTGTCGAATCAGCAAAAGTGGCATAAAAGTGTTGTCCATCCCGAACAAATGCAAGTGGTACGGGCTGCCCCTGTTGATCTTTTATAGTTCCGGTTATTGATATGGTTTGACTAAAACAGGTTGTACACAACAATAGCATGTAAAAGAAAAAGTTGATGATTTTCATACGGATGAGATTGCTTTAAAATAACCTGTTTAAATCACGCCTTAAACAAATAAATTACTGTTTATTAAGCATATAACGATAAAATGGCTGTAAAATTTTGATACAAAAAATATAAAAGAAAAAAATCAGAAGTGTTTTTGCAGTGAAAATAATGCAAAAAAGAGCTACAAAAAAGGGCCCGATAATATCAGGCCCTTTATATAAAAATTCACTCAATTTTTATTGTTTTACCAGTTTCACGTTCAAAATTCGTGGTGCACCCGTATTGTATGCAAAATGAAGATCGAAAGTTTTGGTTGCAGGATCATATGTGTTGGTTAAACCAGCCGGAACGAACACAGTCTGAGCTGTACTTGATGGGGTAACAGTATTGTCCGGATTCACAGTCAGGCTTAAATCAGCATGTAAATCTGCCA
This sequence comes from Mucilaginibacter sp., assembly GCF_028288225.1. GTDB lineage: Bacteria > Bacteroidota > Bacteroidia > Sphingobacteriales > Sphingobacteriaceae > Mucilaginibacter. The sequence continues at coordinate 41,907 of NZ_JAQBOC010000007.1, forward strand.
ACGCCGGGCCGTTTATCGAAGTAGCGCCCGAAGTAGTCATTTCCACGTCATAATCAAACGTAAACGTACCTAATGTAGGGTGGATCCTAGTACCGGAAGCATGATATGTACCGTCGTATTTATTTTTAACGCCCAATACACAAAGAATTGTATCCGTTCCAACCTTTTTACTCATGCCGCCAAAGTTTGTAATTGCTAAATATAAAGCATATTTCTTTGAAGGATCAAATTGCGATCCGTCAACATTAAGCACATAGTTTTTTGCAAAAACACCTGCTGCGAAGTTCATAGTTATTCCGTCTGCAGCAGTGGTAATAGTCGCGTCAGTAGCCTGTGTAGCTAACGCAGCAGGAATTGCGGTGTAGGTTGTACTGTTAGCAGCGTTATAATCATCAATTGACAACGATTTTATTGTAACCGTAATTGCTTTTTGATTATCTGCAGTATTTGCAGCATCTCTTCTAAGAATAAACATGTTTACAGGTACAACAGTTGTAAAAGGCTGGAAATACTGGGCCTTTACCGGGCCTCCGTCTATGTAAACATAGGATTTTCCTGATTGACCAGTTTCTGTGGTATTGTCAAACGCATCTTTACGGCACGAGCTGAAAATTAACATCAGCGAGCAACCAAGAAACATATATTGTAAAAATTTCTTTTTCATTTTTTTATTTTTTAAATGTTTTTTAAACTATCACAGGTTCGTATCAATATGTTATACCTGCCTGTGATAGTTTCACATATATCTATCTCAATGCTTTTTACTTACTTTCCTAATCCCGGATCCCACCATACAAGGTTATCCTGGGAGTCAGTACCTGGGTTAAGTCCTGTTTCTCTTGCTACCGCTGCCTTAACGCCATTAGGGTTAGTGGTGCTCTCAGCAATGGCATAAGTAAACCTTCTAACAATTTGCTTTGATGTATTTGACGCATACGTCGTTGGTACAAGCGCAGGTGAACTTGTTTTACGCCATACATTCCATGCCATATGACCGTTAGGATATGATGCGATCCATTGTTGAACAGCAATGTTAACCCCATTTGTTGTTTTGTACCCGGTTGCTGCTGCTGAAATAGCAACCTTCGCGTTAGTGAAATAGCCCGCCGGTGGAGCATCAACACCCCATTGCTCAAATGATCTCTTAATACCATCCTGGTAATTAGTAACCATGTTTGTAACAGGGATCCAACCAATATTGGCACCTTCTGCAAGGGCCAATAAAACTTCAGAAGCTGTAATAACAGGAACTGTTTCACCTGCACCATTGGTACGGTAATCAGCTCTTAAAACAAGCGCCCAGGTAGGGTTAGCAGTTATGAAAGCTAAAACCGGGGTACGGTCAAGTCCAGCCGGGATACCTATGTTTGATGTCTCTATACCACCGGTTGTTTGCTTAGGATCAGAAAATGAGCCGCCGAAAGGAACCGTACGGCCGTCATTCAAAGTTGCTGTCATGTCAGTCATGGTTTTACTTTCACCAACGTCAGTTCTGCCATTGTACAGGTTGTACCATGGTGAGTTGTATGAACCGCCGCCCGGGTAAACTAAGGTAAAGTTATCTGCATTGTCGGTGATCAAAGCTGAAGCTGACGCTTCAACAAATGCTGCTTTAGCAAAGTCATTACCTGGAGCCCGTGATGCCTGGATAGCAATAAGCAATTTTAAAGAGTTTGCCATTTTTTTCCATTTAGCCGCACTGCCACCGTAGTACAGGTCTCCCGGTACAGTTCCACCGTCCATTGATGCCACTGCAGCGGTTAATGTAGTTAACAAGCCTTTATAAATATCCTCTTGTTTATCATAGGCAGGAGTGATAGACTTAATACCCAGCAATGCCTGACTATAAGGAACATCGCCAAAACTATCAGTAAGTACCCAGAATACGTATGATTGCAAAATTTTTGCAACTGCTACTGAGTTTTTATCCTGGTTTAAGTTAATAACGTTCTGTAAATCATACAGCGTACCGTTATAAGTACCTGTAAAATCTGTTTGCGGGTTAGTATATAACGAAGTGCCGGGATATTGAGATTCAGAAAAATACTGTGCATAATAGCCACTATTTATTGAATAAGCATTGGTTGATGCATAGTTGGCTACGCTCAATTCTGCGCTTGCCAGCAATGCCGACACAACCGGTGTACTAGTTGCTCCGGGGTCAATGTTCGTTTTCCCAAAATCATTTGGTTTTTTACAACTCGCGGCTCCCCATAAGGTAAGCGTTGCAAGTGTATATATATATATCTTTTTCATTTTTTTAAATATCTAATTTATTTAACAATCTAAACCTCTCAGAAACCTACTCTTAGGTTAAATCCAAAACCTCTTGTACCTGGCAACTGTCCTGATTCACCCTGTACAGCGCTGATCTGCGATGGATCGAAGTCTTTAGTTTTAGCATAGATCAGCCAAAGGTCATGTGCCTGCAGTTGGATAGTTGCATTTTTTATAGCACCGCCAATTCCCCATTTCTTAACCGGGATACGGTAAGAAATACCTGCTTCACGTAGTTTAATATAGCTAAGGCTATATATAAACTCATCTAAAGTGTTATTGTTAAAGTTGTTATGATAGTAATCATAAGCACTAACATACATACTAACTGGTTTACCTGTAGCATCAACACCAACCTGGTGAATACCACCTCCATCAGCAACTGCATCACGAACAGGATTACCTTTATCGTTTAACACTGCAGTACGATAAGTTACACCGCTGAATGATCCGAATGCATCAGATAATGAGGCAAATTTACCACCAAACTGATAATCGATATTGAAGTTAACTGCAAAATCCTTTAAGAAGGTAAATGTGTTTTGGATACCACCTGTATGTTTTGGCAATACGCTACCGAAGTAAACAGCTTTGTTTTGCTGGTAAAACCCGTTAGCATCAAGGATAGGAACACCTGATGCATTACGCAGGATACCACCGCCGAATAACTGGCCCCATGCCATTCCTTCTTTTTGTACGAGGTAAGGCAGATTGGTAAAAGTTACGTTAGCACCGGGAACAACAATCTGGCTTACACCATATTTAGGGCTGATGGTAACCACTTTATCCTGTAAAAGGTTTTCATAGCTTAAGGTTATGTTCCATGAGAAACTTGGAAGCTTTACAGCATAAGCGTTAGCAGTTATGTCAATACCTTTTTTAGATACTAAACCAAAGTTGGTTAAGATACTGTTGAAACCGCTGGCTCCGTTAACGGTGATACTTTGAGGAATGTCTTTTTCGTTACCCCAAAAATAAGTACCTGTTAAACCAAACCTGTCATTCAGAAATCTCAAATCGATACCCAATTCCTGCTGTGTTACCACTGAACCATGGATCTGAGGGTCAACATAAGCATCAGGTGTAGACATTAATAACTGGCCATTGTAGGTGTTTGAATTTACAGTATACGCTAATCCGGGATACCTGTAAGCACCAAATGTTTCGTTAGTAAGACCCAAAGCTTTAGGGATCTGACCGTAGGTAGCTCTTAATTTACCATAAGATAACCATGGTGTTTGGTCTTTTAGCAAATCGCTGAACACAAATGACACACCTGCTGATTTTGATAATACAGCATTGTTGTTCTGCGGTAAAGTTGAGAACCAATCGTTACGCAAAGAACCTTCAAGAAAAAGCAGGTCTTTCCAGCCTAATGATAAACGACCCAGTACAGCGTTATATTTTTCCCTTATTCTTGTGTTTATAAGTGTTGGCGGGCCTGCACCGTTATTAACAGTGTACAAGTAAGGAATTATTAAACCTGCAGTGGTTGAAGTTTGTACTGAATTGTCTTTATAAGTATAATTATAAGTATCAGTACCTAAATTAGCACTAATGTTAAAGTCTTTTATCTTTTTGTTATAAGTACCTAAAAACTCGTAGTTTTCGCGGTTTGAATAAGTGTTTTGAGTGTAGTAATTGGCGTGAATACCAGTTTGCACCGCACTAATTTCTAACTCTGTAGGAGCGATATTTTCTGTATAAGTATTAGCCTGTTGCTTACGATAAGTAGCCCTGAAGCTTAAATCGTTATTTACTTTGTAAGTAAATGCTACGTTACCATACAGACGATCGCGGTTGTTATATCTTTTTAACAAATCCTGGTAAGTATAATAATTGTACCAGTAGTTACCGCCATAAAATGCAGTTGGGTTGGCAGCGTTAAATGCTCCGGGATCATTGTGGTTCCAGCTTGCATACTGGCCAGGGCCATATTGCAGGCCTCTCAGTTCTTTCATGATACCCATGTCCAAATCGCGGTGGAACCATTGGGTCATACCACCAGCAGTTTGGTTAGCGTAACCATCCTGGTTTTGATCACCATTCAGCTTTTGATTAACATAGTTAATATTTGCTGATAAAGAGAAGTGCTTGCTCAGATCATAGTTATAGTTCAGGTTCAGCGTATTCCTTTTCAGGTCCTGGTCAGGAATAATACCTCTTTGGTAAATGTTACCATATGATAATTTAAAGCTGTAATCGTCTCCTGCTTTATTAAAAGTAACACTGTTATCAAGCAAAGTACCTGTTTGATAGAAACTTTTAGCATTGTTAGGTTGTGGAGTCCAGGAAGCAGTTTTATATGAATACTGAGAACCACCATACCATGCATACCATGGAATATACTCCTGCCCAACCATTTTAGGGCCCCAACTGCTATCGTCAGAATAGTCAGGCCAGTATTTGCCGTTTAGGGCTTTCCATGCTTCAGGATCGCCTGCCTTCCAAACATATTGATTGAAGTTGGCATTCGCACCACCACCATAAGTATCCTGGTAACGTGGTAATATGTAAGCCTTGTCAAATGTAGCACCTAACTTTAAATCAATATTAAGACCACCATTCTTTTTAGCTTTAGCAGTAGTGATAACGATTGCACCGTTTGCACCCTGTGAACCTAACAAAGCCGCTGCTGCCGCACCTTGCAATACGGTAACGCTTTCAATATCGTCAACGTTTAAGTCATCTGCGTTTGGAAGGATCGTACCGTCAACAACGTAAAGAGCTCCTGAACCTGAACCGAAGCCAGATGCACCGCGAAGCCTTACTTCTGTGTTACGACCTAAGTTTGCAGCAGATTGGCTGCGAACCTGAACACCTGCAACCTTACCGGCCAAAGCGTTGTTAATGTTTGGCTGGCGTACAGTGTTAAGCTCAGTAGCGGTAACCACCTGCGCAGAGTTTGAATTTGAACGCGAGGTTTGCTTGATGCCGTAACCGGTTGTAACCACAACCTCTTTTAGTTCTCTGGCATTTGTTTCAAGCGAGGCATTTATAACATCAGTTGCCCCGATTGGAGAAACGATCCTGTTAAAGCCTACAAATGTAAATGCTAATGATTTTGCCGTTGCCGGCACTTTGATGGTAAATTTACCATAATCGTTGGTTTGAGTACCAACTTGAGTTCCGGGTACTGTAACACTTACCCCAGGAAGCGGCAGGCCGTCATCCTTTGAAGTAACTGTACCAGTAATTGTTCGATTTTGTGCAAATGCCTGTGTTATACATAACACCAGGAAACACAAACTTACTAGTAAAAGTTTTTTCATTTCGTTAATAATAAGATCAGTTAATAGTTAATTAATCATAAAAGTAGTGTTACATTATCAAATTGTCAAGCAAAATCTTAAAAAACATTGCTTTTTTTTAAAATAAAGTGCACTTTAAGTATAAATGTAATATTTTTAGTACTATGTATTGCATAATACAATTTAAAACATATATCTTTGCAGTATGATTGTTGAAAACACACAAACCCAAATGCGGAAAGGAATACTGGAGTATTGCATTCTTTCCATAATAGCAAAGGGAGAAACATACGCATCAGACATAATTTCTGAGCTAAAAAAAGCCCAATTGCTTGTAGTTGAGGGTACTCTGTATCCTTTGCTCACCCGTTTAAAAAACAATGGCCTGCTTACTTATAACTGGGTTGAGTCAACTTCAGGGCCACCCCGCAAGTATTATATCTTATCTGACGAGGGCAAAAATGTGCTGGCGCAGTTGGATAAGACCTGGGAGGAACTATTATTTGCTGTACAAACAGCTATTGGGAACAAAAAATAAAAAAACCTGAAATTATTGTCATCATGAACAAAACCATTATAATAAATATTAACGGGATCGTCTTCCACATCGAAGAGGATGCCTACGAAATACTGAAAAATTACATGACGGAGGTAAAACGTCATTTCTCAAACTCGGCAGATAGTCTGGAGATAACAACCGATATTGAAAACCGCATTGCTGAAATGTTTACCGAGGCGCTTGAAAAAGAAAACAAGCAGGTTATTGTTGAACAGGATGTTAACCGCATTGTTGAGCAAATGGGAACCGTTGCCGATTTTGAAAATGCCGAGGGCGAAAGCCGTAGCCAATCTGCGGCTTATGCATACAATACCGAAGGCCGCAGGCTGTTCCGTGATCCTGACGACCATTTGGTTGCCGGCGTGTGCTCGGGCATTGCAAATTACTTTGATATCGACGCCGTTTGGATAAGGCTTGCCTTTGCATTATTTACGCCAATAGGCGGCACCGGCTTTTTGCTATACATTATATTATGGATTGTTGTGCCTAAAGCTGTTACCCGCGCCGATAAAATGGCCATGAAAGGCGAAAAGCAAAACCTAAAGGGTTTTAAAAAGAACTTTGAAGATGAATTAAGCTCTGTTCGCCAAAATCTTTCAAACTTTGGCCACGAGGCAAAACCTTTTGTATATAAAGCCCGCGACTTTGTAGGTGATTTTTTTCATCACTTAGGGATATTTTTTAACGGGGCCGGAAGGGTGCTTATTAAACTGCTGGGCGTTGCTATATTGCTGGCCGCTTTTGCCGCTGCTATTTTCCTGGTGGTGGTATTTATTGGCACTATCGGGTTTGGCGCTGAATTTGGCGACAATATGCTCCCATTCCGAATGGCTTCAAGTGAGCTTGCTGATAACATTTTAACAGCCGGCTTCCTCACGGCTTTAATTCCCGTTATAACCATTATACTGTTAACCATTAAAGGCATTTTTAATGTAGGCAGCATCGGCAAATCAACAGGTACTGTTTTATTGGTGCTTTGGCTGTGCTCATTGGGCATGCTTATATTTTATGCTATTAAAATCGCTTCGAATTTCAGAGAACAGGCCAGCTTTACCGAAACCGTTAATTTAAAGCCAACAAAAAACAACACCTATTACCTGAAGCTGAACGATATAAAATATTTTTCGCACGAGGACAGCGTGCGGCTTGATATTAAAAACCACTTCCGTAACATGGTAGTTACCGATGAAAATTACAACGGCTTTCACGGCGAGCCGCGCAGCGTTACCTTATATATTGAAAAAAGTGATGTTAATTACCCGGTGCTTGAAGAATCATTCAGAGCAAGCGGCTACAATTATGAGGCGGCTTTATTTAATGCCCGCAACACCTCCTATATTTTTGCACAGCAGGATACTGTTTTAAAGTTTGATTATACCCTGCGCAAAAGGCCAAAAATTTTATGGCATGCCGAAGAGGTGGTGTTAACCTTAAAGTTACCGTTAAATGCAAAAGTTATAATTGACCAAAAGCTTGACCGTTATTTACAGGATGTTAATTTATATGATTGCCGCAATTTGAATAAAACAGATAACAAAGCTACATTTTCAATATTCAACATGACTGACAACGGGCTGCAATGTAAAGTTGACACCCTGGTAACAGCAAAAAAGGATAGCGTTAGGAAAGATAGTATTAAAACAGATAGCGTGAATATAGCGCAATAAAAATTAGCAGCTGGCAGTTGGCAGTTTTGGGAGAATAAACCTGGAACTGCCAATTTTTTTGTAACAACTGCAAACCGCTTGCTGAAACTGAAATCTATTGACCGATAAAAACCGGCGATTGACCGATGAAAACAATCCACTGACCAAAAAATTGAGATAAGATGTAACCTTAAACCCTCTTTTTGCATCTTATACATAACAATACAAATTTTAAGCGGCTAACAGGTAACCGTATTCGGTTATCATTTAAAAATGGGGCAATGCTCTTATGGAATGCTATTGCCCGGAAAATACGAACAAAAAACTAACACACTATGAAATAAACTACACCTATATAATATATAACACTTTAACGGCCTGGTAAGTAACCGGGGAACTCAAAAACTTAACTAACAAATTTAAAAAGATCAACATTCTTTAATGGGCAAGCTATTGCCTGAAATTAACATAACCATGAGATCCATCACTATAAGAATATTAACTATAATGCTGTTTACAATTGCGGGTATATCGGCAGGATATGCCCAGCCCTCAAAATCATCAGCGAAAATTACGGGCGCGCTGCTTGATGAAAAAAGTAAGCCTGTGGATTATGCCACCGTAACCCTGCTTAACGCTGCCGACTCATCAGTTGTTAAAGGTACATTGAGCAATGATGCCGGCGCTTATGTATTTGACCATATTACTACAGGCACCTATATTATAAAGGCTACCGTTGTAGGATATGAAAAAGCTGTAAGCAAACCCTTTACCGTAACCGAAGGCGCAACGGTTACCGTTCCCGAATTAAAAATGCAGCAGGTAAGACATGCTTTAAACACAGTTACCATTACGGCAGCAAAACCGCTGATTGAGCACAAGGTTGACCGTACTGTAATGAATGTTGAAAACAGCGTGCTTGCAGCCGGTAATACTGCCCTTGAAATATTGGAACGCGCCCCGGGGGTTTCTATTGATAAAGATGACAATATCAGTATTAAGGGAAAACAAGGTGTTACGGTGATGATAAATGATAAGCTTACTTATCTTACTTCTACACAGCTGGCTACTTTGTTAAGATCAACCGATGGCACAACTATTCAGTCTATCGAAATAATTACCAACCCTTCTGCAAAATATGATGCCGCGGGTAATTCGGGTATTATAAATATCAAGCTTAAAAAAAATAAGCAAACAGGCACCAATGGCAGTGTAACGCTTGGTGCTGCTTACGGCAATACTTTTAAGAATAACGAAAATATAACGTTAAACCATAAACAAGGCAACCTGAATGTATTTGGCTCTTTTAGTCATGACGACCGTAAACGGGAGCATACACTTGACATAAAAAGAATTGTAACAGACAGCACAGGCGCGAAAACTTATTTTAACCAGTTTTCATCCATACCGAATGATAATCATAATAACAGCTACCGCCTGGGCGCTGATTATGATATCAGCAGCAAAAACACTGTTGGCTTTTTGGTGAATGGCTATTTTAACACCGAGCAAGATGATAATACTAATAAAACATTTATAGGCACTCAGCCAAATGTTGTAAATTCCTATCAAACTACAACTTCGCAAATCCACCAAACCTATAATAACATTGCCCTTAACCTTAATGACAGGTATAAGATAGATACCGCCGGGCAGGAACTTGCTATTGATTTAGATTATTCGAAATTTAAAAACAACTCCACTGCACACTACGATACCTATTTTTATTTACCTGACGGCAGCTCAATGGCGCCGCCTTTATTTTTACGCAACCAAACGCCATCGGTTATTACTATCCGTACCGCCAAAGTTGATTATACCTATCCTATTAATAAAGTACTTAAGCTGGAAACCGGGTTTAAGCTGAGTGATGTAAAAACAGATAATAATTTGCAGGCCCAAAAACAGGTAAACGGCAGCTTCATAAATGATACTACACTCACCAACAGGTTTGTTTATACCGAAAAGGTTGATGCTGTGTATGTAAACCTGAGCCAGAATTATAAAAACTTTTCGATACAAACAGGGTTAAGGGGAGAATATACCAGCTCTATTGGCGATTTGATAACTAACAACCAGGTTGTTAAGCGCCATTATTTTGATCTTTTCCCAAGCATTTTTATAACCCAAACGCTTAATGACAAAAATGAACTAGGTTTATCATACAGTCGCCGGATTGACAGGCCGGGGTATGATGACCTTAACCCTTTTGTATATTACCTGGATCAATATACTTATCAAAAAGGTAATCCTTTCTTAAACCCGCAATACACTAATAACTTCGAGTTTAATTACACCTATAATAAATCAATTACATTAACATTGGGCTACAGCCATACATCAGGAGCAATAACCCAGATCTTATTGACCGACCCGGTAAGCAAAGCTACCTATCAAACTAATTTAAACCTGCAAAGCCAGAATAATTATAACGTAAACCTTTATGCCCCATACACCATAGCAAAATGGTGGACAGGTAATGTTAATGCAACAAGCTTTTACCTGGGCTTTAAAGCCGACACGCTTTTAGGCGGCAAACTTAATAGGGGTAAGTGGGCTTACCAGTTACGGGCTACACAAACTTTCCTGGTAGCAAAAGGGTATAAGGTTGAATTAACAAACTTCTACAACTCGGCATTAACTTATGGCATTTTTGACGTAAAGCGCCAATATTCAACCGATGCGGGTATCAGCCATTCATTTGCTAATAAAAAAGCTAACATAAAGCTTTCTATGAGCGATATATTTAATTCCCGCAGAAACGACGTTACCAGCTATTATCAAACCAATAACCTTGACATCAAACAAAAAAATGAAAGCCGGGTAACCCGCTTAACTTTTACCTACAATTTTGGTAACAATAAAATAAAGGTACGTGAGCACCAAAGCGGCGCCGATGACGAAAAAGGAAGAGTGAAGGGAAATTAGGATGAAGTTGGCAGTGGGCAGTTTGCAGTGGGCAGTTTTAAAAAGGCAAGCAGTTTGCAGTGAGTATTTTTATGACACTGCAAACTGTTCATTTATTTACAATTTACCAAATCTGCTACTGCAAACTGGCAGCTGCCCACTGCCAACTTCCCCTATTGCCCTACCATAAACACGGCGTTGCTTAATAACAATTTTCCGTTTTCCCAAAAACTGCGGAACACCGGATCATCAACCATATATATTACTGAGCCGCGGCCCATTGATTGTACACCAAGCAGCAGACCGTCTTTAATTTTCTCTTTGCTTTTTTGCCCAACAAAGCCTGATACAAGGCCATCTTTTTTTACTGTACCCACATTCCAGCCGTCCTCACCCAAAAAATCATAAATATCATCGCTCAGCTTTATGGAATAATAATAGTTTGGCAAGCCGAAACCAAGCGGATGCGTATTATCAAGGTTTAATTTATAAATAGCACCCGGAACACTTGAACGGAGGGCGTCACGATCACGGGAGTCATATAATAATATAGGCTGCTCCTTGCTTTTTTCGTCGGCTTTGTCATCTTTCTTTTCTTCCTTTTTCTTTAGCATAAAGCCTTTTTTATCAACCAGCTGTGCTACCGCATTCTGGATAGCTATCAGCTTACCGCCATCACGAATCCAGCTCGTTAATTTATCCGACGGAAAGCCATCATAATCACCATCAGGAAATATGGCTACATCAAAATCGGCAAGCCGGGCCCGGCTCAAATCACTATAGCGCACCAATGTAATAGGGTACCCGATCTGCTGTTCAAAAAAGTGCCATATTTCGCCCATCGCTTCTGACGATACATCATCGCCCGCGGCAAGCATCACCTTTGGCTGGCGGATATACCTGATAACATCCGACCCCAGATCATTTCCCTTTTCAACAAAACCCGATGCAAGGGGGGTAAGGTCCTGGTTAAGTTCTGTAGCTATGCGGGCAATTGTTTGATCAAAGTCGCCCCGGTCATTTCCCGCTCTCGTGATCAGTAGTGATCCGGCTGCAAATTTTTTGCCGGCCGCCTGGAAGGGTCTTTCGGAATAGCGCACTTTAATGCCACTTTTTAATAATGCTGATAAAAACCTTACATCATTAACCGACTGCCAGGTTGATACATATGCATAAGCATGCGTATTAACCAGCACCTGTGGTTTTGCGGCGCTAAAAGTTGATGAAGCAGGCTTTAATGATTCTTTTACAGCATAAGCCTTTAACCCATATACATAAGGGAGCGACCACGCTGTAATATCATAAGTATTTGAATCAGTCACAAAAGTTTTGGGCTCAAGCAATACATCTAACAATACAGACTTTGGCTGATAGGCATTTATGATCAGATCATTAGGGCTAACATTATACTGTTCGATTTTCCCGGTTGTATAATTATACCCGGTAACACTGTTTTTTAATCCAAACCCATATTGAATGCCGTTCCTATCCAATAGTTTGGTTAATGCATTTACCTTATCAACATTGTCATTTTCAATAATATAAGTTTTGTATTCGCCAGGAGGATTGGTGCGGCTTTTGTCATAAAACTTTTTAAACTCATCCAAAAGCTTTTGCGAATAAGCAGATGTCGACTCCACCGTGCTTAAACCGGTTGAATGATGATGTGCAACCCTTTGAGCCAGCGTTAATGTATCACCGCTGCGGGTAAGTACAGCCAGGCCGGCACCTATCCCACCCTGCTCGTAGGTCATCCCGATAGAGCCATTGTATATAGGATAGGTATCGCCGTAAGATGGATATAACAGGTCAAATTCCTGCTTGGTAAAATACAGCCAGCCATTCTGGTCGAAGTATTTTGCATTGTTTTTACCAATTGTAGTTTGCATTTCGCGCTGCCACGGCGTAATAACCTTATGAAAGGGCTCGGCTGCCGGGGCAAAATAGTAGGGTGCATTATAGCCCTGTTCGTGGTAATCAACATGTACTTCGGGCAGCCACTGGTTAAATAATGCCAGGCGTGCCTGCGTCTCCTTTTGGGTTTGCCATGCCCAATCGCGGTTAAGGTCGAAATAATAATGGTTTATCCTGCCACCCGGCCATGGCTCGGCATGCTCGCGCGCGTATGGGTTAGCATCCGGCGCGGCCCCCTTTACTGAATTATAAAAATTTACATAACGGTCGCGCCCATCAGGGTTTAAGCAGGGGTCAATAACAACTACGGTATTTTTTAACCAGGGCTGTGTAAGCGTATTTGACGGATCGATCAGGTCATACAAAGTCCACATTGCAGCCTCAGACGATGCCGGCTCATTACCATGTACGTTATAACTTAACCAACATATTACAGGAGTGTTAGAAGAAGTGGCAGTGGCAGTTTTAGGATTACTGCTACTGCCGCTACTTCCTGCTACTTTATTTAAACCTGCCACTGATTCTAATCCCGCTAACCTTAAATTATTCCGGCGGATCTCTTCCAGCCGGCCAATGTTTCCATCAGATGCAATGAACATAGCCAAAAGCGGCCTGCCTTCGTTAGTTGAGCCATACTGAACCAGCTTTACATTTTTTGATGCCTGGGCTATGTATTTAAAATACTCCACAATTTTATAATGCGGAGTAAACTGTTCCCCTAATTTATAGCCTAAAAACTTTTCCGGCGATTGGATCCCCTGTGCAAAAGCAGTACAAAACGCACTTAATAAAATAAATAACAGGAGTAACTTTTTTATCATGGATGAAGACTAAGTACAGGCTAATATAAAATTAAAAAACGAATAATGTGAAATTGCAGCTTTCATTGGGGCTAAAACCCAATTAGTCTAAAATCGGCCATTTTGCTAGTTAACCTTCTATAAGTAATGCGGATCCAATCCAATCAACTCATAATAAAACACTAAATTAGATTGCAACCAAAATGCGCCTTATGCATTACAGGTATGTTGCAGCTAATGGACCCTAAAAACGAAGCCCGCCTTATTGAACAATGCCGAACCGATCCGGCTGCTTTTGGGCAGGTGTTCGACCTTTGGTATAACCCTGTTTTTGGATACATTATGCGCCGGACAGCCGATTATGATCTGTCAAAAGACATTGCTGCTGAAACTTTTTTAAAGGCTTTTTTAAAAATAAACAGTTTTCAATGGCGGGGTATTAGCCTGTCGGCATGGTTATTTCGTATTGCCACTAACGAACTTAACCAGTATTACCGCAGCAGCAGGTATAAGCCGCAATCGTTACAGCAATTGCTGGAGAACCCCCAAATGGAAAAGCTGCTGCACGAGCAGGACGATGATGAACGCGAAGTGATGGAAAAGGAGCTGCGGGGTTTTAATGATTATAATTTAATCCGCTCAAACCTGCTTAAGATGGATGTTAAATACCAGGAAGTAATAGCCCTGCGCTATTTCGAACAAAAAACAAACGGTGAAATAAGCGCCATACTGAATAAAAATGAGGGAACGGTTAAATCGCTGCTATCCCGGGGCCTCGAAAAATTAAGAAACATGCTTTAACAATGCAACCAAAAACAAGTTTTGCATTATAAGGGTAATTGACATGAAAGATAAAGACGAATTTTTAAAGAAAATGGAAAACTTAAAAGTACCGGAAATTGATCCGCGTGAACATCCAAAAATGGTAAAAATGGCCATTATGAATGCGGAACGCTCGGCAGCGCTCGGTGTATGGCTTATTGTGGTGCCATGCTATTTTTTATTTTGTGTATTTATGTATTACTTTTTTCACATAAAGCTCAATTTATTTGAATCAATGTTTAACCTGATGTCAAGCCTGGATAAAAATCCATACATGAGGTTTTTGTCTCCGCTTTTATTGGTGATCCTGCCAATTGTAAGCATTATAATAAATGCTCTTGCTATCATGCATGTTCAATATCAAAAGTTTGGTCCGGAGCAGGGTAAAATAAAGGAGTTCAGCATCACCATAAAAATAAAGGTTTGGAATATTTTGCTAATACTGGTCAGCCTTGCTATTGTATTAACATTTATTGCCTATATAATTACAGAAAACATTGTTGTTAAAAATTAATAATACTATGAAATTAAATTGGTTTACCCGAAAAGGGATTATCTATTGGCCGGCATCAGTAATTGGCTGGGTAATATTGGTTATAGCAGCAGCATATGCTATATATACGTTTATTGATATCGACAGTCACTCACATTCGGTAAGCGACACGCTTACAAATTTTGTGTTCAATTTATTGCTGATCGGTTTGGTTTATACCATTATTGCGTATTTTACTGAACGGAAGAAGTTGACAGATCAGGTTGATAGAGTTGAATAGATCATATTAGGTTGATTGGGATAAGGCTATCCTAACTAAAAACAAATTTATTTTATAACCAATCAACTTAGTACAACCAAATCAACCACTCTCTAACCGGCATTTTGTTAGTAAAACAATAAATGTGGAAATTTTTCATAATGACTTTTTTATATTAAAAAAAATCCCTATAATTGCAATCCGATTTTTACGGGCTAAAAATCGCTTTAAGAGCTAAAAATCATGGATTTAGTAAAATTTGTTGAAGAACAATCAGTAGTAGTAAGACAACTTCCAACCTTTAAGGCTGGTGATACAGTAAGTGTACATTATAAAATCAGAGAAGGAAATAAAGAACGTATCCAGGTTTACCAGGGTGTTGTTATTCAACGCAACAGTACCGGCAATACCGAAACCTTTACCGTTCGTAAAGTATCAAACGGCATTGGCGTTGAGCGTATATTCCCTATCAACTCACCAAACATTGATAAAATTGAGGTGAACAGCCACGGTAAAGTACGTCGTGCTAAACTTTACTATTTACGTGCGCTTACAGGTAAAGCAGCCCGTATCAAATCAAAAAGAGTTTAACTCCCCTTATCCGCTCTCCGGCGGACAAAGAATAAAATATTGTAAAGCCTTTCCGGAATTTCCGGGAAGGCTTTTTTATTGCGGCATTTCTACTTTTTATTTAGTTTGGTATTAAAAAATTATTTAGGAATATTTAATAGCCCCTGATTAATTGTAAAACATATGTGAATGTTTGTTGGTTAAACAATTACAAAATACATTATGAACGGACAAGGAACTGGTCAACTGCAGGCAGAAAAATTGCCCGGAGCACATAACCAACTCTCAGGGCAGCTTTTTGATAATTTACCAATTGCAGTTTATACCTGCGACAAGCAAGGCTATATTACTTCCTTTAACCAGGCTGCAGTAAAACTGTGGGGCAGAACACCTGTAATTGGAGAGGACCTTTGGTGCGGCTCATGGAAGATATTTCATCCCGATGGTGAACCCCTTAAACTTGACAGCTGCCCTATGGCCCTTACTTTAAAGGAGGGCATTGCTATTGAAGGAGAAGAGATCATAATACAGCGGCCCGATGGTACAAGGATCAACGTGTTGCCATACCCTGTTCCTACCTATAATGCAGACGGCGAATTGGTTGGCGCAGTAAATACACTGATAGATGTAACTGAACAAAGATACAGCGAAGCCAAACAGGCCATGCTTGCATCAATAATTGAATCATCAGAAGATGCCATAGTGAGTAAAACGCTGAATGGAACAATAACCTCGTGGAATATCTCGGCCGAAAAAATGTTTGGGTATAACGAACAGGAAATGGTGGGAAATTCAATTAGGCAGATAATACCAAAAACACGCTGGCAGGAAGAAGATGTGATATTGGAGAAAATAGCGAGCGGTGAAAAAGTTGAGCATTATGAAACCTATCGTTTAACAAAACATGGCATAGAGATCCCGGTTTCATTAACCATATCACCAATCAGGAATTCAAAGGGACAGGTTATAGGCGCTTCAAAAATTGCGCGTAACATTTCGCGGCAAAAAGCTGCAGAAGAAAGCCTGCAGCATTATGCCAGCAACCTTGAAACACTAAATACCGTGGGTAAACTGGTTTCTGAACATTTAGATGTAGAGGAAATATTGCAACAGGTTACGGATGTTACTACGAAAGTTACCGGTGCCGCCTTTGGCGCATTCTTTTATAATAAGCTGGATGAACATGGCGAATCGTATACGTTATACACCTTATCGGGTGCATCAAAAGAAGCGTTTGAAAAATTTGGGATGCCCCGTAATACTGCCGTGTTTCATCCAACATTTAGCGGCGAATGTATAGTAAGGACTGATGATATAACCAAGGACCCGCGCTATGGTAAAAATCCGCCGCATTATGGAAAGCCCCAGGGTCATTTACCGGTAGTAAGCTACCTGGCCGTGCCGGTAATTTCTAAATCGGGAACTGTGATAGGTGGGCTGTTTTATGGTCACCCTGAGGCCGGAAAATTTACTGAATACCATGAAAGCCTGGTTGAAAGCGTTGCTACACAAACGGCAATGGCGTTAGAAAACGCAAAGCTATATGAAGAGATCCAAAAGCTGAATGCCAAAAAAGATGAGTTTATAGGGCTTGCCAGCCATGAGTTAAAGACCCCTATAACAAGTCTGAGTGGTTATTTGCAGATAATTAACCACCGCCTGCCGGCTGATGATGCAAATAAGGCTTTTATCGAAAAAGCACTGTCGCAAATAAATAAGCTTACCTCTCTTATAGCAGATCTTCTTGATATATCAAAAATTGAAACAGGGCAGCTACCATTTACTTTCACCGTGTTTGATCTGTTGCAGCTGGTGCATGAAGTTATAGAGGCAATGCAGTATTCGACAAAGACACACCGTTTAGTACTGAATACCAACCTTGATGAGTTGCTGGTTACTGCCGACAGGCAAAGAATGGAACAGGTAATTATCAATTTGTTTTCAAATGCCATCAAATATTCACCAGGGGCCAGCCTGGTAAATATTTCGGTATCTGTAGCGGATAATAAAGCACTGGTTTCAGTACAGGATTTTGGTTTGGGTATAACACATGAGCAACAGGAACGTATTTTTACCAGGTTTTACAGGGTTGAAGATCTGGGAGCCGGTATCTCTGGTCTTGGTATCGGTCTGTTCATCAGCAAAGAGATTATTAAACGGCATAACGGCAGGATCTGGGTTGAGAGCGGGCAAGGCAAAGGCTCTGTTTTCTTTTTTGAGATCCCGGTTTGATAAGATTTAATTATTGATGTGCGAATGCAACTGCTTGATAAAAATCCAGTCGCTATCTAAATTTCTTCTGAATCCCGAGATATTCATCATTCCATATTCCCTCGCCGTCAAAATCAATCAGGCCGCTGAATGTAGCATGATCATTTTCAATTTTCACGTGTACCTTTAATACATATTTATCCGGTTTTAGCTGCATCATGGTGAGTGAGTCATCTTTTATGTTCCATATTCCTGATGGCCGCCTTATTAAACTGTCTTTTGCATTTCTGTACTCCGAATAATAGCTGCCATCTTCCATAAAGTGTGTGCGGATTGGTTTAATACCAAGGCGTGCCTCCCAGTTAGTGCTGTCGGCCTCCATAGTTGAAACCGGTTTGGTTTTATTATGGATGATAATTTTTACGTACACATTCCGCCATTCGCCAATAAGCTGGCTGGTTAAGCTGCTCCGGACAGGCTTTGAGATCGATGTAAATGCAATAAAACAAATTGCCAAACAGATAATCAGGTGCAAAATATTTTTCATGATGCAATATAATCAGGTGTAAAAGAACAATATAAATATCGTGAAAATTTAGAATATATTTTTTCTGTTTCTGTTTCCGCGGGGGCGCTCCAATGTCATAAGTTACGCCAACCCTGATAATTAAAGCGCCCTCTAAATCTCCCCCGGTAGGGGAGACTTTAGCTTCGCTCTTTTTTAAAGCCCTCCCTTCCGGGGGGGTGGGTGGGGCTAGAATGCTATGAGAGAAGAACTATTTTTGTGTTTTCCCTTAACTTACTAGCATTAAGGGTCTCTCGCAGATTTAAGTTAACCCACAAAATCACGGGTTGTTACTCGCAGAGGACCCTGCGCTCTGGTTTGTAAAAGCTATTATTTAGGATATAGGCCAAATATAACCCTTACGCCTTCTTTTTCACGGTATTCTTAATCGGCCTTGCCGCTTTCACTGTTTCAAAGGCATCCTCCGCTTCGGCCTTTGTTTTAGTTTTGGCGGGCTCGGTTTTAATCGCAACCGGTTTTTCGGCCAGCTCGGCTAATATGGTCTTTCCGCCTTTTACTACCTGGCCAAGCTCAACTTTTATCTCGGTGCCCAGTGGTAAAAACACGTCAACGCGCGAGCCGAATTTTATAAAGCCAAACTGCGCTCCCTGTTCAACCACATCGCCCTCTTTTACGTACCATACAATGCGGCGGGCAAGCGCACCTGCAATCTGGCGGAACAATACGGTTATCCCATCACTGTTTTCAATGGCTATGGTGGTGCGCTCGTTTTCGGTTGATGATTTTGGGTGCCAGGCTACCAAATATTTACCCGGGTTATATTTAAAATATTTTACAACCCCGGCTATAGGGTTGCGGTTAATGTGCACATTTATTGGCGACATGAAAACCGAAAGCTGGATCCTTTTATCCTTTAAAAACTCAGTCTCAACTGTTTCTTCAATTACCACCACTTTTCCATCCGCAGGGCAAAGCACATGCCTATCATGCGGATCAACGCTGACCTTCGGGCTTCGAAAAAACTGCACTATAATAACAAATAGCAAAAACGAAATTATATAAGCTATCCATTTTACAACATGTGCTTCAGGAAAATAGAATGATATAAATGCATTCAATACAAATATGAACAATATGCAAATGGCTAAGGAGGTATATCCTTCTTTATGAAAAGTCATCATTGGGGTAATGTTGTTTGTTGCAAAATTAGGTAAAAAACAGATATAAAAAGGTAAATACAAGAGGAGCTGAAAGTAATAGACCATCAAAGCGGTCTAAAAGCCCGCCATGGCCGGGCAATATGCCGCCGGAGTCTTTAATGTTGATACTGCGCTTAAACATTGATTCAACCAAATCGCCAAAGGTGCCAACCAGGCTTATGTATATAGCCATTGATGCCCATTGCTTCCAGTATACATCATTAAAGTAATGCGAAAGAATAGTTGCTGTGCCAATAGTAAGCAATACACCGCCAATAAAACCTTCCCATGTTTTTTTGGGCGAATGCCGTTCAAAAAGCTTATGCCGCCCTAAAAACCTGCCCGAAAGATAAGCCCCGGTATCATTGGTCCACAGCATCAATAAAAAGGCAAGCGGAAAATGAAAGTTATAATGGCCGTTTACAAATGCCAGGGCATGGAAAAAGCTAAATGGAACAACGGCAAATATTATCCCCAAAAAAGTAAAAGCAATATTGGTAAATGGCGCCGGCGAAGGCTTATAAAGTTCCTGGATGAAAATAAGGGCCATGCTAAAAGTGAGCAAAACCAACAGGAAACGGGCTTCGGTTGTGTAAAACTGCAGCGCAATAAACACAAAAACAAGCACGCCATTGAGCATACCCGCCTGCATATTGGGCCTTACACCACTTTTGGCCATCAGCTTATAAAACTCATGCAGGCATAAAATACTTACCAGCAGGTAAAATGCGCTGAAAACATATTGGCCCAACAGTACGGAGGCCAACATAACAATAACAAAAAAGAAACCGGTTATGGCGCGTGTTTTCATGTGTTAATTTGATTCAGAATTAAAATTTCAATTGCATCGCTAAAATCGCTTTGGTGCACATATACTTCAATGTCGCCAAATGACTTGTGTGATGAGTCCTGCTTGTTTAGCAATACGGTTTCTATATGATTGCCTGCAAGTGCTTGCTTTACCATTTCTGATTGATAAAAATTAGAAGATGCATATATCTTTACCCAGTTCTTCTCCATTACTCAACCGGGATTTGATCTTTTACGGTAGTTATCCGTTTATAAACAAAAAGTAAAGCCCCCACAATTATAAAGCTTATGGCATAACCCGCATTGTTAAACATGTGCTGATCGTTAGGATCGCCGCTAATGATTTTTTTCTGGAAAAGATAGGTTATAATAACTACGGTGCTATTGTTTAAAAAATGCGCCCAAACCCCCGTCCAGATGCTGCCGCTCCATGCCACAAAATAGCCAAAGAAAACGCCAAGCAATAAACGTGGCAAAAAGCCAAAAAACTCCATGTGGAAAGCGCTGAACAAAATAGCTGTGATCCAAACTGCGACATGGGTGTTTTTTGTCCAGCGTACAAATATAGTTTGTATAACCCCGCGGAACATAAATTCCTCAACAATTGCAGTTAATAAACCAACCATCAGCACAGCAATTATTACATCCCACATACTGTTCATTTTCAGTATGGCATCCATCACTTTTTGTGCACTGTCTTCGCTTTCACGCATCCACTTTAACCACGGTGGCAAAACCATTTTTTGGTTAATGTTTGACAAAAGCTCAATAAGCGGGTTGGATAAGAACATAAGTGCGAAGATGACCACCAGTAATACCCACGGAAAACGGAAACCAGGTTTTACATAATCATCCGGATCATTGGTGAAAAATTTGGCAAACAGTAATGGCGCGAGAAAAATCGGGATAGTAGTGCCCGTTATTTGTACTATCCAGAGGGCTGTAACAAAGTGAGGGGCTGTAACTGTTACGGTGCCCAATGCCATTATTGTATTTAAACCGTACAGCGCCGCTACAATTCCAATCCCAATTACATTCCCAATAAATAAAACAAGTAAAAAAATAAAAATAAAAACCAGGAACTGTGCTGCTGGATACAGCTGATTGTCATTGTTAGTTAACCATTTATATGGAATTATTATCATCCGGCTTAAAATACGTATTTTTGCAGCGAATATACTGGATGTCTGTACAAATAGGAAATATTGATTTAGGTGAATTCCCGCTTTTGCTGGCGCCGATGGAAGATGTGAGCGATCCTCCTTTCCGTTACGTGTGTAAGCAAAATGGAGCTGATATGATGTACACGGAGTTTATTTCATCCGAAGGGCTGATCCGTGATGCGGCCAAAAGCCGTCAAAAGCTGGATATTTTTGAATATGAGCGCCCGATAGGCATCCAGATCTTCGGCAGTGATATTGACCACATGCGCGAGGCTACAGAAATAGCCACACTTGCCGGGCCCGACCTGATGGATATTAACTATGGCTGCCCCGTAAAACAGGTAGCATGCCGCGGCGCAGGTGCAAGCTTGTTGCAGGATATTGACAAAATGGTGGCTATGACCAAAGCGGTAGTTGAGGCCACGCACTTGCCGGTTACTGTAAAAACCAGGCTCGGCTGGGACGATAACACCAAAAACGTATATGAAGTTGCCGAGCGCCTGCAGGATGTAGGTATAAAAGCGCTCACCATCCACGGGCGCACCCGCTCGCAGATGTACAAAGGCGTTGCCGACTGGGCGCTGATCCGCGAAATAAAAAAGAATCCGAGGATTGAAATCCCCATTTTTGGGAATGGTGATATTGATTCGCCCCAAAAGGCGGCTGAATGGCGTATGGAATTTGGTGTTGATGGGATGATGATAGGCAGGGCGGCGATTGGTTATCCGTGGATCTTCAGGGAAATAAAACATTACTTTAAAACTGGTGAATACCTGGATAAGCCCACAATTGCAGAACGTATCGATGCCTGTACAATTCACCTGCAAAAGTCCATGGAATGGAAAGGTCCTAAAACAGGAATCTTTGAAATGCGCAGGCATTACAGTAATTATTTTAAAGGCATTGAGAATTTTAAGGAATATCGCATGCGCCTGGTTACTGCAGGTACATTAGATGAAGTAATGGAAATTTTGAATGAAGTGAGCGTGAATCCGCGGTACGCAGATGAAATTATGAGCCTGGAATAAGGAGTATGCTATACGCCGTACAAACGGAGAAAAGCGTAGGGGGCGTATTGCATACGCCCTTGTTGCATAGAGTCATATAACGAAAAACAAGGCCCGCATTGTTGGCTATAAAACATTGCAGGTATATTATAATTTTTTTTAAATATGGCTTGATATTTGACTGGATAATATATATTTGAATTTAAAGAGGACTTGTTATATGGTTACTACTATTACAGACGGCGTTAAGGTTTCGGTAGAGACAATTTATCAGCCTGAATATTCTAACCCTGCGAATGACCATTTTATGTTTGCTTACAAGGTTAGGATAGAGAATATGGGTACTTACGCGGTAAGACTTTTGGGCCGGCATTGGTATATTTTTGATTCAAACGGCGCAAAACGTGAAGTTGAAGGCGAAGGTGTGGTTGGGCAGCAACCTGTTATAGAGCCGGGCCAGGCACATGAATACGTTTCGGGCTGTAATTTAAAAACCGATATGGGCAGCATGAAAGGCGAATACCAGATGTCGCGTACGATGGATAACATGCTTTTTAATGTGCTTATTCCTGAATTTTACCTGATAGCGCCATACAGAATGAATTAATTTTCACTCAATATAAGTAAAACAAAAACCCCGGCTATGCACAGTCGGGGTTTTTGTTTGATAAATATTTTACCGGTGACGCTCTGGCCGCGGCACATTATGCGGCTGTTGCGCTGCTCTCTGCGGTTGTGGTGCACGTTGTTGCGGTGCTCTCTGTGGTTGCGGTGCATGTTGTTGTGGAGCCCTTTGCGGTTGCACAGCACGTTGTTGCGGCGCTCTCTGCGGTTGTGGTGCATGTTGTTGTGGCGCTGCTCTTTGCTGTTGCACAGCACGTTGCTGGGGCGCACGTTGCGGTTGTACACGCGGCTGAGCAGCATGTTGCCGGGGCGCATGTTGCGGTTGTGCAGCGCGCCTTTGTTCCGGGCGTTGATTACGATCCGGACGGGCCGCATTGGGCTTCACAACCGATGTTCTGCTATTTGGCCTCGCAGCATTAGGCTTTGAATTAGCCCGGTTGGATGCGGCCGGGGTTGCTGCGGGCCGGGCACGGTCGGCTTTTACAAACGAGATCCTGCTTTTATGTGCTGCTTCCTGGTGCGAAATTTGGGTTGATGTTGGCTGAATGTGGCGCTCTTTCATGGCTGCCCTTTCCTGTGGCCTTGGCCTTGCGGTTACACCGCCCCTGCCGTTAAAGCTTGCCCGATTGGTGTTATTGGTTCGTACCACTGTACGGTCAATATAGGTATTATGAACTACTGTTCTGTTTACGCGTACTACTGCGGTGTTATACCGGAAACGGTTTCCATCCCACCTGCCGCCGCCATACCCATAGCCGCTATAGCCATAGCCATAATTAATACCGCCATAAAAGCCTACATGAGGCCCCCAATAGCCGGAATGGAATCCATAAACACCACCATCATAACCCCAGTAAGCAGGCGTCCAGTAAACTCCCGGATTTGGCGGGGCCACCCAAACACCGGGCACCCAGTAGTAGCCACCCTCGTTACTATCATAAGCCCAATAACCGGGCTGCCATATATAGCCGTCAACCGGGCATTCGGGCTGTTCATAAACCCGTAACGGCGGAGGTGGTGTCCCTACCGTTATACTTAAACTAACCTGTCCGTATGTTTTGGGTATGGCAAAACCTATCGCACACAATAAAATGAACACTTTAACTATCTTTTTCATAGGGGTAAATCATTAACTTATTGTTTAACGCAATATCAATTAATTACAGCATTGCATGTTATATGACAATTAGCAGCTAATAATGTTTGATGAAATTGGTGTTGTAACCCGGATGATAAACTATTCAGGAAGTTGTTTGGGTAACTCTGTCACTTAGGAAAACAGTATTATTCCTATAACAGAACTAATACTGGTCTGCCAGGCTGGCATTAACAACAACAGGCCATATCAAAAGTAAAGTTATAAGATACTGAACAAAATTAAATTTTGGGTAATAAAAAACTCCGTGCCTCTCTGTGTCTCCTTTGCGTATTTTGTGGTTAATGATTTTTTACCGCAGAGATCACAAAGGAGGCACGGAGATCACAGAGACCAAATATTATTTTGAATGTTTTTTAGCTTTGAGTCTTTTGATACAGCCTCTTATTACTAAATTAAATTTATCCCCGATGCTTTTCTTCGGGCTTTTCGCCTGGCTTTGCTTTATGGTGCCCGGATGGTTTATGTGCAGCAGGCGTTCCGTTATGTGCTGACTGTTTATTTGTTTTTGCATGATCCGCGGGTTTGGCAGCATTAAGATCTTCACCCGGCTGTTCTGAATGTTTTTTATCAGGTCTTTCCTGTTTAGTAGTTTTGCTATTATCTGCATTGATATTAGCATTATCATCAGTTGGTTTTTTAGTAGTTGATTTATCTGCAGTTTTATTATTTGCATCAATAGCCGGTGATGCTTTGGCATTATGCCCTGCGCTATTAAATTTATGCCCGTTAACCTTGTTCATTGCTGTAGTTGCAGGTTTTCCATTGTTTGCTTTAGCAAACTGGCTGGGGTTGCTCCTTGCTACCTTTTCATGTGATTGCTGTTCGCTGGTAGCCTGCACATGCGGCTCATTCATTGCTTTAACTTCTTCCGGCCGCGGTTTGGCTGTTACTCCGCCCGGTCCGTTAAAGCTGTTATGATTGTTTACTGTAGTATTATTAACTATAACTGTACGGTCTATATAAGTATTATGAACCACGGTATTGTTTACATTTACTACAGCGGTATTATACCTGAATGTGCTGCCTTCCCATCTGCCGCCGTGGAAACCGCTGCCGCCATAGCCATAACCATAATTTACCCCGCCATAAAATCCGATATGCCGGCCCCAGTAACCCTGATGGAAGACGTATACATTACCGTCATATCCCCAATAGCCGGGCGTCCATAAATAGCCGGGTTGCGGAGGGCTTACCCATACACCGGGTACCCAATAATAATCATTGTTGGTATCAGACCAGGCCCAATAACCCGGCACCCATAAATAGCCGTCTGCAGGGCATGCCGGCTGTGAATAAACCGGCAATGCCGGTGGATTAATATGTACAGATACACCAATACTGATCTGCGCAAATAATTTGGGTGAACTTACCAGGATCGCTATTGCGACCGCAAAGTATTTGAGTGTCTTTTTCATGGTTTTTTATTTAGATATAAGACCTCAAAATTCGCTATAAGTTAACTACCAGCACATTAGATTTCGATTAGAGTTTAGCAGGTAATTTTAATGTGGTTCTAATCTCCATAAAAAAGCGTAATTACTTTACCTGCAAAAAAAAGGATGTGGGCACATCACATCCTTTTTTAGCTATAAATAATTGCTTTTTATATTGAATTAGTTTCGCCTGTTAAATAAAAACGAAGCATAATAAAGCAATGTAGCCAATGCACTTAATGCGGCTACCACATACGTCATAGCAGCCCACCATAAGGCATCTTTTGCCTGTTCGTGTTCTTCGCGGGTTTGCATTACGGTGTAGTTGTTATTTAGCCAGGCCAATGCCCTGTTGCTGGCATCAAACTCAACCGGCAGTGTTATAAAACTAAAAGTAGTAACCAGTGCCAGCGCAACAACGCCAACAGCCAGCACATAGGGGTTATGGATAAAAAACAACAGCATAACACCTATAAATAAGGTCCACTGGGTTAAGGTTGATGCTATGTTAATAACCGGAACCATTGCCGTACGGAAACTCAGCCAGCTGTAAGCCCTGGCATGCTGAACCGCATGGCCGCACTCATGAGCGGCCACGGCCGCTGAAGCCACACTCCGGCTGTAAAATACATCCGGACTTAAATTTACGGTTTTGGTTTCAGGATTATAATGGTCGGTAAGCTGCCCTTCAACAGATATTACCTGCACATCATAAATGCCATTATCGTGCAGCATCCTTTCGGCTACTTCCTGGCCCGACAGGCCCGATAGTAGCGGGATCTCTGCGTACTGTTTAAATTTGCTTTTGAACCGCCATTGAACAATAAAGCTTATTATTGCTATTACGATCATCAAAAACCAGGCTGAACTATAGCTTATAAATCCGGTGATAAATAGTATATGATTCATATTTATTAGTCTTAAATGTGTAATTAAGGTCTTAAGCCAAAGCGGTAAATTTTCTATATTTTTGACTAATGACTCTTGACCAGAGATATAAAACAAAAAGTATTCCGTAAAATATAATAACGCATTGGGAGCAAATACATTTTCATATTGGGAGCGAACTGCATTTATTGACAATGCCGATATAATTATCATTGGCAGCGGCATTGTTGGTTTAAGCGCTGCGTTGCATTTAAAAAAACAGGCACCGGCTTTAAAGGTGCTTGTACTTGAACGCGGCTTTTTACCAACGGGAGCAAGCACAAAAAATGCGGGTTTTGCTTGCTTTGGCACTGTTTCCGAGCAAATGGACTACCTTAAAAAATCATCAGAAGCGGAAGTTCTGCGAATGGTTGATTATAAATGGCGGGGCCTGCAGCGCCTTCGGCAAAACCTGGGTGATGAAAATATAGATTACCAGCAAAACGGCGGGTACGAGTTATTTATGGATGATGAACCTGGCAAGGCTGAGGAAAGCATTGAAAAATTAACTTATTTTAACAATTTGCTAAAGCAAGCCATAGGCAAATCTGACATTTATTCAGTTGCTAATGCTAAAATAGCAGATTTTGGATTTACCAGGGTTAGCCAGATGATCTATAACCCCTATGAGGGGCAGCTGCATACCGGTAAAATGATGCGCACTTTATTAAATAAAGTATCCAACCTGGGGGTAATGGTTTTGAATGACTGCGAGATCAAAAAAATTGAAAACGAAGGCGCTCACGTATCCCTTACAACATCGCAGGGAAATTTTAAAACCGGCAAAGTAATACTGGCCACTAACGCTTTTGCAAACCAACTATTCCCTGAACTTAGGGTTATTCCCGGCCGCGGACAAGTGCTGGTAACAAAACCCATTGCCGGTTTAAAACTAAAAGGCACCTATCATTTTAACGAGGGCTATTATTATTTCAGGAACATTGATGGCAGGGTGCTGTTTGGAGGCGGCCGGAACCTTGATTATGCTGCTGAAGAAACATGGGATTTCGGCCATACGGAAACGGTGAAAAACAAACTGGTTACCTATTTAAAAGAAGTGATCCTCCCGGGCCAAAATTTTGAGGTCGACTACTGGTGGAGCGGTATAATGGGTTTTGGCGAAGCGCTAAGCCCCATAGTTAAACAGGTTGAACCCAATGTTTTCTGTGCAGTAAGATGTAACGGGATGGGGGTTGCAATGGGGAGTTTGGTAGGAGAGGAAGTGGCTGAGCTGGTGTTGGGTTTTTAATTTAGATTGATGAAAAGAATAAACATTCGTAAATCAGGATTATGGTAACGTTACAGGTAAAACTAAGTGTTGAAGATATCATTGCATCCCTCTCTGATTTTGATAATTCAGAAATAGAAAAACTCCAGGCTGCATTATTTGAGCTTAAAAATAATTTGGAGCTCCAGGTCGCAATTGATGAAGGGCTTAATGATGTAAAAAATGGGAGAGTCAGTACCCATGAATCAGTAATGAGTGAAATAAAAACCAAGTATAACTAATTTAAGTATTAAGTGGACTAAGAGAGAAATACATCATTTTATTTCTCGAACAGAATCAGTCATAAAAACAATATCGGATAATCCTTATCTGTTCAACAGTATAAAAACGACCCACAAATAAGGCAAGTTTTACATGCAACGGTAATATTAGTATATAAAATATCAATCGAAGAAAAGACAATTCAGATGCTTACATTTTGGGCCGCAAGAAGAGGTCCTAAAAAAATAAAATTGTAAGGTACCGATATACATTTTCAAAACATAACCCATTATCTTTTTTTTAAAAATAAAATCGTATGTTCGGCTAAGTAAATAAGTCAGAAAAAATGAATATCCACGATATAATAGCCCATCTTCCAAATTTAAATAAAACGGAAAGGACCCAACTTCAAAACGCATTATTTGAATTACAATGCGATCTTGATTTGAAGGAAGCTATCCAGGAAAACCTGGAAGACATAAAAAGTGGTCGCGTAAGCTCGCACGAAGCCGTAATGAACGAAATAAAGGCAGCGCTTTAATTTCAAAATAACTTTCATGCCGATGCATAAAAGCCATCGATATGAAAATATTAAATATCCCCATTCTTCCGCATCCAGGCTACCACGGCCTTGATTTCACCGTAGCTATAATTATCGCCCAAAATTTCTTTTAATGGAGCCAGCTTTTCGGCCCCATAGTTTTCGACGGCATCTTTAATAGTGGGTATTTTTTCCTGTATTACCAATTCGGTTACCTCCATTTCGCCTTTATATATGTAAAAGCTTAAATGGCCTTCAATAGTGGTAGGGGCCAGTTTGCGCTGGGCGGCAATTTCGCTAATTGGTTTGCCCGACCGGTACAATGTAAAGCTTTCCTTTGCAGTATCTGATGATCTGATGTTGCCTGCTGCCCTTTCAGTTTTCGCTTTCCGCTCACGTTTGGGTACTTTGTGTTTTATTTTAGATGATAAGCCATTTTTAGCGCTGTAATTTTTAACCGGCAGCAAAAACTCGCGGCCATAACGGGCCAATTTTATATCACCAAAGCCAGAGATCAGCCTTAGCTCATCCAGGCTTTGAGGCAAATAGGTTGCCATTTCCTGCAAACCGGCATCCGAAAGAATAACATAGGGCGGCACATTTTCATGTTGTGCAATATCCCGCCTTATATTCCTTAGCTCGGCCAACAGCGCAGCTTCAAAAGGCAATGCCTCCGTAGCAGGCTGATGTTCTTCAATAATTTGGGAGGCTACCAGCTCAACTTTTTCAAGTCCTTTTAATACGGCTTCGCTTTTTTGTGTAAGCTTTAAAACAGGGTACATATCATCGGTTACCTGCAAATAACCCATTGCGGTTAACTCGCGCAGGTATCGCTGCCATTCGGGTTTGCTGATATCTGCCCCTATGCCATAAGTTTTAAGCTGCTTATGTTCCTCACGGATCTTTTCACTTTTTGAGCCGCGTAAAAAATCTACCACATAAGCACCGCCAAAACGTTCTTTAAGCCGGGCCACTGCCGATAGCGCTTTTTGAGCAATCAATGTAGCATCAAACCTGGGGAACTCGGTTAAGCAAAAATCGCAAGAGCCGCAACCTGGCGGAAAATCTTCATCAAAATATTTTAACAAAAATTGCCGGCGGCAAGCGTGCAGCTGGCAGTAGTTAACCATGTCATCCAGCTTTTTCAGCATTATGCGGCTTTGTTCCGGGTTATCCTCAACCATAGCAAACTGTTTCAGCTTTATGGCATCGCCAGGCGAGAATAGCAGCATAGCATCCGATGGTAGCCCGTCCCTGCCGGCACGGCCGGTTTCCTGGTAATAGCCTTCAATGTTTTTAGGCAGATCCATGTGGACTACATAGCGCACGTTCGATTTATTGATGCCCATGCCAAAGGCTATAGTGGCTACTATTATCCGCACCTCATCGCGCAAAAAAGCTTCCTGGGTACGGGCCTTAACAGCGTTATCTAAACCGGCATGATAAGCCTCAGCCAAAAAACCCTCCTCTTTCAAGTCGGCTGCCAGGCTCTCGGTTGATTTACGCGACAGGCAGTAAATTATGCCCGATTCCTCTTTCCGTTCATCTAAAAAAGCAAGCAACTGGTTAAAGCTGTTCTTTTTGGGGACAACGCGGTATGTTATATTCTCCCGGTTAAATGATGAAATAAATACTTCCGGATCTTTAAGGTTCAGTTTTTCAAGGATGTCTTTTTTGGTCAGCTTATCGGCGGTGGCGGTAAGAGCAATAACCGGAATATTGGGAAACTCCACCTTTAACCCGGCCAGCGCCAGGTATTCCGGCCTGAAATCATGCCCCCAGTGCGAAATACAGTGTGCTTCGTCAATAGCAATAAGCGCAACAGGCAGCGACTTTAAAAAGGCCATCAGCTTACTTTCTTTCCCAAACAAACGTTCTGGTGCAAGGTATAGCAGCTTTATCTGGTTGTTTTTCAGGCGGGTGCTTATTTCTATTTGCTCCTGTGTAGATTGGCTTGAATTAATAAAAGCCGCCGGGATGCCGTTAACATTCAGGGCATCAACCTGGTCCTTCATCAACGCAATAAGCGGCGAGATAACTATGGTTAAACCGTCCAGCAGTACTGCGGGCAGCTGGTAACATAAGGATTTACCACCGCCTGTAGGCATTAGCGTAAGCACATCCTTTTTATCTAAAATATGCTGAATAATGGCGCCCTGCTGGTGTCTGAAAGCGCTGTATCCGAAATATTTTTGCAGGGCCTGTATGGGTGTCATTGTGTTGTTTAGATTTATTGATGTGCAGATGTGCTCATATGCAAATATGCTAATTTTTTTGGTAAACCAAAAAGCAGGGGGGAATTCAAATTGTCGCCAATAGCTATAACTCAATCATTAAGCATCTGCTTTGATTACAGAAATCTTGCAGAATTTGGCTAAAGCCCTATTTTTGATGACCCATTATCCCTTGGCTGAAGCACAACGGCAATGAATGAAAAAAATAGCAGACAACTTCATTGCCGTCCCATTTTATGGGGGGATAAGGACAAAATAAGAGTTAAGGGCTTTAGCCAAAAACCAGCAGGTTTGCGATGCTATATCAATTATTCATCCAGCAAATCCGGCCTTCTCAGCCTTGTGCGCTCTACGGCCTGGTCAAAGCGCCATTTTTCAACTTCGGGGGTATTCCCGCTTAACAGGATATCAGGTACTTTATGGCCGTTCCAGTCGGCCGGGCGGGTATAAACCGGGGCGTCAAGCAGGCCATCCTGGAAAGAATCAGACAGTGCAGAGGTTTCATCAGATAATACACCGGGGATCAATCTTACCACAGCATCAACCAAAACTGCAGCAGGCAGCTCGCCGCCTGATAAAACATAATCGCCAATAGAAATTTCGCGGGTAACAAAAATATCGCGGATGCGCTGGTCAATCCCTTTGTAGTGGCCGCATAAAATAATAATGTTCTTTTTTATAGAAAGCTGGTTGGCTATCTGCTGGTTCAGTGTCTCTCCGTCTGGCGACATAAAGATCACTTCATCATAATCGCGCTCGGCCTTCAGTTTTTCAATGCAGGCCGCAAATGGCTGTATGGTCATCACCATGCCGCTGCCGCCGCCATAGGGATAATCATCAACACTTTTTTGCTTCCCTGTTGAGTAATCGCGCAGGTTATGCACAACAATTTCTGCGATCCCCTTTTTTTGCGCACGCTGCAATATAGAATGTGCAAAAGGACTCTCGAGCAGGTTTGGCAAAACGGAAATGATATCAAAACGCATGGGGCAAAGATAGGGGAATAGAGTTAAGGGAGGAAATGGAGTCAAGAATCAGGAAGTCAGATTCAAGAGGGGATTAGAAATTAAAAATGCAGTGCTAAACGGCTCCTTATCTTGACTCTCGACTCTTGACTTCTTGACTCTTGACTTCTTGCATCTTTTACAGCGGCCTGCAAATTTCCCAATGATGCCCGTAGGGGTCAATAATGTGGCCCAGGCGATAGCCGTAATCCTGGTCGGCGACGGGATAAACTTCCGTAGCACCGGCAGCTATTGCGCTTGCCGCAAAAGCATCGGGATTGGCTACTATCAAGCCCATCCTGATGGGAATTGAGCCCGCTTTTTCTAGCGCAGAATATTCTGCTTCCGGTCCATCAGCAACAAAAAAGCGTGCGCCATTAATTGAGAGCTCGGCCACAATTGCCCCATCCGGAGCCTCAACCCGCATCAGTTCGGCTGCGTTAAAAGCCTTTTTATAAAACTCAACTGCCGCAATGCCATTACTTACTGAAAGGGTTGGCCTTATAGCTGTTTCAAAATCATCTCCTGGTTTATTTTCCATAGTCTCCTTTCATTAATACATCCGGGTTAGTTATTTTTTCAATAAGCCAATGGTGCCCAAAGGGATCCACTATTTCGCCCTGCCGGTAGCCATAGTCATAGTCCTGCACCGGCGAAGTGATCCGGGCGCCTGCCTGCGCAGCTTGTGCTATTACGGCATGCACGTCATCAACCATTAATCCAACAGTTACAGTTGTGCCGTTATGCATGTCAGGACTAAACGCTTTGGAATGCGGCGTTTGTTCATGAAGGTGAAACAACGCATCGTCAATTGTAAATCCTGCCACATGTACAGACCCATCATCATTGTTAAGGCGCCACAATTCAACTGCATTAAATGCTTTTTTGTAAAAGCTTATATCAGCTACACCACTGGGAATAACTAGCTGCGGTGCAAAGGTTGTTTTGGTTTCCATTTGAATGTATAATTAATTTCTTTTTTTTTGATTCTTGCTGTCCTGATTCCTGACTCTAATCTTCTTCTTCCAGCATAAACACTTCTTCGAGCGGTTTGTTAAACACTTTTGAAATTTTTAATGCTAATACAGTTGAAGGTACGTATTTATTACTTTCGATTGTATTGATAGTTTGCCTCGATACACCCACGGCTTCGGCAAGATCGGCCTGGGTTATATTTTTTATAGCGCGTTCAACGCGGATATTATTTTTCATGATGGCTGAATGTCCTCCTTTACCGAACGGTTAAGCCTGAAGATCATCCATCTGAAACGGATGATAAAAAACACAAGCGGGATCCATAAATTTAAATATAGGATATGGCCTTTGTCGTTAGTAAAAACCAGTGTGGTAAATAATACAAAATAGTTGAGATATATCGCCCATTGCAAAGAATCTAAGCGCAATTGCGAAATTTGCTCGTCTTCAATTTTTTCCTTCGAGAATGCTACCAGGAATAAGCCGGCTGCCATGAGCAAGGCGGTTCCAATAAAAAAAACATGATCGGGCGTAAACAACCCGGATGCATCTAAGCCCTGATTGTACCCTTTGAAATTATTACCGGCATGTATCTTCATGATGGCCATTATGGGGATATGAATAAAGATCAGGCCCCAGCCTATATACCTGCTCCAATGCGGAAATAGAAAGCGCGTTTTCATTGTTTGTAAAGTTTAATTTACCAAATGTAAAATAAACTTTACAAATTGTCAAATAAAAAGGAGCTATTTTAGAGCAGGAACAAAATGCTTTTTAACCAATGCCTCAACTTTATGCCGGATGTGCGTTGAAATGGGTTTCCCCCAAATAACCTTGTATCTTCCGTCGGCCCGGGTAATAACAGAGAAATAGTTCTTTAAGTCTCCATTTATTTCACTTGGGTTGTTTAACTGTATTTGCTTAATTTCCTGATCGAAATTTTCCATTTTTCTAATTTACTATTTATGTGTAGTTATGAAGTATAACCCGTTTATGATACTATGCTTGCACTCAATCCAAATAAATATCCAATAACCCATCCGGCAGGTCAACCCTTACAATTTCCTTTACCACATCAATGCCTTTAATTACCTCTTCATTCAGCGGGAAAAGCACTTCGCAATTTTTATAGGTAAGGGTGGCTATTAATTGCTGCGGGTACTCGTGTATATCGGTTATTATGCCTAATTCCCCTTCATTGTCATCAACTGCGGTAAACCCTTTCAAATCCATCAGGGTAAACTCCTGCTTCTTCTTTTTTGGCTTTAGTTTATTAGGCAGGTACAAGTCCTTTTTTGCAAGCAATGAGGCTTTTTCAATGGTATCCACATCCTCCAGAACCAGGTATGCGGCATTTTTTTGCAGATATTTTATCGAGCTCACAAAATAGGGCACCAGTTTGCCGGCAGTTTCAATAAACAGGGTATTGAACTTAACATCTTCCAGGCCTTCAAAATCGGTATAAATATGCAGTTCGCCTTTTAGACCTTTGGTTTTTATAGTGCTGCCTATTCTGAAACAATCTTCGGTTGTCATGGTGTGATATTTGATTTCTTTTATTAATAGCGATGGATTTAAAACCTTGAGTGTTCGAAATATGTCCTCATGATCGATTATGTCCCCGGTTCGCCCGTATTTAACGCAGGCCTTCGACCTGCGCTGATATATTAGGCCCTTTCAGGGCCATGAAAACCACAATATTCAAAGCCTTGAAGTGGGCGACATACAATAGCGCAGGTCGAAGGCCTGCCTGATTGATAATGTTTCGAACATTCAAGGTTTAAACTCATCGCTATTGTAAAGGTGGTTACAAAATAACAATGGCGAAGAACCTGTTAGGATCTTCGCCATTATATTATTTAAATAAAAGAAGCAATGCTTCTTGTTCTGTTACAATAATTATTCAGCAGCAGGTGTTTCGTCAGCTGATGCTTCCGGCGCTTCAGATACTTCTTCTTCAGCAGGGGCTTCAACTTCTTCAACTGCAGGTGTGTTTTTAGCAACAATTGCAGCAGCTTTTGCTTCTTTCTTTTTAGCTTCAGCAGCCAAAGCAGCTTTACGTGCTTCGTCTTTTGCAGATACTAAGGTAGTTTTCTTACCCGTGATCTTTCCGTCTTTGGTGTCAAGCCATTCCTGGAATTTTGCTTCAACCTGCTCTTCGGTTAAAGCACCTTTTTTAAGACCGCCCTGTAAATGTTTTTTGTATAAAACACCTTTGTACGACAGGATAGCACGGCAGGTATCTGTCGGTTGTGCACCACTGTTAACCCAATCAAGGGTTTTGTCGAAATTGATGTCAATTGTTGCAGGGTTAGTGTTTGGGTTGTATGAACCTAAACGCTCAATAAAACGTCCATCACGTGGAGCGCGTGCGTCTGCTACTACGATATAATAAAAAGGTTTTCCTTTTTTACCGTGTCTTTGCAATCTGATTTTAGTTGCCATTTTTTTATTTTATGTATTCAACATTGTCCCCGGAGTCCTTTCTGCGGGGATGCAAAGGTAGGTATTTTATTTATTAATGTAAAATGATTTCATCATTTAGTTGATTAGAGGTTAGAGATCAGAGATTAGGTTCAGTCAGATAAATATTCAAACTCCCAGATTAACTAATCTCTAGTCACTCCCTCTAATCTCTATCCCCAACTAACCTCTGATCTCTAACCTCTAATCACTAAATTCAAACTTTTCTTTAAAAAATCAACAGATATAAGTACTATCGCAAAATAATAAGTGCTAAGTTTACAGCTAACTTTGCAGCAAACGCATTTTATTAAAATAATAGTTAACTTTTGTTACGCCAGGGCGCTTAATTTAAAATATGCAGGATCTGCCACTTAACGGACTTGGGTTCTTTTTTGATGATAACCCTAACCCAATGTGGGTTTATGAAATATCATCTTTACGGATATTAAAGGTAAATAAAGCGGCTACTGCCAGCTATGGCTACACTGATGAGGAGTTTTTAGCCCTTACCATCCGTGATTTACGCGAATCCACTGAATTTAAAGTTCTTGATGATTACCTTGGCCAAAAGAACATCAGCGACTTAAAAGGGATTGCTCATGCAGGTATTTGGAAACATAGAAGCAAAAATGGCAGCCTTATTTACGCTGAAATTAACAGTCACGATATAACGTTTAACCATCTTGCCTGCCGCATTGTAGTTGCTGCCGATGTAAGCGAAAAAATACGATACCAGGAAGAGGCTAAACTTAGGGAGCAGGAACTGGTTTGGATCAAAAACAGCCTTGAAGCGCTGATAAATAATACTGAGGATCAGATCTGGTCGGTTGATAAAGAAATCCGTTATGTTTACATGAACCAGGCTTACCGCAATAAAATTGCTCAATTAACTGGTGTTGAACCCAAAGCAGGTGATTATTCATACCAACATACCGGCTACAATAACGAGATAATTAATACGTGGACCAACTATTACAGCCGGGCGCTTAAAGGCGAAATATATTCTATTATAAATGAAAGCGTTGATCCTGATACACAAGATCTGTTATCATTCGAAATAAGCTTTAATCCCATTTATAACGAAAAAGGCGAAATTACCGGCATAGGATGCTTTGCCCGTAATATTACCCAACGGCTTAAAAGCGAAAAAGCTATTATTGATCAAAACGAGCGCCTGCGCCATATTGCTTCACTAACATCGCACGAGCTGCGCCGCCCGGTGGCGAGTATGCTGGGATTAATCGCCATAATGGACAGGGTGAATTTCTTTAACCCGGATAACAAAGAAATTATTGAACACCTGTTAACCGTAGGCAATGAAATTGATGAGGTGATCCGCTTAATAGTTGATAAAACCTTTATCAATCATGATAATTCGCCTGATAAATACCAGGCGCCATGATTGGGCATAAACAAATATTAAATACCAATTAATATGTTATTGGGGTGATTAGAATCCCAAATTAGTATGTTTATTTGGGATTTCAAAATAACGAGCCGCATTTTTTGAACTCAATATAAACTGGCGACAAATAAAAAAGGCCGGATCCCGGCCTCAATATTATTTACCAATAAGTTACTAACTATATTGCCAATATCTCTACGATCTTTAAAAAGTCGGGGTTAATTTCGGCAATGTGTTTGGTGGCGTGTTCAAACGGGGTATAGGCAATCTCATTGTGGATCAGCCCTACCATTTCGTTACGGTGGCCGGCCATTAAAGCTTCAACTGCAGCAACACCAACCCGGCTCGCCAGCACGCGGTCCATACATGAGGGCCTTCCGCCACGCTGAATGTGACCCAATACCGATACCCGGGTATCATAATTAGGGAATTTTTCTTTTATCTGCCGTCCTACTTCAAAAGCGTCACCTGCTTCACCGTTTTCGGCAAGCATAATTATTTTTGATGTTTTGTCTTTACGGCCTTTTTCCAGTTTATCAAATACTGCGTTAATGTCGGTTGGGCTTTCGGGGATCAATATAGTTTCGGCACCGGCAGCAATGCCCGTGCGCAAAGCTATTAAACCAGAGTCGCGCCCCATCACTTCAACAATAAATAACCTGTCGTGCGATTCTGCCGTATCTCTTATTTTATCAACGGCATCAATTACGGTATTAATTGCGGTATCATATCCGATAGTAAAATCAGTGCCACAAAGATCGTTGTCGATGGTTCCGGGAAGGCCAACAACCGGGATGTCGAATTCTTCACTAAAAGCCCTTGCACCTCTAAAGGTTCCGTCGCCGCCTATGGCCACCAGGGCATCAACATTATGCTTTTTTAACTGATCATACCCCATTTTGCGGCCTTCGGCGGTTCTGAACTGCTCGCTGCGCGCCGTTTTCAGGATAGTACCGCCGCGCTGAATGATATTTGAAACGGATTTACGGTCCATCGGGAACATATCACCTTTTATCATACCATCATAGCCACGGCGAATGCCTGTTACTTCAATACCATAATAAATAGCTGATCGCACTACCGCCCGTATGGCAGCATTCATCCCCGGCGAATCCCCGCCTGATGTAAGAAGTCCTATATTTTTTATTTGCGTCATTTTTATGAATTGGCGCTGTTTCGCTCTGTAAAAAGTATCTGAATTAATGCTTTTATTAAGATAGAACGGTAAAAAACCGTTCCTCTTTTAAAAGTTCCGCGAATTTACACTTTTTTTTCGTGAGAGCCGAGCGTTTTTGTAAAACGGGAGATGGGGAGAGAAGAATCAAGAGATTAAGATACAAGAATCAAGAGTCAGGATACAAGAGTTAAAGATAGAAAACAATACAGTAAACAAATTACTGGCGCTCTCTTGATTCTTGTATCCTGACTCTTTTCTATTTTCCTATTTTTGGTTTTTAAAAGCCGCTATACCGCTATCTAAATAGGCAATAAAACCAGGAATATCAAATATAGCACCCTGCGGCGGTACAAGGGCTTCGCCATTTTCATTTACCATTACATAGTAAGGTTGAGCGTTTGAGTTATATTTGGTTATTTCCAGGTCAAGCCATTTACCGCCTAATGTATTTATCGTTTTTCCGTTATAGGACGATTTTGTTTGCTCTGAAGCAGGAATTTCCGTTTTATCATCAATAACCAACTGCAGCATTACAAAATCATTTTGAAGGCGTTTTAAAACTTCAGGATTTGGCATCACATTCGATTCCATTTTTCGGCAGTTAACACAATTCCAGCCGGTAAAATCGATAAGTACTGGTTTGTGCAGCTCCTTAGCTACCGCAATGGCCTGGTCATAATCATACCATTCATCAATGCCTTTTACTTTCGGCATCCGCCTAAAGATCTCTTCGTATTTTTTTATTTTTATGGATGATTTATTAACGGCGGCAGCGGCAGTACCTGATCCCAGTCCAGATGAAAGGTCAAAATCCTGTGTGCTCAGCGGAGGCAGGAAAGCGCTGATGGATTTTAGCGGTGCTCCCCACAAACCGGGGATCATATAAACAACAAAGGCAAAAACAATGATAGATATAAAAGTACGCGGAACTGAAAGGTGCGTAACCTCACTATCATGTGAAAACTTGATTTTGCCAATCAAATATAAGCCCATTAAAATGCCAATTGCTATCCATAATGATAAAAACACTTCCCGGTCAAACCAGTCCCAATGATAGGCAAGGTCAACGTTTGATAAAAATTTAAGCGCAAATGCAATTTCTATAAATCCTAATATCACCTTCACGCTGTTAAGCCAGCCACCTGATTTTGGCAGGCTTTTTAATGCTGATGGGAACAAGGCAAACAATGTAAAAGGCAATGCAAGCGCTAATGAAAA
Source organism: Mucilaginibacter sp. (assembly GCF_028288225.1). Lineage (GTDB taxonomy): Bacteria > Bacteroidota > Bacteroidia > Sphingobacteriales > Sphingobacteriaceae > Mucilaginibacter. Next base: position 80,973 of record NZ_JAQBOC010000007.1, read on the forward strand.
GCCAAACATACCAACCGCAGGGCCAAGCCGCTCACCTTTGGTAGCTGCCTCAACAAGCACCGAACCTATTATAGGACCGGTACATGAAAAGGACACCACCACCAGGGTTGATGCCATAAAGAAGATGCCTGCAAGGCCACCTTTATCAGAGTTTTCATCAAGCTTATTAGCTAATGAGCTGGGAAGCGTAATTTCAAATGCCCCTAAAAACGAGATACCGAACACTATCAGCAATAAAAAGAAAAAGAAGTTAAATATGCCATTGGTAGCCAATGCGTTTAAAGCCGATGGCCCGAATAACAAGGTTATAATAAAGCCAAGGGAAACATAAATTACAATTATTGAAAGGCCATAAAGCAATGACTGCAATATTGCCTTACTGCGGCTGCCGCCCCGTTTTGTAAAAAAACTAACCGTTAAGGGCAACATAGGGTAAATACAAGGCATTAAAAATGCGGCAAAGCCGCCTAAAAAGCCGGCAATAAAGATCTGCCACAATGTTTTCGGTATTTCTCTACTGCTTTTAGCTGCATTTTTTGAACCTGGCTGCACCTTTGCAACTTGTTGCTGTTTCTTTTTGGCGGCCGCTGCGCTATCCGCCGCCGTAGGGATATCAGTAAACTGAACGTCGCTTGTTGATACTGCGGTGTCAGCTTTTTTGTTTTGCAGCGCTTTAACCGGATTTAATCCTGCTATAAAAATTGCAATAACTGTAAATAATAAAAACAATCCGCTTTTTGCAGAACGGCCTTTGAATGATTTCATTTTCTGTTTCCGCAATTATTTACCTAATGGAATTGTAAAATCAACATCTTCCGGCGGAAGGCATTTTTGGTCGTTACAGGTCATGTATTCCAATTGGCCCTTAACAGTTGCTGCATTTGCTGATTTCAGCTTTATTTTTTGCTGAAACACTACTGATTTTTCAAAATAGGTAACGTCCATTTTAAACGTGGACTCATATTTTTTGATTGGAGTTGGCTGTATAGGCTTGCCAACCAGGCTATATTCTTTTGAAGGGGCAAAAGTAAACGAGGTTTTTATAGGGCCGCCATCTTTTACGTCAAGTCCGTAAATATGCCATTTATCATCAATTGTAGCTTTTAAAAACACCACAGCTTCAGTAGGGCTTATTCTTTTAGCCGCATACGACCATTTTACGTGCGATTCGATCTGGGCCTTAGCGCCAAAGCTTAAGGCCAATGCAATTACTGCTAACAAAATTCTTTTCATTCCATTTATAGTATTAGTACGTTTCTATTTTATTCAACAATGCCTGCTAAGGTAACAGGGAATATTGTTTTCTTTATGAAGCTGAATGTAAAAAATGTTAAATTATTGAGCCCCATTAGTTAAAAACTCAATTTCCTTCAGGCTAAACTCTAATTCTTCGCCCTTATTATTTTTAACAAGCAATATGCCGTTGTCCTTTACATTTTCAATCACACCATTAAACATTCCTTCTTTCGACCTGAATGTTTTATTTTCGTTTAACCAGTATAGTCGTTTTAAATAAGATTCCCTTACAAAAGAAATTTTTCCGGCCTTTAAATTCAAATAGTATGCCTCAATGTGGCGACAAATGTCGGATAATAAACCATTTAAATCATAATCCTGGTGTAAGATTTGCTTCAAAGAAATGGCATTTGGCAGGTGAGCCGGGAAATTTTCCTGATTTATATTTAGGCCAATGCCAACAATGGCGTTTTTTATTTGTCCGCCCTGTATCATATTTTCAATTAACATGCCGCCAAGTTTATAGTCGGCGTAATAGATATCATTGGGCCATTTTATTTTTAATTTATCGCCGAGCAGTGGCATTAAAGCATCAAAAACACCTAAACTTACAGCGCGTACAAGGTCAAACTGATCAGTAATTGGTAAAAAAGCGGGTTTTAATAAAATGCTGAATGTTAAATTTTTACCCGGCTCGGCATGCCATCCGTTCTGTTGCTGTCCTCTGCCTGCATACTGGTTTTCTGCCATAATGACTGTTCCTTCAATCAATGGCTTGGAATTTGACACTAATTCTTTAAGAAAATTGTTTGTTGAGTCAACTTGTTTAATTGTTATAAAATTTTGTCCAACAAATAACCCCGAAAATATGTTATTTTGCAAAGTATAATAATTTAAAATACTAAATCGTTCAAAACTAATTCTTTTTGATGGTAAAAAACAAAGCGTTAAGTGAATCTGCTTATATTTCTGAGTTAGCCATACACGGCATCCAGGAAAAAAAAGGAAATGATATTATCAGGTTAGACCTTCGTAATATATTTAGTTCGGTGGCTGATTATTTTGTGATATGCCATGCCGATTCAACCACACAGGTAAAAGCCATAGCAAATAGTATAGAAGAGGAAATTTTTAAAGCCACGCAACAGGAACCCTGGCGAAAGGAAGGGCTTCAATATGGCGAATGGATACTGCTGGATTATGTAGATGTAGTCGTTCACGTTTTCAGGACCGATAAACGGGAATATTATGGCATGGAAGATCTGTGGGGCGATGCTGAAATTAAAATGTATAAAAGCGCTTAAGCATCCGCAACAATTGCGTTTAAATACGCGTCATCACATCATACCATAAAATATTAAATTAAAGATTGTAAGTTTGAGTTTGTAAAGAAATGAAAGATAATAAATTGGAAAATCCAAAACCGATCCGGAAAATACCGAATAAAAAAATCACTCCAAAACCACCAAAACCAAACATTATGTGGTTTTATGCCATTATTGTGGTGGTATTGCTGGTTGTAGCTACGTTATTAAATACTACTACTTCAAATCCCATACCCTTTCAAAAGTTTGGTGAAATGCTTAAGCAGCATGATGTAGAAAAAGTTGTGGCCTACCGCAGCGGCGATCTTTTTGTAGCCGAGGTGTATATTAAAAAAGAAAGCTTAAATAAGCCGGAATATGCCGATGCCAAAAAAGAAACCCGCCCACTAAGCATGGGTAATGCCGAAGGCCCTCAATACACCTTTTCGGATGCTACTTACGAGGGGATAAAGCAGTCCATAAACAATGCCGAAAAGGACTTTGGTTTTACAGAAGACCAGAAAATTCCCGTTAGTATTGAACCAGGGCATGAGAGCCTTTTATCAAACTGGTTTGTACAATGTATAATAATGGCTGTATTGCTGGTAGCAGTGTGGTTATTTATTATGCGCCGCATGAGTGGCGGTGCCGGTGGCGGCCCGGGCGGGCAGATCTTTAACATAGGTAAATCAAAAGCTACCTTGTTTGATAAAGAGGCCCAGGTATCGGTAACATTTAATGATGTGGCCGGTTTGGAAGAAGCAAAACAGGAAGTAATGGAAATTGTGGATTTTCTTAAAAATCCCAAAAAATATACTAACCTGGGTGGTAAGATCCCTAAAGGTGCCTTATTAATAGGTGCGCCGGGTACAGGTAAAACCTTGCTGGCTAAAGCAGTTGCCGGCGAGGCGCAGGTGCCTTTCTTCTCCTTATCAGGATCAGACTTTGTTGAAATGTTTGTTGGTGTGGGTGCTTCACGTGTTCGTGACCTTTTCCGCCAGGCGAAAGACAAAGCCCCATGTATTATATTTATTGACGAAATTGATGCTATTGGCCGTGCCCGTGGTAAAAACAATATTGTTGGCGGTAATGATGAGCGCGAAAACACATTAAACCAATTATTGGTTGAAATGGATGGCTTCGGTACCGATTCAGGCATTATCATCCTTGCTGCAACCAACCGTCCTGATGTATTGGATTCGGCTTTATTACGCCCGGGAAGGTTTGACAGGCAAGTATCAATTGATAAACCCGATTTGATCGGTCGCGAGCAGATCTTTAAGGTTCACTTAAAACCGGTTAAGCTTGCCGAAGGCGTTGATGCTAAAAAATTATCAGCACAAACACCAGGCTTTGCAGGCGCCGAAATTGCCAACGTATGTAACGAAGCTGCGCTGATAGCCGCACGAAAAAATAAAGAAGCTGTTGATATGCAGGATTTCCAGGATGCCATTGACCGTGTTATTGGTGGCTTGGAGAAAAAGAACAAGATTATATCTCCCGAAGAAAAACGCATTGTTGCTTACCACGAAGCCGGGCACGCAATTGCCGGCTGGTTTTTGGAGCATGCCGATCCGCTTGTTAAAGTATCTATTGTTCCGCGTGGTGTTGCTGCTTTGGGCTATGCCCAGTATCTGCCAAAAGAACAATTTTTATATACTACCGAGCAATTAATCGACGGGATGTGTATGACACTGGGTGGCCGCGTGGCCGAAGATATTACATTCGGTAAGATCTCAACCGGTGCCCAAAATGACCTGGAGCGCATTACCAAGCTTGCTTATGCCATGGTTACCATTTATGGTATGAATGCAAAAGTGGGCAATGTATCATTTAACGATACCCAGGGCGAATACCAGTTTAATAAACCATATTCAGAAAAAACGTCTGAACTGATTGATCAGGAAGTACGCCTTCAAATTGCTGAGGTTTACGAGATGACCAAAAAGCTGCTTCTTGATAAAAGAGAAGGCCTGATAAAATTAGCTGATAAGCTTTTAGAAAAAGAAATCCTTTTCCAATCAGACCTTGAAGAGATCTTGGGCAAGCGTCCGTTTGAAAACCGTACTACATATGATGAATTTGTAAACGGACCGGAAGCTGACCAAACACCTGCAGCTAAAGCTTTGATACCAGAAGGTGTTGCCGATCATTCAGGCACTTTTGAAAGAAACCCTGAAGAAAAAGAAGCAAGCACAGGTAAGGAATAATTTTGAAAGTCTATAGTCTTAAGCCTTGAGTCGAAAGTCATCTTTTACTCAGGACTTAAGACTTTTTACTTAAGACTCAGGACTAAAAATGAGGGATATAACTACACCGAGAGAAAAACTGCTTAAAAAGATCCGTAAGGCGCTTTTAGAGAAAAGGGATAATCCATATCCTAACCTTGAGGATCTGCCGCACTACCCCCCGTCTGAAGAATTAAACGAGGTGTTGTTTGCCGAACAATTTACTTCCATATCCGGGCAGTTTGTTTTTTGTGAAGACGAAGTACAATTCATTGAAAATTTACTGGAACTGGCCGAAGAACGCAAATGGCACAAGATCTATTGCTGGGAACCGGCGCTGCAGGAGATTTTAACAAAATTTGAATATCCGTTTTACAAAACCGATAAAGATTTTGAACAAGCCGATGTTGGCTTTACACTTTGCGAAGCATTAATTGCACGTAACGGCAGCATTTTACTTTCAAACGGCAATATGGCAGGCCGCCGGTTAAGCATTTATCCGCCGGTACACATTGTATTAGCCTATACCTCACAATTGGTGCTCGACCTAAAGGACGGGTTTAAGCTGATAAAAAGCAAATACGAAAACAATCTCCCATCAATGATCAGCAATGTTACAGGCCCAAGCCGTACAGCTGATATTGAGAAAACACTGGTTTTAGGCGCACATGGGCCGAAAGAGCTTTTTGTGTTTTTACTGGATGGATAATGAAAAGTTTTAGGGTCAACTTATTTTAGGACGAATTAGTGTAGAGACGCGATGCTTCACGTCTTAAGCGCAAGGTACTACCCTCTATCGGCGAAAACCCCATAAAAAAAGCGGGGTAACCAATAACTCCCGCTTTTTACAATCAGTCAGCACCATTTTAAATTCAAACGCACGGACATATAAAAGGATATTCCGTATTATCAATAATTGGCTTTACGCCGAAGAAATCATTCAGCACAGATTCAGCGGTGCAGAAGGCGCCTTCAACCCATGCCTGGTCGTTTGAGTAAGCTTCGCCGACAATAAAAATGTTGGCATCGGCACCTTTTATCAATTGAGATGGCTTGCGGATCTTCTGCTGCACGTCGCAAATATCATAATGCGCCGCATAGGCATGGTAGCCCGCATTAAACGGCGGCAGCGACCAATCCATATACCGGGTTTCCAATGGTTCGGGCACAACGCTATAATCGGCATCCGGGCCAAAATGTACGGCCGCCAATTGCTGGCGCAGCATTTTTACCATTACATCAGGTGCTTTGCGCGGCCCTATCAAAGGCTGATAATTTTCTGAAAATGCGGTTTTCTCAACGGAATCTGTCGAATACTCCAATTCTTCCCAAAAGCTGGTGAATTGCTCATCATCATAGCTGGCAAGGATGCCGTATATGGGCTTAGCGTTTTTATCAAGTGCATTATTGCCGAAGTAAACCACCTGCCTTATGGGAGTATCCGTAACGCTTGGCCCAATGGTGTTGCGTTGGGCAGCAGTAAGCAGCTGTGTTTTTTGCGCAGGCGTAAGCGGTGCACCAATACATTTTTCAACATTACTTACCAGGTCTCCGGCGGCGGCGAATGGTGTTTCCATAATCACCGGATTTTTACTTTTTTCAATCTCAACCAGGTACTGCTTTGGAAAGCCTTCCGCAGCCAGCGCTTTCAGTACGTCAGTTGTTACTTCGTAGCTAATGATAGGCGCCGGATAGGCCGGCGGATTGGTGGCATTTGCCATCCACCACGGCGAATCAAAAAACATTCCAACCTTATACGAAGGCTGCAGCACTGCCGACTCCAGGTACAATTGCACTTTGCGGTGATTAAGCACATCCAGCCCTTTATGATCTCCGTAACGGGTAGCCTGTGCCACAAGGTCTAACGGACCGCGGGGCATAGCCAGCCATGCTGCCGAGGTGGTTTTTGTGGCTGCTTTTTTATCCGGCTTATCACGTTTTGCAATGCTGTAATGAATTACATTATCAATTTCCAAAATGGAATGCAGGCGGGTGTTTGGGTGATACTCAAAATTGACGCCTTTATGTTTTGCCAGCTTCACAATGGCATTAAACAGGGCATTGAACATGCTCGAATAGCCGTGCGTAAGCGTTTTGTATTCTGTACCAGGCGTAAACTCGTTATTGGCCTGGAAAGCAACGGCTGAATTCCAGTTGATAACGTTCGAGGTATAGCCATTGCCATCATTGGTGTAGTTATACCCTTCAGACCCCAGCTGATCAAACATCAGGTTCCAGTAGCCTATATTTTTTAACAGGTCGCCTTTTTGAAAAACAGATGATTCCGGCGTATCAGCGGTGATGCGCCCATCCTGGTAAAATTGGCACCATTCGGCACGGGTTTGCGGGCCGGTATGCGCGGTGACAGCCAATTTTTCAACTATGTTAAAGCCATTATCGGGCGGCTGACTTGCGCCATCGTTCTTTACGTTATACGGGGCCGGGTTTGTTTTGCTAATATCATTATAATACATGTTTTTGGTGCGCAAATAATAAAGCGGGTTGGTAGACTCATTAAACGGCACCGAATATTTATCGAGGTCAAGCTCTTTAATAACGGTGGTAACCAGGCGGTGCCCGCCGCTCATAGCCCCATTATTTCCGTCCCACTCCGAGTAGCGCATGCCGCCCAGCTCCAGGTATGATTTTGTTTTATCGTTTTCATAATGCCAGGTACAAACACGGGCACCGGCAGCGCGGGTCCCCTGGTGCTCTTTCGAGAAATCGTACTGGCCCCAGTCATACAGTTCAAGGGTATCGCCCTTGTTAAGCAGCTTTGATTGATCCTGTTCAATGTTGGCTTCGCCGTTCAGCAGACGCCAGGCCGTATAAAGCCCGGAGGCACCTGCGCCAAAAATAGAATACGTTTTATTTTTCATATGGATTTAGGTTATGTATGGTTGATTTATTTTTTTATTAGTATATAACTGTTATTCTTTCCTTACCGCTAAGCATCGACCGGGTGAGTCGATCAGCCATGCATTCGCACCAATGCATTGGCGTCAATATCGCTCGTATATTTTACTCACCCGGTCGACGCGTCACTGGACTTGCCCTCTCTTCGCTGCTGCGCGGAAAGAGGGTGAAAAAATCAATCCGCCATGCGTTTGCGCCAATGCATTGGCGTTAATATCGCCCGCAGATTTTACTCACCCGGTCGACGCTTCGCTGGACCTGCCCTCTCTTCGCTGCGCGGAAAGAGGGCGAAAAAGTTCTGTGAGAGCGAAGCTAAATCCTTTCCTTAAGAGAGGATTTAAGTGAGGCGCTTACTCCAGCCCCAGCCTGCGCATTTGTCCCGGCAGGTCCTTTTCGGGGATCACTACCTGCACCAGCGTAGGCTTATTGGTTTTTGTTTTTAATTTTTCAAGCACCGCATCCAGCTCCTTTACGGTTTTAACGGTGTGGCCTTCTGCGCCGAAAGCTTTGGCAAGGGCCAGGTAATCCCATTTTGGCAGGATATCAAACGCATCAAACTTATGCTGCGGACCGGGCTCGAACGAACTCATATCGACATAAACCTGCTCAATGGCATACACGCCGTTGCTCATCACAAATATTACAGCATTAAGGTTGTTGCGCGCCAGGGTTGAAAGCGACTGGCAAACCATCATAAAGCCGCCGTCGCCGGCTACGGTCCAGGCCCGTTTGCCGCTGCCAAGCTGTGCACCTGATGCTGCCCCGGTTTCGTAGCCGATACACTGCCAGGCGGCCGACGAGATAAAGCTGTTTTGCTTTAACCCGTAAGCATTGGTAGCCACATAAAGCGACGAGCTAACCCCATACGTCATCACGATATCCTTCAGCATGTTGTTATCGGTCAAAAATTTCATGGAGTGCTGGAAAAACCGGTTATAGGTAATGGTATCCGGCTTGTCATTCCAATGCGGATCTGAGTTGGAGAGCCATGGCTCCGGGTATTTAGGCTGCGTGGGCGCTATTGTTGCCAGCGGGTAGCCTTTGGTGGTTTTAAACAAGTGCAGCAATGCTTCCATAAAATCCTTCATGGTAACATTTTCATAAATAAAGTACCCGGCGCGGATCTGCTTAGTCGTGGCCAGCACCATGTCGGCATACTTGCTTTCAATAAACACCAGGTAATCGTCGGTAATTATGGTTCCAAGGGTAAGGAAGCAATCGGCGGCGGTAACCAGGTCAGTTACACTCTTAATAGATGCAGCATCAGCGTAGGTGCCAATAAATTTGCTGCCTCCTTCATCAAGCACGGTTTTACCCAGGCTGGTGGTAGTATATAAAAAGCCGCTTGCATCTATGAGCTGCTGCAGCAGATCTGCCAGGCCGTGCCGAAGCACTTCTACCCCGGCAAATATCATCGGATTTTTAGCGGCTGTGAGCTGCGCCCAGGCCTGCGCCACCGCATTTTCAAGCGCCAGCGGATCACTCTTTATCACCAGCGGCTTTAATGGTTCTTTCGGTGGCTGCGGGCAGGGCTCCCCCCAAACTTCTTTATAACAGGCAATGTAAACCGGTTTTTTATGGGTGATAGCTGCTATCAGTAAATTATCAATTGCCGCCGCCGCACCAACAGAAGTGCTTAGCGTTATGGCGGCAACAGTTACATGCGAATATACTTCCTGGTCGGCCTGCAGGTTGCCGGTTGAGTGGTGGTAAAGCACATCGTACATTTTACCGATCTGCCGGGCATCAGCACCCGGGCAGGCGCTGATAACCACGACAGGACTCAATTCAACAAGCGCCCCGGCAATAGCATTGAGCGCGCTGAATGTGCTTACTCCATATTGCAGGGAAACAGCCGCGAGGCCGCGCGTACGCCCGTAAGCATCAGCGGCATAGGCAGCATCAAGTTCGTTAACGGCGCCAATGGCAGTAACACCGTCGAAATATTCAAGGGCCTGCGTAAAATGTTTAACATAATCGCCGGGGATTTGAAATACTTCGGTAACATTAAGTTGTTTTAGTCGGGTTAAAAGGTAATCGGCAACGGTAAATGGCTGGGCTTGATTTTTATTTAAGGCTTTAGCGGTAATTGGACTTTCATGAAACCGCAGATTTTGGTTCGACATAACGATAAGCGTATAGGTTTGACGTAAATATTAGTATAAAGCTATAATATTCTTTTCATTTTAAAAAGCGATTTTTTAACTATTATTTTAATGTTAGCTGACAGTTAAATTTTAGGCGGGCGGAAAATGTCATTAAGTAAAGGCAAAACACAAATGTAATTCTCCCCAAAAGCATTGTAGCCCCACCCAACCCTCCCCGGAAGGGAGGGCTTAGAAAGAGCGAAGCCAAAGTCTCCCCAACCGGGGGAGATTTAGAGGGGGCTACCAAGCTGTTGGGGAGAACTATTTTTGTATTTTCAGTTTAACTTCATAATACCGCACACCATCACGTCATGCCGTCCGAGCTGGTCGGATCGGCACCCCACAGGACAGGTAACCCGCTTGTATAGCGTAAACCTGGCATGTGGGGTGCTGAAAAAAGCAGGATATTTTTATTTACCCCCACCCGTCGGCGGCACCAAATTAGTAGTAGCCGGGCTAACCGGGGCCGAAGTATTCTCCGTGGTCTTCAACCCAACATAGGTGCTGCTGCTGATGCCCATCAGGATCAGTAATTGCGACGTAATAACGGTGTCGTCCGGCATTTTGCTCTTGCCCGAAACGTAGGCTATGTAGATGGCGCCAATAATAAGCGTCCAGATCACGCTTTGCAGGCGGTAGATGCTCACGCCCTTCTCGTCGGATATAATATCGATCAAAAACCCTTCCGACGGATAATCCTGCTGCGGGATGCTGGTACCCTGGGTATCCTTCTGGCTGTTATCAATCACCTTTGACGCTATCGTAGTGCCCGCGGCAATGCCCAGCAGCGTTAAGTTTACGACAGCCAGCACCGGCGCCGCATATTCCTGCGGCGATGCATTGAGGTACACATAAATAAACGAGCTGATGATGATCACCGTCCAAAAAGCCAGCTGACTCCGGCCAAGACTAAAAGCGGCCCGCGGTTTAGTTTTGCCATCCGTTTCGGCCAGCATACCAAAATTGTCATTGTTAAACACTACGTTGCGCAGCATCGACGATTTAATTGCAACTACTATTACAATTATTGAAATTACGGCAAGAATTAAGTAATACATGATAAATATTGGTTTTAGGTTTAAAATTGATTTTACAGCAAACAAGCATTCCCCCGCCCTATAACAAAGCCGCCGGAACACATAAAATAAGCACGTGCAAAATAAGGTGAGTACATGCGCGATAAAGTTTAGTATAAAGTTAAAATAAATCTGGTAAATAAAAAGGGGGATGGGGAAGAATTTGGGGGGATGGGGAATGATTTGGAACACGGAGCCACTTCTTTTAATTAACCTGAGCCAGAATAAGATTTAATCGAAAAGTTATAACATATTATTTAAAGAAACACGTATGTTTTGCTTTCAAAATGAAAATTTATTGTAGGCAATTCTACCACTAAAAAATAAATGATTTTTATTTCTAAAACGAAGAGATATATTTTAATAGTTATATTTGACTAAACAACAAAGGAGCTAATAGCTCCTTAATTGTTAACTTTCTGAAGGCCGATAAACTTGATAGACTCTCGGAAACTAATCTGATTGATGACGGTAAAATTCCGTCCGGCTTGACCAGAGAAAAGCCCCGGGGTACCGACCCGTGGGCTTTTTTGTTTCTTATTCAAATTTATAAATAATTTACAAAAAGTTTGTATATAACAAACTTTTTAATCGACTTAGTTATTGCAGATCCACCTTATTACAGCTTAGTTGATTTATTTCGTGGCAGTGGTGGTTTAGCATTAGGTTTTATTATATGACTTGTCATATCGAAAGGTTGAAGTAACTGGGGCAAACCGCAATCTTAATTTAGAGTTTGCTTCAATGGTGCATCTTGCGAGAAGGTGGTAAAAAATTATGGACAACAGCGCTTATAGCGAAATAAAATTAACTATTTTCCTTTTTGGGGACATATGTGTATTTAATGTTAAAAAAAGTATAATTTGGTGAAAAATTTAATGACCAATAATATAAACCTAATACCTTCAAAAAAAATCATCCAAGCTAAACCATTTTTAAGATGGGCAGGTGGAAAAACTTGGCTTATTAAACATCTTAATAACGTTAAGACGTTTAAATTCAATAACTACCACGAGCCTTTTCTCGGTGGCGGGGCGACCTTTTTTTATATTAATCCTTCTGAAACCTCGTATTTATCTGATCTAAATGAGCAATTAATAGATACATATATCGCGATTAGAGACAATGTTAACTTAGTTATAAATAAATTAAAGACTTTTGAAAACTCAGAGAAACAATATTATATTATTAGAGACACAGAATTTTTAGAGATTCATGAACGCGCTGCAAAATTTATCTTTTTGAATCAAACTTCTTTTAATGGTATATATAGAGTCAATCTAAAAGGGGTATATAATGTACCCTATGGCTACAGAAATAAAAATTTCCTGGACGAAGAATTGTTAAGACTATCCAGTACATCTTTAAGAAAAACTGAACTTGTTGCATCAGATTTTGATATTGTTAGAAATAACATAAGGGAAGGGGATTTAGTCTTCTTGGATCCCCCTTATACCGTGTCACATAACGATAATGGATTTATTAAGTATAATGAAAAACTATTTTCACTCGATGATCAATATAGATTAAGTAACCTAATTTCCTATATAAAAGAACAAAATGCTTACTATATATTAACTAATGCTGCACATAATAAAGTGAAGGAAATCTTTGAAAAAAATGATAGTCTCCATGAATTACCCAGGGCTAGTTTAATTGGTGGCACGAATGCAGTAAGGGGTAGTTTTAATGAATTTGTATTTACCAATCTTGCCATATGACGATACAGGAACTTTTTCGAGATAAATTTAACGAATTGATGGTTCAAGATGGCTCCCTTGCGGCCGAACTTCGGAAAAGACAGGATGAGTATGAAAAAATCTCTATTAACCCGGACCAGCTAACTAAATACGTTGATTTAAGGTGGGAGGTTGATAAGGAGTATAAAACAAGAATAAGAATCAGAAAACAAAAAAACATAGAAATATCTTTCGAAGATAACATTTGGACTCTCTTTGCAAAACTAGGTTTTAGTTTACTTAACAAGGACAGGCGACTATCAATTCCTTACAACGACAATTTCACAGCTGGGCAGCAAGTTGATGTACTAGCAATTGATGATGAGTCAATTTTAATTGTTGAGTGTCGCTCCTGTCTTGGTGACCCTCAAAAAGGAGATTTTAAAGAGACAATTGGAGAAATAGGCGGAAAGAAAGATGGGATAATAAAAAGCCTAAAGCAATTATTTCCAAACTCAAAACATAAAATTAAATTTATACTTGCTACTAAGAATTATTACTTAACAGAATCCGATTTAGGACTTCTTCAAAAATATGAAATCCTCCATTTCGACGAAGAAACTTTAGAATATTATCAAGACCTATCGAAACATTTAGGGCTAGCAGCAAGATATCAGTTACTTGGAAATATCTTTTCGGGCCAAATAATTCCAGAAATTGAAAACAAAATCCCAGCAATATTGGGTAAAATGGGAGGACATACATATTATTCTTTTTCTATTGAACCCGAAAGACTATTAAAAATTGCATACGTTTTACATAGAAATAAGGCTAACAAGAAATTAATGCCAACATATCAAAGACTTATTAAAAAGTCAAGATTGATTTCTATACAACATTTTATTGAAAACAAGGGATTTTTCCCAAATTCCCTTGTGATAAATATAGAAACTGAGAAAAGCCTTCATTTTGAAAGAGCAAATACCCAAGTAGATTCATCTATTTCAAAAATTGGAATATTGCATCTCCCAAAAACGTACCGATCAGCTTATGTAATTGATGGACAACATCGATTATATGGATATGCTAATTCTGAATATAGACAAACTAACACGATTCCCGTTGTTGCTTTTATAAATTTAAATAGAACTGAGCAAGTACGGCTTTTTATGCAAATAAATGAAAATCAAAAGGCTGTACCTAAGAATCTGCGCAATACTTTAAATGCGGATCTGCTTTGGAATTCTTCCGATCTTGAAGAACGAATAAAAGCGATTAAATTACAAGTGGCTCAAGATTTAGGCGAAGACATAGATAGTCCTTTATATGATAAAATAATAATAGGGGAAAACACAAAGACGAACCAACGGTGTATTACTATTGACTCAGTAAAAACAGCATTAGATAGAAGTAATTTTTTTGGTGTTATTAATAAAAATACCATAAGAAAAGAAGGCAGCTTTTTTGTTGGAGACAGTGAAAGCACTTACTGGAAGTTGCTTCCATTTTTAAAGGAAGCCTTCAGATATTTTCAAGAAAACTTAAAAGATGAGTGGAAAATAGGAGAAGGGAATGATGGTATCTTAACAATTAATGCAGGAATAATCAGTCTCATAAGGATTTTTAGCGATGTTATTGATCACTTAACAGCAGAAAGAAAAATAAATGCAAAAAGTGAAATAACAGAGAAGATCATCGAAGAAAGCAAATTTTATTTCGATCCAATTTTAGCGTTTTATAAAAACCTTACAACTGAAGAAAGGCTTGATTTGAGGAAAAGTTACGGAGATGCTGGCAGAGCCAAGTATTGGAGAAAGCTTCAACAAGTTATTGCGCAATCAAGACAAGATTTCAATCCTGAGGGTCTATTAAAATATTGGGAAGACGAAGCAAAACAATATAATGAGGATTCTTTCAAAATGATAAGAGATATTGAAACGTCTTTGAAAGAAAACTTTAAGGAAAAACTAGAAGACCATTATGGCCCTAACTGGTTTAAAAAGGGAGTTCCGCCACAAGTTCAAGATTCTTCGGTTTTAATGGCAAATCAAAAAAATAGGGAATTAGAAGATAATGAAAAAGAATATGATCATTGGGATTGTATCAACATTATTGATTATCGCAGGATAGCTGTTTTTGGAAGCAATTGGAAAGATATATTCGATAAGGTTTATACTAAACCAGGAGAAGAAAAAATCAATGGTGGGAAAGATGAAAAGACGAAATGGATGCAGAAATTAGAGCGGATAAGAAACCAAAATTTTCATTCTTACAGTGTAAAAAAAGACGAATTTGAATTTTTATGCGAAATACACGAGTGGCTGTTAGAAAAGGATTAATAATGCTTTGTTGGAAAGAAATTTAGGGGCTGATGTTTCTATATCCATCCTCAACATCTTCAAATTGGCCTTTTATGAATAGTATTATTTAACAAAGTATACGCAATTTGATTCTTTGTAAAGCTAAGCAGACTCGCAGAAATAGATATATAAATGGAATTTTGTAAAGATCTTTTAAAAATAAGAAAATGAGTTTCTCTTTAAAAAGCATAAAAATGGATCCAACTAATAAGCCTCGATTTCAAAAAACTCTAAAGATCTTTTTTTACAATGTTTTGGGCATAATTTTACCTTTCCTCTTATCATTAATTCCAATAATGATTCTCAATAAAACAGACATGATATATTCCTTTTTGGATCAAGGTCAATTTTTTTTGTTTAGTGCAGGATTGCTAACTAGTGCTATCTTAATCTTCAGTGAAAACAGATCAGCAATTAAACTTAATTTTGATAAATTTCTAGATTTTATATCTATTTGGCTCCTAATATTTTGCTCTGCTTTTTTTGCTATTATTTATTGTTTATCGTTAATTGATTTACCTCCTTGCTATCCTATTGCAAAATGGTTTATTAGATCAACTTCATTAATTCTGTTTATCATTGCTTTAATTTCAATTTATAGAAGTGTTTACATTGATTCCATTAAAGTAAATGCAAAAGTTGATGTTAAAACAAAAAGCGCTAATGAAATCGAATCACTTATGGGGAAGCTTAATACTTAAAGAAATGCAAGAAATAACATTCAAGTGCTTGAAGTGTAAGCAACCGATAGGTGAATTCTATATTGGTGTAATGAATTATGATGATCTTATAAAAATATCATACGCCGATATTAGAAGATTGGAAACGGGCACAGAAATGAGAGAGGTAGAAGTGTATACGGGTATACAAAGAGAGTTAGCTCCTAACCGAGTAAAGGAAATCGCAAAGTATGTAAATATGGTTGATTCAACTTTTCCAACAGGGGTTATTTTACACATTGAAGAAAAGGATATAATCTATTCAGAAGAAAACAGCACAATGACTTTGCCTTTCAAAGATACCGTTGCTAAGGTTCTAGATGGTCAACATAGAATAGCTGGATTAGAGTTCTTTCCTGAAAGAGGGAGTGAATTTCAAGTTAATGTTACCATTTTTATTGGAATGGAATTAGAAGATCAAGCCATAGTTTTTGCGACGATAAATAAAACTCAAACAAAGGTTAATAAATCGTTGGTGTCTGATTTGTATGATTTTGCGACTAATAGAAGCCCTCAAAAGACAGCTCATAATATTGTAAGAGCATTGAACCAAAAAGAGGGTAGTCCGTTTTATGAAAAAATTAAAATCTTAGGTGTTGCAAATGACAAAGAAAAGGAAACGATAACACAAGCTACATTTGCTGAAGGCATTATAAAATATATATCCCGTGATGCGATGGCAGATAGAGATATTTATAAGCGTGGGAAAACCCCCAATAAATTTACAGACCTTGAATTACTAAGTAGGCCATTAAGAAATATTTTTATTGACGAACAGGATCATATAATAGCACAAATATTATGGAATTATTTTGACGCGGTAATGAATAAATGGCCAAATGCATGGAATTTGGTAACGCCGGAAATGATCTTAAATAAATCAACTGGTTTTCTTGCTCTTATGAAATTTTTCAAGGATGCGTATATCAGTTTTGGAAAAATTGGCCAAGTAGTAACTATAGAAGAATTTTCAAGCATATTCAATAGAATAAATTTACTTGATAAAGATTTTAATAGGGGAAACTATTTACCGGGAACAGCCGGACAAGCAAAACTTTATAATGAACTCATGCTTGAAAGCGGCTTAAATTAATTGCTATAACATCTTTTATCCACAACTGCCGCAAGGGTCTTCTTGATCCCTTTGCCCAGTAGTAAAAGCCGTCCGATGCCCTTGCTGGCATTCTCACCAACAAACACGATAAAGCCCTTTATGTAAAAGCATTTAAAAAGCCCACTACATTCAGGTACATACCACAAGCATCGCGTTTTGTTGGTGGACAACACTAACAAAGGCGTAGAAGAATCAAAACAAGCAGTGGCCTGTGCGATTATGAATATTATATTTTGTTTTTAAAGGCATTCATGAGCTCCCTAAGTCGGTTCCTTCCTCGGGAACGGGAAGGCAGGGGTTTTGCGAACTGTGTTACCCTTGCTATTCAAACCTGACAAGCGTAAAAGCTTGGCGTAGAAACCCCTCCCTACCCTCCCAAGGGAGGGAATCGCACGGGGCCGGGCTTTTTATAATCTTCCGAACAGTATTGGTAAGAACACCAACAAAGGCATGAAAAAGACCATTCGCAGCTACCGCACGCAAATCAGCATAGCGGCGATTTATCAGCCGGATAAGATCCTTCACTGCGTTCAGGATAACAAATTTTGGCCAACTCAAAAACCGGAACATGCTGATTATAAATAAATTACCGGCGCATAAACAGAAATATAAATATAATAGCGCTTGACTATCAGCAACTTACAGTTTTTTTGCGCATAAATAAAATTGCAAAACGCTTGATAATCAGCATGTTTCACTTTGTTCCGCCCCGTTCCGCTGAAAAATGGAACGCTTTGCCGACGTGTACCCGGCTATTCACCACCGCATGCCACGCATAGTACAGAGGCCTTTGATGCCCTTGTTGGTGTTGTCACCAACAAGCAGGATGAAGCCGCAAAAAAGCATTGGAGAGTGTTGCACTTAGGGTACATACCATAAGCACCATCGTTTGTTGGTGACAACACCACAGGTGTTCGGAAGATTGTAAAAAAGCGAGGGCCTGTGTGATTCCCTCCCTTGGGAGGGCGCTGGGAGGGGTTTCTACGTCAAGCTTTTACGCTTGATTAGCAGTGGTACCATAGTTCGCGAAACCCCTACCTTCCCTTCCCCAAGGAAGGAATCGCACGACCCACTGCCTGTTTTGATTCTTCCGAACACCTCTGGTGACAACACCAACAAAGGCAAACCCCACTAACCAAAAAAAGGCCTCCGGATTCCCGAAAGCCTTTTCATTTTAAAATTTTCCTGTTTACAAATACTTTGTAATATCCGCAGATAACGGTGTAGTTGCTGAGCGGAAACGGTGAATCAGATTACCATTTTCGTCGATCAGGAATTTTTCAAAGTTCCATTTAATTTCGCCTGTAAAATCAGGGTTTGGTGCCTCTGTTAAGTATTTAAACAAAGGATCAATGTCATCTCCCTTTACGCTAACTTTTTCGCTGAGCGGGAAGGTAACACCATAATTTTTTTCGCAAAATGTTTTGATCTCGGAGTTCGCACCCGGTTCCTGCTGACCAAAATTATTTGCCGGGAAACCTACAACAACCAGCTTGTCTTTGTACTGGTCGGCCAGTTTCTGTAATTCTTTGTATTGTGGCGTAAATCCGCATTTTGATGCAGTATTCACCACCAATACTTTTTTCCCTTTGTATTTGGCAAGTGAAAAAGCTTCGCCGTCGATAGATTTTAGTTTAAAATCATAAACAGATTTTGGGCCGGTAACAAACATAAGGGCAAAAATTAAAGCAAGTATTTTCATGATATTAAAAATTGGTTTTAGTGTAATTAGATATACGGTTGTTTTTAAAGATGCGTTGCCTCGCTATTTGTCATTTTGAACGCAAAGAAAAATTTTCTATTGTAGATAAGTCTGCGTTCATGCCTTGTCCCGTGTTCGTGTCCGCTCGCTCCCGCTCAGAATGACAAAAGTGATAAGGTAAAATTAACCAATAAAGCTCCTCTTATTCAAATAAAAATCTTCTTTTATTGTCATTTTTTTCCTGGCAGGGGCTGATTTATCGGTGTAGCCCAGCAAATGCAGTGCGCCGTGGATGATAACGCGGTGTAACTCGTCCGTTTCGGTAGTGCTGAATTTGAGTGCGTTCTCGCGGATGCGGTCGATAGAAATAAAAATATCGCCAACAATAGTATTAGCGATCTCTGAATTATCAAAAGTTATAATGTCGGTATAAGTATCGTGATCCAGGTACTGCTGGTTTATTTGCAGCAGGTAATTGTCTGAGCAAAAAACATAGGTAAGCTCTTTTAGCTTAAACCCTTCAGCCTGTATGGTTTCGGTTATCCACTGCCTTACGGCTGTTTTGTTTTTTAATTTATAGGTAATGTCTTCTTCAAAAAACTGTATGGCAGGCATTAGATCTTAAAGTGAAGTTCAACTTCGTTCCCTTTGGTATTAAATATGCACTGGTCTGCCAGGTGTTTAAGAATAAATACACCCCGGCCGGTCAGGTTTTCCAGGTTTTCGGGAGCTGTTGGGTCGGGCAGGTTATTGTAATCAAAGCCCTCGCCTTCGTCGGTAATGGTCCATATAATGCGCTTGCCTTCTACATCAGCATTCACAATAACTTTTTTATTTTCGTCAAGCTTGTTGCCGTGAACAATAGCGTTGTTAGCCGCTTCGCTCAGGCATGTCATCATGTTAGCAAAGGTGTCTTCACTTATATTGTGTTTGTCGGCAATTTCTTCTATCAAAGTTTCCAGCAAACTTATGCTTTCTTGTTTTGAAGGAAGCTGCAACGTGTACAGTTTGCTTGCCTGAACATTTGATTGGTCCATGTCATTTAACGTTGAGTAGATCAAAGTATGATTTTATTTTTAATTTATAATAAAAATTTAGTTCAGGCGGAACGGTCCGTACCTGTTCTGTTTGTTTTTCTTTGGCTTGCTGGTATTCCTGCAAGGCTTTAATGTATCCCGGAGGAACATCTTTACCCGCTTTGCTTTCGCGCTGCTGATCCTGTTCCCGCTCCTGTTCCGCTTTTTCAGCCTCTAATAAACGAGTCTGAATTTGCTGCTGCCGCTTAATGGCATCCTCCGTTATTCTCCTGTTTACGAGATCACGCTCAGTTTGTTCCATTTCTTTGGAAATTTTATCCAGATTCCCTAAACCGCCCGTGCCATCCTTGTTATCCTCGCGGTTTATTTGCTGTAACGCCTCCCTGATCTGTTGTTGCTGACGCGCTAATTTAGCTAATTGTTCGCTTATTTTTCCATTATTTCCATTTTGACTTTTCCCCTGGTTTCCCTGCTGTCCCTGTTGCTGCATTTGCTCCCTTGCCTTCTGCATATTTTGGTTTAACTGCTGCTGCATTTTTGCCAGTTGCGATACCGACTGCTTCTTTCCTTTACCCTTGCCGCTGCCCCCTTTTTTCTGCATGTTCTGCAGCTGGTCAAGCGCTTCGCTTAGCAGCAGGGCCAGGTTATTCATTGACGTCATGGCAAATTGCTGGTTGCGGGAGGCCTCGGCCGTGCGCCGGTCGCCCAGGTTTTCAAGTGCATCCTCAATATGATTATTTATCGAGGTAACCTCCGTGTTAACCGTACTCTGGATCTGCGGGATCCTCCTGCTCAGGGCATACAAGCTGTCCTCGGCGGTTTTGAGGTTATCCTTTATGTTTTTTTGGTCCTGCGCCAGTTTAATATAGCCCGGGTCAGATGGGTTGGTGTTCTTCAACGTCTGCATCACTTTTTCCTGTTCGAATGAGCTATTAACGAGATTTTTTAACAATTCGCGTAATTGCTGCGCATCTACCATATTTGCACTCTCTTCGCCCTCCGCTTCCTTTTGCTGCATCTTATCTGCCAGCTGCTTCATTTCTTTAGCCGCCTGCTTTTGCGATTGCGATGCTTTTTTCGGGCTGTCCTTTTTCAGCTCGTCGCTGCTTTTTTCCATTTGCTGCTCAATGCTTTGCGCTTCCTTCTGCGAGTCCTCAAACGGCTGCTTATGCTCGGCCTGGTCGTTAGTTTTTTTCAGGTCTTCCAGTGATTTTTTAATGTCCTGGAAATCATTATTCAATTTTTGCTGATCTTTTTGCAGCTCCTGCTTATCGGCATTGGGTTGCTGCCCCTGATCAGATAGCTTTTGCTGCTGCTCCGAAAGCTTGTTCAGCTGGTCTACGTTCTGATTCAGCTTTTGTTCAAACTCCAGCTTTTTATAAAGCTCCAGCATGCGGTCAAGTTCTTTTTTTAACGATTTATTGTCCACCTG
Organism: Mucilaginibacter sp.; assembly: GCF_028288225.1. Classification (GTDB taxonomy): domain Bacteria; phylum Bacteroidota; class Bacteroidia; order Sphingobacteriales; family Sphingobacteriaceae; genus Mucilaginibacter. The sequence goes on from NZ_JAQBOC010000007.1 coordinate 101,923, forward strand.
CATTTTCTGCAGCTCATCCCTTGTTCCCTCTTTTTGCTCCTGCTCCATCATTGCCTGCAGGCGCTGCAGCATTTCCTGCATTTTAGGGTCCATCACATTGTTAAGCAGCTGCTCCATTTGCTTTTGCTTTTCGGTAAGGTCCTTATCCTGCTGCTGGTTTTCCTGCCGGTTATATAGGTTCTTTTTGTTATCAGCCTGTACTTCCTTCACCAAATCCTCCAGATCCTTCCTTTTTTGTAAAAGATCGGCTATCTGTTTTTTCTCATCAAACGACAGGGTGTTTTTATTCAGCAGCATCTGGTTTAGCTTCTGCGAATCTTTTTCTATCTGCCCGGCTAACTTAATGGCCGATTCCATTTTTTGTTTGATGACCTGCGTGCCGGTATTCAGCTGGTCATTCAGCTCTTTTGCATCGGGGATGTTCAGCGTCCGCTCGGTCGACCGCACCCTTTTTGGCCCGTTCACATCGTCGTTATCGGCCACCTCAAAATAATAAGTTACCTGGTCGCCGGGTTTTATGCCCATGTCTTTCAGGTTCCAGAAATAAAAGAAGTCGGCCTGCGCCTGTGCCAGGTCGGCTTTAACCGGTTTGGTATAGTTTTTCAGGTTAGCTTTATCGCCTGGCGCGCCAACCGCATAATGAAATGTCAGAGCCGAAAAGCCATGGTCGTCCTGGATGCGGCCGTTAAAATAAAGCGTTTTCAGGCTCACAGAATCCTGTTTTTCCTGTACCAGGATGGATGGCATTTCGTCCGTAATAACATTAACCCGGTAGCTGGCCGAGTCGCTGTGATTTGCCTGCGTATTTACAGGGGTAATTTTGTAGGTGCTGTTTTTGACGATCCTTTCCCTGTGTTCAAAAACATCAGGCGCGGTTGATGTTACGGTGCCGCCAGCGCCATTCATATTAAACAGCAGCGCCGAAGCATTTTGTGTATGCAGGTTCCAGGTAACAACGGTGCCGGCGGGGACGGTAAGGTCACCCGCGTTTTTCAGTGTTTCATTTTTTTTATGCAGATAGGCCGGGTAGTTCAAAGCAACGTCAAAATGCAGCAGCGCCGGACGCAGGTTCACCTTTATTTCGTACGGGGTCGATGTAAAACCATTTGCCGTAAGCTTAAACACCGTGTTTTGCTGCAAATTGGTAAACAGGTAATGGAACCTGCTGATGTTTTCCTTATCCAGCTTAAAAGCAGTGTTGGCAGTTTCCACATAAACATCGGCAGGCAGCTTATCGCCATCAAGTTTCAGGTCGAGCTTCAGATCATCACCCTGCACAACCGACAAGCTTTTATTTTGAATGATGAAGTTAAACGGGGCAACGGGCCTGAAATATTCATTATGCCTGATAAGCCTTTTGGTGCTTTCCGTTAATATAGATGGCGCCGCAAAAGCAATAATGCAGATCACCCCCGCCGGGAACAGCAGCCATTTCAAATATTTACTATTCTCCTTAAGGTTTACTGCTGATGGAAAGCTAACCGGTTTTAAAGTTTCTATTTTTTGGTTGATGCTGGCCTCAATAAGCGCCCGGTGCTGCACATCCTCGCCGGCCTGTTTTTTAAGCTGCAGGGTATTCAGCAGCTTATCATGCACATCGTTAAAATGTTTGCCGATAATTTCGGCAGCCTGGTCATGCGTTAATGATTTGCCCAGTTTAAGCCATGCCAGCAGCGACGGCACAATCAGCCAGGCTATCAGCCCAACATTCAGCACAATAAAAAGATAAAACAGCAGCGTGCGGAAAAGAATGTTAAAATTGCCGAAATATTCGCTCAGGGTAATAACTACATAGGCCGAGAATAGGCCTGCGCCTAAAAATATCAGTCCCCGCAAAAAATTATTGAAATAGTATTTCCGGATAAAGATGTTGATCTTATCAATTAAGAGCTCATAATTATCGGTAGTGTTCATGTTGCAGCGCAGGATATTTCAAGGTATTAAACGAAAATACGCTATTTATCATATCAGCGGTAAAATAAACTAAGATTTTTCACAAGTTGATTGTTTTTCATAGGCGTTCAAGGAGGGCTGCGCCGTTTTTTGGATTTATCAGATTTTAGATTTTTTTGCGTTGTGCAAGAATTGCTATGATGCCCGGCGTTCTTTTTTTGAACCATGATTAAAGGATTTAGGGATGAACATGATGCCGGACGCAAATGTTCAAGCGCATTATGGTCCCCCGTTTTTTAAATTCACAATCTTTTTTTACTTTCATCTCCAAATGCAAAAACCCCTTATCCCCGTAATTAATTTCCTGTTTGGCCTTTTTATAGTTGCTTTTACCTGCGGCAATGCACAGGCTAACACACCAGTTATTCATAAAACCCCTAAACCTGCATGGATCTCCGCATGTAAACCTTATGATAAAAGGCCATCAGAACGGAACATCCGCAATGGCGCTTATGGCGAACTTGTTGAAGAACAGATTAATGTAGAAGAAAAAGCAGTTTATAATCATGTTATTACAGCCATAGTTTCCGAATCGGGCGTTCAAAGCAATTCCGAGGTTTCTGTAAGCTTCGATCCTTCTTTTGAAAGGTTGGACTTTCATGAATTAACGGTATGGCGCAATAATAAGCCGCAAAACCGCTTAATTTTAACGGCATTTAAAATGCTGCCCGAAGAAAACGAACTTGATAAATTTATTTACAACGGAACATATTCAGCAAAATATATCCTGCCGGATATCCGCAAGGGCGACAGGATTGAATACTCATACACCATTACAGGAAGAAACCCGATTTTTGATAAATTTACCCGGAGCATTTATTTCCAGGGATCTGATCTGATTGTGCATCAATATACAACGCTGTTGTTCGCTGCCGGAAGGAGCATCAATATTAAACCATATAACCTGTTGTCGCAACCCAAGGTGTCGGTTACCGGCGGGCTCAAACGCTATGAGTGGGAAGATTTCCAGGTGCCCGGCATCTCCACAAATAAATTCCAGCCAAAATGGGTTAATCAATATGCGCATGCACAGGTAAGCGAATACAACAATTGGGAACAGATAATTGACTGGGGACTAAAAATAAACCCGATACAAACCTCATTTGCCGGCGAGTTGGCAGATAGCGTAACCAACCTTAAAAAGCAATACGGAAAAGATAAGGAAAAATATTTCAGGGCTGCGGTAATGCTGGTGCAGGATGAGGTTAGATATATGGGCATTGAAACCGGCCCGTATTCGCACAAAGCCAATAGGCCTGATAAAGTATTTAAACAACGCTATGGTGATTGTAAAGACAAGTCTCTTTTGCTGGCATCTATCCTGAATGCAGGCGGAATTGAGGCACACATGGCATTGCTGAACACTGATTTGCTTGATAAAATTGACGATTTTATTCCTTCCCCATCAATATTTGACCATGCTGTTGTTGTTGCAACAGTGAATAATAAGCAAGTATGGGTTGATGCTACTATGTCAAACCAAAGGGGAAAAGGAACCGATCTTTATTTTCCGCCATATCTTAAAGGGCTGGTTTTAAAAGCAGGCGGCGATAACCTAACGGATATTAAGCAATCAAAAACCGGCAGGGCAAGCATTGTTGAAAAATATGATATTAAGGATGAGTTTGCCCCGGTTAAATTCATTGTTACTTCAACCTATTCACTGGATAGGGCTGATGATGTAAGGGATGAAATTGCGACAACAGGGATAGCTCAACTGGAAAAAAGCTACCTGGAATATTATTCAAAAACATATAACAAAATTGAAGCGGCAGATTCGATCATAATAAAAGATGACCAATCAAAAAATGAGCTTACTACCATTGAAAGTTATAAGATAACCAATTTCTTTAAACGCGATTCTGTTAAGGGGAAATACACAGCTGATTTTTACGCAGATGATATATACAGGCAATTGCCCGATGTAAATGGCCAGGTAAAAACGCCGGTATCCGTTACCTATCCATATAATATGGATTATACAATTAAGGTAAACTTGCACAATGGGTGGGATATAGAGAATGAGCACAATGAGATAACCCGGAATGCCTATAAATTTATTAGCGACAAAACAGTTTCAGGAAATGAGCTGGCCTTGCGCTACCAGTTTACTTACTTTAAAAATTATATCCCATTAAACGAATTAACTGCGTTTAAAAAAGATGTTAAAGATTTGGAAGGCGATAAGCTTTCGTACCGTTTTTATTACATCCCCGACATTAAAAAAGTGCCGTTCCGGCTAAACTACTTAATGTTGATAATTACTTTAATAGTAACGTGTGCTTTTGCTTACGCCGGGTTAAAGATCTTTAAGAGGGAAACAACAAACCGGCAATATTTCATTTCAACAGGCCCTGCTTTAGGTGGCTGGCTTATCTGGCTGATGATCGTGTTAATATCGACCTCTTTAGGCATTATAAAAATTTTATTAGATGACGGCTTTTACACACTTAGCCAATGGGATTTGATCACTACAGGTATAGCCGGTAAAATGCACAAGGCTTTCCTGGTATTTGACGTAACAGGGTACATATCCATGGTATGCTTTTCTACGTTTTGCGTGATGTTGATGTTTAAGAAGAGGGATATTACCCCGCATTACATAAAAATGTATTATGCATTTGTTATTGCGTTTCTTTTTTTAGACTATTTCTTTAACGCATTTGTTCAGAATGATTTTTCAAATTATAGGGTCGCGCAAATTATAAAAGCGATAGTTGTTGCCGTCGTTTGGACATATTATTTAAACGTATCCACCCGCGTAAAACAAACATTTGTGGTGCCGTACAAGGCCGGGGAAGTTGTCTGAGCCAGGATGTCTGTCACACCAAACTTTTTTAACCATGATTAAAGGATTTAGGGATGAACATGATCAAAGCATCAGGAAATCTTCCATCAGGCTAATCACGGTTCAAAACTCCCATTAGCCCCTTGCAGTAAATATTTACGCCGATATGATAATTCCCCGTTCCGTTAAATAACTATTGCCTGTATATTTGTAAGGCAAACTTATAAGTTTACCTTACTATTTAAATGGACGATAATAAAGACATTCAATTTGCTTCCGACCTGCGAAATGTAATAACCAGGCTGATAAAGAAGCTCCGGAAGCAATCGCCAACCGGGTCACAGCTTTCACTAACCGAAAGGTCGACCATGGCTTTACTTGATCAAAATAAAAAAATGCTGCCCAGCGAACTGGCCGCTGCAGAGATGATCACCAATCAATCCATGTCGCAGGTATTGAACCATTTGTTTGAGCTTGGCTACATTATCCGCACAGCATCAACCACAGATAAAAGAAAAGTAAACATCTCCCTGTCTGAGCTTGGTGAAAGCACCCTGCTGCAGTTTCGGCATGAGCGCAACGAATGGCTGGCAAATGCAATAGCAATTGCCTGTACGCCTGAAGAAAAGAAGGTGCTTCAACAAGCGATAGGTGCTTTAAGTAAGGTGATTGATTTGAAGTGAGCTTGGTCTGAAAGACCAGTCCACGCGTCATTGCGAGGAACGAAGCAAACTCTGCACTTGCAAATCATGAACCGGAAAGCCATGTGGCAATCAAACAGCCGGCAGATCCAGGTCACCAGGTAATTTATCCTTCGTGATTGTCCTTCGCAGAGTTGCTTCGTTCCTCGCAATGACGGGTTTAGAATAAGTAAAGTGCAGCGAAGCAGAAAAAAGATTTAATTAATGACAACAGAAACTATAAAAACATTCAGAACATTTAAAGCTTTTAAAAGCCGTAATTACAGGTTATACTTTGTGGGCCAATCAGTTTCGCTGATTGGTACCTGGATGCAGAAGACCGCGGTTAGCTGGGTAATTTACGCGCTAACACATTCAACCCTAATGCTGGGGGTAACACTGTTTGCCAGCCTTTTCCCTTCATTTTTATTTTCATTGATCGGCGGTGTTGTGTCTGACAGGTATGACCGTTACCGGGTATTGCTCACCACGCAGGTAGCATCATTGATCCAGGCTGCGCTGCTGGCAATTTTAATATTGTTAAAACATTACCAGGTTTGGGAAATTATAAGCCTGAGTGTATTATTAGGGATCATTAATGCCTTTGATGTGCCTGCCAGGCAATCGCTGGTTTATGAAATGATCGAGGATAAAAAGGATCTGCCAAATGCGCTGGCGTTAAATTCATCCATGGTAAACCTGTCGCGCATTGTTGGGCCGGCAATTGCCGGGATAGTTTTAGAAAGCCTGGGCGATGGTGTTTGTTTTTTATTAAATGCTCTGAGTTTTATTGCGGTTATAGCATCGCTGATGATGATGAAGCTGCCCAAATACATTAGAAGAGAACATCCTAAAAACGTATTCGGCGAGCTTAAAGAAGGTATGGCCTATATAAAACGTACACCATCAATTGCCTTTGTATTGGTTATGCTGGCCCTCATTAGTTTAATGGTGCTGCCCTTCAGCACCCTGATCCCTTATTATGCAAAAGACGTTTTTAACGGAACGGCATCCACTTTTGGCGTTATTGATAGCTTTATAGGGCTTGGCGCATTCTTAGGGGCAATATTTTTGGCATCGCAAAAAGCCGGGGCTAACTTAAAAAAGATCCTGTTTATAAATACCATGGTATTTGGCGCCGGGCTTATTTTATTCTCGCACGAGCATAGCTATCCGCTGGCGCTGGCTTTTGTGACGGTAGCCGGTTTTGGCATGATGTCGCAAATTACCGTGAGTAACACACTGATCCAAACCACGGTAGCACCGCACATGCGCGGCCGGGTGATCAGCTATTATGCCATGGCCTTTTTCGGGATGCAGCCATTGGGCGGCCTACTGGTCGGGATCGTCTCAAAATGGATTGGAGCGGCAGACACACTGATGCTTGAAGGCATTGCAGCATTGCTGATAGGTTTACTGCACTGGCGCTACTTACGCCGCGAAAAACTAAAACATGAACAGGGCCTGGTTTTGAAGGTAGAAGAGCCGTCTATGCAAGCGGTTTGATAAAATCACCCAAACTTTTTTTCTGATTTTAGTTACCGGCCGGCGGATGTATAGTACTATCACTCATGTCTATCTTTAACTGTGAAGACTGGGTAACATATATGGCAGATTTGCCATTATAATCAACAATTTTACCGGTTACGCAAACGTTGCGGCCTTTAAAATCGGTCTCGGGATGCCATTTAAATTTCGGGTTTTCGGGCCCTTTAACCAATACGGTTAAATACTGACCGGTTTCGCTGCCAAGGTATAATAGTGTAGTGTTTGAACCACTAACCACTTCGGTATTGTAAACCTTATCGCAGATCATTATTGTTTCACCGGCATGTTTTGCCGCATCCTTAGCGGCAATTTTTTTTTGTGCCGAACAGCTAAATGCCAGCAGCATCATAAATACGGGGGTTAAAACTAATGATCTCATTAAATAAAGTTAGTGAATTAAAGGCATATGTATAAACGCTGATAATTAAAAAGAATTGTAATAACACCCATCTTATTGCGGTCAGCAAAATAGTAAATTGCAATTTTCTCCGCTTCCGCTTTCAGCCGGGCGGGTAAATCTTCATGCCTGGCGTTTTCCTTTTTCCTTACATCACCACATTCACCTTAAGTTGCCCGTCCGACAGGGTTCTGATGATTAGCTTTTCGGCAGTTGGATAAATAGCCTCTATATCCAGATTCTTTATGGTTACTACTGAGCGGGTATTATTACCAAGATCGCGGCTCAGCTCTTTTTGCAGCCTGGTTTTACTGTCGGCAATAAATTGTGTGAAATTGTAGGTGGCCCTTTGGCGGATCATATCGGTTATTTTACCGTTGAACATCCATTTGGCAACTTTAAGCATCCAGGCTTTTGTTTGCAGGTCAAAACTCAGGTCAGGAAAAGACAGCTTATGAGTAACCGCATTATAATTTGGTGTGCCAACCAGGTAAATTGTACCCGTGCTGGTTCCTTTAAAATCAACCTGCATAACAATTTGTTTACCAATGCCATAAATCTTGGTTTTATCAACAATAAATTCATTGCCTGCAACCTTTGAGCCCTGGCCAGCCACTTGCTGGTTTACTATATTGGTGAGATGATCGTAATTCTCCAGCAAGTCCAGATAAACATTAAAGCCGTTTGCAGGCTTATAAGCTGTTAAATTTGGTAATGGCTTTGGCAGCGGCGGAGCGCTTACCGTGGTTACAACCGGTTTTGCAGACAAGCCCACCGAAAATGTAAGTAACGAACCATTTAAATTAAAACTGCTTAACCGTACCGACTGCGGATTGATGGACACATAACCCACATCGCCTACTTTGGTTTCGGTGGTAAGGTTTTTCCATATTTCCGCAATCATCGGTTTAATATCATAAGCCGCAATTTTAGCATCAACCTGCTTTCCAAGGTCGTTTAACGGGCCGCTTATATACTGAATCAGCCTGTCGGTAACGTCAATGTTTCCCAAAAACACGTTGCAGCGGTCAATCGGTTTGGGGGCAGGATATAAAATGGTTTTAGATTGTAAATGATAATCGGGCATAACATTTATAACCGATCTATATGATATTTCCATCCTCCTTGGCGGCTCATTACCCACACCGCATTGTGCAGCTACAGTTGGTACTATACATTGTTGCCCCTGGCCAAAAACAACGGCACATTTTGCACAATAGGATGCTGTGAAACCATAGCTGCCGGTAAACTTTAAGTTAACGGTATTATTACTCCCCGTGATTGTGAAAGGTGTGCGGGTGAAAGTATAAGCATAGCTTAACCCCTCGCACGCCTGTTTGTTTCCTGAATATTTATGTGATACCGAATTTTCGGCCTGGGTAAAATAGCTTTTCAAATCAACTGTAACAGGCACCTCAACATTGGAGACCGGCTGAATGAGTTTTGGAATGTCAACTTCAGTTTTGGCCGGGGCAAGGGGCTTAAGTGTACCGCAAGAGGTAAGTACTAACAGCAGTATTAATACCGCAAAAAATTGGTTTGGTTTAAGTTTCATTATTAGGGGTAAAATTAGCCCTCGCTTCGCCAATGTCGCGTGGATTTGGCTGTAAAAATAATAAAGCTTTACGTTTCCCGGTCAGAATATATTTGGTTTTGTTAAGATAAAAATCAGGTTAGCACATTAATCTGAAACCAACAACAGCTCCAGGCATTTTTCAAGCCATGAAAAGGCAACATTCGTCAGCGCAAGGCAATGCGCTGTGTTATGTATTTACCGCAAACCGCGCTAATCTCAAACCGTATCCGTAAAAAAAAGCCGCCATATGTTTTACACATATGGCGGCCCTCTATCAAAAACAGATGGTTTATTTCTGTTTTACAACCGTAGAATCTTTTTTCTTGGTGGTTGTGTCTTTTTTCATTGGTCTGTTTTTCTTTTTCTTAGTGGTATCAGTTTGCATGGTTGATTTAACTGTGCTTACTGTAGCGTGTGCATACACACTTCCGAATGAGATTGCTGCTAAAGCAATCATGCTAATTAGTTTTTTCATGGGTTTTTTCAATTTTGTTATAAAAGGTATATATATATTGATGCCATAAAGTTAATTTCTTATTAACTACTTAATAATCAATTGTTTATATAACATTACACTACAATCAATGTGTGGACTTTCTCCACAAACTGACGAACATTTCAACAATTGTTTGAAATGGAAAATCTGGTAAAAAACCAAAATAGCGCCGGAGGGCCCGCATATCTTCTTTAAAAATCAGGAAGACCTCATTTATAGTTAATTCTTTAAGCCGTTTCAAACAGATCAATCCCGGCATGGTAGCCGGGCTAAAGACATAAAACCAGCATATAAAAAACATTAAATCCAAAATACAGGTCGGTTTTAAAGAAAATAAAATAAATAAAAAGAAAACTATATTGTACCCCAACAAAAAAATCATAAATTTACTAATACAACATTAGAATGTATTTTTTAAATACCGCAGACTACTGTTAACCTTATCATCCGCTTATACAATGGTGTTTGTGTTAAACACGTTTTGTTTCTCTTAAAACGATGATAAAGCGTTTTGTTGCCTGCTTTGGAACCTAAACAATGCACAAATACAATATGATGAAAAAGAAACGTTTCTTGTTTAACCGGCTATCTATACAACAGCGCCTCCCCGTTTTAATCTGCATTTTATTATTGTTTGCAATTGTAATATATGGCCTTGCAAACTATTATAGTTTAAAGAAGGCCGCTTTAATAATTGGCAAAGAGCACCTTACGTCACTTACCAGCCAAATGAATGGATCGCTTGGGCGATCGGCCCAAACTCTTAAAAAAATCGAAAACAGCACTGCTGCTCAAACTTCTGTGATCCAATACCTTAAATCTGGCGGAAAGGAATTTCGTCCGGAAGCATCAGATGCGCTTGATAAGATAGCCAGGGATACTACCTGGGTTTCATTAGAATTAATAAATGCACAATTCCAGCCCGTTCTCCGCTCCGGCAAATCCACTATTAATATCCCCGGTAATATAAAAGACATTGTATCTTCCTTGCATGTTGGCACTGATTCTGCAAAAGTTGGAAAAATTTACAAAATAAAAAACGGCGTTTATTTCCCAATTATAGCTGCTGTGAGTGACAAAAAGCGAGTAATTGGCTATATAATTACCTGGAAATCGCTGTTAGTTACCCCGAAAGCTGTGGAAGAGTTTTCGCAGGTTGTAGGCATAGGGGCTGATTTTTATGTGGGCAATACCGATGGAAGCCTCTGGACAAATTTAATTAGGCCCCTGCCCGGAGTGCCTTTTAAAATTAACCGCATAAATGAAATAATAAGCTACGCGGGCTCAAATGGCGATGCAATGATTGTAAGCCCGCAATTAATACCCAATACCCCATGGGTGATTGCAATTGCATTTTCAGAAAGAAATATACTAAAGGGAATAACAACTTTTGTTAACTGGATAATTGTTATTGGTGTAGTGCTGATGGGCATTGGCATTTTTGCAGCATGGGTAATGAGCGGAAACATTATAAGGCCGCTTAAGGAACTTACAGAGGCAGCAACCGCCATTACACAGGGGAACTACACTGCTTCTGTTTCTATGGATTTTAATCAGAATGATGAAATAGGAAAACTGGCAGGTGCTTTTAACAGTATGACCGCGCAAATTTATCAAATGCACAATGACCTTGAAAATAAAGTTATAGAGCGCACTTCACAGCTGGAAAATGTTAATAAAGAGCTTGAAGCTTTTTCATACTCCGTTTCGCATGATCTAAGGACCCCTCTTCGTGCCATCAACGGGTACTCAATAATGTTTAAGGAAGATTATGGAGATGTACTGGATGCCGAAGGGAACAGGATCCTTCAAAATATTATTCTAAATGCCAAAATGATGGGTAAGCTGATTGATGACCTGCTATCTTTTTCGCGTTTGGGTAAAAAAGATTTGACACTAACCACCATTAATATGCAACAGATGGCCGAAAGTGTAGTGAATGATTTGCTGCAGCATGAGCCTGAGGATAAATATCGTATTATAATTACTTCATTGCCACCGGTTGAAACGGATGCTGTTATGATAAAACAGGTGTTTTTAAATTTAATAAGCAACGCCATAAAGTATTCCGCAAAAAAGGATACCCCGGAAATAGAAATAGGGTTTAAAGATGAAGAAACCCAAATTACCTATTATATAAAGGATAATGGTGCAGGCTTTGATATGGCTTATGCAAATAAATTATTTGGCGTTTTTCAGCGCCTTCATTCGCAGGAAGAGTTTGAGGGTACCGGTGTCGGCCTTGCGCTGGTTAAGCGGATAATAGATAAACATAAAGGAGAGATTTGGGCGGAAGGCGAAGAACGTAATGGCGCAACATTTTATTTTAGCTTACCTAAAAAATAAATTATGAATGATCAGCCAATTGAGATCCTGCTTGTTGAAGACAACATTCACGATGCTGAAATGACTATCCGGGCATTAAGAAAAGTAAACCTGGCAAACAAGCTTATCCATGTAAAGGATGGCGCCGAAGCACTTGATTTTATTTTTGCAAAAGGAGATTTTTCTGACAGAAAGATAGAAAATAAGCCCAGGGTTATTTTGCTGGATATTAAGATGCCCAAAGTAGACGGGATTGAAGTTTTACGGCAAATAAAATCGAATGAAACAACGCGTACGATTCCGGTGGTAATTATGACGTCCTCAAAAGAAGAACAGAACCTTATTACAAGCTACAACCTTGGCGTGAATAGTTACGTAGTAAAGCCGGTTGAATTTGAGGGGTTCGCAAAAGCTGTATCTGAGCTTGGGTTTTACTGGCTCATTACCAACCAGGTTACCTGATAAATTTACTTACATGAGCCACAGGTTAAAAATATTACATATTGAGGATGTTCCAAGTGATGCTGAACTGATTGAAAGAACATTAAAACAAGCAGGCATGGTGTTTGACATGCTGGTTATTGATACCAGGGCTGAATACATCCACGCACTGGCTGAATTTCACCCGGATGTTATCCTTTCTGATCATTCTTTGCCCACGTTCAACTCGCTTGAGGCATTAAGAATCCTAAAACAAACCGGGGCAGATATTCCGTTCATTCTTATAACTTCTACAATTTCAGAAGAGTTTGCCGTAAATGTAATGAAAGAGGGCGCGTCTGATTATATCTTAAAAGACCGGCTTCAGCGTTTGCCCACTGCAATCAACAATTCATTCGACAAACACAGATCAACAGCCGACAAACAAGTTTACCTGGACAAAATAGTTGCCAGCGAGGCTTTGTTTACCAAAGCGGAATTAATTGCTGAATTTGGCACATGGCGAATTGACCTGGCTAATAATATTACCAATTGGTCGGCAGGCACTTTTTTGCTGCTGGGGTATAAACAGGAAGAAGTTGAACCTTCTTATGACAATTTTTTAAGAAATATCCACCCTGACGATAAAAAGGAAGTTGAAATATGCTTTAGAAATGCCCTTAGTACGGCGCATTCAACAGAAGCGGAGTGCCGGGTAATAAACAAAGATGGTACCATTATGTACATGCGCACTCAGTTTGAGTTTGAATTGAATGCGAAGGGAGAAGCGGCATATATTAACGGATTTAACCAGGATATAACCCGTTCAAAGCTTGCGCAATTAGAGATCCAAACAAACATTGAAGAGCTGAACAAGATCACTATTGACCTGGTAAAGCGCAATAATGACCTTGAACAATTTACTTATATCGTTTCGCATAACTTAAGAGCCCCTGTGGCCAATATTATTGGGCTTTCAAATATGCTGAATAGCCCTGATGAGGGTTTTGAAGAAGAACAGGAAATTAAATCGGCGCTTGCTACCTCTGTTGGTATATTAGACCAGACCGTAATAGACTTAAACCACATCTTACAAATAACTACCCAAATAAATGAGAAGAACGAAGCGGTGTCATTCCAACACCTGGTTGAGGATATAATAGAGGGGCTGGATGGTGTGATCCAAAAAGGAAACGTTACCATAACTTTTGATTTTGCAGCAGCCAATAACATGGTCACTATAAAAAGCTGTATGTACAGCATATTTTATAACCTGATCATAAACAGTATTAAATTTAACCGGCCCGGTGTTGACCCTGTAATTTCTATCTCAACCTGCTGCACCGGCAATGAATTAGAGATCAGGTTTAAAGATAACGGCAAGGGAATTACAGAAAAAGATCTTAAAAGCGTTTTTGGATTGTATAAGCGGTTTGATACCAGTGTGGAGGGCAAGGGCATGGGCCTGTTTATGGTTAAAATGCAGATAGAAAATCTGGGCGGAAAAGTAAGCGTACAAAGCGAGCTTGGCTCCGGAACAACTTTTATAATAGAATTTCCTGGTTTCAGATGTGCAGATTAATCGCTTGCAGATGGCTTTATTCCTTTAAGACACAATTTATAATATATGAGCAGCAGCCTCAATAAAAAGCTCTTTACGTTCACAAGCATAGTTGACGAAACATACGTGGAGCAAATGACCCCAAAACAGTTTGAGCTAACCGTGCATGACTATATGGAAGAAATAGGAAATGGGCTGCCTGATTTTAAAATAACCCATAATGCCCAGCTGGTTGGCAGTGATGGCATTTACCAGATTGATGTGCTGGCAAGCTATACCGCATTGGGGGTGAAAATGGTAGTGCTTATTGAATGTAAACATTATACCAAAGCGGTTAGCCGCGAGAAGGTGCAGCTGCTATATGATAAACTGCGATCGACCGGGGCACATAAAGGCATCCTGTTTTCGACCGCCGGTTTCCAGGATGGCGCTATTGAATACGCGCTTAGGCATAAAATAGCCCTTGTACGGATGCTTACCGACAGGTTTGAAAACATTACCAATTCACTTGAAAAACCAAAAAAGCGCGACTTTTTTATATTACCCAAGCCTCCAAAATTTATAGCGGAGTGTTATTGCGATGAGCAGCTTAATTATATTAAGCTGGGGAAGATCGGGGGGCTTGTAAAGTATTTAACCGGGGAAATAAGCGAAAATAATTAACAAACTAATAAGTAAATTATCCCCTGATGAAAACTATAATATTTCTATACAATATGAAAGCCATTATTAGTTATATTTTTTTAGGGATATTATTTAGTGTTTTAATTGTGCCGGCAGTTATTGGGTATGAACAAATTAAATGAGAAACAAACCACAAATACATTAAAAAGGGCTTGCGAAAAGTGAGCCCTTTTTAATGTATTTAACAATTTATTGGTTACCCAGTCGGGTTGTAAAATCTGAAATCACATTTTGGTATTTTCTTAACACGCGGTCCCAGTCGTGAAATAACTCATCCGCTTTTACACTTGTTAATGCAGAACCTGAATATTCGCTTACTAATTTGACTTTGTAAGTTAGCGGATCACTTTTAGCCAGTTTAATTATTAATCTTGTCCTGATAGTATTTTGCATAAAGGTTTGAATACTCCATGCTGTCCTTAAATAAGATGTTTCCTTATCAGCCACCTCTATAGCATCAAAATAGTCAGTCACAATTTGATTCACACGTTTCCAAACATCAGTTGGGTCTTGTTTTTTGTTAACTTCAATTGAGAAATCAATGTTTGCCTGGTCTGTTTTAATAGATGCCTCTTCCGCATCATCTTTTTTCATGTCAAAAAATTGTTTCCTGGGAGGATCTGCCATTCCTTTTTTATTACAAAAGGTTTGCTCATACTTTAAGAAGCCGGATTTTTGAACTTTAACATCAACACAAGAGTTTTTTGGGACTTTGATTTTTAAATTTCCTGTGCCTAAAGGTTGTCCATCAACAATAATTTTAGCATCAGGTTCTGAAGCAGAGATTTCTACACTTTGTGCTTTAATTGCAAATGGTGCAATTAAAAGTAAACTGAATAGTAAAAGTTTAACGTTCATATAACGGTTGGGTTTAAATTAATTAAGTATTAAATATATATGTAAATTCTCATAATAATATTATTTATTATATTCATAACGATATTTTTAAGAGGATGCAGTTTTAAATCTTCGCGCGCTATTAAGAAAACCACAACAAACTTTATTTAATCCTGCGTAAAGACGCTCATTATTTTCGTCTGTAGCGTCACAAAGTCGTTGGTTTGTATTTTGTGGGAAACGCAGTGCGAAAGTCCGCCTATAGGTGTAAGACTCATTTACAGGTTAACACCGTAATAAAATACCGATCAAACAAGCAATAAATCTTCTGAGCTGCCCGAAATAATTTGTGAAGGAGAGTAAATGTTAATAATTGTAACAGAAATGTTGCACAATACAACTTATTTGTTAACTTAGTATCTTCATACGGCAAGCTTCCTGCTTGCCTATTGTGATAAGGTTTAGGTTAAGGCATCCAAACAGCGAGTGTGAGGATGCCTTTATTTTTTAATGGTTAATTTAAAATAGCAATACACTGCACTTGCTTAAAAACTGTATAGTGAGATCGAAAATTAACCGGCAAAAATTATATTTGCAGTTGAAAGTAAAAACTTTCGGGATGTAGCGTAGCCAGGTATCGCGCCAGCATGGGGTGCTGGAGGTCGGAAGTTCGAATCTTCTCATCCCGACGGAGAAGTCAAAAGCCTTTAGCCGAAAGTCCGAAGGCTTTTTTTGTGGCATCACGTCCCGATAGGATCGGGAAGGTCGGAAGGTCGAATCTTCTCATCCCGACGAAGAAAATCTCAAAGCCTTTAGTCGTAAGGTGGCCGTTGCGCAACTAAGGCGAGGTTTTCAAATAGCCCGATCGAATAATGTTCGATTGGGCTATTTTTTTACATAAGTATTTGATATTTAGTACTTTGTTTTGTATATTAAGGGCATGCAAGGCAAAAAGGATTACCAGGAAAAGCTCTTTATCCGGTTTCAGCTTTCGGATTATATTCCGGCTGATAATTTCTACAGACGTTTGAAAGGTATACTCGATCTCAACTTTGTTTATGATGGGACTGCCAAGTATTACGGCACAGAGGGACAAAAGAGCATTGATCCGGTTGTGTTTTTCAAACTGATGCTGGTCGGTTATTTAGAGAACCTGAATAGTGACCGGCGCATTGTTGCCACATCCCGTATGCGTATGGATATCCTCTATTTTATAGGATATGATCTGGATGAAGAGCTTCCCTGGCATTCAACCCTGAGCCGTACGCGTCAACTTTACGGAGAAGAAGAGTTTACAGCGATTTTTAAACAAGTTCTGAAAAAGTGTATTGACAAAGGTTTGGTAACTGGAAAAAGACAGGCTATCGATAGTGTATTTGTCAAAGCAAATGCAGCTATGTCAAGTTTGGTCGAACGGGAGATTATGGATGATGTAGCAACTTATGGCAAGCAACTGGATGATCATAATGATGAAACCGCTGCCCAGGATACAACAGCTGAAAACACTACGCCTAAGCCGAGAAAGAACGCTAAGATCGATAAGAAAGCAAACAGTAAGCGTTACAGCCCATCAGATCCCGATGCCCGCCTGTCGGTAAAAGCCGGAAAAACAACGAGGCTGAACTATTCCGCTCACGTGAGCGTAGATACACAAAATCATGTTATTACGCATATTCAGGCCTGCCATGCAGATAAAGGCGATGCGCCATCTCTTCCTGAAATCCTCGCCCATGTCGTAAGCAACCTAAAAGATAATGGCATAGGGATAGAAGAAGTGCTTGCAGACACCGGTTATAGTGGTGAAGCGGCGCTCCTGTTTTTAGCTGATAATAACATTAAAGGGTACATACCCAATAAAGCAGGATGCAGAAGCAGGGAGAGCCGGGAAGGTTTTAATTATGACAAGCAGCATGACCGGTATATTTGCCCTGAAGGCAAATACCTTACTTTTCATAATTTCAAAAAAGCAGCGAACGCAAACACACATAAAATTTACCGGACCAGTGTTAAAGATTGCAGGGACTGCCCTTTTAAAGATACCTGTGTTAACCTACAGGGGTTTAAAGTATTCAAAGATTCGGTAGCCAAAGACCTTTATATAGCAATGCACGAACGCATGCAAACCGGGCCGGGTAAAAGAGCCAGAAAATTACGACAAAGTACAGTAGAACCTGTATTGGGTACGTTGGTCAATTTTACAGGGATGGGGCAGGTAAACACAAAGGGGATCGGGCTAGCAAACAAATGTATGATTATGGCCGCCGTCGCCTATAATCTGAAAAAACTCGTTAACGGCATACCAACAAAACTTAGAAAGAGAATAAGAAAGCTCCCAGGGAACGGTTCTGACGGCCTTAAGAATACATTATTGCCTTGGATCACCAAGATAGAGACCCCGATAAGATCTTTCAAAATCAGGCGTAAAAGCAAATGGCTGAATAACCATTTGCTTTGCAAATTGAATTATTCAGCCATTTAAATTAAAACATTCGTTGTGCAACGGCCACTGAAAATCTGGAGGCTTTTTAATGTAGCATCGCCTCCCGATAGGATCGGGAAGGTCGGAAGGTCGAATCTTCGCATCCCAACTTGAAAATCAATAATTTACAAAGTAAAAAGGTAAGCCCTTTTTTATTGGGTCTAACATTTTCTATCTGTTTTAATATGTTTTTTTAATATTGAAAAAAATTGCATTGCGTTATTTTAAAATATTTCGGCACTCGTTATAAAAACTCCCCGGCTTCCTTGAGAGGATAAAGTATTTATCGACACGGAATAATTTATTTTCATTGCGTTAAACATGGCCAACTTGGATTGGTCAGCAATTTTGTATGACCTATTTTAAATTCAGAAATATTCCGGTGGTGATGCCCATAAATCGGATTTCTGCCGTCCAAAAAGCCCTTGGCCTCTCCGGGCCTGATCACCGAAACAATCGATGGTAAAGAATGGCAATGGAGCGTCATTTAGTATGAGTATTATGATGCCACCGCTTATTTAAAGAAATATGGCATTAGTTTAATTTTTAAACATTATTGGATGCGCCATATTTTATATCTATTTTGTAAGGTGTTATTTAACAATTAAATAAAACGAAAACTTTATAAAAAAACAAGCAATTCGGTATGGTATTCCGGTTTGCTTTATCACTTAAACCTATCACCATGTTTAACAACGAAGCATTGGACGTCGTCATTGGCATCGTCCTCGTTTACCTCCTGTACAGTATGCTGATCACCATTATGGGTGAATACGTTTCTACGAAACTCGGCCTGCGCGCCCGGCTCCTGCGTGTCGCTATCGAAAGAATGCTTAATGACGGTTATTATCGTCAGCTTAAAACGCCCCGGCAGCATCGGATCCAGTTTTGGTTAGTGAAACGATTTATGTTTGAACCCGATGGCTTTAAGTCGAGTTTTGCCGGACGCTTTTATGAATTTCCCGCGATCAAGTTTCTGAGCCGGATCGAAACCGAAAACAAGAAACGTTTTGACCTGACTAAGCCCTCCTATTTTAGCGCCGCCTATTTTGCGGATACCTTGATTGATATCCTGAAAGAAAAAAGCAGCGGCAAGACGAATGTCCAACGCATTGCTTATACATTACATTATAACACACAGCACATTCAGCCTCAGACCTTAAAGATCATTCGTAACCATTTTACCAATGCGCAAGAGGACCTGTCCAAATTTAAAGCCAATTTGGTGCAATGGTTTGACGAGACGATGGACCGCTGTAATGGCTGGTATAAAAGAAAATTACAGTTCGTCCTCTTTTACTTGGGCTTAGTCGTAGCGATTGCCTTTAACATCGACAGCATTCACATTGCGCGTATTCTTTCGCGCGACAAAGAAGCACGTCAGCAACTAGTGGACATGGGTGTTCGCTTAGCCAAGGATACGGCCACGTATAAAGATTTTACCGGGCGTGCAAGTGATACGCTCCGAGGGAAGGCCATTCTAGACAAGGGTTTTGACCATGTGACCAAGGATATCCAGGCCGCTAATTTGATATTAGGCTTAGGCTGGCACTATGCACCGCCATTGGTGAATACCACGGTGGTCTGGAGCAAGCCTGATATCGCTCATTTGCCGCTACTCAAATCCTATGCAAAACTAAGCGAGCTCCAGGCCAGCCTAAAAAAACGGCTCACAGAGCGGCAGGTAACCTTGCAACATCAACTCGGTCAAGCGGCTATTTACCGTTTAGATGTATTGGTGTTCAAAAATCAGCTACAACAAGCCACTCCCGCCAAGCTGTTAGAAGCCTATAGCCAAAAAGTCGCCGATACCGTCAAATTAACAGGGCAAATACTCACCGGGCGTGCTGCCTTGCGTGCCGATTCGTTAAACTGGCGTGAAAACGCCAGGCAAATGCTGGCCATGTCTCAGCCGCTGTTGAAAGCACCTTTGATACGCCTGAGCGATGTCAAATTTAAAAAGGCAGCCACCTATGAACTTATCGGGCAGCGCAAAAGTGATTTTTGGGAAGTACTGGGCTACCTTTTGCGCGGTTTCTTTAGCCATTTACCCGGCTTACTGATCACGGCGCTGGCTCTATCCTTAGGCGCGCCATTCTGGTTCGATCTATTGAATAAGCTGGTCTCTATCCGTGCTGCAGGCGTTAAACCCGAGGAAAAGAAAATCGTTCCGACAACGGAACAACCGGGTGTCAACCCGCTACCGATCCCCGCACCAGTTCCGGCCACTGACACTGATGAAGCAGGTGCGGCACTTGATGCACTCACCGGGCAATTGGTGGGCGAGCAAGGCATCATAGGCTTGGGCCTGAAGTTACAGCCTCCCGGCATTTTGGTCATGGTGACCAGCCAACAGGTTATCACCTACCTGACCAACAAATACGGCAATACCTGGCCGCTGTCCCCAACAGCCACGTTGCCGTTGACCTTTGCAGTGGAGGGTCTCAATTTTCTGCACGCCGGGACTTGTGGCGGACAAATCAGTAATGCCGCTCTGATGTCGAACAGCGGCACACTTGGCGCCTTCCTCAGAAAAACCGGCTCAAATGACGATTACTTTATTTCCTGCTGGCATGTGCTCAAGGATAACTATCGATATAAGGACCCGGCGGTGAACTTAGATATTGTGGCCTTCAATAATAACGTACCGGGAACATCGCCGATCGGCACCATTGTCGACGGTTGTTTGACCGACAAATTGGATGTGGGCATTGCCCGTTGTACCGCAGCTGCGCCTAAACCAGCAAATACCCAAGGAACTTTTAGCGTAAAGAAGCAACACCGCGCGGTTACCGCCTACGATGGCTTGGTGAGTACGCCCGTGCAGATCCAGGGGATGGCCAGTCAACTGGTGGACGCTACCATCTTTCAGTATAAACTGAACATAACTATTCCCTATGACGACGGACACGATTATATGCTCTATGATGTTTTCAGCCTTATTCAGACCGATGATCAGGGTAATATCTCTGCTCCGACCACCAAAGGGGATTCAGGCGCCCTGGTTCTGGAAGCCGGTACAGGTGTCCCGCTGGGTATGATCTTCGGCGGTAATCAAAATTACTCCTACGCGATCAAATTCAGCAATATATTCGATACCGATCAACCCTACCACGGTTATTATTTTAATATCTAAACCCCAAATAAATGAAAAAGATCCTTACTCTACTCAGCTTTGTGCTCCTGCTGCTGCTCTCGGCCGGTATGGCGCAGGCGCAAATCATTTACCTGAATGTGAACGCCTCTGGTGAAACCTCCATTTGGCTGGATAAAACAAGCTTATATAAGGACAATATTAACCAGCTGCCCATTAAGGGCACGAATGGCTTTAAGATCAAGCTGACCAATTTGTCGGGTAGTGTTGCCGAGGTTGTTATTAAAGGCCGCGATGATCTGTTACCTCGCGGTACTACCCTGACGCCCTTATCGATCGCAGACTTTGGACCAGTGCTTACCTCCATGAATACGCTGACCACGGATGAAAAACTTTACCTATTTGTCAACAGCCATAGCTATAACCTGAAGCAGCCTTTTTCGATCATTTTTGGGCTAAAGAACCAGCCTGCAACTACCTTTACGGCCAACTTTATTCCAGTTGACGCGACGGGGACACCTGCTGATGTGGCGGCGGCACCGGCGGCTCAACCCCTGGTGTCAAATCCGAACCCTGCTGGCGCCAACAACGGAGCAACGGCCAAAAAAAACGAAGTATATCATCCGGGAAGCGCCGTTTATGACGCTTTAAAACTCAACGACCCCACCTTAACGCAACAACAACTGTTAGCTATTATCGGGTATTATTACCCTGGTCAAACGATACAAACGCCCGCCAATGCGGTGAGCGCTGTTGTCAATAATCCATTTTTAAAACCGCTGATCACACAAGCCTTTGCTAATAAAGCGATTAAGCCCGACGAGAATGTGGCCCAGTCGGCCAGTGCGGTGAGTTCAGCGCTGTCTCTATCCTCTATCGGCGGTCTGGATGTAACCAATTTGGCCGATGGTCTCGCGAAGTTCTTAGTGAAAAGGGCCAAGGAGGAGTTAAGTGCTGCCTTCTTTGTGAAACTGAAAAAGGCGATCAATGATCAACCGGATCTAAAAACACTTTTCCCCAAAACCACCGATTTACTCAACTCGATCGATGACCAGGTATATAACTACCAGCAATACCTTCAAAATTTAAGGGAAGCCTTCAAAAATGACATCGAGGCGCTGGATAACAACCTCCCGGGCATCATTCGTAATCATGCCACTTATTTCGCGGCCCAGCATACGCTTGCCGCCGGTATTACCGGTGGTTGCTATGTCGTGAGCGGCCTGCGTAAACAAGTGCATCCGGGGGATATCTTGGCAAACTATCCGCTCAGTTCCCTCGATAAAGAGCCCGAAGCTTGGGAAGGCTCGATACAAACCTTGCAGTTATTGAGCAGTGCCTTGCGCGATACGTCGTCGGCTGATGCCAAATACTGGGTCAATATCAAGTATATGCGTCAGCTGGTTGCAGACAAAAAAAACGTGCAGCTTTTCCTTGGCTTGATTTACGAGCAAGCCAAGACGAATTATAACAGCATTTCTTATGGTGGGGGTAAAAGCTTAGTTTCCTTGCTGAATGACTTCGGTACAAACCACCTGACCGATGCCGCGAAGTTTGATGTGTATAAGGCTTATCTGCTGCAGTTCGCTGAAAAGACTGATGCGCTCAACAAGATGATCCAGGACTATCAAAAGCCCGCGAATGATTCCTTGGCGGTGGAACAATACAAGAAATATTTCGATGGCGCCAAGGATCTGTTGGTATATGCTTTGAAAGTAACGGATCTCCCGGATGTAGCTACTCTGTTACCAGCAACCACCGCACTCAAGACGGACCTGCCACGTTACCTGACGCTGCTAGGTTCGGTGTCCGATTTGGCGGTAGACATCAATCGCAAGAATTACTCTTCCGCGATCAATCAATTATTGGTGATCTACAATGCGATCTACACTAAACCATTAACCGCTGACCTGGCTGTGGCGAGAACAGCGCTAGGCACCCAAACCGTGGTCAAGGCCGCCGACATTACACTTCAAAATAGAGGAACCTTCACTGTGGAACAAGTATCTTATGCGGAGGCCGTTCGCGACATGAATGAAGCGAAATCACATCAGGCAAATTTGGTGAGGTATGGCGCCTTTATGGCCGCGATCGCCACAGCCAAAACCAGCGACCAGGTGGAGCAAGCCCTGGAGTCTTTTGTCTTACCGGCCGGGTCCTCCAGTATCAAACGCGAAAGCCCGTTCAATGTGTCGCTGAATGCTTATACCGGATTGTTCCTGGGTTATGAGCAGATCCAGGACGTTCCATCTTCCTTCCATGTCAACAGTTGGGGATTGACCGCGCCGGTGGGCGTAGCGATCAGCCTTGGCGAGCATCAATTTTTCCCGCCCTTTAAAAACGGACATTCGTCCACGTCACTATTTATCTCGCTGATCGATGTGGGTGCTGTGGCAGCCTATCGCTTTAAGGATAACCAAACCGCGCAGGTACCTAAAATTGAGCTCAAGAACATCTTTTCACCAGGTGTCTTCTTGTCGCTCGGTATACCTAAAACACCCTTATCGCTGAACTTTGGCGTACAATCCGGGCCGAATCTGCGCGAGATCAACAATGAGAATACCGTGCAACCGGCAGATGATGCCAGTAATAAATTATACTGGCGATTCAGCGCTTCGCTCGTTGTCGACATTCCATTACTTAACTTCTATACGAAGTCCAAATAGGCGCTGAAAAAGCCCTCAAACAACAGAGGAATGCGCGAATCGTGCATTCCTCTGTTGTTGTTTAATACATCATGTCACGATCAAGGCGCCTGATCATGTACCAGGCTCGCTAGCTTCCACTGTCCATCTTCTTTGATCATTTGCATAACGCCAATTTCCCCGGAATATCAAATAAGTGATCCAAGTGTCACACACATTTAGTGTCAAATGACATTTTTTATGCTGTTTTTTCTTCTCAATTTTGATATGTTATTTCGATGGACGAATGACCTGGAAAATTAAAGGAAATGAAAAAATTAGAAAATAAAGTAGCTGTTATTACGGGCGCTACCAGCGGTATGGCCCTTGCCACCGCAAAATTATTTGTTGAAGAAGGCGCATATGTATTTATCACAGGTCGCCGGCAGGAACAATTGGATGCGGCAGTGAAGGAAATAGGCCGGAATATCACCGGAGTTAGGGCTGATTCAGCCAACCTTGCGGACCTTGACCATTTGTATGAAGTGGTAAAGGCTGAAAAAGGCCGGATAGATATTCTTTATGCCAGTTCGGGCGTAGGCGATTTTGGTATTCCTATTGGAACAGTTACAGAAGAAGTTTATGCCAAAACTTTTGACGTAAATGTTAAAGGAACATTGTTTACCGTACAAAAGGCGCTGCCTTTGTTAACTGACAGCGCTTCGGTGATTATGACCGGCTCAATTGCATCTGTAAAAGGATTTGAAGGCATGGGCGTTTATAATGCCAGTAAAGCCGCTATCCGCTCATTTGCCAGGACCTGGACAGTTGAGCTCAAAGCACGAAAAATAAGAATTAATGTGCTTAGTCCGGGTACAATTGATACCGGCATTTTTGTTGGGGTGCCCCAGGAGGTTAAAGATTCATTTGCCACAATAATACCAATGGGCCGGATAGGCAGCTCTGAAGAGATTGCCAAAGTGGCGCTTTTCTTAGCCTCAGATGATTCCAGCTTTGTTACGGGGATTGAATTGTTTGTTGATGGTGGCGCAGCCCAGATCTAAATCATAGGATAATAATTAAGGTTTTTTAAGCAGAAATTGAACCCGGATTATTCAGAAGCTAAAGGATAGCCTTTTGCAATCCAGTTTGTTTTTAAATTGGTTGATAAATTAAGCAGTTTTACATTGGTAAAACCTAGTTTTTTTAGTTCAGTAAAGGCCGGCCTGAGATTGGGGCATTTAGCAAAAGGGCAGCATCCGCAATAAATTACCATTTCTGTGTTTTTTGGTATGGCAGCTACAGCATTTTTTTACTTTTCCAGGTTTCCTGCGTCGTTTACAGCCCCGATGTGTTTAGCGCCTTTAATATCTTCTACCGCGCCAATATTAAAGATAACAGGTGTTTTTATTTCTCCTGCTTTAATATCTGCAGCCAATTGGGATGGTTCCAGCAACTGCCCATCACTCCACGGGTTACTTACCCCCAGCGCAGGCATAGCAACCGGAGAAGTTTGCGCCTGTGTATTAGGTGCAGTTAGTATTACAAACAGTAAGCACAAAAACATTATCAATGAGATTTTTTTCATATTCAAAATAAATATCAGGACCTTTAATTCTTCAAAGATGATGAATTATCCATGAAAAAAAATAAAAAGGCTCATTGGGAAAAAGTATATAAAACTAAAAAATCTGAACAGGTTAGCTGGACTCAGTCCATCCCTCAAACATCCCTTGATTTTATCCATGGCTTTAATTTATCGAAAACGGATAAGATCATTGATATTGGGGGCGGAGACAGTAAATTGGTAGATTACCTGTTGCAGGAAGGGTTCACAAATATTAGCGTGCTGGACATATCGGAGGCCGCTTTACTAAAAGTAAAAGACCGGCTTGGCGAAAAAAGCAAAACGGTGACCTGGATTGTTTCTGATATTGCCGATTTTCAGCCGGAAGAACATTATGATCTATGGCATGACCGGGCTACTTTTCATTTCCTAACGGAAGGGGAACAGATTGAAAAGTATTTAGCTACAGCGGGCAGGGTTATTAATAATTACCTGGTAATTGGCACTTTTTCAGAAAACGGACCTCAAAAATGTAGTGGTTTGCCTGTTAAACAATATTCAGAAATACAGTTGCAAAAGCAGTTAAAAAAGCATTTTTCAAAAATAAGATGCATTAATGAAGATCATTTGACCCCGTTCCAAACGACTCAAAATTTTTTGTTTTGCAGCTTCAAAAGGCAACAAGCTAACAATTAAAAGAGTTAGACAACAGTGATCAATGGCCCGTCATCCTGCGGCTTTAGCCAGCCAAATGAGTTAAAACCCAGCTGTAGCTCCCGCAATACCTGCTCAAATACTTCACAGCTTTCTTCACTTACCGCTACCAGCAAACCGCCGCTGGTTTGCGGATCGGCCAATATGTATCGTTGCTCATCAGTTAATACGCTAACTTTATGACCATAGCTGGCCCAATTGCGCTGTGTACCACCCGGGAAACATTTTTGAGAAAGATAGCCTGGTAATGAGGCAATAACCGGAACTTTTGCAAACTCGATAACTGCTGATAATCCGCTGCCTTCGCACATTTCAGAAAGATGGCCCAGCAAACCAAAACCGGTTACATCCGTCATCGCTTTAACGCCCTCCATTTGGCCAAACAACTCCCCGGGTTTATTCAGTGTGGTCATGCT
Source organism: Mucilaginibacter sp. (assembly GCF_028288225.1). Taxonomy (GTDB): domain Bacteria; phylum Bacteroidota; class Bacteroidia; order Sphingobacteriales; family Sphingobacteriaceae; genus Mucilaginibacter. Next base: position 128,082 of record NZ_JAQBOC010000007.1, read on the forward strand.
TTGCAAAGCAATAGCGGCATCTTGAGGCAATAATACACCCCGCTTTTGGGCTGTAGACAAGATCCCTACGCCCAGCGCCTTGGTAAGGTATAAGCGGCATCCGGTTGTTGCTGTTGAGTTTTGTTTAAGATGCGGAATATTTACCAGTCCATTCACAGCTAAACCAAATACAGGCTCGGGACAATCAATGCTGTGGCCTCCTGCCAGAGTAATACCTGCTTCGGCACAAATAGCCCTGGCACCCGCTAATACTTTTTGGGCGGCTTCAGGCGGAAGTTTTTCTACCGGCCAGCCTAATATTGCAATGGCGAGCACAGGCTTGCCACCCATAGCGTACACATCACTAATAGCATTGGCGGATGCAATACGTCCGAAATCATATGCATCATCCACAATCGGCATAAAGAAATCAGTTGTAGAGATCAGCGCGGTGCCGTTGCCCAAATCAAGAACTGCGGCATCATCCCGTTTATCATTACCAACCAATAGCCTTGCATCCGGTTGATTTATTATTGAACTATGCAGAATTTTATCAAGTATAGCCGGGCTTATTTTGCAGCCGCAGCCTGCACCGTGAGAATATTGGGTAAGTTTAATTGTTGTGGTATCCATTAATTTGGTGTGATACTCTGTTCACTTACAGTAACATGAGTTATGAAATTTAAAATTTTTCCAACATTGCTTTCAAGGTTTGTGCTTTCAAGCTCCACTGAAAAGACCTGTTCGGTATTACGCTTAAGCAAACCGGCACGATAAGTTTTATCATAGTAAACCAGCACCAACCGGATAAAATCGACCATTTGGTTCGCCCTGATGGCTTCAATTGCGTATTTGGTTTGTTCCGGTCCAAGGCGCTTGCGGATCCGCCCGGTGCATTCCACCAAAAAATCCTTATCCAATGCACCATATTCCTGTACAAGTGCATTTATCCGTTGCTCCCGGTCAACTTTCAGGTCAATTAAAACGGCATCCCGCATCTGGTGCCAGAAGGGGTTGGGAATAGAGCGTTTGCCAATGGTTAAACTTTCGTCTTCCACCCAAATCTTCCGCCCTTTATCCATGTGCCTTAACTGGTCTGCAAAATTGTTTTCAAACTGTTCCTGTGTAGGTTGTACCAATTTATTCATAGACCCATAGGATGAACCCTGGTGTCGGGCCAGGTCTTCAAGGTCTATCACCTGCTGGCCGGTAGTTTTAAGCTGGTGCAGGATCCTGGTTTTGCCCGAGCCGGTCATGCCGCCCAAGATCCAAAGGTTATATTTTTGTTCAAATTGTTCAAGTACCCACCTGCGGTAGTTTTTATATCCGCCCTGGATGATAAATACCTCAAAGCCGTACAGGTCAAGCGCCCATGCCATTGCCCCGCTGCGCATCCCGCCACGCCAGCAGTGAACCGCAATTTTTTTATCCGGGGCTATTTCAAGCGCCCGTTTTATAAACCCTGACCACTTTGAGCCGGTAAGGTCAAATCCCAGCAAGATCGCTTCCTCACGACCTACCTGTTTATAGGTTGTGCCTACTTTAACCCGTTCTTCATTTGTGAATAATGGAATATTAAAAGCGCCCGGAATATGGCCCTGCTCAAATTCGGCTGGCGTGCGCACATCGATTAAAGCGACTGGTGTGCTTAACTTCAAAAAATCATTTATCGTAATATGCCGGGTCATCTGCTTTGAATGGGGCAAAGATAAGCGACATTTCAAATAACCCGTTATTTTACAATTTAAACATGATGTATAAAATGAACAAGATTATTATATAGCTTTATGTAGTAATTCAATTGAAGTTCTTCATATCCCAAATATGAAATTTTTAAAATTCATACAATTATTTCTGCTTTGCGTTACAGCTATCATGGCAGCGCTGTGCTACAACAATATTTTAAGCCTCAAACCAGATAATTTGTTTGTTTTTTTTGGAGCCGTGGGTGGTATTTGTGCCGTTTTACTTGAAATATATTCCAGGCAAACAAAAAAATTCTCAGTGGCACACGTTCTTGCTGTTGGGTATGTCGAAAATTTTCTTGAACCTGTAATGATCCAAATCATTGAACAAAAGAATGAGGGTGATCCTCCGCCTAAATTCTTTATTTTTATCCCCTTTGAAATTTCAAAATTAGATGAAAATTCTATCGTTTTGCTAAAGGATTCATTAAATAATGATGGTTATAAAAGCGCAAGCGTTAACGTTCAAATTCCCAAACAAAGAACCAGGAACATACTTTTAGTAACTAATTCCACAAACGGAGATAGTTTTTATTTTGATATTCCTACCACGCTGTCATCTTTGTCTGCTTTAATTGAATATACATTTGAGAAAAAGAAAAACACATCGCCTAAAGGCTTGAAGGATGATATTTTTAGGAAATATATGGATTATTTCAAAGGGGAATTAATTGAAATTTTGAAAGATAAGGGTCTATATAGCTATGTTACGCTTGTTAAGTCGGTTAATGAGATTAAATGATTTTAATGGGCCAATAATACACCGATTAAATTTTAAATGAACTATAGACACAGGACATCAGGGAAAAATATCCACATCCACCCGGGCAAATTTAATAGTTTTGTTAATCGGATTTTACGAAAATTCTTTTCGGTAGGCATATGGAGTTTTTCCGGTAACTGTTTTAAATTGCCTGTTAAAATAAGACAAATTATCAAAGCCGCATTCGAAACAAACTTTGGAAATACTCATATCTTCCTCTGCCAATAAATGAATAGCATGGGTCACGCGTACATGGTTCACAAACTGCGATAATGTCTTATTGGTCCGACGTTTAAAATATCGGCAGAAAGCGGATTTATTCATAAATGCAAGTGACGCAGCTTTTTGACTGGTGATCCGTTCTTTGAAATTTTCCAATACATATTTATATACCTCATCTAATTTGTTTGCTTTTTTTTTAGTGATTATAGAATTTTCAAATATGTCGGTGCTGATGGTGGTAGTTTCCTCTTTTTTTAATGAAGCAACTGTTTCTAATATCCGTAGTAAATTTATCAAACCCTTCAAACCCGAGGTTTTCGGGGCATCAATCATTAGTCTTTTTAACTGGATACCTGGGTTTGTAATTTTTATTCCCAAATGAGCAGTTTTTAGTAATGTTTTTACTAACAAAAATTCCGGTTGAAGGTAAAAGTCACCTCCTAAAAAATCGTCGTCAAACTGAATCACGATAGAATGAGCAAGTTCTCCTGATTTTATGAAAGATTTATCATTTATAAAATAATGAGGAAAACCTATCCCAAATAAGTATAAATCGCCCCCTGTAAAATTCAATAGGCTATCACCACCATAAAACTTACCATGTCCTTTAACAATATAGGTAAATTCATAACCCTGATGGAAGTGAAACGGCGCGGCGAACTGAGTTGTAATCTCTTCTTTGACGATATAACTTGAATTTTCGGATTTAGTAAGTTCCCGTAAGATCTTTTTCATTCTTTTTTTAAAAAATACCCTGGTGTAAATGTAAATATTGTATCGGAAATAGCAAATGGTGTGTTTTTTTGAATTTAAGCCACCTGTTATATTTGAATAAGTTATTATTCTAAGTAAAAAACCTAATAATGAAGAGTTTATCACTACTGATTTTATCGTATTTTCTTTTTATTAACCATTCGGACAATGCAAATCACAAGAACCGGCCGAAAATTAATGTCTGTACTTCTAATACAAATAGCTCCTTTTTTAAGATAAAAAAGAAAAGTAAAGAGGTGGAACAGCACTGGAAACTGGGCGTCGCTTTATATGCCTTTCATACTTTTTCCTTTCCTAAACAATTAGATCTCGCTGATAGTGCGGGTGTTAAATATGTTGAAGGATTTTCGTTCGCTGATGCAGGCCCAGAGCTAAAGGATTCAATGATTATGCAGCTTTCGGCAGCCGGCATTGAAAAGATTAAAGAACACCTTAATAGCAAAAAGGTCAGGATGACTTCCATCTATCTGACAGGAGGGAATAATAAAACAGAATGGGAAAAGCAATTCAAGCTGGCAAAGCAGCTAAATGTAGAATATGTGACGGCAGAACCAGCTATTAAAATGTGGGACATGGTTGATAGTCTCGCAGGTGTTTATAAATTGAAAGTGGCTATTCATAACCACTGGAAGGGGGTTAGTAACTACTGGAGCCCTGATTCCGTATTGGCTGCTCTAAAAGGCCATCACAATTTTGGCGCTTGCCCGGACCTGGGACATTGGCCGAAAAGTGGTATTGACCCGGTTGAGGGCCTGAAAAAACTGCAGGGCCATATCATTGGAATTCATCTCAAAGACATTGCAGCTTTTAATGATCCAGCACTTAAGGATGTTCCGATTGGTAAAGGTGTTGTCGATTTTTCGGGTGTATTCAGAGAATTAAAACGACAAAACTATAAAGGTTATTTCATGATAGAACGTGATGCGGAGGAAAAGCCCAGTAATCTTTCATCAATTATCTACGAAATAAAATATTTCAATGATAAGGTAAAATCAATAAATTAAGATTAGGCCTGCCCTTTAATATTAACATTCCGTTTACTTTTTATATCAGTGTAAAAAACCGGAAAACATCATTTAAATGCTTTCCAATTTTGAATTATGGAAAAATAGTGATTGGTTCGGACGTGGGTTTCATTTTAATTCGCATTTAATAGATCAATCGCTAAAAAACTAATGCCTCTCTGAAGAAAATGATAGGTGTTATTGATAATAATTTATATCAAAATGGTAATTAAAAGAACCAAATTATTGTTAGCGGGAATTGTTTCAACTGCAATTTTAACTTCAGCAATGTATCTCGCGCAACGGGAGTATGCTGACTGGAAGATTTATGGTGGCAACGGCAACAATAACAAATATTCGGATCTTAAACAGGTCGACACAACGAACGTTAATCAGCTAAAGGTCGCCTGGGTGTACCATTCCGAAAACGAGGACCGATCTAAATATGGCCCGATGGAAAGTAACCCGATCATCGTGAATAATACTTTGTTTGGTGTGTCTCCGCGTCTCAAGCTTTTCGCCATTGATGCTGCTACCGGCAAAGAAAAATGGCATTTCGATCCTGCCGATACCGGTGGCAATAAAACATGGGCCAGAAAGAGTATCAATATGAACAGGGGTGTAGCCTACTGGGCAGATGGAGATGACAGGCGGATAATTTATACAGTTGGTCCAATTGCGTTCGCTGTAAATGCAGAAACAGGTAAACTTATTCCCAGTTTCGGAGTAAACGGTGGCGTGGATCTGAGGATGGGGCTTGGCAGAGACCCAAAGGGTGTGTCCATTTCGCCGACTTCGCCAGTGATTATCTACAAAAACCTGTTCATCACCAGTGGTTTGGTAAGTGAAACAACGCCCGGGCATATCCGCGGCTTTGATGTAAGAACAGGAAAGCAAAAGTGGATCTTTCACACCATTCCATACCCGGGAGAAGCTGGATATTCGACCTGGGATGATAAAACTGCATACAAGCGAATGGGATCAACCAATGCCTGGGCAGGATTTAGCCTTGATAGTAAAAGAGGACTCATATTTGCCGGGGTAGGTAGCCCTACAAATGACTTTTATGGCGGAGATCGTTGGGGAAAAGGCTTATTTGGAAACTGTCTGCTGGCGCTGGACGCAGCCACAGGAAAACTGAAATGGCATTTTCAAACAGTGCATCATGATGTATGGGATATGGATATATCCAGCACACCGGTTCTTGTCACTATTCCGAGGAACGGAAAGCAAATCGATGCCGTTGTGCAAACGACCAAATCCGGTTTTGTTTTTGTTTTTGATCGCGCAACCGGGAAACCTCTTTTTCCAATAATAGAGAGACCTGTCCCGACAAATAACGCAGCGTTAGGGGAGAAATTAAATGCGACGCAACCGTTTCCTGTTTTACCTAAACCTTTTGTAAGACAGATCATGACCGAAAAGGATTTGAACTCGGTAGTTGGTGATTCCTCTTACCAGGATGTAAAAAGGCGTTTTAAAACTTACCGGTCGCAGGGGATTTTTACGCCGCCAACAGAAAAAGGAACTATCATTTTACCCGGATATGACGGCGGGGGTGAGTGGGGCGGTCCGGCTGTTGATCCGGAAACAAACATACTTTATGTAAATGCAAATGAAATGGCCTGGGTATTAAACCTGGTCAAAGAAAAGTCGGATAATAAAAAATCGATGTCCAATCTCCAGGCAGGTGTGGTGCTGTACCACAAAAATTGTATGGGATGTCATGGGCCGGAACGTTTGGGTTCCGGAGATTATCCATCATTGATGGGTGTGGAGAAGAAATATAGATTTGCCCAATTCAGCGAACTGTTATCTACCGGGCGAAGGATGATGCCCGGATTTGCTCAGCTAAGTAAAGCTGAAAAAACGGCTATTGGCTCATTTGTTTTGAATTTGAAATCCGAACAGGAGAAACTCTATACAGGAACTGCGATCAAAAATAATAATAAATCACGGCCTTCATATAGCTTTACCGGCTACAACAAATTCCTTACTAAAGAAGGTTATCCTGCCCTTAGCCCGCCCTGGGGTACCATCAGTGCAATTGATCTTAACACCGGAAAATATCAATGGCAGGTACCATTCGGAGAGTTTGAAGAATTGAAGAAGAAAGGAGTCCCTGCCACCGGGCGTGAGAATTATGGTGGTCCAGTGGTAACAGCCGGTGGGTTGATCTTCATCGGTGCATCGGCTGATGGCAAGTTTAGGGCGATAAATAAGAAAACCGGGAAAACTGTATGGGAAACAGAACTTCCTGCGCCCGGAGTTGCTACGCCAGCTGTTTATGAAGTTGATGGTAAACAGTATATTGTAATTGCCTGCGGCGGGTCAAAATGGGGTGGCAAATCAAGTGATGCATATGTTGCCTTTACCTTGCCTGATAAATGAATAAATTCAATAAACAAGGATATCAAATAAGCTGTTGCGTACCTCTGTGATTGGACGGGTAATGGCTGTTTTAACTATAATTATTAAATCAAATTCATGAAAAGAAATATCAAATTCATTCCATTTTTAGTTTTGTTTGCAGCAGCTATAATGGCTTTCAGGTTTCAACCGGTTACTGCGGATAAACCAGGCAATCCATTTTCATCTGCCGGTTTTAAAATGGGCGTTGCATTATATTCATTTAACCACCATTCATTTAAAAAGTCGCTGGATATGGCAGACAGTTGTGGTGTAAAATATATCGAGGGGTTTTCTTTTCACAAATTGGGTGAGGGTTTTGGAGATATTACCATGGATGGCCTGGATAAAAAGAGCGTCGCTTTAATGAAGACAATGCTTCATGAAAAACGCCTGGTAATGGCGTCTATGTATGCAGGCGGATCTGATAACAGGGAAGGCTGGAAAAAATATTTTGAGCTTGCCCATGAACTCAATCTGCAATACCTGGTGTGCGAGCCAGGTAGAAGACAATGGGACATGATTGATAGCCTGGCGGGAGTTTATCATATAAAAATAGCCATCCATGATCATATAAAACCAAGCCCCTACTGGCATCCGGATTCTGTGCTGGCCATTGCTAAAGGACATCCGAATATTGGTGCCTGCGCAGATATAGGACATTGGACAAACAGCGGACTTGATCCGGTTAAGTGTCTTAAGATTTTAGAAGGCCACATTATAGGCATGCACCTAAAAGACGTTGATCAGGCACATAACGACGTAATTCCCGGCAAAGGAATTATTGATTTTGCTGGTATAGTAAAGGAATTAAAACGTCAGCGTTTCAATGGTATAATAGAAGTGGAGTGTGAACACAATATGGATAATAATTTGAAGGATGTGAAAGCTGCGGTTGATTACGCCAACCAGCTAGCCGCTAAATAAATATTTTTAAAGTTTTTTTGACAGGTCGTCCGATAACTATCATAAATCTTCTAAAAAGCCTTCATCGGGTACAATTCAAATTCATCCTGCTGGCCGCCCAGCAGGATGAATTTGAATTGCACCCCCTTGATTTATTGGAACAGATTTCCATAAATTAACCCGTTTTACCGGTTTTATTTTTGGATTAATCCTTTTTGCCGCATGGGTTTCCGGAAAGCAACAAAAAAACCGTATGCCCAACATGCGTTGAACATACGGTAAATCAAATTGTACGCAGAGCAGGATTCGAATCGCCCTTTAAATTTTGTTCCCTTACATGGACTCGAACCACGATTGTCTGAACCAGAATCAGAAGTGCTACCATTACACCATAAGGGAATTTAAATAACTGACGGGCAGGTATGGCCCAACGGTGCAAATATATAAATAATGCTATTTATTTGATTACTGCCGGGATCCGATTTTTAAATAAGCGGTCTTTAACAGTTTCAATGCGTAATCAGCATCACCAAAATTCCTGATATAAAAGCTGATCCAGCCGGAATTTCTAAAGGTATGATGATCCGATACTCTGCCTTCTGAAAGGTATTGCTCTTTTATTTTAAGGCTAAGTAGCATGTCCAGCAGTCCATTACTATGGATATGCCCCATTTCTTTCCCTTTATAATTAAACTGGGTGCCGCCATACTTGTGAAGAATTTTAGTTGTTCCGGGCCATGTTAAAACTTCGGCTTCGATATCGTCCAGGCACCGCGGAACCAACGAAGAGCTTACCAATGCCCATAACCTAAGCTGTGCGTCAAACAGGTGAGGCAACAATGGTACAACTTTTAAAAAGCCCAAATATTTTATGATAAACGGAAACACGTCAGTTATTTTCGCTGAGTTCTTTTATGTGTTCCATTACCCTTAAGTGTACATTACGGGTTATGCTTTCGGCCCAGATATCATAATACCAGGTTGGGAAAACATAGAGTTTGTACCAGCTGTTGCCAACAAGGGTTGTGGTACCATTGCCATTATCTTTTAATAAAAACTGTCCGCGGATAATATCAATATGATTCATAATTTCGGGATCACGGGGCTGGTGGGTAACATCAAATGTAAGGTTTACGCCCGGCTCATAGGTAGCTATCCTTTCATCAAACACATAACCATTGCTAAAGATGCATTTACGGCCCGCACCTTTATAATAGCCCGTTACCGTTGATTCAATGGGGCTTGGCATCCCGATGCGAAACAGCCAGTAGGTATCAGATTGTTTTATTCTTTTAAATGCAACCACATTTTTCCATACTTTATCCGGCGTAGCATTTACAATAATAGTATCTGATACCATATTTTCATAATGATGTGTTGAAAGCGAATCGGTAATAAAGACAAATAATAGTAGGACTATGATACTTGCGTTTAATTTTTGATTGTTCTTTTCAAACATTGTTCGACCCATAAAAGCGCCGAGAATAAGAAACCCGAAAATAAGCGGCGATACAATAAGGAGGCAAATAACCCCTTCGCTTAAAAACAGAAAGCTGAAAAGGATCGCCAGGAAGGTATTGTAAATAGAGTAGAGGGATAGCTTTCTTCCTGGAAGCTCCAGATCTTTCCAGAACCAGGCGCTTATTATTCCCATTAAAATTGGAACAATTATAAACTCCGAAAAAATCAAAATACCCGAACTTGTTAATGCGGTATATTTAGTGGTACCGATTGTTGCTATCGCGAAAATATTGGGAACCAGGAAACCTTTTAGTTTAGGAGTAAGAATTTTGTTCATTGCTTTAGTTTAAGGTATATTATAATTATCAAAATTGAATTTTCAGTAATTATTGAAATAAATTAGCACAAAAAAATCTACTTAAAGATCTTTAAAATTGAACCCCAAAACCAGCTTTCGTCGGCTTTAAGCATGGTTTCCAATGTTTTGTCAACATTTTTTGCCAGCTTGTTTATATCCGTTACCGATTTATTGAAGGTTTTATATGCAGGGTCCTTAACATCCCCCTTTATTTTTGACAGCTCATCCAGGATCTTAATTACCGGGTCGAGCTCCCTTTTTCGGCGCTCTTTGGCAACCTGTCGGGCAATGGTCCAGGTATCTTTTTCGGCAAAAAAGTATTCCTTGCGTTCGCCGGGTCTATGCTGTTTCTCAACTAATCCCCATCCTATAAGGTCGCGCAGGGTCATGTTGGCATTACCGCGCGAAATACTGAGCGATTCCATGATCTCTTCGGTAGTTAAGGCATCGGGAGTGATCAGCAACAGGGCATGTACCTGGGCCATAGTACGGTTTATACCCCATTCAGAACCTAGCTTTCCCCACGCCTCAATAAACTTTTGCTTTGCTTCAGGTAATTCCATATACAAATATACTAATGTTACGGAACTTTCAAAATATTGTGAAAGTTTATTTTTCCTCTTTTTGTAACGTTTCCCGGTTTCAGCCGTCAATAAGAACAAAATCGTTACTAACGCAGGCTTTGCCTGTTAATGATTTTTTTTACATTTGATTACCAATTATAAACAACCAATTATTCCTTCCTATTAAGTTTAATCAGCATGAAAAAACAAAACGTTTCCAGGCGGCAGTTTATTGGCACCGGGATCCTTGCCGCAGCAGGTATGGCCCTTGCCTCGAAAGCCTCGTTTGCAAGTTCAATTTTTGAAGATGGCAAACCCAATTCAATGATCAATGGTGTGCAGATAGGGGTTATTACCTACTCATTCAGAAGCATGCCCGGCAGTGCCGAACAATTATTACAATACTGCAAAGATTGCAACATTAACGCGATTGAAATGATGGGTGATGCCGCCGAAGCATATGCCGGTGCACCAAAGTGGGACCACAGTGCAGATTCTGCAGCTAAAATTGCCGACTGGCGCATGAATGCCCCAATGGATAAATTTATTGAGCTGCGCAAAATGTATAATGATGCGGGCGTGAAGATATATGCCTGGAAGCCAAATGCATTGGGTGCAAAAAATACGGATGCCGAAATTAACTATGCCTTTAACGCCGGCAAAGCACTTGGCTGTAACCATGTTACCGTTGAGCTGCCAGAGGATGATGAGCTAACTCAACGCCTGGGCGATAAAGCCGCCGAGCACAAAATGTATGTCGGCTATCATGCCCACACCCAAGCAACGCCTACCTTATGGGATACTGCATTAAGGCAGTCGGATTACAACGCTATTAACCTGGATATTGGGCATTACGTGGCTGGCACCAGCAGCAGCCCTGTTGATTTTATCCTTAAAAATAGCGACAGGATTGTAAGCATGCATATTAAAGACCGCAAGTTTCATGATGGCGCTAATATGCCATGGGGACAGGGCGATACCCCGATTAAAGAAGTACTGGCATTAATGAAAAAGAAAAAATACAAATTTCCGGCAACAATAGAGCTTGAGTATAAAATACCTGAAGGCTCCGATGCTGTTAAGGAAGTTATAAAATGCCGTGCATATGCGCAAAATGCATTGAGCATCGCTTAAAAATTGACTTCATGCCGGCAGGTTTAGATTTGACAGCTTTTTAAAGGTTGTCAAATCTCACCCGTATAGTTGCTTTTTATGCCAAACGCATTTATTATATTTGAGTTACTTTTATAAGCCATGAAAGAAATTGCGATATTAATACATGAAGATGCCGTGTTTTCCACGGTTTCGGGGGCAATGGATATGCTGATACATACCAACCGTCTTTTTCATGAATCGGGCAAACCGCTTCCTTTTAAAATAATGCTGGTTGGTGAAAAGGCAGAAAACCAATTTTTGCGGAACCCCGAGCCTTACGTTGGTTATAGCTCAATTACTGATCTGAAAAACCCCGGACTTATTATCGTCCCCGCATTTTATGGCGACCGCGGCGTTATCCCGCAAAAGCATCAAACGCTTATTAACTGGGTGACCGACATGAATAAAAAGGGGACTGAAGTGGCCAGTTTATGTTCGGGCAGTTATTTTTTGGCCGAAGCCGGTTTGCTGAACGGACGGTCATGTACCTCGCATTGGTTTGATAAGGAAGACATTATGAGCAGGTACCCCGATGTGAATTTTTTATCAGATATGGTAATAACTGATGACAGGGGCATTTATACCAGCGGCGGGGCATTCTCATCCTTAAACCTGGTACTGTATCTTATCGACAAATTTTGCGGTAGGGAAGTTGGGATCTGGGCAAGTAAAATGTTCAGCCTTGATATGGACCGCACCAGCCAATCGCATTTCGCGGTGTTTAAAGGGCAGCACCAGCATAATGATGATGACATATTGAAGGCCCAGCACTACATTGAACAAAACCACCACCAACAGCTAAACATTGATGAAATTGCTGATCATACCAATATGAGCAAGCGCAATTTTATAAGGCGCTTTAAAAAAGCCACGCAAAACACCCCTTTTGAATACTTGCAAAGGGTTAAAATTGAGTCGGCAAAAAAGGCGCTGGAAAAGGGTGCACAAAATATTAATTTATTGATGTATGACGCCGGCTACAACGATATAAAAACCTTTCGCGAAGTGTTTAAGAAGATTACCGGCCTTACCCCGCAGGACTACCGGAAAAAATATAGCAGGGATATACCAGCGCTGGACGGAGTAGACATTTACCATTCCGTAAATTAAAAAAGAAGAGCTCCTGATGGGCAGGAACTCATTCTAACCAATTATAAACCTAAATTATGATGAGAGAGATACAGGGGACGGGATCGAACCATCAAGTGCTGCCGACCAGCTCCCCGTGTTGTATTGGATAGATCCTATCATCTGCTCCGGGACAAATATAGAAAAATAAATTAATTACTACAAGTTCTATAGATTTAATATAATATTATTCCATTTGCTTTTTATAGTTACTGAGCGTGATTCAATTATACTAATTAACATTATTACTGAATTCGGTATCACTTGTATTTTCAAAAATTTCATGTAGTTTTTGTTGCAGCAATTTTTTATTTGGCAGAAAGGTTTGGTATTCTGCAACCATTGCGGATGAAAGATTTCTGCTTAATGCATATTCTACTACTTCATTGTCTTTATTTTTGCAGAGTAATATACCAATAGATGGATTTTCGCGTTTCTTTTTTACATCACGGTCTAAAGCTTCAAGGTAAAAGTTTAACTGTCCTAAATGTTCAGGTTTAAATTTCGTTGTTTTCAACTCAAAAGCGATTAAGCACTGTAAGCTACGATGGTAGAATAACAGATCAATCATAAAATCACTATTGCCAACCTGTATCCTATATTCTTCACTCATAAATAAAAAATCCTTACCTAACTCCAATATAAAGCTCTTCATTTGGGCAACCAATGCCTTTTGTAATTGACTTTCGTTATGTAATTCGGGTAAATTTAAAAATTCAAAAACATAGCTATCCTTAAAGGTATTTGAAATATCAGGCTCAAATTCTCTCATCACTGCCGGGAGTTTTTCATTGCCGATCATTATTCTTTCGAATACTCCACTATCAATTTGCCTCTCCAACTCTCTTGAACTATATTTTTCTTTGGCACATATCCGCAGATAGAATTCCTTTTCTTCAATCGATTTAGCCCGGCTTAAAATAGTAAGATTATTAGTCCAACTGATTTCTCTCAGCAGTGCCGAGAGTTCTTGATGATTTTTATATGTATCGTAGAACTGCTTCATCCGCCACAAGTTTTTGTCTGAAAATCCTTTGATTTCAGGTTCAGTTTGTTCAATGAAAAACGCAAGCTTTTTAACAATCGATTTGCCCCATTTTTCTGTTTCTATTCTTTTACTTATATACTCTCCAACTTGCCAGTACAAATCTATAAGCGCTACATTTATCACTTTAAAAGCCGCAAGCCTGGATTGTTTAATAAGACTAATAACCTCTGAAAATCGTTTTTCTAAAGCCATATACAATAGTACGTAAAAATTAAATCAACCTGATAAAGCCTTGAAATCATATAATTAGAGAAACCCACTACGTACTGAGGCATGAACTTTTTGCGCCTATCCAGAGATTAACGATTGCCCATTTTTATGATGCGGCTTTTTCCATACAATTAAACGCCATACCAATTCGGCGCTTGAGAGGGCGGTAATGGCAAAAACTGCTGCCCAAACTGCATGCTCCTGCGATGAAAAGGCCCCTGCCAGGGCAACAAAATAAATGGTTACCGGCAGCATGATCATTAAACAAAGACCGGGTACGCCCAACGGTATTTTAAAAGGCCTGTTAGCATCGGGATCTGCGATCCGGAGTTTGATCAGGGTGATATATTCAAGCGAAAGACCCGCACCATAAACTGTAACATCAATAATCAGCAGGTCGGCAAAGGGCCATAATATCATCAGGCTAACAATCAGCGAACAAACAATGATAGATATATACGGTGTTTGAAACCGGGAATGCAGCCGGTTTAAACCTTTGGGTAAAAGGTCATCATCGGCCATAACTTTTGGCACACGGGATACCGAAAGCAGCACAGCCGCATAGATCCCCAGGCTGCTGGCCATGCCACCGAATGCAATTAAACCGCCAAGCCATTTGCCGCTTATAATTTCGGCAACGGCCGGGAAGCCCTTGTCCTCCAATATGCTATTATTTATTCCTGTTTGCTGTGCAACAAGGATCACTAAAAAATAAAGTACAATTACCAGCGCAAATGCCGAAAATACAGATACCAGGTATGATCTTACCGGCTTTTCAACTTCCCCGGCGTAAGTGGTTACATTATCCCAGCCAAGGCAGTTCCACATTACGGTGTATAAAGCCATCCCCAGCGACGAAAATGGAATCCCTTTTAATGAGGGTGAAGGAATGCTGATGCTGCCTGCGTGATGAACAAAAAAAAGTGTAAACAATATAATAAACGGAGCAAGCACAATAGCACCCAAAAACAGCGCGGTTTTGCCTACAGGCACAATCCCCAATATATTTAACCCGGCCGACGCCCACACAACGCATAAACATATCGGGATGCGGTACCCAGCCAATACCGGGAAAAAATAAGATGCATAAAGCACAAATAAGCCGGGGTAAATTGCAAGGTCAACAAAGGTATAAAGCCAGGTCCACCAACCCTCAAAAAAACCCCAGCGGTTCCCTAAAGCATGCTTTACCCATTTGTAATAGCCGCCGGTGACAGGCATCATGCTATTAAGCTCAAGTACGGTAAAAATTGCGGGCACATCCCACATTAAAGGGGTTACTAATAATAACAGCAGGGCGCCATGCTCGCCGGCATACGTTATTAAAGGCTCCAGTCCGTAGGGACCGCCGGATACTGTAAAGAAAATTACAGCGGTAAGCTGTACTATCCTGATCTTTCTTAGGGGTAAAGTTGCTGGCATGGGCTATAAAAATATTATTATGCTTTTAAATGTTCAATTAGTTTAAACTTTTTATTTAAAAATGATTAAGTCTCAAATGGTTAATGTGCCCTGGCAAGCTGCTTTCTCAATGTCATATTAAAAAAGAATTAACTAAATATTACCCTTTTTGCCAGCCGGAAAAAGCCAAAACCTAATGCTTAGTTTTAATCTTTATAAGGCCATCGTAATGAGGAAAAAGATCTTATTTATCACTGGTTCCATCAATCAAACAACACAGATGCACCAGATCTCGAAGCATCTGGAAGATTATGATTGCTGGTTTAGTCAGCTATTTCCTAATTCGGCTTTTTTAAAAGCTATCGTAAAATATACGCCGCTGGCCGATGGAACTGTATTGAAAGGACAGTTCAGGGCAAAGTCTGAAAATTACCTGCAGCTGCATGGTTTGCAGATTGATTATGGAGGCAATAAAAACAAGTACGACCTGGTGGTTTATTGTACCGATATGGTTATAGCTGATAAATTTAAGCAAACAAAAACCATTTGGGTGCAGGAGGGAATGATTGATAAACGCACCTTTTTAACCGGCATGGTAAAAGCCCTTGGCTTACCCCCATATTTTACCGGCGATACCTCGTTAAATGGGTCTACCAATATTTGCGATATTTATTGTGCTGCCTCCAAAGGCTACAAAAAATACTTTGCAAAAAACGGCACCGGCGCCGGGAAATTAATTGTTACCGGCATCCCCAATTATGATAACCACCTGCAGTTTTTAGAAAACGATTTCCCTTTTCGGGATTATGTAATGGTGGCAACTTCTGATATGCGCGAAACTTATAAATTCGAAAACAGGATTGCTTTTATAAAACATGCGGTAAAAATAGCTGCCGGCAGGAAAATGCTTTTTAAGCTGCATCCCAATGAGAAGCTTGACCGTGCCGAAGCAGAGATCCGTAAATATGCGCCTGCCGGAACAATGGTATACCATAGCGGGAACACTAACCACATGATAGCAAACTGCAGCGAGCTGATAACGCAATATTCAACTGTTGTGTACACAGGCATTGCCCTTGGCAAAAAGGTGCATTCTTATTTTAATGTAGATGAATTAATACGTTTGGCGCCTATCCAAAACGGTGGGATCTCTGCAAAAAATATTGCGCAGGTATGCAGCAGCTATGTAGAATTTGAGGGTAAAAAAGAAAATTTCCTGGCAGAATTTAGATTACAGCCTGAATATGTTAAGGATCTTGAAGTACAATGCGCCTGATAACCAATTATAAAGGAATTGACAATGGCAGATAAAACTGTAATAGTAATACAAGCCAGGATTTCATCAAGCCGCCTGCCCGGAAAGGTGATGCTACCCATTTTAGGTAAAAGCCTTTTATACCGGATGGTTGAGCGTTTGAAAATGATCCGTCATAAAGTGCAGTTAATAGTTGCTGCATCCGGCGAAGCAGCGGACGATGTGATAGAAAGTGAATCCTTAAAAATGGGCGTGGCCTGTTACCGCGGGAGTTTGAATAATTTACTTGATCGCCATTATCGGGCAGCTACACTTTTTAATGCTGATCACGTAGTTAAGATCCCATCAGATTGTCCGCTCATTGATCCGAATATTATTGATGATGTGCTTGAGCTTTATTTTACCAATCCCGGTAAATATGATTACGTGAGCAATTTGCACCCGGCAACATTTCCGGATGGGAACGATGTGGAAATAATGACTATTGAGTGTCTTGAAAAAACATGGAAGGAAGCCCAAAGGCCTTTGGAGCTTGAACACACAACACCTTATATATGGGAAAATCCCGAAAAGTTCAGCATGGGCAATTTGCTTTGGAACACGGGTAAAGATCTCTCCATGTCGCACCGTTTTACTATTGATTATGAAGCCGATTACCAATTTATAAAACGGGTTTATGAAGAATTATATCCCGTAAATCCGCGTTTTTCCTGCCGGGATATTTTAAACCTGCTTGCCGAAAAGCCGGAGCTCTATAACATTAATGCACAATATGCCGGTGTAAACTGGTACCGTAATCACCTGGGTGAACTAACGACAATTTCACCGGGACAAACCAAACTAACCATTAGCTAACAAGAGTTTAAAAATATATTAATGCAAAGTGTAGCCATACCAATTAACCAGCTTGAGGTCACTGCTTTAAAAGTGAGGGAGCATATTATAAAAATGTCAACAGATGGCGGATGTTTTGTGGGCGCTTCATTATCAGCGGCAGACCTGATTGTTTACCTGTATTCCGAATTCCTAAACATCAATAAAAATAACCTTGATGATCCCAACCGCGATTACCTGTTCCTGTCGAAAGGCCATGATGTGCCGGCCTTGTACGGAACATTTGCGGAGCTTGGCTTATTGGATCCAGATCGTTTAAAAAATCATTTATCAGTAACAGATAATATTTACTGGCACCCTAATACCAAAATTCCCGGCATCGAATTTCATTCCGGTTCATTGGGTCATTTGCCTTCTGTAGCAATTGGTGTGGCAATGGATCTGAAAATAAAAGGCAGCACAAACAAAGTGGTTTGTATTATGGGCGATGGTGAGCTAAATGAAGGCACCTGCTGGGAAGCTGTGCTGGTAGCGAATGCTTATAAGCTTGACAATTTGATCTTCGTGGTTGACCGTAACCAGTTCCAGGCCAATATGGCCACCGAAGACCTGATCCCGCTTGAGCCGTTACATGATAAGTTTACCGCATTTGGTGCCGCGGTTAAAAGAATAAACGGGCATGATTTCGATGCGCTGCATGAGGCATTTTCGGCTTATCCGTTTCAACCAGGCAAGCTTAATGTAGTAATTGCCGACACCATTCGCGGTAAAGGGTTGCCAAGTATTGAACGCCGTGCCGACAGGTGGTTTTGCAATTTTAATGCAATGGAAGTGGATAGCCTGCTTAAGGAACTGCACGGCGAACACTTAACACAATTAACATCAGAAACTTTAGTGGTAAGGTAATATGACTTACGAGGAATTATTAACAGAGATAGCTTTATCAGACGACCGCTTTATTGTGATGACGGCAGAGAATCGTGCATTGGTAAGGAATATTCCCGCCAAATTGGGGGGCCGTTTTATTGATACCGGGATAACTGAGCAAACCATGATAAGCGCGGCAGCGGGCCTCGCCCTGCGTGGCCGGATCCCTGTGGTACATGCGCTGGCCTCGTTTTTATCAATGCGGGCATTTGAATTTATCCGTACCGATACAGGCATTCCCAATCTCCCGGTTAAGCTAAGCAGCTTTATTCCCGGCTTTTTATCAGATGGTAACGGCCCTACCCACCAGGCGCTCGAAGATATTTCCCTGATGCGCGGCATCCCAAATATGACCGTTTTTGCCCCGGCAGATGAGGACGACCTGGTAAAAATGCTACCGCAGATCTGGGACCACCCTAGTCCCTCGTACGTACGGATCAATACCCGAAAAACAGATTATGTCCATACTTCTTTTGAGTGGGGAAATGCAGAAATAATTTCAACCGGCGACGATGTGACCATTTTAACCTATGGACTACTGTTTGAGCAGGCGCTTATAGCGGTTGAAATGCTTAAAAATGAAGGGCTGTCCGTTGGCCTTGTTAACCTGCGCAGCCTTAAACCGGTAGATGAACGTGTAATACTGGAGGTTACCCGAAACAGCAGCTTAACCGTAACACTGGAAGATCATTTCCTTACCGGCGGTTTATACAGCATAGTTGCTGAAGTATTGCTTAAACACGGACTTACAGCCAATATCCTACCATTTGCCTTAAATGAAAGATGGTTTAAGCCGTCATTACTTCCTAATGTTTTGGAATATGAGGGTTTTACAGGTAAACAGGTAGCCGAAAAAATATTAGGATACAAAACCTTTTACAAGCAGCCGGAGATTGCTGTCCCTCAATTTGCTGAATAATTGAATAATAAAGAAATAAGAATATCATGCCAAATTCGATAAAATTTAACCCCGATTACCCGGAAATAACCAAATCAAACGGTTTGTATGAACGCGCATTAAAAGTTCAGAAACCGGTTACCCAAACACTGGCAAAAGGTCCCGGCCAATTTACCAATGGCGTTGCCCCTAAATATATCCAAAGAGGACAAGGCTCGCACGTTTGGGATGCTGACGGTAACGAATACATTGATTTTAACTCGGCTATTGGCCCGATATCTTTAGGCTATGCTTATCCTGCTGTTGATGAAGCTATAAAAAAACAATTAAGCGATGGGATCACATTCTCGCTAATGCACCCGCTTGAGGTTGAGCTATCTGAACTGATCCAACAGGTTATTCCCAATGCCGAAGCCGTAAAGATCTCCAAAACCGGGGCCGATGTTTGCTCGGCGGCTATCCGGGTGGCGCGTGCTTTTACGCGCCGCGACAAAGTGTTTTGCTGCGGATATCATGGTTGGCATGATTGGTATATTGGGATCACCAGCCGCAATGCCGGCGTCCCCGAGCCTATCCAGAACATGACCTATACTTTTCAGTATAACGATATTGATGCCATAAAAGCAGCCCTCGATGAAACCGTTGCTGCCCTGATACTGGAACCATTTATTTTTGAGGCGCCAAAACCTGGTTTTCTGAAAGAATTGGCTGAAGTATGCAAAGCCAACGGTACCCTGCTGATCTTTGATGAAATGTGGACAGGCTTCCGCATAGCAATAGGCGGAGCACAGGAATATTTTGATGTTAAGGCCGACCTGGCTGTTTACTCAAAAGCCTGTGCAAACGGGATGCCTATAGCCCTGCTAACCGGCAGGGCCGATGTGATGGAGCTTTTTAATTTGGAAGTGTTTAGTTATACAACTTTTGGCGGCGAGGCATTATCGCTGGCGGCTTGCATCGCTACTATAAATGAGCTGCGCGATAAAAATGTACCTCAATACCTGGATGAAAAAGGCGCGTTGATGAAGGACGGCTACAACAAAATAGCTATTGAAACAGGGATGGATCTTTACACCCGGTGTATCGGTTACAACTGCCGCTCAATGATAACGTTTACCCCGGAAGCCGGCCACGGACTTGAAGTTAAAACCCTGATGCAGCAGGAAATGATAAAACGGGGTGTGCTGTGGGCCGGCTTTCACAACATGTGTTACAACCATAGCGATGAAGATATAGCTTATACCCTTTCGGCTTACCGCGATGTAATGCCAATTATGAAGGCAGCAATACTTAGCGGAAACATCAAACAATATTTAAAAGGGGATGTAATTGACGCCGTTTTTCGCAAAATAGACAATTACAATATAAAACCTAAAACAGTATAGTCAAAACTTATAATAACGATCAAAGACACTAATGACCAATGACTAATGACCAATTGTTTTCACTCGAAAATAAAACTGCGATTGTTACCGGGGCATTGGGCCTGCTGGGCAAAAAACATTGCGAAGCACTGGCCAACGCAGGTGCTAACGTGGTAGTAGCAGACCTGGATGAAGGCGGTGCTGAAAATTTTGCTGAAAGTCTTGGTGAGCAGCATGGCGGCTTAAGGGTTGATGTTACCAGCGAAAGATCATTAAAGATAGCCCGCGACCAGATCTTAACGCGTTACGGATCGATTGACATATTGGTAAACAATGCTGCCATAAATGATATGTTCGAAAACCCCGGGATGGCAAAAGAGCTTTCTGCCTTTGAAAACTATCCGTTGGATGCGTTTAAAAAATCACTGGATGTAAATATTACGGGCGTTTTCCTGGCATCGCAGGTTTTTGGAAGCGTAATGGCTGAACGGGGGAGTGGCAGCATCATCAACATTGCCTCAACCTACGGAATAGTAGGGCCGGACCAATCCATTTACCGTAATGAATGCGGTGAACAAACTTTTTATAAATCGCCGGTCTACCCGGTTACCAAGGGCGCTGTTGTAAACTTTACAAGGTTTTTAGCCGCCTATTGGGGTAATAAGGGCGTAAGAGTTAATACGCTTTCGCCGGGCGGGGTAGAGAATGCCCAAAACGAATTTTTCATTCAAAATTATTCTGCTAAAACTTTATTAGGACGCATGGCCAGTCCCGCCGACTACCAGGGTGCATTGGTTTTTTTGGCCAGTGAGGCATCAGCCTATATGACGGGCGCAAACCTTGTGGTTGATGGCGGATGGACAGCAATTTAAAATATTAAACTTAAAACATTGATGAATATGTTAAACGAAAAACTTTCACGCATCAAACTGCTCCTTACAGATTGTGACGGTGTATTAACCGATGGCGGTGTTTATTATGGCGAAGCCGGGGAAGAATTTAAAAAGTTCGATATTCGCGACGGTATGGGCGTTGAACGCCTGCGTAACTTTGCCGGGGTAACAACCGGTATTATTACCGGAGAGCTCTCGCCATCATTAATTAAACGTGCCGAAAAATTAAAAATCACAGAGCTTCACCTTGGTGTTAAAGATAAGCCTGTCGTATTTAAAGAGATCTTAAACCGGCTTAATCTGCAGCCTGAAGAAGTGGCTTATATAGGTGATGACACCAATGATCTGGAAGTGATGAAACTTGCAGGCTTAACCGCTTGCCCGGCTGATGCTATCTCATTTATAAAAGACATTGCCGGCATAGTGTGTGAAGCTAAAGGCGGACAAGGCTGTTTCAGAGAATTTGCCGAACTGATCATCGCATCGCATCAAAAAGTAAAAACTGCATCGGCAGCAAATCACATTATTGCTTTAAATACGGGTAAAAAAATTGGTTTAGGCGAGCCCTGTTATATAATTGCTGAGATTGGTATAAACCATAATGGGTCATTGGAGATTGCCAAGCAATTAATTGACGAAGCCGTTGCTGCTAAGGCCAGCGCTGTTAAATTTCAAAAAAGAACGCCTGAAATTTGTGTGCCCAAAGATCAATGGGATATTATGCGCGATACGCCTTGGGGAAGAATTTCTTACATCGATTACAAACGCAAAACTGAATTTGGCATAGCAGAATATGCAACCATTGATCAATATTGTAAAAAGCAGGGGATAGACTGGTTTGTATCTACCTGGGATGTTGAAGCGGTAGATTTTATGGAACGGTTTGATACGCCTTTGTATAAGCTGGCGTCGGCTTCATTAACGGATTTTCCGTTGATAAACAGGATCCTGTTAACCGGCAAACCATTAATGCTGTCGACAGGAATGTCGACCAATAAAGAAATTGAGGATGCTGTTAACCTGGTAAATGCATTTGATGAAAATTATCCTTTGCTAATTGCACATTCAACATCAGCATATCCCTGCAGGCCCGAAGAGTTAAATCTTAAAATGATCCATACACTTGGTGAAAAATATCCGGGATTACCAATTGGATACTCAGGCCATGAAACCGGACTGGCTACTACGGTTGCGGCAGTATCATTAGGTGCAACATTTGTTGAGCGCCATTTTACGCTTGACCGTGCCATGTGGGGATCAGATCATGCAGCGTCTGTTGAGCCGCAAGGTTTTCAACGCATGGTACGCGATATCCATGATGTAGAAACGGCAATGGGCGATGGCGTTAAAAAGGTTTATGAATCTGAATTGGGCCCGCTGAAGCGGTTAAGGGTAAATATCGGGGATGAGTATAAGGATAAATCGTTGGCGTGAATTGTATTATAGCGATGGTGTTTAAACAAGATGCGTTCGGACCATTTGCTACGCAGGGCGTTGCCCTGCGCTGACATATAAGACCCTTTCCTTTGTATTACCAAAGATAGTTTTTATTAAATATTGTTATTGTTGGAAATGGGGGGTCTGGGGGGTGTTAAAAACTAAAAACTTTGTGGAAAACGTTAACATAAAAGGCAGGGTGAA